>NZ_JBIUYQ010000002.1:0-560375 GCF_044744605.1 Kitasatospora sp. NPDC087271
CGTCCCACCCGATCCGCCGTTCGTCCCGATCTGCCGCCCCACCCGATCCGCCGTTCGTCCCGGTCCGCCGGACCCGGCCCGGGCCGAGCCGAGCCCCCCCCCCGCCCCCCCCCCCCCCCCCCCCCCCCCCCCCCCGGGCCCCCCCCCCCCCCGGGGGGGGGGGGCCCCCCGCCACGGGGGTGCCCGGGATCAGCCGTGGAGGTAGACGATGCCGAGTTTGGTGAGCTGCCAGAGCTGGGTCGCGGCGCCGGTGTCGGTGGCGAGTTCGACGGCGGGGTTGCCCTTGGCGTCGAGGGTGGTGCCGGGGGCGATCACCTTGGTCGGGTCCTGGGAGTCGGCGATCTTGTAGCGGCCGCCGCCGGCCGGCTTGAGGACCCAGTGCTGGTTGCCGCCGCCGTTGCAACGCCACTGCTGGATGCGGGTGCCGGCGGCGGTGGAGGCGGCGTTGGCGTCCAGGCACATGTCCCGGTTGCCGCTGAAGTCGAGCTCGTAGCTGCCGCCGGCCTTGGCCTCCAGGACGAAGGACTGGTTGAGCCCGCCGGTGGCCGGATAGGTGATGGCGGCCCGGCCGTTGGTGGAGTCGCCGTAGGTGCCGCCGCCGGTGAGGTCGAGCGCGTTGCCGCTGGCCGCGTTGGTGAGCTGGTACCAGGAGCCGTCCTCGGGGACGTCCGCGAACGGCTGCCCGGGGGTGAGCGGCTGGATGGAGGTGGTGTTCTGCTGGTTGAGCGTGCAGTAGGCCTGCGCCAGTTCGGGCTTGGCGAAGAACTGGCCGAGGCAGACGCCCTCGCCTCGGTAGCCGGCCACCCTCAGGTGGTACGACTGGCGGACCATGTTCATGCACAGCCCGGGGATGCCGATCTGCGAGTCGCAGCCGTTGCGGGCCCACTCGGCGAGGTTGATGACGTCCCCGTTGCTGTACTCGTACGGGGAACTGGTCCACTCCGCGCAGACCTCGTGGCCGAAGGCGACCCGCCGCTGGTCGAGGTAGCGCACGCCGGGCACCTGCTCGGCGGCGCCGCGCAGCGCGTCGCTGAAGGTCGGCACCACCCAGTTGTGGCCCCAGGCCAGGTCCTCGGGGAAGGCCGGGCAGCCGTCGGCGACCTTGCCGAGGTAGTCGTTGCGCCGGATGTCCGGGGTGATCGGATTGAAGTACGACTGGTAGACCAGCTGGTACGAGGAGTCGGCGTAGCCCGCCTTCCGCATGGTCTGCCGGATGTTCTGGAGCGCCGCGACGACCTTGGGCTGGACCCGCTTGGCGCGCTGGACGATCTCGTCGCTGCCGATGGTGTCGCGGCAGCCCTGGTCCTTGGGGATCGGGAAGTACTGCGCGAGGCAGTGCATCATGATCCCGCTGAAGTCGAAGTCGTCGTTGGCACCGATCGTGACGACGACCATCTTCACGTCGTACCTGCCCGCCGCGTCGGCGAGTTTGACGTCCTGTTTGGGCTCGCCGAAGTCGCCGCTGCCGGAGCCGGTGACCTTGGCGAGTTCGGGATCGCTGACCAGGTCGCCGGTCTGGGCCCCGGAGCAGGCGAGGTCGATCGGGGTGACCCCGGGGATGTCGGTGACGAAGATCTCCGACTTGGGGTGCCGGTGGCAGTAGTTGGTGGGGCTGTCGGTCTCCGGGAAGTAGCCGTCGTTGGTGTCGGTGCCGGCGCCCTCCCCGGAGATGGCGCTGTCGCCCAGGGCGACGATGGCGGCCGGGCGGGTGGCGCCGGCCGCGGGGGCCGGGTCGGCGAGGGCGGCGGGGGCGCCGGCCAGGCCGAGGGCGGCGACGAGGGCGCCGGTGGCGAGCAGCGCGCCGTACGGGGAGCGGCGCGCCACCGTCCGGGGCCGCCGCGCCGCTGTCAGTCGGGACCTGATCACACGCGACTCCTTGCGGGGGGGGGTGGGGGGCCGCCCGGCCGGGCGCCGAGCGGCGCGGAGCAAGAAAGGTGAGCAGGTCTCATATTCTAGGTACTGACAAGTAACGCAACAAGGCTTGTGACACCGCCGGAACCTGATGCCCCGGCACACCCTCGGACATGCGGAGAGCCGCCGCCCCGCGCCCCAGGAGGGAAGCGCGGAACGGCGGCTCGTACCGGCCGAACCGGGAGCAGGATCAGCCCAGGTTGGCGCAGTGGTTGCCGAACGCCGGGTTCAGCAGGCCGATGATGTCGATGGTGTTGCCGCACAGGTTGACCGGCACGTGAACCGGAACCTGAACCTGGTTGCCCGAGATGACACCGGGGGAACCCGCGGCGACACCCTCGGCGCCGGAGCTGGCCATCGCGGTGCCGGCGCCGGCGGCCACGATGCCCACCACGGCCGCGCCGACGGCGGCGGTCTTCTTGATGCTCATACGAGCCTCCTGACTGTTCATACAGAGATGCACGGGGAGTGCGACATCAAGAACGACACCCACCCGGGCCGGTTGCGACAGTGGACGCACTGTCACCCATCCGGCCCAACGGGGACGGCGACCGGCATTCGGGTGATCAGCGGACCGGACCGTTTCCCCTCGCGCGGTGCCTCGTTCTCTCTGGCGGAACACGATCCACCCGGCCCCCTTCACACGAATCGAGTACCGCCCATGCGCAAGCTCGCCCACGGCGTCGTCGGCACCGCGGCCGGCGCCGCCCTGCTCGCCGCCGGCGCCGGCGTCGCGTCCGCCCACCACCTGCACGGCGCGTCCGCCGAGGGTGTCGCGGCCGGCTCGGCCGGCGTGGTCTCGGGCAACTCGGTGGAGGTGCCCGTGCACATTCCGCTCAACGTGTGCGGCAACTCGATCGACGTGGTGGGCCTCCTGAACCCGGCGTTCGGCAATAACTGCCTCAGCGCCTGACCGGGAATTCCCCTGGTCGCACCTCCGCCCGAACCGCTCCCGGCCGTGCGGGAATTGTTCGCGAGGTGCTGGAACAACGCGGCGGCCGCGTCGACGCCCGAGCCATGGGCGAAACACGCCGGTGTGCGCCGCCGGAGTGACAATCACGGCAATCCCCAGAAGCCAGCGGGTGAGTATTCGTGCTCGCCCGGCTCCCGACATTTCCCATCCGTCGGGCAGAAAACGGAGGAAAGACATGCGCAACTTCAAGAAGGCCGCCGTCCTGTCCCTGGCCGCCACCGGTCTGGTCCTCGGTGCCGCCGGCGGTGCGTTCGCCAGCTCCGGCGCCGAGGGCGTGGCCGCCGGCTCCCCCGGCGTGCTCTCCGGCAACCAGCTCCAGATCCCGGTGCACATCCCGATCAACCTGTGCGGCAACTCCATCAACGTCATCGGCCTGCTCAACCCGGCGTTCGGCAACACCTGCGTCAACGCCGGCTGAACCGGCCGTCGCCGCACCGGCGACAGCTGATTCACCGAGTGCCGCGCCCCGCGACGCCGGGGCGCGGCACGCTCCACCCGTGTGTGATCGAGGAGATCAACCCCCATGCAGAACGTGAAGAAGGCCGCCGTCCTGTCCGCCGCCGCTGCCGGCCTGGTGCTCGGCGCGGCCGGGTCCGCCGCCGCCAGCTCCGGCGCCGAGGGCGTGGCCGCCGGCTCCCCCGGTGTCGTCTCCGGCAACCAGGTCCAGATCCCGGTGCACATCCCGGTCAACCTGTGCGGCAACTCCATCAACATCGTCGGCCTGCTGAACCCGGCGTTCGGCAACAGCTGCGCCAACGTGGAGCTCCCCCCGCCGCCCGCGGACGACTGCTGATCCCCGATCGGCACCCGTTCCGGCCGTACTGCCCCCCGACCAGCCGGCCGGGGGGCAGTTCGGCATCCCCGGGCGGCCGGTGGCCGTCCGGCCCCCGATCCACCGAAGGGTGATCCGCATGGTTTCGAAGAAGAGCGGGGCCTGCCTGGTCGTCGCCGTCGGCGCCACGGTGCTGCTCGGCGCCGGCTCGGCGCAGGCCGCCACCACGACCGATTCGGCCCCCGCGTCGGGCCCGGCCAAGCTGGCGAAGACCGATGTCGGTCAGGCGCTGAACGGGACGACCTCCGGCCTCGGTTACGGGCTCGCGCCGGTCAAGGACCTGCGCCTGGACCCGTGGGCGAACTCCTCGGCCGACGTGCTCAACAACGGCGCGACCGTCAAGCCCGACCAGGGCCTGGCCCCGGTCGGCACCGGCGGGCTGACCGGCCCGCTGAGCGCGGGCGGCGGCATCCGGGACCTCCCGCTGGTCGGTGGGCTGACCGGCGTGCTGCCGGGCTGAGCCGCCCGGCGCAGGCGGGAGCCCGGCACCCCGGTCGCGTCCGGGGTGCCGGGCTCCACCGTGCCCGGAGCCGCTGGGCTCAGAGCTGGGTCAGGTCGGTCAGGCCGGTCTGCTGCACCACGCCGGTGGTGGTCGCGGTGGTGGTCGCGGCCAGGTCGCCCACCTTGTCGGTGACCGAGATCGGGTGGTCGTCGTCGCCGAGGCTGGCAGTGGCGCCCGGAACGGCCTGCACCGTGCCGGTGACCAGTCGCGGGTCCACCTCGCCCACCTTGAGCCGGCCGTCGGCCAGCTGGCCGGTGCCGTCCTGGACGAGGGCGAGCGGCTTGCCGACGGCGAGGCCGGGGGTGTCGGCGTGCAGCGGCGCGGCCGGGGCCTCCAGCAGCACCTGGCCGAGGTCGGCGCCCTGGTCGACCAGCGGGAGCGGCAACTGGGCCTTGGCGCTCGGGCCGACCTTCCCGGTCTGCAACTCGGGCACCAGCCGGTCCGGGATGAGCTCGGTGCTGGTGGTGCGGCCGGGCGCCGGCGGCAGGAGCAGCGAGGTCGGGATGCCGGCCGTGACGCGGCTGCCGAGCGGGGTGAGCGGCACGTCCGCCGGGACCTGCTGGGTGGCCAGCTTGTCCTCCAGGGCACCGACCTGGTCGGGGCTGACCGGGGCGGCACTGGCCGCTCCCTGGGAGGCGAGCATGCCCGCACCGACCGCCAACAGCATCGCGCCGGCCCGCTTGGAGAACTTCATGCTTTTCACCGTTCTGCCTGTCCGTACTGGAGATCCCTGAAGGGAGGGGCTGCGGGGCGCAGCCCGAAAGCAATCTGCCTCAACGAGTGACCGTGAGTACGGATTGCGGCGGTTAACCGGTTCGGCCTAATAATCCGACCGGAAACCACTCTTCGACGCGCCTCCCGGACTCTTTTCAAAAATCCCCGTAACCTTCCGTGCCGTCATTCTTTGATCTGGACGTCAGTGACTGCAGACCGGGTCTGAGCGTTCTACGCGTTGTACGCACGGAAACCAAGAGCATTTCAGAGAGGGATCTCCCCATGATCCAGAAGTCCTTCGCCGCCGCCGGCCTGGCCGTCGCCGCGCTGGCCGCCGCCGCCGCGCCCGCCTCGGCGATCGGTGACGCGGACGGCGCCGCAGCCTCCATCGAGGGCAACGGCGGCACCAACTTCACCGGCACGGTCGGGAACAACAGCCCGAACTTCCACTTCCTGGACAACGCGAACGTCTGCCTCCCCGAGATCCACAACATCGCGGTGGGCGTGCTCGGCGTGGCCGTCCCGGTCGAGGTCCCGATCGCCAACAGCGGTGGCAAGCAGTACTGCACCCAGGGCCAGGGCACCCAGAGCCACGGCGACGCGGGCGTGTCCCACCTGATCGGCTGACCGTTCCCCCCAGCTGCACTCCCCTGAACCACCCTTCGAATCGCTCCCCGATTCACCCCTCGAGAGGAAAACCGGAAATGATCAAGAAGTCCCTCGCCGCCGCCGGCCTGGCCGCCGCCGCCATCGCGATGTCCGCCGGCTCGGCCTCCGCCATCGTCGACTCGGACGGCGCCGCCACCTCCGTCCAGGGCAACGGCGGCACCAACCAGACCGGCACCCACGGCAACGGCAGCCCGAACTTCCACACCCTGGACAACGCGAACATCTGCCTGCCGGAGGTCCACAACATCGCGGTCGCCGTGGTCGGCGTCGCGGTTCCGGTCGAGGTGCCGATCCTGAACAGCACCCCGAAGCAGATCTGCAACGTCGGCCAGAACACCCAGTCCTCGGGCGACGCGGGCGTTTCGCACCTGATCGGCTGATCAAGGGGCACGGCACGGACGGAGGGCCCGGGGAGGTACGTCTCCCCGGGCCCTCCGGGCGCTACGGGCGCTACGGGCGCTCGAGGCGCCACGGGCGAGGTGTCCGGCCGACCGCCGCCGAACAGGCGCGGACCGGCCGGGTGAGCGGACGTTCGGACCGGCGCGTGGGGTGCCGACCCGAACGGCCGGATGTGATCACGTGTCAGAGGCAGCGCCCGCCGGGGCGCTCCGAAAGAGAGGGCATTTCCATGAAGAGCAAGCTGGCCAAGGCCGCACTGACCGCCACCGCCGCGCTGGCGCTCGCGGGTGCCGCCACCCCGGCGTTCGCGCACGTCGGCTTCGCGGGCGGCGGCGAGTTCGTCGCCTCGGGCGACCAGCCGTTCGTGGCCGGTGCCGGCTTCGGCGTCGGCCACACCAGCGACGTCATCGCCGGCGGCTTCGGCGGCGGCGCCGCCACCTCCACCGACGTGATCGGCGGCGGCGAGGGCTTCGCGCACATCAACGGCTGGAAGTAGAACCCGGAAGGCCGGGCCGCCCCCCACGGGGAGCGGCCCGGCCTTCTCGTTGCCCGCACCGCCCCGAGCGAGCCCGAGGCGAGCGGGCGAGTGACCGCCGACTACTTGAGCATCGCGGCGGCCTCGACCGCCCAGTAGGTGAGGATCTGCTCGGCGCCGGCGCGGCGGATCGAGGTGAGCGTCTCCATGATCATCCGCTCCCGGTCGATCCAGCCGTTCGCCGCGGCCGCCTCGACCATCGCGTACTCGCCGGACACCTGGTACGCGGCGACCGGCACCGGGGAGGCGTCGGCGACCTGGCGCAGGATGTCCAGGTAGGCCATGGCCGGCTTGACCATCACCAGGTCGGCGCCCTCGGCGAGGTCCTGCTCCAGCTCGCGCAGCGCCTCACGGGCGTTGGCCGGGTCCTGCTGGTAGCTCTTGCGGTCGCCCTTGAGCGAGGAGCCGACCGCCTCGCGGAACGGCCCGAAGAACGCCGAGGCGTACTTGGCGGTGTAGGCGAGGATGCCCACGTCCTGGTGCCCGGCCTCGTCCAACGCCCGCCGGATCACGCCGATCTGGCCGTCCATCATGCCGGACGGGCCGACCAGGTGGACGCCCGCGTCCGCCTGCACCCGGGCCATCTCGGCGTAGCGCTCCAGGGTGGCGTCGTTGTCCACGCTGCCGTCGGCGGCCAGCACGCCGCAGTGGCCGTGGTCGGTGTACTCGTCCAGGCAGAGGTCGGACATGACCACCAGGGCGTCGCCGACCTCGGCGACCACGTCGCGGATCGCCTGCTGGAGGATGCCGTCCGGGTTGGTGCCCTCGCTGCCGGTGGCGTCCTGCACGGCCGGCACGCCGAACAGCATCAGGCCGCCCAGGCCCGCCTCGGCCGCCTCCACCGCGGCCTTGCGCAGGGTGTCCCGGGTGTGCTGGACCACGCCCGGCATGGAGGTGACCGGGACGGGCTCGCTGACGCCCTCGCGGACGAACAGCGGCAGGATCAGCTCCGCCGGGTGCAGCCGGGTCTCGGCGACCAGGCGGCGCATCGCCGGGCTCTGGCGCAGCCGGCGCGGGCGTACGTACGGGAATTCAGCGGACACGGCTTCTCTCTCCGAACGGTTGTGCAGTGCCGGGGGCGACGGATCGCCGCCCCCGGTCCCGAGGGTGTCAGCGGGCCTTGCGGCGCGAACCCGGACGGCGCTCGCTGGGCCGGTAGACCGGCTCGCCGGCGGCCGTGGCGGTGTCGCGGCGCCTGGCCCCGAAGTCTGCCAGCGCCTGGGCCAGCGCGGCCGCCGACGGCGCCGGGGCCATCACGTCGACCCGCAGGCCGTGCTCCTCGGCGGTCTTGGCGGTGGCCGGGCCGATGCAGGCGATGACCGTGACGTTGTGCGGCTTGCCCGCGATGCCGACCAGGTTCCGCACGGTCGAGGACGAGGTGAAGAGCACCGCGTCGAAGCCGCCGCCCTTGATCGCCTCGCGGGTCTCGGCCGGCGGCGGCGAGGCGCGCACCGTCCGGTACGCCGTCACGTCGTCGACCTCCCAGCCCAGCTCGACCAGGCCGGCCACCAGGGTCTCGGTGGCGATGTCGGCGCGCGGCAGCAGGACCCGGTCGATCGGGTCGAACACCGGGTCGTACGGCGGCCAGTCCTCCAGCAGGCCGGCCGCGGACTGCTCGCCGGAGGGCACCAGGTCCGGCTTCACGCCGAAGTCCACCAGGGCCTGAGCGGTGGTCTCGCCGACCGCCGCGACCTTGATCCCGGCGAACGCGCGGGCGTCCAGGCCGTACTCCTCGAACTTCTCCCGGACCGCCCGGACCGCGTTCACCGAGGTGAAGGCGATCCACTCGTAGCGGCCGGTGACCAGGCCCTTGATGGCCCGCTCCATCTGCTGCGGGGTGCGCGGCGGCTCGACCGCGATGGTCGGCACCTCCTGCGGCACCGCGCCGTACGAGCGCAGCTGCTCGGACAGGCCGGTGGCCTGCTCCTTGGTGCGCGGCACGAGCACGTTCCAGCCGAACAGCGGCTTGGTCTCGAACCACGAGTGCGAGGACCGGTGGGCGACCTGCTCTCCCACCACGGCTATCACCGAGGTCGCCGGGTCCACCGGGGCGGAGACCGGCGAGGGCAGCACCCGGGCGGCCTTCAGGTCGGCGGCGATGGCGGACAGGGTGGAGGTGAAGGTCCGCTGGCGGGTGGTGGTGCCGGAGAGCGTGGCACTCAGCGCCGACTCCGGCTTGCGGCCGTTGGCGACCAGGGCGCCCGCGGTGGCCGGCAGCTGGCCCAGGGTGGTCCGGACCACCAGGGTGGTCTCCGGCGCGCCCAGGTCCACCGGGCTGCCGGCCAGCAGCGCGGTGCCGTCCACGAAGCGCACGTCGGTGCCGGCCGCGCCGCGCAGCGGGACGCCCGCGTACGCCGGGACGCCGACCGACTGGGCGACGCCCGGGATCACCTCGAAGGGGATGCCGTCGCCGGCGCAGCTGAGCATCTCCTCGGCGGCGCAGCCGTCCAGGCCCGGGTCGCCGTCGACGGTGCGGACCACGTGCTTGCCGGCCCGCACGGCCTCGGCGACCAGCCGGGCCAGGTCGAAGTCCGCGCCCTCGGCGGCCGGGGTGTGCACCTGCACACCGGCCGGGCAGTGGGTGCGCACGGCCGCCGCGGTCAGCGGGTCGGCGACCAGGATGTCGGCCGAGGACAGCACCTCGACCGCGCGCAGGGTCAGCAGCCCCGGGTCCCCGGGGCCCGCGCCCAGGAAGGTGCACCGTCCGGTGGCGGACTGGCCGCCCGGGAACGGGGTTTCGGTGGCGGCGGTGGGGCTCATCGGGCTCGCTCCCCCATCAGGGTGGCCGCGCCCGCGTCGAGCAGCCGGGCGGCCAGCGCGCGGCCGAGGGCCGTCGCGTGCTGCTCGGCGGTCTCGTCGAGGACGATCGGACCGTTGGCGGACATCTTCAGCAGGGCGGCGCCGTCGGGGTCGCCGACCACGCCCTCCAGCCGCAGTTCGTTCGGTCGGACCCAGGTGGCCAGCGCGGCCACCGGAGCCGAGCAGCCGGCCTCCAGGGTGGCCAGCAGGGCCCGCTCGGCGACCACGGCGACCCTCGTGGGGGCGTGGTCCAGGGCGGCGAGCGCGGCGGTCAGGTCGGTGTCGGCGCTGGTGCACTCGATCGCGAGCGCGCCCTGGCCGGGGGCCGGGACCATCAGCTCCGGGTCGAGGTGCTGGGAGATCTCGGCGCTGCGGCCGAGCCGGTTGAGGCCGGCCGTGGCCAGCACCACCGCCTCCAGCTCGCCGCTGGTCACGTAGCCGATCCGGGTGTCCACGTTGCCGCGGATCGCGACGGTCTCCAGCGCGGCGCCGCGGGCGGTGGCCCAGGCGTTCAGCTGGGCCATCCGGCGCGGCGAGCCGGTGCCGATCCGGGCCGGGCGGCCGGCGCCGGCCAGCTTCTCCACCAGCTCGTCCAGGGTCAGGCCCTCGGCGGCGACCAGGGCGTCCCGGGCGTCCTCGCGCTCGGGGACGGCGGCCAGCGCCAGGCCCTCCGGGGCGGCGGTGGGCAGGTCCTTGAGCGAGTGCACGGCGAAGTCGATCCGGCCCTCCAGCAGCGCGTCCCGCAGGGCGGAGACGAACACGCCGGTGCCGCCGATCTGCGCCAGCGCCTCCCGGGAGGTGTCGCCGTAGGTGGTGATCTCGACCAGCTCGACGGGGCGCCCGGTGACCCGGGTGACCTCGCGGGCCACCATGCCCGACTGGGCCATGGCGAGCGCGCTGCGCCGGGTGCCGAGCCGCAGGGTCGCGGTGGCGGCCGGAGCCTGCTCCGTGATCGGTTGACCATTCATGAGGTGATCGTCCCGGTGGTACTCGTGGGATGGCTGACGGTTCATCTGGCGCCCCCGCCCGAGGGCTGGGGGCCGCCGACGGGTGTGCCCGACACGGCGTGCACGGCCGCCGGGTCGAGGTCGAACAACTCGCGCAGCGCGTCCGCGTAGGAGGCGCCGCCGGGCTCGGCGGCCAACTGCTTCACCCGGACGGTCGGGGCGTGCAGCAGCTTGTCGACGACGCGGCGGACGGTCTGGGTGATCTCCGCGCGGGAGCGCTCGTCCAGGTCGGGCAGCCGGGAGTCCAGCCGGCCCAGCTCGGCGGAGACCACGCCGGAGGCCATCGCCCGCAGCGCGACCACGGTCGGCGCGATCCGGGCGGCCCGCTGGGCGGCGCCGAAGGCGGCCACCTCGTCGGCGACGATCCGGCCGACCTGGTCCACGTCACCGGCGCCGGGGGTCGCGGCGTGCGCGTGGGAGAGGCTCTCCAGGTCCACCAGCAGGGCGCCGGGCAGCTCGTGCACGGCGTGGTCGACGTCGCGCGGCATGGCCAGGTCGAGCAGGGCGAGCGGCTGGTCGGCGGTGCGGGCGGCGACCGCGGCGGCCACGTCCCCGGCCTTGACCACCACGCTGGCCGCGCCGGTGCAGGAGATCACCAGGTCGACGTCGGCCAGCGCCTCCGGCACCTTGGCCAGGTCCAGGGTGCGGGCCACGCCGGAGCCGAGGATCTCGACCAGGCGCTCGGCGCGGGCCGGCGTCCGGTTGGCGATCAGCACGTCGGTGACGCCGGAGCGGACCAGGGTGGCGGCGGCCAGCGAGCTCATCGAGCCCGCGCCGACCACCAGCGCCCGCTTGCCGGCGATCTCGCCAGCGCCCGCCGCGACCTGCTCCAGGCCGAAGGTCACCAGCGACTGTCCGGCCTTGTCGATGCCGGTCTCGCTGTGCGCCCGCTTGCCGACCCGCAGCGCCTGCTGGAACAGCTCGTTCAGGCCGCGCCCCGCGGTGTGCTCCTCCTGCGCGGTGGCCAGCGCGTCGCGCAGCTGGCCGAGGATCTGGCCCTCGCCGACCACCATCGAGTCGAGGCCGCAGGCCACCGAGAACAGGTGGTGGACGGCGCGGTCCTCGTAGTGGACGTAGAGGTGGGAGGTCAGCTCCTCCAGGTCCACCCCGCTGTGATGGGCGAGCAGCAGCGACAGCTCGGCGACGCCGGCGTGGAACTTGTCCACGTCCGCGTACAGCTCGATCCGGTTGCAGGTGTTGAGCAGCGCGGCCTCGGCGACGGTCGCGGTGGCGGCCGCGTCGTGCAGCAGCCGGGTCGGCACCTCACCGGTCAGCGCGGCGCGCTCCAGCACGCCGACCGGCGCCGTGCGATGGCTCAGTCCAACGACGAGAAGACTCACGCCCGCCCCCAGGTCCCACGGTTGTCCGTACTCATGCCGCCCCGCACCGCTCGGCGGGCGCTTCGCACGACCTGCGTCCTGCGGCTGACTCGCTCGCTCATGCGGGCATCACCGCGGGGAGATCGCCCTCCCCGCCCTTGCCGGACTGGCCCTGCTCGGCCTGGTCCTTGGCCGCGGTCTCGGCGGTGCCGCGGCCCTTGCCGCTGCCGCCCGCCGCGCGGCGCAGCTTGGCCGCCGCCGCCCGGACCGGGCCCGGGGCGCGGTCCAGCACCGACTCGGTGCGGTCCGGCTCCTCGCCGGCCTTGCGCTGCTCGTGGAAGGCCAGGATCTGCAGCTCGATGGAGAGGTCGACCTTGCGCACGTCCACGCCGTCCGGGACGGTCAGCACGGTCGGGGCGAAGTTGAGGATGCTGGTGACGCCGGCCTCCACCAGCCGGTCGCAGACCTGCTGGGCGGCGCCGGGCGGGGTGGTGATCACACCGATCGAGACGTGCTGGCTCTCGACGATCGACTCCAGCTCGTCCATGTGCCGCACCGGCAGGCCGGCCGCGCTGCCGCCGACCACGTTCGGGTCGGCGTCCAGCAGGGCGGCCACCCGGAAACCGCGGGAGGCGAAGCCGCCGTAGTTGGCGAGGGCGTGGCCGAGGTTCCCGATGCCGACGATGACGACCGGCCAGTCCTGGGTCAGGCCCAGCTCGCGGGAGATCTGGTAGACGAGGTACTCGACGTCGTAGCCGACGCCGCGGGTGCCGTAGGAGCCCAGGTAGGAGAAGTCCTTGCGCAGCTTCGCCGAGTTCACGCCGGCGGCGGCGGCCAGCTCCTCGGAGGAGACCGTCGGCACCGAACGCTCGGAGAGCGCGGTGAGCGCGCGCAGGTAGAGGGGGAGGCGGGCGACGGTCGCCTCCGGGATGCCCCGGGCACGCGAGGGTCGGCGCGCGGCGCCCTGGTCGGGCGTCTGCGAACTGCTCTGTGGTGATCGGCCGATTGCCACGGTGCTCCTGTGGGTGAAGCTGGGCTTTGGCAGCCAGGCTATGCGTTTGTGAACGTGTGCACAAAGATGGTGTCCGTTTTGTCCCCACACAGTGATGCGCATCACGCCGTCGAGCCCATAGCACCGCGCTCCGTCGGGAGGACGGCCGGGGCGGGCACCCCGGGCAGCCACGGGCCGTACGGCGCCTCCCGGCGCACCAGCGGGACGGGCGTGCCGGACGGGCGGGAGCGGGCCCGGCCCAGCCGCGGCCAGGGCACCCGGGCCGCCTCGCGCAGCGGGCCCGCCCAGTCGTCCGGCGGGCAGGACGGGACGCCGACGCAGTGCCGCAGCAGCTCGGCGGTCACCCGGGCGTCACCCAGCGCGGTGTGCGCCGGGTACCAGCCCAGGCCCGCCGCCTCCACGCAGGCCGCCAGGCCGTGGCCGCGGGCCTGCGGCAGGTGGGCGCGGGCCAGCCGCATCGTGCACAGCAGCGGCACGGGCGGCAGCGCGACCCCGATCCGGGCGAACTCGCGATCCAGGAATCCGTGGTCGCAGCTGACGTGGTGACCCACCAGCACCCGGCCGGCCAGCAGCTCCAGCAGCCGCGGGGCGATCTCCCGGAAACGCGGGGCGCCCTCGACGTCCGCCTGGTGTATCCGGTGCACGTGGGTCGGACCGACCGGGCCCAGCGGGTCGAGCAGGGTGGCGAACTCCGTCTCCGGGCGCAGCCGCTCGTCCAGCAGGACCACCGCGATCTCGACCACCCGGTGCCGCCACGGGCTGCGGCCGGTCGCCTCCACGTCCACCACGGCGAAGCCCCTGGCGCCCGGCGGGGCTTCGGGCGTCCCAGGGGTCGGGCCGGGAAGCATGGCGGCACTCCTCGCGTGCTCAGCCCCCCTCGGGCTCAAACGCGTTCGATCGTAAGCCGACCAACCGGCCCCGGCCCAAGCCGGACCGGGGTGTCTTTGACAACGATTCGGCGAACCGCCCCCGCCGAGTGGCGGGGCGGCAGCGGCGGTGCGCGGGAGCGGTCAGCCGCCGAGGGCGGCGCGCAGGCGGCGCTCGTCGACCCGCCAGAAGTCGTGCTGGCGCCCGTCGATCAGGGTCACCGGGATCTGCTCCCAGTAGCGCCGGTACAACTCCTCGTCCTGGGTGATGTCCTTCTCCTCGAAGGTCGCGCCCAGCTCGCCCGTCACCCGGACGATCACCTCCCGGGCGTCGTCGCACAGATGGCAGCCGGGCTTGCCGACCAGGGTCACGGTGCGGTCGGCCGGCGCGGGCTTCGGGCTCTTGTCACGTCGCAGCAGTGGGCTCACCCGGCCATTGTCCGCCCGCCCGGCGACCGCCCCGCCGGGGCCCGGGACCGCCCGGTGTTCACCGCGCGGGCACGCCGCCGTCACGGCCGCCGCGCGCCCGGCTGGCTATGCTCGATGACATGGCCGTGCTCCGAAGGCTCACCCAGGCGAAGCGTTCCACCACCGAGCGGAGCGCCCTGGCGGGCGAGGCCGCCGCCGAGGCGGCGGCAGCTGCGCTGCAGGCCGAGCCGGAGCCGGCCACCGCCCCCGCGGAGGGCACCGCGGAGAGCACCGCGCCCGTCGGGAGCACCGCTCCGGCCGAGGTCGCCGCCGGGCCCGCCGGGAGCGCCGAGAGCTCCGGGAGCGCCGCGCCCGCCGCGGGCAGGCCCGGCAAGGCGCCCAAGGCCCCGGCCGAGAACCACACCCCCGAGCCGGGCGACCCGCGCGCCGCCGCGTTCTTCGACTGCGACAACACCATCCTGCGCGGGGCCGCGATCTTCTACCTCGGGGTCGGCCTCTACCGGCGCGGCTTCCTCACCCGCCGCGACATCGCCCGGTTCGCCTGGCAGCAGGCCTGGTTCCGGCTGAACGGCGCCGAGGACCCGGAGCACATCTCGGACGCCCAGCACACCGCGCTCGGCCTGGTCGCCGGGAAGAGCACCGCCGACCTGGAGGCGATCTGCGAGGAGGTCTTCGAGCAGGTCGTGGCCGACAAGATCTGGCCCGGCACCCGCGCCCTGGTCCAGATGCACCTGGACGCCGGCCAGCGGGTCTGGCTGGTCACCGCCGCCCCGCTGGAGGTGGCCCGGGTGATCGCCCGCCGGCTCGGCATGACCGGCGCCCTGGGCACCGTCGCCGAGGCCGACGGCGGCCGGTACACCGGCCGGCTGGTCGGCGAGCTGCTGCACGGCCCGGCCAAGGCGGCCGCGGTGCACGCGCTGGCCCGGCACGAGCGGCTGGACCTCGACCGCTGCGCCGCGTACAGCGACTCGGCCAACGACATCCCGATGCTCTCGCTGGTCGGCCACCCGTACGTGGTGAACCCGGACGGCGCGCTGCGCCGCCACGCCCGGGCCCAGGGCTGGCGGGTGCGGGACTTCCGGACCGGCCGGAAGGCGGCCCGGGTGGGGCTGCCGGCCGCGGCCGCGCTCGGGGTGCTCGCGGGTGCGGCCGCCGCCGGGGTGGCCCTGAACCGCCGCCGCCGCTGCGCCTGACGGGCTTCCGCCACCCCCGGTCGCGCCCCCAGCCGACAGGCCTGCCCGCGGCCTCCCCACGGCCTCTCCACGCGGGTGACCGGCCGTCAACCAGGCCTCTGACCTGGCCCCTCGTACGGGCGAACTCCCGTTTCCGGTACGGCTTTCCGGCCCAATGAACGAACCTGTCACCCGGTGACTGGTTCTGATCGTTCGCCAGACCGGGAAAGTCGGGGGTTGCCGGGCCTCAAGACTGGGAAACCACCGGCCTAACCGCCGAATTGGTCACCCTGGGCGCCCGAACGGTCACGTTGGGCCGGATGAACGATGACAGGTCCGGTCAGTGTCAGCCGAATATGCGCGATAAATGGATCCCAAACGACCACTTCGACCACACGGTGTAGCTGTCATTGCACAAAGCGTTATTCTCTCCTGGATGCACGTCACCCACGCGCCCCGCTCGAACGGGCGGCGCGGGAGTGCTCTCCGCGCAGGCGGAGGTGATCCGTCCACAGTTCTGCCTCTGGGAGTCCCGTGTACCCACCCGTCCGGAACGACGCGCCTGCACCCTCCCGCCCGTCGTCCGCGCCCCTGCGCCCCCGCACCGGCCTCCGCGGCCGCCCCGTCGCCGACCGGCAGATCTCCACCGGCCTGGACCTGCTGCGCAACCTGCTCCGCAGCCAGCTCGCCGCCTCGCCCCAACTCGTCCCCGCCGGGGCTCCGTTCGGCCACCCGCACGGCTCCGGCCTGGCGCTGCGCACCACCGCCGCCGGCTCCACCGGCACCGGCTCGCGCGGCCGCACCGGCAGCACCGGCGTCGGCCGCGGCCGCGCCCGGACCGCGCCGAGCCCCGGCTACGAGACCGAGCACAACCCGATCATGGAGCTGGTCGAGCGGGCCCAGGCCGGCGAGAGCGAGGCCTTCGGCCGGCTCTACGACCACTACTCGGACACCGTCTACCGCTACATCTACTACCGGGTCGGCAGCCGGGCCACCGCCGAGGACCTCACCAGCGAGACGTTCCTGCGCGCGCTGCGCCGGATCGGCACCTTCACCTGGCAGGGCCGGGACTTCGGCGCCTGGCTGGTGACCATCGCCCGCAACCTGGTCGCCGACCACTTCAAGTCCAGCCGCTTCCGGCTGGAGGTGACCACCGGCGAGATGCTCGACTCCAACGAGTGCGAGCGCAGCCCGGAGGAGTCGGTGCTGGAGTCGCTCTCCAACGCCGCCCTGCTGGACGCGGTGCACCGGCTCAACCCGCAGCAGCAGGAGTGCGTGACGCTCCGCTTCCTCCAGGGGCTCTCGGTGGCCGAGACCGCGCGGATCATGGGCAAGAACGAGGGTGCCATCAAGACCCTCCAGTACCGCGCCGTCCGCACCCTGGCCCGACTGCTGCCGCCGGACGCCCGGTGAGGCCGCGGTGACCGGGGGCGGCATAGCCGGCGGGCGGCCCGACGGGCCGTCACCGTCCGCACCCGACCGACACGTCCGGGTGAACGGTCGATCCGATGATCAGCCGTGCGTAACCCACCGCCCGCACCACTCGTTGGCCAGCGTGCAAGTCCCCACCAGGCGTACGGTCAAGCCGAATTGCGACCTGTCACCCGATGGAGTGGCTTTGGCCCGCCGAGGCAACCGTCCGGCAGGCCGGGGTGTCGACAACGACGAAGGGAGGTGTGGCCCGTGACGGCAAACGTGCTGGAGCACCGACGGGCGAAGGCCTTCGCCGAGGCGCTGGAGGCCCACCGGGCGGAGCAGCGCGGCGCAGCGGACGCCGAATCGGCGAACACCGCTGCCACCGGCGCCGGTCCGGTCGCGATGGCCCAACTGGTCGGCCTGACCGACGCACTGGGCGCGATGCCCGGACCGGCGCTGGACCCGGAGGTACGGACCGTCCAACGCGCCCAGCTGATGGCCGCGTTCGAGCAGGCCTTCGCCGGCGGACCGGGCGCCACGGTGCCCCGCCAACGCCGGCACCGGGCCATCCGGACGGCGCCGCGCGGCCGCTGGAGCCGCCGGTTCGCGATCGGCGGGCTGGTCGCCGGACTGGCCGTCGGCAGCCTCGCCGGCGCCGCCGCCGCCAGCTCCAACGCCCTCCCCGGGGACACGCTGTACGGCATGAAGCGCGGCCTCGAAGGGCTCAGGCTCGACCTGGCGGACACCGACTCCGAACGCGGCGAACTGCTGCTCGACAACGCCGCCACCAGGCTCGGCGAGGCCAAGACCCTGGTCGGCCACCCCGGCCCGGCCACCGGGCTCAGCCCGGGCACCGTCGAACGGGTCCGCCGCGCGCTGGACGACATGCACGCCGACGCCATCAAGGGCCGCGAGCTGCTCCGCTCGGTCTACCGCAGCAACGGCTCGCTCGGCCCGATGCGCGCCCTGGCCGGCTTCGCCCAGGGCGAGGACGGCCGCTGGACCGAACTGGCGGGCCAGCTGCCCGTCCAGCTCACCCAGCAGGCCCACCTGGTCGACCAGCTCTTCGACGACATAAGCGAGGACGTCGCGCCCCTGCGCCTGGCCCAGCCCGCCGCCAAGAGCGGTGGCCCGGCCGGCACCGGAGCGGGCGGCGACACGGCCGGACCGGCCACCGGCGGCGCCCCCGCCGACGCCCCGGCGAACGGCTCCGGCCCCGCGCCCGGCGACGGCCCGGCCCAGGGCGGGGCCACCGGCGCGACCAGCGGCGGCAACAACCGCCCCGGCGGCACCGAGCGGGCCCCCGCCAGCACCGGTGCCAGCACACCCGGCGGCACCGGCGCCAAGGGCGGCGGCCTGCCCAGCACCCTGCCCAGCAGCGCGCCGGACGCCGTCAACGGGCTCGTCGGGGACCTCACCAGCGGGCTCACCGGCGGCAGGACCTCGCCGAGCGCCGCCCCGGCCCCGCCGCAGGCACCGCAGCCGCCCTCCGGCACGCCCAGCGCCCCGGCCACCAGCCAGCCGCAGGGCGTCGAGGTGCCCCCGCTGATCCCGGGCCTGCTGCCCGGGCTGCGGCTCCTCGGCGGCTGACCGGACGACGCGGGGCCCCGGCGATCCCTGGAGTTCCAGGGATCGCCGGGGCCCTCGGCCGTGTCTCGGAGGCCACGGAAGGCCCCCAGGGGGCGCGGGAACCCTACGCGGGAACCCTAGAAGAACACCGACCGCCGCTGCACCAGCAGCTTGTAGAGCGTGTGCTGGATCGTCTCGCGCACCTCGTCCGCCAGGTCGAAGACCAGCATCGGATCGTCCGCCGCCTCCGCCGGGTACCCGTCGGTGGCGATCGGCTCCCCGAACCGGATGGTCCACTTGGTCGGCAGCGGCAGCACGCCCAGCGGCCCCAGCCACGGGAAGGTCGGCGTGATCGGCACGTACGGCAGGCCCAGCAGCCGGGCCAGCGTCTTCACGTTGCCGATCATCGGGTAGGTCTCCTCGGCGCCGACGATCGAGCACGGCACGATCGGCACCTTCGCCCGCAGCGCCGAGGAGACGAAGCCGCCGCGCCCGAAGCGCTGGAGCTTGTACCGCTCGGCGAACGGCTTGCCGATGCCCTTGAAGCCCTCCGGCCAGACCCCGACCACCTCACCGCGCTCCAGCAGCGCCTGGGCGTCCTCGTTGCAGGCCAGCGTGTGGCCGGCCTTGCGGGCCAGCTCGTTGACGCCCGGCAGCACGAACACCAGGTCGGCGGCGAGCATCCGCAGGTGCCGGTGGTGCGGGTGGTGGTCGTGGATGGCGACCTGGGTCATCAGGGCGTCCAGCGGGATCGTCCCGGAGTGGTTGGCGACGATCAGCGCGCCGCCCTCGGCCGGGATGTTCTCGACGCCCTGGACCTCGATCCGGAAGTACTTCTCGGCCAGCGGGCGCAGCAGGGCGAGCAGCACCTCCTCGGTGAGCTCCCGGTCGAAGCCGAACTCGTCCACCTCGTAGTCGCCGGTGATCCGGCGGCGCAGGAAGGCCAGCCCGTCCGCGGCCCGGCCCTCCCAGCCCTTGCCGAACAGCCGGGTGGCCGCCGAACCGAGCTGCCCGGACAACGCCCCGCCGACGGCGTCGGCGAGCCGGTCGGCGGGCCCGGGGTCGTCGGGCGAGGTCCAGCTGGGGGCGGACTCGATCGGGATGACCCTGGCCTCGCCCGGCGCGTTCTCGGCTGCGGCACTCATCGCGGGTTCAGCTCCTGGGTCGGCGGGGGCGGTCGGTACGGACGGTGGGGACGCCGGCGGCCGGGGCCCGCACCGGGCCGAGCAGGGCGGCCAGCCGGTCGGTGACGGCGGCCAGCCGCTCGGGCGGCAGCAGGCCGGGCCCCTGCGCGGCGGCGAAGTCGGCGAAGGCCTCCGGGGTGGTGAACGCCGGGCGGTAGCCGAGCGTCTCGCGCAGTCGCGCGGTGTCCACCACCCGGCCGTGGGTGAGCAGCCGCAGCTGCTCCGGCGAGACGTCCAGCAGCCGGGTCTGCCGGGCCAGCCCGGCCATCCAGCTGACGGCGGGCAGCAGCAGCGGCACGGTCGGCCGGCCGAGCCGGCGGGCGCACTGGGAGAGCAGCAGGACGCCCTCCCCGGCCACGTTGAAGGTCCCGGTGTTGACGGTGCCCGGCTCGGCCTCGGCGGCGGCCCGGCAGAGCACCGCGACGGCGTCGTCCTCGTGCACGAACTGGAGCCGGGGGTCGTAGCCGAGGACGGTCGGCAGCACGGGCAGCGCGAAGTACTCGCTGAGCGGGGTGTCCGCGCCGGGGCCGACGATGTTGGCGAAGCGCAGGACCGTCACCGCGACGTCCGGGCGGCGCCGGGCGAAGCCGCGGACGTAGCCCTCGACCTCCGCCGCGTCCTTGGCGAAGCCGCCGCCGGGCGGGTTCTTCGGCTGGATGCGCTCGGTGAACACCGCCGGGTCGCGGGGCGCGGAGCCGTAGACGCCGGTGGTCGACTTGACCACCAACCGGCGCACCCCGGGCGCCTTCTGGCAGGCGCCGAGCAGCTGCATGGTGCCGATGACGTTGGACTCCTTCACCGCGGAGCGGTTGGTGGAGCCCAGGCCGGTGGCGCTGACGCTGAGGTGGACCACGGTGTCGACCCGGTGCTCGGCGATCACCCGGGAGACCGCCGGGCGGCGCAGGTCGAGCTGGTGGAAGCGGTACTCGGCGGCCGGTCCGTCCGGCTCCTCGACCGGCAGCCGGGGCGGCTGCACGTCCACGCCGACCACCAGGTCCACACCCGGACGACGGCGGACCTCGGCGGCGAAGCGGGCACCGAGATGGCGTGCCACGCCGGTGACGAGCACGACCACGCCCACGGTGTGCACCCCATTCCCTCGACCCGAGCGGCCTGCGTGCACCGTACCGTGCCGCCCTGCCGGGCCGTGAAACGACACCGCCCGCCCAGGCCGAGGCCTGGGCGGGCGGTGGAAGCGCCGGGCGCGCTGAGCGCGGCCGGGGGCGCTTACTTCTTGTTGCGACGCTGAACGCGGGTCCTCTTCAGAAGCTTGCGGTGCTTCTTCTTGGCCATACGCTTGCGACGCTTCTTGATGACAGAGCCCACGGAACAACCCTCGCTCACTGAGACTCTCGCCCGTGAGAGACGGAGTCCATACGACTGACGGACGGCCTAGCCTACCGTCCACGGGCCCAGGGCCGTAATCGTGCTCCCGGTGACCGGGAAACTCGCGGGGAATCCCCGGCGAACGGGGGTGGGATCCGCAGCTGCGGCCCCACCCCCGCCCACCCGGAACTACGCGCTCTCAAGCCTCACGTAGGACTCCTTGAGGTACTCGTGCACCGCCTGCTGGGGCACCCGGAAGGACCGCCCGACCCTGATGGCCGGCAGCTCTCCGCTGTGCACCAACCGGTACACCGTCATCTTCGACACCCGCATGACCGAGGCAACCTCCGCCACGGTCAGGAAGACGACTTCCTGCAAGGGGCGTTCGCCGGAACTCATGACCATCACCCGACCCTTCACCCGTGTGCAAGGCACCGGCTTCCCCTCCGGTGACTCCACCGGCACACGTGTATCCCCAGAGTAGTTATGGGTGGTACCAGTGGGAAGAGGGGAGGTGCGGTCCTCGTACGGTGAGAGATAGGACTGTTGCAGTACGTAGTCACTCGGCGGAACGCGGGAGTGGGCGTACGCACGGCCCACCCGCACCTGGGCCGGGAGGCCGACCTCAGGCCAGGAGGCCGAGGTGGGGGAACACCGCGCGGCGGCTGGCAAGGATGGCCTGATCGAGTCGGTCGGCCGGATCGTAACCCGCGTCGAAGTCGCGCCAGACCGGTCGGGCGCCGTCGGTCATCCGCAGCGGGGCGGGCCGGCGGGTGCGGCGGTAGACCTCGGCGCGCCAGGACTCGGGGGTCTCGGTGGCCGGGTCGACGGGCCGTCCGGCGGCGGTGGCGACCAGGTGGGTCCAGGTGCGCGGGACGACGTCCACGACGGCGTAGCCGCCCCCGCCGGTGGCGATCCAGCGGCCGCCGGTGAGCCGGTGGGCGAGGTCGTGCAGTTCCTCGGCGATCATCCGCTGGGCGTCCAGCGTGACGGCGAGGTGGGCGAGCGGGTCCTCCAGGTGGGTGTCGGCACCGTGCTGGGTGACCAGGACCTGCGGGCGGAAGGCGGTGAGCAGTTCGGGCACCACGGCGTGGAAGGCGCGCAGCCAGCCGGCGTCGCCGGTGCCGGCCGGCAGCGGCAGGTTGGCGGCGGAGCCGGGGGCGTCCGGGCCGCCGGTCTCGGTGGGCCAGCCGGTCTGCGGGAAGAGCGTGGCGGGGTGCTCGTGGAGCGAGATCGTGAGCACCCGGGGGTCGTTCCAGAAGGCCTGCTGGACGCCGTCGCCGTGGTGGACGTCCACGTCGACGTAGGCGACCCGCTCGGCGCCGAGTTCGAGCAGCCGGGCGACGGCCAGCGCCGGGTCGTTGTAGACGCAGAAGCCGGAGGCCTTGGCGGGCATCGCGTGGTGCAGCCCGCCGGCGAAGTTCACGGCGTGCGGGGTCTCCCCGCGCCAGACCGCCTCGGCGGCGGCCACGGACTGACCGGCGATCAGCGCGGAGGCCGAATGCACGGCGGGAAAGGCCCAGTTGTCGTCGGTGCCGAGCCCGTGCCGGGGATCCGACTCGTCGGGGTGGGCGGCGGCGTATTTGACCGCCTCGACGTACTCCCGGGTGTGCACCAGCCGCAGGGTGGACTCGCCGGCGGGCGGTGCGGCCCGCACCGTCACCCCGGGCCCGGCGTCCAGCCCGAGGGCCTCGACCAGGCGCATGGTGAGCGCCAGCCGGGTCGGGTCCATCGGGTGGCCGGGGCCGAAGTCGTAGGCGGTGACGGCCTCGTCCCAGAAGAGGTGCAGGCCGCAGGGGGTGTCACGCTCGGCGTCGGGCATGGCCTCCACCGTAGCGGGTGGGGGTGGCCGGGCCTTGTCCAGGGCGCGCCGGGGGCGGGGCTCAGGGCCCCCGCGGAGGCCCTACAGACAAAACCTTCACGACTTCATATCCTCTCCGCCATGAAGCCATTCAGCGCGCAACGCCTTGGGGTAATTCTCGCTGCATTACTGGGACTTGGCCTGCTCTTTGCCGCCCAGCCGGCCTCCGCCGCGGTCAGCGGCAGCTCGTTCGCCGTCGACAAGAAGACGGCGGCGGCGGGCGACCAGCTGACCCTGACGCTCTCGCTCACCAACACCGAGACCACCGACATCTACTTCGCCTACGAGTTCATCCAGCCGATCTGGCCGGCCAACCAGGAGGCCGGCGCGTTCACGGTCACCGGGTGTTCCGGTGACTCCACCGACTGCGCCGTCAACGGGAACAACGCGAACTTCCACTTCCGGGCGCCGATCGCCCCGGGCGAGACCCGCACCGTCGCGGTCACCGTCCAGATCACCTCGGCCCCGACCTGGACCGGGCCGTACACCCTGAACTGGGCACCGTACGTCTACTACGAGTACTACCAGTCGGGCGGTGGCATCAAGGACCAGCTGTGGGCCAACGGCCTGCCCGAGCTGGCCACCGTGATCGGCTGACCTCCCTTCCCGCCCCCGCCCCCGTCACACCGTGGCGGGGGCGAGCGCCGGGGCCGGGGCGAAGCGCTCGGCCAGCGGCAGGACGGCGAGCACCAGCAGCATCGGGGCGAGCAGCGCCCAGCGGTACGAACTCGCGTCGGCGATCGTCCCGACCAGCGGCGAACCGATCAGGAAGCCCACGTAGTTGAAGAGGTTCAGCCGGGCCACCGCGGCGTCCGAGTCGGCCGGGAACAGCCGGCCCCCGGCCGCGAACACCTGCGGGATGATGGCGCAGATGCCGAAGCCGAGCACGGTGAACCCGGCGATCCCCACCCAGGCGGCGGGCGCGGCGGCGGCCAGCGCGAAGCCGAGCGCGGCCAGCCCGGCACCGGCCCGGACCACCGGGACGGCGCCCCAGCGCTGCACCGCGCGGTCGCCCAGCGCGCGGCCCAGCAGCATCGCGACCATGTAGCCGAGGTAGGACAGCTTGGCGACGTCCGCGGCGCTGCCCAGGCCGTCGGTGAGGTACTTGACGCTGTAGTTGGAGACCGAGGCGTCCGCGATGTACGCGAAGGCCATCGCCAGGCACAGCGGCAGCAGCGGCCGCCAGGGGATGGACCGCGCGGCGGCCTCGGCGGCCTCCCGGACGGCGTCCCCGAGTTCGGCCGGTCCGGCGAATCGGGTGCCGGTCAGCAGGGCCAGCGGGGCGATCACCGCCGCGACCGTGCCGAACAGCACCGGCAGGCCGAGGCCGTAGTGCGAGCCGAGGCCGGCGAGGGCCGCCCCGAGGATGCCGCCGAGGCTGAACGCGGCGTGGAAGCCGATCATGATCGAGCGGCCGTAGCGGTGTTGCAGGCCCACCCCCAGCATGTTCATGCTCGCGTCGAGCGCGCCCACCAGCAGGCCGAACGCCCCGAGCGCGACGGCGAGTTGCCAGAGCGTGTCGCCGAGGCCGGCGCCCGCGAGGCTGAGGCAGACCAGCGGCTGGACGACCCGCAGCACGGCCCGCGCGCCGGCGCGCTTCACCAGTTGTTCGGAGGTGATCGAGCCGACCCCGGCGAGGATCGGCACCGCGGCCAGGAACAGCGGCAGCAGCGCGTCGCTCAGCCCGTACCGGTGCTGGATCTCCGGAATGCAGGTGACCAGCAGCGCGAAGGTGGTGCCCTGGAGCAGGAAGCTGACGGCGAGCGCGGCCCGCCCGGCGCGCAGGCCGGGCGGGATCGCGGGTGACGCGGCACTCATGGCGAACCTCGCTACTGGCCGGTACGACGATGTTGGCGAGAGCGTAGGCGGTGGACCGCGATTGCGGGAGGGGTCGCGCAGGGACTTTCCGCAGCCGGACGGAAGGGCCGGGCGGAACCGGTCGGAGCAGGGCGGGTCGGAGCAGGGCGGGTCGGAGCAGGGCGGGTCAGAGCAGGGCGGGTCAGAGCAGGGCGGGTCAGAGCAGGGCGGTGACCTCGGAGAGGTCGGCGATCAGCCCGGTGGCCCCGGCGGAGGTCAGCTTCGCCGGGTCGGTGAGCGCGGTGTAGCCGTACACGTCCATGCCCGCGGCCCGGGCCGCCAGCACGCCGTTGGGGCTGTCCTCGACGACCAGGCAGCGGGCCGGGTCGACGCCGAGGGTGCGGGCGGAGTGCAGGAAGAGGTCCGGCGCGGGCTTGCCCACGCCGACGTCCTGGGCGCTGAAGATCCGCTCCTCGGCGACGTACCCGCGCAGGCCGGTGACGTCCAGCGCGGTGCGGATCCACACGTGGTGCGCCGAGGAGGCCAGGCAGTAGGGGACGGAGCGCTGCCGCAGTTCCTTCAGCAGCTGCTCCGCACCCCGGACGGCCGTCAGCTCGGTGCCGAACGCGTCGAAGACCCGGCCGTGGAACAGCTCGTCGAAGCCCTCCGGCAGCGTCGCGCCGTCGTACCGCTCGGCGATCACGTCGTGGATGCGGTGGGCCGCGCAGCCCATGAAGTCCCGGTAGGAGTCCTCGACCGTGGTCGGGTAGCCGAGTTCGGTCAGGTACGCGGCCAGCACCCGGTTGGAGAGCGGCTCGCTGTCCACCAGGACACCGTCGTTGTCGAAGATCACCAGGTCGTAGGCCATGCCGTCGAGCCTACCCAGCCGGCTACTTCCCCCCGGAGGCGAGCTCCCGGGAGCGGTCCCGCGCCGCCTCCAGGGCGCCCAGCAGCGCGGCCCGCACCCCGTGGTTCTCCAGCTCGCGGATGGCCGCGATGGTGGTGCCGGCCGGGGAGGTGACGGCCTCGCGCAGTTTCACCGGATGCTCGCCGGAGTCGCGCAGCATCACCGAGGCGCCGATCGCGGACTGCACGATCAGGTCGTGCGCCACCTGCCGGGGCAGGCCGAGCAGGATGCCCGCGTCCGTCATCGCCTCGACCAGGAAGTAGAAGTAGGCCGGGCCGGAGCCGGAGAGCGCGGTGGCCGCGTCCTGCTGGGCCTCGGGCAGCCGCAGCGCCTTGCCGACCGAGCTGAAGATCTCCTCGGCCCGCTCCAGGTGCTCCTCGGTGGCGTGCGAGCCGCCGGAGATGACGCTCATCCCCTCGTCCACCAGGACCGGCGTGTTGGGCATCACCCGGACCACCGGGGTGCCGGCCGCCAGCCGCTCCTCGAACCAGGCGGTGGGGATGCCGGCCGCGGCCGAGATCACCAGCCGGTCCGCGCCGACGTGCGGGGCCAGCTCCTCCAGCAGGGTGCCCATGTCCTGCGGCTTGACGGCGAGGATCAGGGTGTCGGCGAGTTTGGCGGCCTCGGCGTTGGAAGCGGCCACCACGCCGTAGCGGGCGGCGAGTTCGGCGGCGCGCTCGGGGCGGCGGGCGGTCACCAGGACGTCCGCCGGGTCCTTGCCGGCCCGCAGCAGGCCGGAGAGCAGGGCCTCGCCGATCTTGCCCGTGCCCAGGAAGGCGATCTTCTGTCCGTGTGCTGCGCTGGCGCCCATGGCCGCTCCTTACCTCGGTACTGCGGCCATCCTCGCACCGCACGGGGGCACCCGCAGGGACCGTCCAGCCCGTGGTCGGCGACGGGTTGCCCCGCCTCGTCCCTAGGGAGAATCTCGGGGGTTTCCCCTATGGCCTCCGGCGCCGCACGGGAGCACCGTGGAGTCATGGCACACGACGAAATGTCCCGACGTGAGAACCGGCAACTCGCCGTCGCCTCGGCGACCGTGGGACCGTGGCGGACGGCCGCGGGGGTCGGTGCGGTGGTGGGTGCGACCGCCCTGGGGATCGACGCGATCTCCGGGCACTGGTCCCTGGGCATGCTGGCCGGGCCGGCCGGCTGGGCCCTGTTCTTCTTCTTCCTGGTCGGCACCGTCGGCGGGCAGCTGCGCCGCGACACCTCCGAACGGCGGCTGCGCCGCTGGGCGAACGACCACCCGTGGCAGTCGGCCCTCCCGGCGGCCGGCGGGCTGCTGGTGCTGGACATGCTGGCGCAACTGCTGCTCGGGGACGCGGGCCTGTTCGGCGCGTTCTTCCTGGCGCTGCTGCCGGCCGGCATCCTGCTGGCCGTCGCCGGGATCGTGGGATCGGTGAAGCAGGCCCGCACCAAGGACTGACGCCCCCGCAGAGCGCACCGGACACGGCCGGAACGGAACAGACCGGGACGGATCACCGCGCCCGCACACGAGTTCACCACA
Organism: Kitasatospora sp. NPDC087271; assembly: GCF_044744605.1. Taxonomy (NCBI): domain Bacteria; kingdom Bacillati; phylum Actinomycetota; class Actinomycetes; order Kitasatosporales; family Streptomycetaceae; genus Kitasatospora; species Kitasatospora sp. NPDC087271. The sequence goes on from NZ_JBIUYQ010000002.1 coordinate 26,707, forward strand.
AGGTGTGCCCCCGACCGACGAATCGTCACACCCCGTCGGCATACTGGCGCGATGCCGATAGCCGAAGATCCACAACCGCGCCCCGCCGAGGGCCGTGAGCCGGGCGGGTCCGACCCGTCCGGAGCGGGCGGGAAGGACCCGTTCGCAGACCTCGTCCTGGACGAGGAGTTCGTCAAGGGGGCCGCCGTCACCGAGCAGTCCGGGCGCACCCGGATGCTGGCCGCCCGGTGGAAGCACACCCCGCCGGTCGACCCGGGCGGCCGCCGCTCGGTCAACGACGGCCCGGCCAAGGCAGGCCGCCGGTTCGGTCGCACGCCGAAGCCCCCGGTGACCGACCCGTGGGGCAACCCGCGCCCGCGCCGCCGCCGGCTGGACTGGCGCGCGCCGCTGTACGTCGTGCTGACCATCGCGGTGCTGCTCGCGGCCCTGAACCTCGACGGGCTGCGCAGCTGGTACTCCGACCACTACGGCGGCGACTCCTCGACGGCCCGCACCCCCGTGCCCACCGTCGCCCCGGAGACGGCCAAGCCGACCGCCGCACCGCCGAAGGTCGACGAGCAGCAGCCGACCGTGGACCACCCGTGGGCCGGTTCCATCGCCGAGGGCTGGCCGAACGGCGCCGAGGCCTTCGTCCTGCCCGACGCCCGGGCCACCGGCGTGTTCTCCGCCGAACAGGTGGGCGCCCAGCTGCAGTTGGTCAAGGACTACCTGACCGCCGCCAACCTGGACCCGCAGGTGATCGCGGGCGGCCGGCCGGAAGCCGCCCTGGCGCTGCTGGACCGGGAGGACCGGGACCGCGCGATCGACGCGCTGGCGAACCCCTCCAAGGACACCGACCCGACCACCTGGTTCAGCCGCTTCGACCAGCGCGAGGCCGTCCAGGTGGGCGACACGGTCAAGGTGCAGGGCCGGATCACCTTCGAGGGCGACGGGGACAAGGGCCTCCTCGTCCACGCCGACTTCAGCTACGTGTACGCGATGCGCCCCGGCCCGGACGCCGCCAAGCGCGCCGCGTCACCCCAGCCGCCGACGGGCGGACAGCCGCCGACGAAGCCGGCCGCGCCGAAGGACGGCACGGCCAGGCCGGTGGGCCTGCTGGTGCCGGCGGCCGACGTGACCGGGGACACCTGGACCACGCGCACGATCGTGCGCCGGGTCGAGAACTTCCGCTTCTACGACCCGGCCCGCTACCGGACCAACCCGAAGAAGCTCGTGTTCGGCGAGGGCGGCGGTTCGGAGTCCGCCAACTCGTCCTGCGACGTCTACGACGGCTACTACCACCCGCAGTTCGACCAGTTCGCGGCGCAGTCGCCGGACGCCCCGGGCAGCCGTCCGACCGGCCCCACGACGGACCCGTACGACCGCCGCAAGGACCTGTCGACCGCCGACGAGTGCGGCGCGGCCAGCCGCCTCTGAGGCTCAGCCCCGGCGCTTGCCCCGGCCCGGCGCCTTGGCGCCGGGCCGGCCGCTGCGGCCCGCCTGGCGCTTCTCGTACTGGGCGACGGCCCGCTCGTACGAGGAGCGCCTGACCGCCTCGCCGGGGGCCTCGACCAGGCTGCGGGCGAAGTAGGCGGCCAGGCTGCCGGCGCCGCCGATGAGCCAGACCGCGCCGAGCGACTTGTCCTCGGCCATCCAGCCGCTCAACTGGTCCTTGCCCTCGGTGAGGACCTTCCAGGTGCGCATGACGCACATCATCGAGCAGACCGCGATCGCGGCCGTCAGCAGCCCGTTCAGGAAGCCGCCGCCGTCGGAGAGGGCGACGCCCTCGACGCCGAAGCGCAGCAGCAGGACGGCGGCGGCGGTCGTGACCAGCGCGCCGGCCGACACGGCGACGCGGCGCAGCCAGTAGCCGTTGTCCCGGTTCACCCAGCTGGTGCCGAACCAGCGGATCGGCTCCGGCTCGGGGGCGCCTGCGGGCTTGGGTGCGGGGGTGGGGGGCTGCTCGCTCACGGGGTCGATTATCACCCAACGCGCGAGGAGCCGCCCCGGCCTGCGGAACGGCTCCTGCGGTGCTGCGGGACTCAGCCGAGCTTGGTGACGTCGCGGACGGCGCCCTTGTCGGCGGAGGTGGCCATCGCGGCGTACGCGCGCAGGGCCTGGCTGACCTGGCGGTCGCGGTTCTTCGGGCGGTAGCCGCCCGCGGCCTCCAGGGCGCGGCGGCGCTCGGCCAGGACCTCGTCGGGCACCTCCAGGGAGATGCTCCGGCCCGGGATGTCGATGGCGATGGTGTCGCCGTCCTCGACCAGGGCGATGGTGCCGCCGGAGGCGGCCTCCGGGGAGGCGTGGCCGATGGACAGGCCGGAGGTGCCGCCGGAGAAGCGGCCGTCGGTGACCAGCGCGCAGGCCTTGCCGAGGCCGCGGCCCTTGAGGAAGGACGTCGGGTAGAGCATCTCCTGCATGCCCGGGCCGCCCTTGGGGCCCTCGTAGCGGATGACGACGACGTCGCCCTCCTTGACCCGCTTGGCGAGGATCGCCTCGACGGCGTCGTCCTGGGACTCGACGACCACGGCCGGGCCGCTGAAGGTCCAGATCGACTCGTCGACGCCGGCGGTCTTCACGATGCAGCCGTCCTCGGCGAGGTTGCCGTGCAGGACGGCGAGGCCGCCCTCGACCGAGTAGGCGTGCTCGACGCTGCGGATGCAGCCCCCGGCGGCGTCCGTGTCCAGCGACTCCCAGCGCTCCGACTGGGAGAAGGCCTCGGCGGAGCGGACGCAGCCGGGGGCGGCGTGCCACAGTTCGACGGCCTCGGCGGAGGGCGAACCGCCGCGCACGTCCCAGGTCTTGAGCCACTCGGCGAGCGAGTCGGAGTGGACGGTGTGGACGTCCTCGTTGAGCATTCCGCCCCGGTACAGCTCGCCGAGGATGGCGGGGATGCCGCCGGCCCGGTGCACGTCCTCCATGTAGTACGAGCCGTTGGGCGCGACCTTGGACAGGCAGGGGACCCGGCGGGAGACGGCGTCGATGGCCCGCAGGTCGAAGTCCAGCTCGGCCTCCTGGGCGGCGGCGAGCAGGTGCAGGATGGTGTTGGTCGAGCCGCCCATGGCGATGTCCAGGGCCATGGCGTTCTCGAAGGCGGCGCGGGTGGCGATCGCGCGGGGCAGCACCGAGGCGTCGTCCTGGCCGTAGTGGCGGTCGGCGATCTCGACGACCGTCCGCCCGGCCCGCTCGTACAGGGCCTTGCGGGCGGTGTGGGTGGCGAGGACGGAGCCGTTGCCGGGCAGCGAGAGGCCGATGGCCTCGGTGAGGCAGTTCATCGAGTTGGCGGTGAACATGCCGGAGCACGAGCCGCAGGTGGGGCAGGCGTTCTCCTCGATGATCGCGATGTCCTCGTCGGAGACGTTCTCGTTGGCCGCCTGGGAGATCGCGTCGATCAGGTCGAGCCTGCGCACGGTGCCGTCGACGAGGGTGGCCTTGCCGGCCTCCATCGGGCCGCCGGAGACGAAGACGGTCGGGATGTTCAGGCGCAGCGCGGCCATCAGCATGCCCGGGGTGATCTTGTCGCAGTTGGAGATGCAGATCAGCGCGTCGGCGCAGTGCGCGTTGACCATGTACTCGACCGAGTCGGCGATCAGGTCGCGCGAGGGCAGCGAGTAGAGCATGCCGCCGTGGCCCATCGCGATGCCGTCGTCCACGGCGATGGTGTTGAACTCGCGCGGGATGCCGCCCGCCTGCTTGATCGCCTCGGAGACGATCCGGCCGACCGGCTGGAGGTGGGTGTGGCCCGGGACGAACTCGGTGAAGGAGTTGGCGACCGCGATGATCGGCTTGCCGAAGTCCTCGCGGGCTACGCCGGCGGCCCGGAGAAGCGCCCGGGCGCCTGCCATGTTGCGACCGTGGGTGACCGTACGGGACCTCAGCTCGGGCACTGTGCTCCACTCCTTCGGGGCTCTCGCCGGCGCCCCGCCGGTAGGAGGATGCGGGGGCCGCTGTGGCTACCGAGCCTACGCCCGCCGTCCAGGCGGCGGACGGTCCGTCCGCGATGCGGTCACGCGGGCGGGCCGTCCGGGCGCGGGTCGGGCCGAGGTGCAGGTCAGGCCGGGGTGATCCCCACCGCCAGTTCCAGGACGTAGGGCTCGACCACCCGGCCGTCCGGGAACTCGGCGATCATCGCCTGCCGCTCGACGGCCAGCACCGGTTCGCGCTCGGCGGGGGAGAGCGAGGCCATGAACGAGCGGGAGACCAGGTCGTCGAGCACGTGGTCGACGGTGATCCGCCGCTCCCAGCGCAGCACCGCGCGTTCGACCCTCAGCCCGGCCGGGGCCAGCAGGGCGGTGAACTCGGCGATCCGGCCGTAGCCGTGGTAGCTGGGCAGCGCGGCGCTCAGCCGCTCCACCCGGGCCCGGACCCAGGGCACGGTCTCGTCGTGCACGTTCCACCAGACGGCGAGGGCGCCGCCGGGCCGCAGCACCCGGATCGCCTCGGGGATGGCCCGTTCGGTGCGGGTCCAGTGGAAGGACTGGGCGTAGCTGATCAGATCCGCGGAGTCGTCGTGGAACGGCAGTTCGTCACCGCCGGCCCTGACCAGCGGCAGGCCCGCCGAGGAGGCCAGGAACTGGGCGGCCATGCCCGCGTTGGGCTCCACCGCGACGACGTCGGCGCCGCGCGCGGCCAGCAGCCGGGTGGCGATGCCGGTGCCGGCGCCGACGTCCAGCACCCGGGCCCCCTTGAGGCGGCGACCGGACAACCGCTCCAGCGCCTCGAACAGCCCGTCCGGGTAGCCGGGGCGGGCCCGGTCGTACTCGGCGGCGACCCCGCCGAAGCTCTCGGCGATCTCCCGGAAGTCCTGTTGGTCCGTCATCTCTCCCCTTACGCAAGGAAGTTCGCACCCAGCCGGGCGCGCTTCCTCAGCGTACGCGCGAGGGGGTGGCCAGGTGCAAGCGGGTGAAGGCGAGCGCCTCGGCAAGGTCGGCCTCGCGTTCGGCGGGGGACGCGGAGCGGCGGGTGTTGACCTCCAGCACCACGTGGCCGTCGAAACCGGTACGGGCCAGGTGCTCCAGCAGTTCGGCGCAGGGCTGCTTGCCGCGGCCCGGGATCAGGTGCTCGTCCTTGCCGGAGCCGCTGCCGTCGGCGAGGTGGATGTGGGCGAGCCGGTCGCCCATCCGCTCGACCATGGCGAACGCGTCGATCCGGGAGGTGGCGACGTGCGAGAGGTCGATGGTGAAGTGCCGGTACTCCTCGTCGGTGACGTCCCAGCCCGGGGCGTAGGCCAGCACCTCGCGGTCGCGGTAGCGCCACGGGTACATGTTCTCCACCGCGAAGCGGACGTCGGTCTCGCCCGCCATCCGGTTGATGCCCGTCACGAAGTCCCGGGCGTACTGGCGCTGCCAGCGGAACGGCGGGTGGACCACGACGGCGCTCGCACCGAGCTTCTCGGCCGCCGCCCGGGCCCGGACCAGCTTGGTCCACGGGTCGGTGGTCCACACCCGCTGGGTGATCAGCAGGCACGGCGCGTGCACGGCCAGGATCGGCAGCTGGTGGGCGTCGGAGAGGCGGCGCAGGGCCTCGATGTCCTGGCTGACCGGGTCGTTCCAGACCATCACCTCGACCCCGTCGTAGCCGAGCTTGGCGGCCAGCTCGAAGGCGACGGCGGTGCCCGCCGGGTACACCGACGCGGTGGACAGGACCACCTTGGTGTCGGGGATGTGCAGGGCCGGGTGCGAGGGCAGCACCAGCCGGTCGGTGGTGCGCAGCAGCGGCGGGCGGGCGGCGTCGCGGCGGGCGGCCTTGACCGAGCGCACCGACTGGACGGCGGCCTTGGCGGCGCCGGCGGCCCGGGCGGTGCGGGTCTCCCGGGGGGCGGCGGTCGCGGCGGCCTTCCGCGTTCCGGACTTCCTCGCTTCGGGCTTCGTCCCCGCGGGCTTGCTCGTTTCGGACTTCGTCCCGACAGGCTTCGTCCCGGCGGGCGTCTTCGCCTCGGACGCGCCTCCCGCGGGCTGCTTCGCCTCGGGCACGGACGGCTGCTCGGCGGCCTTGCGCGCGGCGCTCTTGCGCCCGGTGCGCCGGGCCGCCTCGACGGCCTTCGCGGCCTGCGCCCCGGTGGCGCCCTTGCCGAGTTTGCGGCGCGGGCCGTCCGGCCGCGGCTGCCCGTCCCCGGGAGCGCGGCCCTCCCGCGTCCGGTCCTCGCCCGCTGGTTGCGCCACGGGAGACAGCGTAAGCGGACCGCGCTCCGAACGGGACCGGATCCCCGGCCGGCCCCGGCGGGAGCCGCCGGACGGGCCACGGGGCCGACGGTGTGGAGCCCTGCGGCGCGGGGGCCCTACGGGGTGAGGGCCGGGCGGCGGCGGTCGGCGGAGCCGTCCATGGCGTCCAGGCGGCGCAGGATGATGCCCTCGCGCAGCGCCCACGGGCAGACGTCCAGCTCGTCGAGGCCGAACAGGTCCATCGCGGCGTCCGCGACCAGCGCCCCGGCCAGCAGCTGCTTGGCGCGGCCCTCGGAGACGCCGGGGATCCGTGCCCGCTCCTCGACGGTCATCGAGGACAGTCGCGGCAGCCAGGCGGACAACCCGCTGCGGGTGAGCCGGCGGTCGGTGTACGGGCCGGCGTCGGCGGGGGCGGCGCCGGTCATCCGGGCCAGCTGCTTGAAGGTCTTGGAGGTGGCGACGGCGTGCTGCGGCGCGCCGAGCCGGGCGACCTCGCCCACGACGGTGGCCATCTCGGCCCGGATGTGGCGTCTCAGCCCGCGCAGCCCGTCCGGGTCGGCGACGTCGCCGGGCAGCCAGCGGGCGGTGAGCCGACCGGCGCCCAGCGGCAGCGAGCAGGCGACGTCGGGCTGCTCGTCCAGGCCGCAGGCGATCTCCAGCGAGCCGCCGCCGATGTCCAGGTTGAGCAGTCGGCCCGAGGACCAGCCGAACCAGCGCCGGACGGCCAGGAACGTGAGCCGGGCCTCGTCCTGCCCGGACAGCACCCGCAGCTCCACCCCGGTCTCCGTGGCGACCCGGCGCAGCACCTCCTCGCCGTTGGCGGCCTCCCGGACGGCGGAGGTGGCGAACGGCAGGATGTCGACGACCCCCTTGTCCTCGGCGACCCGCAGCGACGAGGCGATGTGGCCGACCAGCCGCTCGACGCCTGCCTCGCTTATCGCGCCGTCGCCGTCGAGCAGTTCGGCCAGCCGCAGTTCGGCCTTGTGCGAGTACGCGGGCAGCGGGGCGGCACCCGGATGGGCGTCCACCACGAGGAAGTGGACGGTGTTGGAACCTACGTCGAGTACACCGAGTCGCATAACTCTCCACGCTACGCGATCCGGCCCCGGGCGAAACCGGTCTCGACCGTCTTCACACCGGTCCCGGCCGTACCCCGCCGCCGGCGACCGGACGCGTCAGTGGCCGCGCGGTCCGGCCCGGCGCTCGGGGCGGCAGTTGGTGTCCACCCAGCGGCGGGCCCGGCCCGGGGTGTCGGTGATCAGGCCGTCGGCGTCCCGGGCCGACATCAGCTGCCAGGACTCCTCGTCGTCGAGCGTCCAGACGTACACCTCGCGGCCCGCCTTGCGCTCGGCGGCGATCCGGGAGGCGCTGGCCAGCGCCGCGTCCAGGGCGATGCCGCGCAGCGGCAGGTCACCCGGGTCCTCGGCGATGGCGGAGCCCTGGATCAGCACGACCGGCAGGGCGGGCGCGGCGGCGTGGGCCTGGCGCAGGTGCTCCGCCGAGAACGAGTAGAGGACGACCCGGGCACCGCTGGCTGCGGCGATCCGGGCGATCCGGGTGACGTCCTCGGCGCGCTGCCACTTGATCTCCATCAGCAGGGTGGCGTTGCTGTCGGAGAGGCGCTTGAGCAGTTCCTGGAGGGTGGGGACGGGCTCGGTGGGGCCGGGGCCGACGGTCACCCGCAGGGCGGCGATCTGGGCGGCGGTCAGGTCGGCGATGGCGCCCTTGCCGTTGGTGGTGCGGTCCACCGTGGGGTCGTGCATCAGCACCGGGACGCCGTCCCTGGTGGTCTGGACGTCGGTCTCCAGCCAGTCGGCGCCCTGGTCGAGGGCGGTCTCGAAGGAGGCCATGGTGTTCTCGGGCGCGTTGCGCGGGGCGCCCCGGTGGCCGATCACCACCGGGGCGTCGCACAGCGGAGCGGCGGCGGCCGACCGGGCCCGCAGCGCGGGCGCGGAGGCGCACCCGGCGGCCAGGACCGCGAGGGCGGCGAGGACGGCCGTCTGGGCGGCGCGGGGCGAGGCGGTCACGGCTCGGTGCTCCAGTGGTGATCCGGGGTGTTCCAGGGCATCCAATACGGGTCAACGCGAGATCATCAAACTGATCTGACAACCCGACAGTGCCGCCCGGTTCCCTCCAGCCTGCGGTCGGCCGGCCACCACCGGCGCGGCGGCGCACCCCGGATCACCCGGACGGGTCCGGGCAGGCCGCCCCGAAGGCTCTACCCTTGCCGGGTGGCACCAGCAGAAACGTCCAAGAAGAAGTCCAAGGCCTCCCCCGCCCCCGTCGACCTGGCGATGCCGACCCTGCGCGGCGAGACGCCGCTCGGCGGGATCCCCCGTGACGAGGTCCCGCTCGACTTCCCGCGCGCCTGGGTCGAGTTCGCCGACCCCGACGACGAGGAGCAGGTGTTCCGCTGTGACCTCACCTGGCTGACCTCCCGCTGGGGTTGCGTCTTCGGCCAGGGCTGCCACGGCATCCGCGAGGGCCGCGGCGAGTCGGACGGCTGCTGCACGCTGGGCGCGCACTACTCGGACGAGGACGACGAGAAGCGCGTCCTCGGCCACGCGAAGCGGCTGACGCCCGAGCTGTGGGAGAACTTCGCGCACGGCACCGACGCCGCGGGCCGGATCACGTCCGACGGCGGCGTCACCATGCTCGACGAGGACGGCGACCGCCAGACCCGCCGGGTGAACGGGGCCTGCATCTTCGTGAACAGCCCCGGCTTCGCGGGCGGCGCCGGCTGCGCGCTGCACGCGCTGGCGCTCAAGGAGGGCCGGGAGCCGCTGGAGACGAAGCCGGACGTCTGCTGGCAGCTGCCGGTCCGCCGCACCTACGACTGGATCGACCGGCCGGACGACACCCGCTACCTCCAGGTCTCGATCGGCGAGTACGACCGCCGCGGCTGGGGCCCGGGCGGCCACGACCTGCACTGGTGGTGCACGGGCAGCCCGGCGGCGCACCAGGGGCCGGACCCGGTGTACGTCAGCTACCGCCCCGAGCTGACCGAGCTGATGGGCAAGGCGGCGTACGACGTGCTGGCCGGCCTGTGCGCGGAGCGGATCGCCACCAAGGGCGACCGCAAGGTGGCCCCGCACCCGGCCGACCCGGCCAAGCGGCCGAAGAAGGGCTGAGCCCGGGAAGCACCGGCCCTGCGCAGGCCCGGCCCGCAAAGGGCCGGGCCCTACTTGTCGATGTCCCCGACGACGAAGAACATCGACCCGAGGATCGCCACCATGTCCGCGACCAGCGTCCCGGGCAGCAGCTCGGTCAGCGCCTGGACGTTGTTGAAGGACGCCGAGCGCAGCTTGAGCCGCCACGGCGTCTTGTCACCGCGCGAGACCAGGTAGTAGCCGTTGATGCCGAGCGGGTTCTCGGTCCAGGAGTAGGTGCTGCCCTCGGGGGCCTTGAGCACCTTGGGCAGCCGCTGGTTGACCGGGCCGGGCGGCAGGGTGGCGATCTTGTCGAGGCAGGCGTCGGCGAGGTCCAGCGAGTTGAGGGTCTGCTCCAGCAGGCACTCGAACCGGGCCAGGCAGTCGCCCTCCTCGCGGGTGACCACGGTGAGCACCTGCCGCAGTTCGTCGGAGCCGTACGCGAGGTAGGGCTCGTCGCGGCGCAGGTCGAAATCGAGGCCGCTGGCGCGGGCGATCGGCCCGCTGACGCCGTACGCCTCGGCCTGGGCCCGGGTGAGGGCGCCGACGCCGGCGGTGCGGGCACGGAAGATCTCGTTGCCGAGGACGAGGTCCTCGAAGACCGGCAGCTGGGAGCGGACGGTGGCGACGGCGGTGCGGACGCGGCCGAGCCAGCCGGCCGGGATGTCCTCCTTGAGGCCGCCGACCCGGTTGAACATGTAGTGCATGCGCCCGCCGGAGGCCTCCTCCAGGACGTGCTGGAGGTCCTCGCGGGCGGTGAAGGCGTGGAAGATCGGGGTGATGCCGCCGAGTTCCAGCGGGTACGAGCCGAGGAACATCAGGTGGTTGAGCACACGGTTGAGTTCGGCGAGCAGGGTGCGGATCCACACCGCCCGCTCGGGCACCTCCATGCCGAGCATCCGCTCGACGCCGAGGACGACGCCGAGCTCGTTGCCGAAGGCGGAGAGCCAGTCGTGCCGGTTGGCCAGCATGATGATCTGCCGGTAGTCGCGGGCCTCGAACAGCTTCTCCGCGCCCCGGTGCATGTAGCCGATCACCGGCTCGGCGGTGATGATCCGCTCGCCGTCGAGCACCAGCCGCAGTCGCAGCACGCCGTGCGTGGCGGGGTGCTGCGGGCCGATGTTGAGCACCATGTCGGTGGTGCCCGCCTCGCCGGTGAAGTTCTCGGCTCCCGCCCCGATGCCGACCGTGGTCTCCCTCATGAGGTCAGAGTCTGCCACCCCGGCAGGGCGGCCAGGGCCTCCGGTACCGGCATGCGGACGGCCTGGGCGAGCCAGCCGAAGGCGCCGAGCCCGGCCGGGTCGGTCAGTTCGGCGCCCTCGCCGGCCCCGCCGAGCGCCCGCAGGTAGCCGGCCGGGTCGGTGGAGGCGAGCGCGAGCGGCGGCCGGGCGCCGCTCACGCCGAGGGCGCGCAGGGCGTCCCGCTGGGTTGTCCACAGGCTGTGGAGGCCGGGCGCCGCCGCGGAGTCCAGGGCGACGTGCGCGGTGACGTCGCAGGAGCCGTCCGGCACCGGCGACACCTCGCGGCCGCCCCGGAAGCCGGTGAGGGTGCCGAACAGCGGGCGCCGGTCGGCGGTGTGCCCGTAGTCGACGGCGACGGCCAGGCCGCGCTCCAGCCCGGCGACGGCCCGCGCCCAGGCGGCGTCCCGGGGGCCGCCGAACTCCACGAAGTCCCCGGGGTGCCCGACCGGCCACCAGCGCTCGGCCCAGGCCGCGTCGGCCGCCGAGGCGGGCCCGCCGAGCCGTTCCCCGCCGGTCGCGGTGTCCACCTCCCGGTAGCGCAGCACCCCGTCCTCGTCGACCTCGCCGACGTCCAGCGGCACGTTGTCCAGCCATTCGTTGGCGAACAGCAGCCCGGTGAGGCCCCGCGGCACCTCGTCCGTCCACAGGGCTGTGGACGGCAGGCCCGCCGGGCGCCGCGCGATCTCCACGCCGTACGGGCGCAGCCGCGCCAGCACCTCGCCGGGCAGTTCGGCCAGCACCCCGGTGAGCAGTTCGCCGCGTCCGGCCCCGACGTCGACGAGGGCCAGCTCCTCCGGACGGCCCAGGGCGGCGTCAACCTCCAGTAGCAGCCGGGCCACCGCGCGGGCGAACCTCGGCGAGGCGTGCACCGAGGTGCGGAAGTGCCCGGCGGGGCCCTCCGGCCTGCGGTAGAAGCCGCCGTCCGGGTCGTACAGGGCCTGCTCCATGGCGGGCGCCCACCGCATCCAAGTCATAGCGCGGGACGCTACCCGGAGCCGGGCGCGCCCTCCCCACCGGTACGGTGCGTCTCCGACCTACGGAGTAGGACGGATCGCCCTACCGGCGGACCTGAACACGCCAGGTGACTGCCTAGGCTGGAGACGTGCATCGACTCAACGCCTGGCTCCGCCGTCACCCCGTGGTGGTCGACGCCGCCTGGGCTGCGATGGTGCTCTTCGCCAGCCTGCTGCCGAACGACAGTTCCAGCGACGGCTGGCGCTTCGACGCACAGATCCTGATCGCGGTGCTGCTGCCCGCGCTCATGGTCTTCCGCCGACGCTTCCCCGACGTCACCGTGGCCGCCGCCACCGGCCTGGGCCTCGGCCAGGTGGCCGCCGACGTCCTCCCGGCCGCCTCCTCCATCGCCTACCTGGTGTTCGCGTACACCGGCGCCGCCTTCGGCCAGAAGTGGACGTCCCGGCTGGCGCTGGTCGCCGGGCTGGCCGCCGGGCCCCTGGTGTTCTGGCAGCTCCACCCGCTGAAGACGGTCTCCAACGGCGCCGGGGACTTCCACACCCGCCCGTACTCCTTCGGCGAGGCGGCGCTGATCACGCTGTTGATGAGCACCCCGTTCATCCTGTGCTGGGCGTGGGGGCGGCTGACCAGGGTGCGCCGGGCCTACCTGACCGAGCTGGAGGACCGCGCCGCCCGGCTGGAGCGCGAGCGGGACGCCCAGTCCAAGGTGGCGGTGGCCGCCGAGCGCGCCCGGATCGCCCGCGAGCTGCACGACGTGGTCGCGCACAACGTCTCGGTGATGATCGTCCAGGCCGACGGCGCCGCGTACGTGCTCGACAACTCGCCGCAGCAGGCGAAGGAGGCGCTCGGCACGATCGCGTCCACCGGCCGGCAGGCGCTGGTCGAGATGCGCCGCCTGCTGGGCGTGCTGCGCACCGCCGACACCGCCGAGGAGTACGTGCCGCAGCCGGGCGTCGAGGAACTGCCGGAGCTGCTGGAGCAGGTCCGCACGGCCGGGCTTCAGGTGGACTACGCGACCTCCGGGCATCCGCGCGAGCTGCCGCGCGGCGTCGAGCTGACGGTCTACCGGATCGTCCAGGAGGCGCTGACCAACGTCCGCAAGCACGGCGGCCCCGACGTGCACGCCCGGGTCGCGGTCGACTTCGGCGAGCGCGAGCTGGCCGTCCTGGTCGAGGACGACGGCCGCGGCAGCACCGACGAGCAACTGGCCACCGGCGGCACGGACGGCCTCGGTCACGGCCTGATCGGCATGCGCGAGCGGGTCGGCATGGTCAGCGGCAGCCTCGACGTGGGCCCCCGCCCCGGCGGCGGCTTCCGGATCCGCGCCATCCTGCCGCTCAAGGCGGCCCACTAACCCCCCGGTCCCCCCGACGCCCCCTGAAGGAGCCACCTTGACCATCCGCGTGATGCTCGTCGACGACCAGGAACTGCTGCGCACCGGTTTCCGGATGATCCTGCAGTCGCAGGGCGACATCGAGATCGTCGCCGAGGCCGGCGACGGCGCCCGGGCCCTGGAGCAGCTGCGGCACACCGAGGTGGACGTGATCCTGATGGACGTGCGGATGCCGCGCCTGGACGGGGTGCAGACCACCCGCCGGATCTGCCTGGCCGAGGACGGCAGCCCCGTGCCCAACGCCCCGCACGTGCTCATCCTGACCACCTTCGACCTGGACGAGTACGCCTTCGCCGCGCTCAAGGCCGGCGCCAGCGGCTTCCTGCTCAAGGACGTCCCGCCGACCGAGCTGGTGGCCGCGATCCGCGCGGTGCACGGCGGGGACGCGGTGGTCGCGCCGACCACCACCCGCCGCATGATCGACCGCTTCGCCGAGGTGCTGCCGACTCCGCAGAGCGCGCCCGGCGCGGACGCCCTCGGGCCGCTGACCGAGCGGGAGCGGGAGGTGTTCCTGCTGGTCGCCCAGGGGCTGTCGAACGGCGAGATCGCGGCCCGGCTGGTGCTCTCCGAAGCCACTGTGAAGACCCACGTCGGCCGGATCCTCGCCAAGCTCGGCCTGCGCGACCGGGTCCAGGCCGTGGTGCTCGCCTACGAGGCCGGGCTGATCCGGGCCGGGGCGACGGACTGAGCGCCCCCGGGCATCCCCGGGCATCCCGTGGAGCACCCCGTGGAGGACCGGCTGAGCGCCCGTAGAATGGGCCGGTACGTCCGGTACCCGAAGAGGACCGGAACGAGGAGCTAAGGACGAGGGCCGGGCCGTGAACACGTCCGACAGTGCCGACCACGCCGCCGACGGCGGGTTCGCCCCGCTCGCCGACGGCTTCGGCGATCCGAGCCACCTGAACGACCCGAGCCACCCGGGCTACGCCGACGACCCGGCCGACCCCGGCAACCGCCCGGCCCGGCTGGCCGTCGGCGTGGTCGGCACCGGCCGGGTCGGCCCGGCGCTGGGCGCCGCCCTGCAGCTCGCCGGGCACACCGTGGTCGCCGCCTCCGGGGTGTCCGCCACCTCCCGCCGCCGCGCCGAGGCGCTGCTGCCGGGGGTGCGGATCGTCACCCCGCCGCAGGTGCTGGCCGCCGCCGACCTGGTGCTGCTCACCGTGCCGGACGACACGCTGGCCGACCTGGTGGCCGGCCTCGTCGCGACCGGCGCCGTCCGCCCCGGGCAGCTGCTGGTGCACACCTCCGGCGCGCACGGCGTCGGCATCCTGGAGCCCGCCACCCTGGCCGGGGCGCTGCCGCTGGCGCTGCACCCGGCGATGACCTTCACCGGCACCTCCGTCGACCTGGACCGGCTGGCCGGCTGCCCGTTCGGGGTGACCGCCCCCGAAGAGCTGCGGCCGGTCGCCGAAGCGCTGGTGGTGGAGATGGGCGGCGAGCCGGAGTGGGTGCCGGAGCAGGTCCGCCCGCTCTACCACACGGCCCTCGCGCACGGCGCGAACCACCTGGTCACCCTGGTCGCGCAGGCGATGGACCTGCTGCACACGGCCGGCGTCGCCGAGCCCGGCCGGCTGCTCGGCCCGCTGCTCGGCGCCGCCCTGGACAACAGCCTGCGCTCCGGCGACGCGGCCCTCACCGGCCCGGTCGCCCGGGGCGACGCGGGCACCGTACGGCGCCACCTGGCGCAGCTCAGTACGGTGTCCCCGGACATCCCGGCGGCCTACCGGGCGATGGCCCGCGCCACCGCGCAGCGGGCGCTCGCCAACGGGACGATCGACGAAGCGTCGGCGGCGGCGCTGCTGGACGTACTGAACGAGGAGAATCGCTAATGGCACGCGGAAAGCAGCCGGTCAGGACCCAGCGGGCGCCGAAGGTCCACCGGGCCGTCGTCACCCGCACCGTGGACGACTTCGAGGCCGCGTTCTGGCCGGACGAGCGCCCGGTCGACAACGCCGTCGTGATGACCATGGGCGCGCTGCACGAGGGCCACGCCGCGCTGATCCGGGCCGCCCGCAAGCAGGTCGGCCAGGAGGGCCGGGTGGCGGTGACGGTCTTCGTCAACCCGCTGCAGTTCGGCCCGGCCGAGGACCTGGAGCGCTACCCGCGCAGCCTGGACGAGGACGTGAAGCTGGCCGAGGAGAACGGCGCCGACGTGGTGTTCGCGCCCTCCGTCGACGAGGTGTACCCGAACGGCCGGCCGCAGGTGCGCCTGTCGGCCGGCCCGATGGGCGAGCGCTTCGAGGGCGCCACCCGCCCCGGCCACTTCGACGGCGTGCTGACCGTCGTCGCCAAGCTGCTGCACATCACCGACCCGGACTTCGCGTTCTTCGGCGAGAAGGACGCGCAGCAGCTCGCGATCATCCAGCGGATGGTCGCCGACCTGGACTTCGACGTCGAGGTGGTCGGGGTGCCGACCGCCCGCGAGGAGGACGGGCTGGCGCGCTCCTCGCGCAACCGCTACCTCTCCACCGACGAGCGCGAGCAGGCCCTCGCCCTCTCCAAGGCGCTGTTCGCCGGCCGGGACGCCGCCGCCCAGGGCCCGAAGGCCGTCCGCGAGGCCGCCTCGGCCGTCCTGGACGCGGCCGAAGGCATCACCCTCGACTACCTCGCCCTGATCGACCCGCACGACTTCAGCGAAGCGGCGGACGACTTCCAGGGCGCGGCGGTGCTGGCCGTCGCCGCGAAGGTGGGTTCCACCCGCCTGATCGACAACGTCCACGTCATCTGCCGCTAGGCAACCGGCCACCCGGCACGGAACCGTTCGGCAAGAGCTCCCCTTTCAGGCATGCACTCACAGGAGGCGTGACCCGCAATGCTCCGCACCATGCTCAAGTCCAAGATCCACCGGGCCACCGTGACCCAGGCCGACCTGCACTACGTCGGCTCCGTCACGGTGGACGAGGACCTGCTCGACGCCGCCGACCTGCTCCCCGGCGAGCTGGTCCACATCGTCGACATCGACAACGGGGCCCGGCTGGAGACCTACACCATCGCCGGCCCGCGCGGCTCCGGCGTGATCGGCATCAACGGCGCCGCCGCCCGCCTGGTCCACCCCGGCGACCTGGTCATACTCATCGCCTACGGGCAGATGGACACGGCCGAGGCCAAGGGCTACGAACCGAGCATCGTCTTCGTGGACGAGCGGAACCGGATCACCGGCCTGGGCGGCGACCCCGCCGAGGCCCCGGAGGGCACCGGACTGCTCCGCGGCGACGGGGCGTACGGTGACGGCAACGGCGCGGCCCCGACCGCCGCGCGCTGAAGGAGCCACTGACGCCATGTCCGCCACGCACCGCCTCACCGCCCCGGCCCCCGGCTGGACCGCCACCACCGACGTGGTCGTGGTCGGCTCCGGGGTGGCCGGCCTCACCGTCGCCCTCAACGCCCGCAAGGCCGGCCTGCGGACCATGGTGGTCACCAAGGCGATGCTGGACGACGGCTCCACCCGCTGGGCCCAGGGCGGCATCGCGGCCGCCCTGGGCGAGGGCGACACCCCCGAGCAGCACCTGGACGACACCCTGGTGGCCGGCGCCGGGATCTGTGACGAGGAGGCCGTGCGCACCCTGGTCACCGAGGGCCCGGACGCCGTCCGCCGGCTGATCGCCGTCGGCGCCGCCTTCGACCGCGGCGCCGACGGCGAGATCCTGCTCACCCGCGAGGGCGGCCACCACCGCCGCCGGATCGCGCACGCCGGCGGGGACGCCACCGGCGCCGAGATATCGCGCGCCCTGGTGGAAGCCGTCCGCAACGACCCCGGCGTCGAGCTGATCGAGCACGCCCTCGTCCTCGACCTGCTCACCGACGCCGACGGGCACGCCGCCGGCCTCACCCTGCACGTGATGGGCGAGGGCCAGCGCGACGGCGTCGGCGCCGTCCGGGCCCGCGCGGTGGTCCTCGCCACCGGCGGCATGGGCCAGGTCTTCTCCGCCACCACCAACCCGGCGGTCTCCACCGGTGACGGCGTGGCGCTCGCCCTGCGGGCCGGCGCCGCCGTCACCGACCTGGAGTTCGTCCAGTTCCACCCGACCGTGCTCTGGCTCGGCCCGGAGGCCGAGGGCCAGCAGCCGCTGGTCTCCGAGGCGGTCCGCGGCGAGGGCGCCCACCTGGTGGACGCGCACGGCACCCGCTTCATGCTCGGGCAGCACGAGCTGGCCGAACTGGCCCCGCGCGACATCGTCGCCAAGGCGATCACCCGGCGCATGCAGGAGCAGGGCGCCGAGCACATGTACCTGGACGGGCGGCACTTCGGCGCCGAGATGTGGCAGCAGCGCTTCCCGACCATCTTCGCCTCCTGCCGCGCGCACGGCATCGACCCGGTCACCGAGCCGATCCCGGTCGCCCCGGCCGCGCACTACGCCTCCGGCGGCATCCGCACCGACCGGCACGGCCGCACCAGCGTCCCCGGCCTGTACGCCTGCGGCGAGGTCGCCTGCACCGGGGTGCACGGCGCCAACCGGCTGGCCTCCAACTCGCTGCTGGAGGGCCTGGTCTTCGCCGAGCGGATCGCCGCCGACCTCGCCGACCGGCACCGCCGCGGCGCACTGCCCGAGCGCGCCGTGGACGTCGCCGCCGCCCGCGCCGCACGGCCGGTGCCGCTGCCCGCCCCCGAGTCGCGCGCCGAGATCCAGCGGCTGATGTCGCGCGGCGCGGGCGTGCTGCGCTCGGCCGCCACGATGGCCGGCACCGCCGCCGGGCTGGCCCTGCTCACCGAGCAGGCCCACGCGCACGTCGCCGAGGAGAAGCCCGCCGACCCGCGGGTGGAGACCTGGGAGGCCGCCAACCTGCTGCTGGTCGCCACCGCGCTGGTCGCGGCCGCCGCGCAGCGCGAGGAGACCCGCGGCTGCCACTGGCGCGAGGACTTCCCCGAGCGCGACGACGCCCACTGGCGGCGCCACCTGATCACCACCCTCACCGCCTCCGGCGGCCCCGTCAGCACCCCTGAGGAGCAGTAGAACCATGACCCACTCCCACGAGGAACTCCCCCTGGCCGACGCCCAGGGCGGCTGCGGCGACGGCTGCGCCTGCGGGGACGGCGAGGGCTACGAGACCGGCCTGGACCCGCAGCTGGCCGAGCTGCTGGAGCAGGCCGGACTGGACCCGATCGAGGTCGAGGACATCGCCACCCTGGCACTGGCCGAGGACCTGGCCGGCGGCGAGGACGTCACCTCGGTGGCCACCGTGCCCGCCGAGGCCGTCGCCACCGCCGACTTCACCGCCCGCCAGGCCGGCGTGGTGGCCGGCCTGCGGATCGCCGAGGCGGTCGTCTCGCTGATCTGCGAGGAGGAGTTCGAGGTCGAGCGGCACGTCCAGGACGGCGACCGGGTCGAGGCCGGCCAGGTCCTGCTGTCGGTCCGCTCCCGCACCCGCGACCTGCTCACCGCCGAGCGCAGCGCGCTCAACCTGCTCTGCCACCTGTCCGGCATCGCCACCGCGACCCGCGCCTGGGCCGACGCCCTGGAGGGCACCGGCGCCGTCGTCCGGGACACCCGCAAGACCACCCCGGGCCTGCGCGCGCTGGAGAAGTTCGCGGTGCGCTGCGGCGGCGGCGCCAACCACCGGATGGCCCTGTCCGACGCCGCCCTGGTCAAGGACAACCACGTGGTCGCGGCCGGCGGCGTCGCCGAGGCCTTCCGGGCCGTCAAGGCCGCCTACCCCGACCTGCCGGTCGAGATCGAGGTCGACACCCTGGAGCAGATCCCGCCGGTGCTGGCGGCCGGGGCCGACCTGATCCTGCTGGACAACTTCACCGTCCCGCAGCTGAAGGAGGCCGTCGAGCTGGTGGCCGGCCGGGCGAAGCTGGAGGCCTCCGGCGGCCTGACCCTGGCCACCGCGCGCGAGGTCGCCCAGACTGGTGTCGACTACCTGGCGGTGGGCGCGCTCACCCACTCCTCGCCGATCCTGGACATCGGCCTCGACCTGCGCGCCTGACCTCCCGTCCCGACTCGCAGAAAGCGCCCCATGCTCCTCACCATCGACGTCGGCAACACCCAGACCACGCTCGGCCTGTTCGACGGCGAGGACGTGGTGGAACATTGGCGGATCTCGACCGATTCGCGCCGCACGGCCGATGAACTGGCAGTGCTGCTACAGGGGTTGATGGGCAACCACACCGCGGTCCGGGAGGCCGCGGTGGAGGGCCTGGCGATCTGCTCGTCCGTTCCCGCCGTGCTCCACGAGCTCCGCGAGGTGACCCGCCGCTACTACGGCGACGTCCCCGCGGTGATCGTGGAGCCCGGTGTGAAGACCGGGGTGCACGTCCTGATGGACAACCCCAAGGAGGTCGGCGCCGACCGGATCGTCAACGCCCTGGCCGCCAACCACCTGTACGGCGGCCCGTGCATCGTGGTCGACTTCGGCACCGCCACCACCTTCGACGCCGTCAACGCCCGCGGCGACTACGTGGGCGGCGCGATCGCCCCCGGCATCGAGATCTCGGTGGAGGCGCTCGGTGTCCGCGGCGCCCAGCTGCGCAAGATCGAGCTGGCCCGGCCCCGCAACGTGATCGGCAAGAACACCGTCGAGGGCATGCAGTCCGGCATCCTGTACGGCTTCGCGGGCCAGGTCGACGGCCTGGTCGACCGGATGGCCAAGGAGCTGTCCAAGGACCCGGACGACGTCCAGGTGATCGCCACCGGCGGGCTGGCCCCCCTGGTCCTCGGCGAGGCCTCCACCATCGACGTCCACGAGCCCTGGCTCACCCTGATCGGCCTGCGCCTGGTCTTCGAGCGCAACCGCCCCACCACCTGAGCAGGCCTCAGGCCCCCTGCCCCGGGACGTCCCCCCACTCCCGCGGCCGATTCCGCCGGGCCGAACGTGGGGCGTCGGCGCGACGCTACCGACAAATCGGATATTCCTCACGTAGTGTCAGCCCATGCCTACGCCACACGGATCGCGCGGCGGCATGGCCTTCAGCGCCGACGAAGTCCGCGTGCTGCGCCGCGCCCTCGCCCAAGCCCTGCACCCCGCCGTCCCCGTCCACCTCCAGCTCCCCGACCGTCCGGTGTTCGCCGGCCCGGGCGCCGAGCTGTGGGCGGAGGACGTCCAGGACGCGCTGCGTCTGACCGAGGCGATCGACGAGGCCGTCCAGGAGGGCGGCCGGCTGCGCGCCTTCCTGCTCGCCGACCTCGGGCGCTACCGGGCGGCCCTGCCCGGCAGCGCCCCCGGCTACCTGGAACGCCTGGAGGAAGCCGTGACCGACGGCTACCTGCCCGGCCCGGAGGACCTCACCGCGCTGCGCGGGCTGACCCGCCAGCCGTGCGGCCACGGCGAACGCGCCCGCCGCTCCCGGCTGGCCGGCCGCTGCCACGCGCTGGCCGAGGCCGCCGTCCGCGAGCGGCTCGCCCTCACCACCGGGCAGCCCCGCCACCTCGTCGTCGTACCGAGCCCCGCCGCACCCCCGAGCAGTCTCCCCACCCCTGTTGGAGGACGGATCACGATGAGCAGCACCGACTCCCCCGCCGAGCGGCCCACCGCCCCCCAGAACCCGCCCCGCCCGCACCGGATGCCCACCCCGGCCGAACTCTTCGGGCGCCGCCCCAAGCCCCCCGCCCACCCCGCGCCCCCGGCCGCGCCGGACCCCGACGAGATCGAACTCGCC
Organism: Kitasatospora sp. NPDC087271; assembly: GCF_044744605.1. NCBI lineage: Bacteria > Bacillati > Actinomycetota > Actinomycetes > Kitasatosporales > Streptomycetaceae > Kitasatospora > Kitasatospora sp. NPDC087271. The sequence continues at coordinate 47,202 of NZ_JBIUYQ010000002.1, forward strand.
ACCGGCACCGGCTGAGCCGCCCGCACCCGAGGAGGGGGACCGCCGACGCGGCCCCCCTCCTGCGTTATCCCGTGGCGGAGCACGGTGTGTGGCTGGCTACCCTTGTGGGGTGAGCGATCAGAGCCCCATCCCCGCGACCGACGACCTTCCCGAGCAGATGCGCGTCCGGCGCGAGAAGCTGGACCGGCTCCGGGCGGCCGGTGTCGACCCCTACCCGGTCGGCTTCCCCCGCACCAGCACCATCGCGGACCTGCGCGCCAAGCACCCGGACCTGGAACCCGACACCGCGACCGGTGAGCGGGCCGGCGTCACCGGCCGGGTGATCCTCTCCCGCACCGGCGGCAAGCTCTGCTTCGCCACGCTGCGCGACGGCACCGGCGACCTCCAGGTGATGTTCTCCCTGGACAAGCTGGGAGCGGAGCGGCTGGCGGCCTGGAAGACGGACATCGACCTGGGCGACCAGGTCGGCGTCGAGGGCGAGGTGATCACCTCCAAGCGCGGCGAGCTGTCCGTGATGGTGGACCGCTGGGAGCTCACCGCCAAGTGCCTGCGCCCGCTGCCGGACAAGCACAAGGGCCTGACCGACCCGGAGGCCCGGGTCCGCCAGCGGTACGTCGACCTGATCGTCAACCCCGAGGCCCGCGAGATCCTGCACCTGCGCAGCAAGGTGGTCCGCTCGATCCGCCGCACCTACGAGGACCGCGGCTACATCGAGGTCGAGACCCCGATGCTGCAGCCGGTGCACGGCGGCGCCAACGCCCGCCCGTTCAAGACGCACATCAACGCGTACGACATCGACCTCTACATGCGCATCGCCCCCGAGCTGTACCTCAAGCGGCTGGTGGTCGGCGGCGCCGAGAAGGTCTTCGAGATCAACCGCAACTTCCGCAACGAGGGCGCGGACTCCACCCACAACCCGGAGTTCACCTCGCTGGAGTCGTACGAGGCGTACGGCGACTACGACACCCAGGCCGAGCTGATCCGCGAGACGATCGTCAACGCGGCCCGGGACGCGCTGGGCACCACGGTGATCAAGGGCCTGGACGCGCACGGCGTGGAGCACGAGATCGACCTGGCCGAGCCGTGGGAGGAGGTCTCCGTCTACCCGGGCATCTCCGCCCGGCTGGGCGTCGAGGTCACCCCGGAGACCGGCGTCGAGGAGCTGCGCAAGCTGGCCTTCGACCACGGCATCCCGTTCGACAAGGACTGGGGCCACGGTCAGATCGTGCTGGAGATGGTCGAGCGCCTGCTGGAGGAGAACGCCGTCCGGCCGACCTTCATCAAGGACTACCCGACCGAGGTCTCCCCGCTGACCCGCCAGCACCGCTCGGTGCCGGGCGTGGCCGAGAAGTGGGACCTGGTGATCTTCGGTACCGAGATCGGCACCGCCTACTCCGAGCTGGTCGACCCGGTCGAGCAGCGCGCCCGCCTGACCGCGCAGTCCCTGCTGGCGGCCGGCGGCGACGTCGAGGCGATGCAGATCGACGAGGACTTCCTGCGGGCCCTGGAGTACGCGATGCCGCCGACCGGCGGCCTCGGCCTCGGGGTGGACCGCCTGATCATGCTGCTGACCGGCAAGAACATCCGGGAGACCGTGCTCTTCCCGTTGGTGAAGCCGGAGGCGAAGGCTTCCGCCGCGACGGCGGAGAAGACCGAGGAGGAGTGACTGATGGACTACGTCAGCGCGATCGTGCCGCCGCTGGTCATGGCGATCGGCTTCGGATTCCTGGTGCGGGCCATCATCCGCAGCCAGGGCGGAGCCCAGAAGGCCAAGGAAGACCTCGACTGACCCGCGAGCGAACCCGCGACTGACACCGTCAGCCGCCGAACCACCGACGCGCCGCCATTCCCGATTCCGGGGGTGGCGGCGCGCCGGTTTGGCGCACTTCACAAGATTTGCCCCATTCACTCCCTATCCTGGCCGCACTATGGTCCGGCAACTCGGTGAACTTGAGAACGCCATCATGACCCGGGTGTGGCAGTGGAACCGGCCGGTGACGGTTCGCGAGGTTCTCCTGGATCTGCAGTCGGAACGCGAAATCGCGTACACCACGGTGATGACCGTCCTGGACAAGCTCCACAGAAAGGGCTGGCTGCGCCGCGAGCGGGTCGGCCGGGCCTATCGATATGAACCGGTCTCGTCCCGCGAGGCGTACACCGCCGCGCTGATGAACGACGCGTGGGCCACCAGTGACAATCCGGCCGCGGCCCTGGTGCACTTCTTCGGCCTGATGTCTCCCGGGCAGCGCGAGGCGCTGCGGGACGCCTTGCGGGTCACCGCTCTGTTCCCGCCGGATCCGCCCCCCGCCGAATCCGCGGAGCCGGGACCGGATACCGGGGAGACCCCGCCGGGCGCGACACGATAACGTCCCGGCCATGGAGGTCACCATCCGCCGTGCGCGGACCACGGACGTGCGGACCGTACGCGGGCTCATCGACGCCTACTCGCGCGACGGCATTCTGCTCGACAAGCCCACAGTCACACTGTTCGAATCCGTCCAGGAGTTCTGGGTCGCCGAACGCGACGACACCGGTGCGGTGGTGGCCTGCGGCGCCCTGCACGTGATGTGGGAGGACCTGGCCGAGGTCCGCACGCTCGCCGTCGATCCGTCCTGCCGGGGCTTCGGGGTCGGACATCTGCTGCTGGAGAAGCTGCTGCAGACCGCGCGCTGGCTCGGCGTCCGTCGGATTTTCTGCTTGACGTTCGAGGTTCCGTTCTTCGCGAAACACGGTTTCGTCGAGATCGGAGAGCTTCAGGAAACCGATGATGGTACGACAGACCCGGCGGCGATCGCTACGGATGTCTATGAAGAACTTCTCCGCTCGTACGATGAAGGTGTCGCGGAGTTCCTTGACCTGGAGCGGGTGAAGCCCAACACACTGGGCAACTCGCGCATGCTGCTGCACCTCTGAGCGGCTCCGCGCCGGTCAAGGGTTTGTGTTTTCCGGAGAAAGGCGCTTTCCTTTCCTTAGGCAATGGGTCGTTTAGCGGAAAGGGAAGCCCGTGGCACAGAGGGTGCAGGTCATTCTTGAAGACGATCTCGACGGTGGTTCGGCGGACGAGACGGTGACGTTCGCGCTCGACGGCGTTGCCTACGAGATCGACCTGAAGAGCGTCAACGCGGACAAGCTGCGCGGTCTGCTGGCGCCGTACGTGGAGAAGGGCCGCAAGCAGAGCGGCCGGCTCGCCGGCCCGCGGCGCCCGGGTCGCGGCACCGCGCCGCGCCCCTCCGGCAGCGCGCCGGACACCGCGAAGATCCGCGCGTGGGCCAAGGAGCAGGGCATGGAGGTCAACGACCGCGGCCGGGTGCCGAGCACCGTCCGCGAGGCCTACGACAAGGCCAACGCGTCCTGACCCCGGCGCCGCCGGAACGCCGGAGCGGATGCGGGGCCCCGGCGGCCGCACACGGCGCCGACGACACACGCGCGGGGCGCGGAGGACTCTCCTCCGCGCCCCGCGGCGCGCACCCCGGGGGCCGCAGGGCCACCGGTACCGGGGGGCGTCCGGGGCGCGGGCTCGGGCGGCGGAACAATCACGAGCTGTGCAACGCTGTAAGGGCGAAGCGGTAACGCCGGCACCACCGGGCGGCGTACCTGCCGCACCGGCCGTGCCGAACCGCCGTCGCCGCGACGCGACTTCTCGCCAGGCGAACACCGCCACCGCGGAAACTGCGCGAGAAGCGCCCCGATACCGGGTATGAATGCAGGTGGACGGGTCCTTCGACCCGTCCAGGGGCAGTATGCGTGACCGGCCGGAGACGGCCCGGCTCCGCCCCGGCGGCTCTTGTTCGCCGATGGCGTAGCGGTATCCGGTGCATCCGGGCCACCTGTGGGAACACCGTTTCCCAGCATCAGGTTGGGATTGGTGTCGGCTGGTCGCGCAGCATCTCGCTCCCGTACCGGGGAGTGAATCCGTGGGCCGCGCCGCTGAGCGGGACTAGCATGCGGAAGGACAGGGCGGGGACCGACCCCGAACTGCCCGACCGCTCTGAGGAGCGATAAACGATGTTCGAGAGGTTCACCGACCGCGCGCGGCGGGTTGTCGTCCTGGCTCAGGAAGAAGCCCGGATGCTCAACCACAACTACATCGGCACCGAGCACATCCTCCTGGGTCTGATCCACGAGGGCGAGGGCGTCGCCGCCAAGGCCCTGGAGAGCCTCGGGATTTCCCTTGAGGCCGTGCGCCAGCAGGTCGAGGAGATCATCGGCCAGGGGCAGCAGGCCCCGTCCGGCCACATTCCCTTCACCCCGCGGGCGAAGAAGGTCCTGGAGCTGTCGCTCCGGGAGGCACTGCAGCTCGGCCACAACTACATCGGCACCGAGCACATCCTGCTCGGTCTGATCCGCGAGGGCGAGGGCGTCGCCGCCCAGGTCCTGGTCAAGCTGGGCGCCGACCTCAACCGGGTGCGCCAGCAGGTCATCCAGCTGCTCTCCGGCTACCAGACCGGCGGCGGCAAGGAGTCGGCCACGGCCGGCGGGCCCGCCGAGGGCACCCCGTCGACCTCGCTGGTCCTGGACCAGTTCGGCCGCAACCTCACCCAGGCCGCCCGCGAGGCCAAGCTCGACCCGGTCATCGGGCGCGAGAAGGAGATCGAGCGGGTCATGCAGGTGCTGTCCCGCCGCACCAAGAACAACCCGGTCCTGATCGGCGAGCCCGGCGTGGGCAAGACCGCCGTGGTCGAGGGCCTGGCGCAGGCGATCGTCAAGGGCGAGGTCCCGGAGACGCTCAAGGACAAGCAGCTCTACACGCTGGACCTGGGCGCCCTGGTGGCCGGCTCGCGCTACCGCGGTGACTTCGAGGAGCGCCTGAAGAAGGTGCTCAAGGAGATCCGCACCCGCGGCGACATCATCCTGTTCATCGACGAGCTGCACACCCTGGTCGGCGCGGGCGCCGCCGAGGGCGCCATCGACGCCGCCAGCATCCTCAAGCCGATGCTGGCCCGCGGCGAGCTGCAGACCATCGGTGCCACCACCCTGGACGAGTACCGCAAGCACCTGGAGAAGGACGCCGCGCTGGAGCGCCGCTTCCAGCCGATCCAGGTCGCCGAGCCGTCGCTGCCGCACACCATCGAGATCCTCAAGGGTCTGCGCGACCGCTACGAGGCCCACCACCGGGTCTCCATCACGGACTCCGCGCTGGTCGCCGCCGCCACCCTGGCCGACCGCTACATCTCGGACCGCTTCCTGCCGGACAAGGCGATCGACCTGATCGACGAGGCCGGCTCCCGAATGCGCATCCGCCGGATGACCGCGCCGCCGGACCTGCGCGAGTTCGACGAGAAGATCGCCGACGTGCGCCGCGAGAAGGAGAGCGCGATCGACGCGCAGGACTTCGAGAAGGCCGCGTCCCTGCGCGACGACGAGAAGCAGCTCCTCCAGGCCAAGGCCAAGCGCGAGAAGGAGTGGAAGGCCGGCGACATGGACGTCGTCGCGGAGGTCAACGAGGAGCTCATCGCCGAGGTCCTGGCCACCGCCACCGGCATCCCGGTCTTCAAGCTGACCGAGGAGGAGACCTCGCGGCTGCTGCGCATGGAGGACGAGCTGCACAAGCGCGTCATCGGCCAGAAGGACGCCATCAAGGCGCTCTCCCAGGCCATCCGGCGCACCCGTGCGGGCCTCAAGGACCCGAAGCGCCCCGGCGGCTCGTTCATCTTCGCCGGCCCGTCCGGCGTCGGTAAGACCGAGCTGTCCAAGACGCTCGCCGAGTTCCTCTTCGGCGACGAGGACGCGCTGATCGCGCTCGACATGTCCGAGTTCTCCGAGAAGCACACCGTCTCCCGGCTCTTCGGTTCGCCCCCCGGGTACGTGGGCTACGAGGAGGGCGGCCAGCTGACCGAGAAGGTCCGCCGCAAGCCGTTCTCCGTCGTCCTCTTCGACGAGGTCGAGAAGGCCCACCCGGACATCTTCAACTCGCTGCTGCAGATCCTGGAGGATGGTCGCCTGACCGACTCCCAGGGCCGCGTGGTCGACTTCAAGAACACCGTCATCATCATGACGACCAACCTCGGCACCCGGGACATCTCCAAGGGCTTCAACCTGGGCTTCGCGGCCACGGGTGACTCCACGACCGGGTACGAGCGGATGAAGGCGAAGGTCGGCGAGGAGCTCAAGCAGCACTTCCGCCCCGAGTTCCTGAACCGCGTCGACGACATCGTGGTGTTCCACCAGCTGTCCGAGGAAGACATCATCCAGATCGTCGACCTGATGATCGAGAAGGTGGACGGCCGCCTCAAGGACAAGGACATGGGCCTGGAGCTCAGCGTCGAGGCCAAGAAGCTGCTGGCCAAGCGCGGCTACGACCCGATCCTGGGCGCCCGGCCGCTGCGCCGCACCATCCAGCGCGAGATCGAGGACCACCTCTCCGAGAAGATCCTCTTCGGCGAGCTGCGGGCCGGCCACATCGTGGTCGTCGGTGTCGAGGGTGAGGGCAAGGAGGCCAAGTTCACCTTCCGCGGTGAGGAGAAGTCGGCCGTCGCGGACACCCCGGCCGCGGTCGCCTCGTCCGGCCCGGACCTGACGAAGTAGCAACATTTAACAGACAACTTCACAGCTACCGAGCCCCCGGCGTCCGCGCCGGGGGCTCGGCGCGTTCCGGCCGGCCGGACCGGGGGCGCCCGTGGACGAGGGCGGATGGCCTCGCGGCGGGCTGGTGCGGGTGCGTCCGATTTCTCAGTAAGCTTTAACGGACATACGGTTGACATATGGTCAGCTGATCGGAAGTTGCGCAGGATAGCGCCGTGGCCATGTCATGGTCAAGGGCTATCTTTTCTGTCCACGCTTGTATCAAATGACGTCCACCTGTCTTTCATTTTGGTTTGCCGGGCTTTGGCCAAGAGCTGGCCCCGGTCGGGGAGGACGTCAGAACGTTGAAGAACATCAGGAGATCCGCTGCGGCTGCCACGGCCGCAGCGGTCATAGTCACGCTCGGCGCGGGCCTGTTCCCGGCCACCGCCGTCGCCGCAGGCTCGGCTCCCGCACCCAGGGACCCGGCCGACGCCGTCCAGTCCGCCAACATCGAGCACAACCTGCCGGGCCCGCTGACCGAGAAGGTCGAGGCCGAGCAGAAGGCCGCCACCGAGCAGCTGATCGCGGGCACCGCCCAGGTCGAGCAGCACAACGGCAGCAGCAGCATCAAGCTGGGCAAGGACAAGTACGTGGAGCTCGGTCGCGAGCGCACGGACAAGATCTTCACCATCCTGGTCGACTTCGGCGACCAGGTGGACAACACCACCAAGACCGCGGACGGCAAGGTCATGTACGGCGGTGAGCCCGGCCCGAAGCACAACGAGATCGAGAAGCCGGACCGCGCCAACGACAACTCGACCGCCTGGCAGGCCGACTACAACCAGCAGCACTTCCAGGAGCTGTACTTCTCCAAGGACAAGCCCTCGCTGAAGACCTTCTACGAGAAGCAGTCCTCGGGCCGCTACTCAGTCGACGGCGTGGTCTCGGACTGGGTGCGGGTGCCGTGGAACGAGGCCCGGTACGGCTCGGACTACTGCGGCTCCAACGTCTGCGACAGCGCCCAGGACCTGATCCGCGACGCCGTGGACATCTGGTACAAGGACCAGTTGGCCAAGGGGCAGACCAAGGAGCAGCTCAAGGCCACCCTGGCGTCGTACGACCAGTGGGACCGCTACGGCTCCCACAACGACGGGAACTTCAACCAGCCCGACGGGTACATCGACCACTTCCAGATCGTGCACGCCGGTGAGGACAAGTCGGCCGGCGGCGGCAAGCAGGGCAGCAAGGCCCTGTGGGCCCACCGCGCGTACGCCTACGGCAACCTGAACGGCCAGGCGGGCCCGGCCGACAACAAGCTCGGCGGCGTCCAGGTCGGCGACTCCGGCTTCTGGATCGGCGACTACACGATGCAGCCGGAGAACGGCGGCCTCGGCGTCTTCGCCCACGAGTACGGCCACGACCTCGGTCTGCCGGACCTCTACGACACCGCCGGCACCGGCATCGACAACTCGGTCGGCTTCTGGTCGCTGATGTCCTCCGGTTCCTGGCTCGGCGAGGGCAAGGGCGCCATCGGCGACATGCCGAACGACCTCGACGCCTGGAGCAAGCTCAAGCTCGGCTGGCTGAAGTTCGACAAGGCCAAGGCCGGCACCGAGTCGACCCACCACATCGGCCCGGTCGAGTACAACAGCAACCTCCCGCAGGCCCTGGTCGTCGAGCTGCCGAAGAAGACCATCCCCACCGACATCAACAAGCCCGCTTCGGGCAAGAGCGAGTGGTGGAGCGGCAGCGACGACAACCTGAACGTCACGCTCACCCGTGACATCGACCTGACCGGCAAGACCAAGGCCAGCCTGAACGCCAAGGCCTGGTACGAGCTGGAGGCGAACTTCGACTACGCCTTCGCCGAGGTCTCCACCGACGGCGGCACCAACTGGACCGCCCTGGACGGCACCTGGAACGGCAAGCCGATCACGAAGGACGCCGGCGGCCGCGCGGCCCTGACCGGCCTCACCGCCGCCTGGGGCGACGTGTCCTTCTCGCTGGACGCCTACGCCGGCAAGGCCGTCAAGGTCCGCTTCCACAACACCACCGACGGTGGCCTGCACTACCGCGGCTTCGCCGTCGACGACATCTCGGTGACCGCCGACGGTGCGACGATCTTCAGCGACGACGTCGAGAACGGTGACAACGGCTGGGTGGCCAAGGGCTTCACCCGCTTCGCCGGCAGCTACACCAAGGACTACGGGCAGTACTACATCGCGGAGAACCGCCAGTACGTCTCCTTCGACCAGACCCTGAAGACCGGCCCGTACAACTTCGGCTGGGGCAACAGCCGGCCGAAGTGGGTCGAGTACTACCCGTACCAGCCCGGTCTGCTGATCTGGTTCTGGGACGAGTCGCAGCCCAACAACAACGTCAGCGCCCACCCGGGCCACGGTCTGATCCTGCCGATCGACTCGCACCCGACCCCGCTCAAGTGGAGCGACGGCGCGCTGCTGCGTCCGCGCATGCAGGGTTACGACTCGACCTTCGGCTCGCGCAAGACCAGCCAGCTGACCCTGCACAAGAACGGCGTCGAGACGATCGTCCCGAAGGCCAAGGGTGTCGACGAGTTCTCGGACCTGAAGTCGTGGTGGTCCAAGGACAACCCGTACAGCGGCGTGGACGTCCCGAAGACCGGTACCAGCATCGAGGTCGAGAACGAGTCCTCGAACTACCTGGAGACCTGGATCCGGGTCCGCCCGGTCGACAACTGATCGGTCGAGCAGTAGCGATCAGCCTGTGACCAGGCGGTTCTGACCCACCACGTCCGGCCCGTCCCCGCATCGCGCGGGGGCGGGCCGGACGCTTTCCGGTCAGGCCCCGCCGCGGCTCCCGCCGGCCCCGGCGCCCCGGGCCGGCAGCCGGTCCAGGAAGGCGGCGGCCGCCTCGGCGACGTCCGCCGCCGTCCAGTCGAGCGCGGACGCCGACACCGTGACCTCGGTCATCGCCAGGCCCGGCAGGTCCCGCTCGCGCCAGCCGCCGAACAGGGCGACCCCGGTCTCCTCGGCCAGCCCCAGCCCGGCCTCGTCCAACTCCCCGGCCGCGTACGGCAGCCAGAGCTGGAACTGGTGGGTGTGCGGCGGGGCCGGGTGCACCCGGGCGCCGGGGACCGCCGCGAAGGCGGCGTCCAGCGCCTCGGCGACCACCTTGGCGTGCGTCACGTACCGCTCCAGCAGCGGGAGCCGGGCGTCCAGCCCGGCCAGCGCGGCGAGAGCCGCCGGCCACTGCTGGTAGAGCTGGCCGCCGTACCGGTGCCGCCAGGCCCTGGCGGTGCGGACGAAGCCCCGCGAACCGGCCAGCGCGGCGCCGCTGATGCCGCCGAGCGTCTTGTAGAAGGACACGTAGACCGAGTCGGCCAGCGCGACGATCTCCGGCAGCGGGTGCCCGAGGTGGAACACCGACTCCCAGATCCGGGCACCGTCCAGGTGCAGGGCCGCGCCGCACTCCTCCCGGACGACCCCGGCCAGCGCCGCCAGCTCCGCCCAGTCGGGCAGCACGAAGCCGGCCTCGCGCAGCGGCAGCTCCAGGCTGAGCGCGGCGTACGGCTCGTCGAAGGAGCGCAGTTCCTCGACGGTGGGCTGGCGCGGGGCCATGGTCGGCCAGACGCTGCGCAGGCCGGTCAGCACGCCGAGCGCGTGCCGCTCGTGCTGGTCGGTGTGGGCCAGCGGGTGGGTCGCGACGGTGCGCAGCCCGGCCGCCTCGGCGTGGATCCGCAGGGCGACCTGCTGGGCCATGGTGCCGGTGGGGAAGAAGGCCGCGTCCTCGGTGCCGAGCAGGTCGGCGACCGTGCGTTCGAGGGTGCGGACCACGCCGTCGCCGTACTGGTCCGGGCGGTTGTCCAGGTCGTGGCCGCCGCCCTCCCCCGCGAGGGCGGCGAGGCGTTCGCGCATGCTCTGCGGCCGGTCGCCGGACAGGATCCGCTCGCAGCCGCGCAGGGCGGCGAAGCGGCGGTCCGGCAGGCTCGGGCGGTCATTGCCGTCGAGGTCTTCGCTCCTGTTGCCATACATGCGTCGATGGTCCCCCAGCGGGCCCGCCAGGTCAGCGGGGCGGACGGCGGAAAGGGGTGCGCGGCCGACCCAAACCCCGGACGGGCATGGCGCTGGTCACACCGGCCGGGCTCCCGTCGGGCGCGGTACGACCGGCGGTAGTAGTCCGGCCGCGGACGCGGGCGACGCACCGCAGGCCGGTGGTAGACGATCGGATCTCATGATCATTACTCCGTCAGCTTGAATCTCCGGCGCAACGCTGACTACACGCCGTAGTACGTCACGCCGTTTGGGACTCCGCTCGGTGACCGTTACACCTGAGTGGTCCCCCGCTCAGCACGCGCCCGAACGGGCACTTCGTGCTGCCCTCGTCCACCGTGAGGTACGGCTACCGATGTCCTCTGTCCCGCCCGTGGGGCCGGTCCTGCGCCGGCTCGCCGCCCGAACGGCGGCCCAGGCGGCGGCCTGGCAGCCCCGGCTCGGCCATGCCGCCCGCACCCATGCCGCGCCGCTGCTCGCGCTCGCCGCGCCCCGGCACCCGCTGCCCGGCGGGCACCCGCAGGCCGAACGGGAGCGCGCGGTGGTCGCCGCCGGGGCGGCCGCGGTGCTGCTCGCCGGCGCACTGCTGGTGGCCGCGCCCGGCAGCGCCTCGGCGCAGACCGTCCGGCCCACCACGCCCGGCAGCTCGGCCTTCACCGCGCCGCAGGCCGCCGTGCCCAGCCCGGGGCTGGTCCAGGTGGCCGGGCCGAGCCCGTACCGGCTGCCGAACGACGGCGACTCGGCGCAGGAGTTCGTGGCGGTGGCCGCCAACCTGCTGCCGGTGGAGCCGCCGGTCGCCGACGCGCCGGCCGAGGCCGCCGCGCCGGAGCCCGAGGCCGCGCCCGCACCGGAGCCCGCTCCGGCCCCGGCTCCGGCTCCGGAGTGGTCGGCCCCGGTGCCGGACGCGCCGACCAGCAACCCGTACGGGGTGGCCAACTCCGAGTACGCCGCCGGGTACCACACCGGGGTGGACTTCGCGGTCGACCCGGGCACGCCGCTGCTGGCGGTCGGGAACGCGACCGTGGTGTCGGCCGGCTGGGACGGCTCGTACGGCAAGGAGGTCGTGCTGCGGCTGGAGGACGGGCACTACGCGCAGTACGCGCACCTGTCCTCGCTCGGGGTCTCGCCGGGGGAGCGGGTGTCGGCGGGCGAGCAGATCGGGCGGTCCGGGAGCACCGGCAACTCGACCGGGCCCCACCTGCACTTCGAGATCCGCACCAGCAACCGCTACGGCGCGGTGGTGAACCCGATCGCGTACCTCGCGGGGCACGGCGTCACCGCGTTCTGAGCCCGGCCCCAGCCACCGGTCCGCCCGCCCGTCCGCTCAGGAGTGGGCGGGGGCCGGGTGGCCGATCCGGCCGCCGATCTCCAGCGCGACCTCCCGGGCCGCCCCGATCGCCTCATCCAGGGTGGCCGCCGGCGGCGAGGACTCGCCCCACACGTTGTCGCCGTGGTCGCAGTCCGCGGCGTCCTGCTTGAGCAGGAACATCGCCGAGTGGACGGTGAACAGCGACATCGTGGCGCGCAGCCGCTCCCGGAAGTCGGCGTCCGGCCCGTGCACCAGCTGGATCATCGTGATCATGCGGTCCTTGAACGCCAGCCCGGCCGCGGACTCGCGCAGCGCGGGCTGGTTCTCGTGGAAGAAGCGCAGCAGCGGCGCCCGCTCGGCCATCCCGTCGGCGAAGCGGCGGATCAGCTCGTCGCGCATCTCCGGGCTCCAGGACTGCTGCCGGCCCCACGCGATGGTCTCGTCGATCGGCGCGGCCATCCGCTCCACGATGCCCAGGACGATGTCGTCCTTGGTCTTGAAGTGGTAGTAGAGCGCGGCCTTGGTGACACCGAGGCGGTCGGCGATCTCGCGCAGCGAGGTCTGCTCGTAGCCCTGCTCGGAGAAGAGCTCCAGGGACACCTCGATGATGCGGGACCGCGTGTCGCTGCGGGGGCTGTGCGGAGTGCCCATGGCCTGCCTCATGAGTGCGTCGGTGACTGCTGCGGACCCCGGTGGCGTCCGCCCCGGGCCCATTCTCCCTGCCCAGGCAGCCGGGCGGGAAACTGGCTTGACGACCGGCTAGTAAACAACTTACCGTGCCGACGGTCCACAAACTAGCCGGGCGTCAAGTAAGTGAATCACTGCGCGGCCTCCGCCCGTCCGAAACACCCCTCCGGGAGACACCACCTCATGTCACAGTCCAAGACCACCGGCCCGGTACCGGAGGAGAAGTCAGCCGAGGAGGAGCAGCCGCGGTCACCCCGCGAGATCCGCCTCGTCATGGTCGGCCTGGTCGTCACCATGCTGCTGGCCATGCTCGACAACCTGATCGTCGGCACCGCGATGCCGACCATCGTCGGCGACCTCGGCGGCGCCGAGCACCGGTCCTGGGTGGTCACCGCCTACACCCTGACCACCGCCGCCTCCACCCCGATCTGGGGCAAGCTCGGCGACATGTACGGCCGCAAGGGCAGCTTCCTCACCTCGATCGTGATCTTCCTGGTGGGCTCGGCTCTGTCCGGTCTGTCGCAGAACATGACCGAGCTGATCGGCTTCCGCGCCGTGCAGGGCCTGGGCGCCGGCGGTCTGATGGTCGGCGTCATGTCGATCATGGGCGCGCTCGTCCCGCCGCGCGACCGCGGCAAGTACCAGGGCATGTTCGCCGCGGTGATGGCCCTCGCCACCGTCGGTGGCCCGCTGGTCGGCGGCTTCATCACCGACCACCTGAGCTGGCACTGGACCTTCTACATCAACCTGCCGCTCGGCGTGGTCGCGCTCGCCGTGGTCATCGTCACCCTGAAGCTGCCGAAGGTCCGCAACACGGCCCGGATCGACTACCTGGGCGCGATATTGCTCACCACCGGCATCACCTCGCTGGTGCTGATGACCACCTGGGGCGGCCAGCAGTACGCCTGGGGCTCCAATGAGATCCTCGGCCTGATCGCGCTCTCCGTCGCCTCGCTGATCGGCTTCTGCTACGTGGAGCAGCGCGTCGAGGAGCCGATGCTGCCGCTGGCCCTGTTCAAGAACCTGAACTTCACCCTGGTCTCGATCATCGGCTTCATCGTCGGCTTCGTGATGTTCGGCTCGACCTTCTTCCTGCCGTTCTACCAGCAGATCGTCCAGGGTGCCTCGGCGACCAACTCCGGTCTGCTGCTGATGCCGTTGATGTTCGGCATGCTGGTGGTCTCGCTGGTGGTCGGCCAGGCCGTCACCAGGACCGGGAAGTACCGGATCTACCCGATCATCGGCACCATCGTGATGACCGGTGGCATGATCCTGCTCTCCACCATGGGCGTCGGGACCAGCAGCTTCACCTCGGCCTGCTGGATGGTCGTGCTCGGCGCCGGCATGGGCTTCCTGATGCAGATCACCATGCTGGTCGCCCAGAACAGCGTCGAGCTCAAGGACATGGGCGTGGCCAGCTCCACCGCCACCCTGTTCCGCACCATCGGCGGCTCCTTCGGTGTCGCGCTGTTCGGCGCGCTGTTCAACAACCGGGTGAAGGACACCATGACCGCGCGGCTGGGCGAGCAGGCCTCGGCCGGCGGCGGGGCCAAGGACCCGGGCGAGATGAGCCCGGCCGAACTGCGCAAGCTGCCGGAGCACGTCCAGGACGCCTTCCACCACGCGGTGTCCAACGGCACTCACACCGTCTTCCTGTGGGGCGCCGGGTTGGCCGTGGTCGCGATCGCCGCCGCGGTGTTCATGCGCGAGGTGCCGCTGCGCGGCACCGGCACGGGCAAGGCGGACAAGTCCGCCGAGGCCTCGCTGGAGGCGGCGGCCGTCTGACCGCCCTCCCGCCGACACGACGGCGCCCCCGGAGGACTCCTCCGGGGGCGCCGTCCCGCGTTCGTGGCCGACTACTGGGGAAGCCGGTAGACGCCCTGCTCGACGGGCTCCACCAGGCCGTCCGCGACCAGGCCGTCCAGCGCCCGGGCCCGCTGCACCGCGTCCGGCCAGACCGCGTCCAGCCGGGCCTGCGGCACCGAGCCGTGCGACTCCCGCAGCACCGCGAGCAGCTTGCCGCGCACCTGCCGGTCCGTCCCCTCGTAGGTCTGGCCGCGCCGGGCCGGGCCCTCGTACGGCGGGCGGCCGGCCCGCTGCCAGGCGCAGTGGGCGAACAGCGGGCAGCCCCCGCACTCCGGGCCGCGCGCGGTGCAGACCAGCGCGCCCAGCTCCATCACGCCGACCGCCCAGGTGGCCGCGGTCTCGGCGTCGTCGGGCAGCAGCGCCGTCGCCGTCCGGCGCTCGGCGGCCGTGGTGGCCTGGGCCGGGTACTCGACGCCGGACACCGCGCGGGCGAACACCCGGCGGACGTTGGTGTCCAGCACCACGTGCCGCTGGCGGAAGGCGAAGGAGGCGACCGCGGCGGCCGTGTACTCCCCCACCCCGGGCAGCGAGAGCAGGGTGGCGTGGTCGTCCGGCACCTCGCCGCCGTGCTCCTCGGTGATCGCCACCGCGGCCGCGTGCAGCCGCAGCGCGCGGCGCGGGTAGCCGAGCCGGCCCCACATCCGGACCGCCTCGCCGGGCGCCTCGGCCGCGAGGTCGGCCGGGGTGGGCCAGCGGGTCAGCCACGCCTCCCAGGCGGGCAGCACCCGCTTCACCGGAGTCTGCTGGAGCATGAACTCGCTCACCATGATCGCCCAGGGCGTCGCCTCGGGCGTCCGCCAGGGGAGGTCGCGCTTGTCGGCCTCGTACCAGTCGAGGACGGTCGCGTGCAGCAGCGGCAGGGGCATCGAAAGCCGGACGGCGTCCGGCGCGGCGCCTGCCGGGGGGATGGGGGCGGGGGTGACGGTGATGGCAGCCATGGCCCTTCGATCCTCCCATGTCGACGGGCGCGACCGAAGCGGAGAAAAGAACTCCGGATATCCCTGCGGATCTCCCGGAGAACCACCGCTTCGAAGCTCCCTCGAACGGCGCAAATGGCGGATCATGTGAAGGAAGGGGCGACTGTGCGGTGTTGGTGCGTCAAGCGGCACACACAGTCTCGTAGAGTTTGGGCGTGCCCTCTCTGCGTCAACCCGTGGGACCGCTGCCGGCCTCGATCTACTGGCGTCGGCGCGTCGTCGTGCTCGTCGCCGTCGTGGCGGTCGCCGCCCTGATCGCCTGGCTGATGATCGATCAGGACGGGGGCGGTGACGGCGGCTCATCGAGCAAGGCCGCGCAGGCCGTTCCGTCCCAGAGCCAGACCCCCGCCCAGTCCATCACGCCCGGCGCGTCCCCGAGCGGCCCCGCGGCGCGCCCCGGCGGCGGCAGCGGCGGCAACGCGAGCGGCGGCCCGGTGGCCGGCTCCGGCGGCGGCGAGGTCAGCCTCAGCACCGGCGGCACCGGCGGCGGCGCCAACCCGGCTCCTGCCACCGGCGGGGGCACGGGTGGCGGTGCGGCGGCGGGCGGCGCCGCGGCCGGCGGTTCCGGCGGCTCGGGCGGCTCGGGCGGCTCGGGCGGCGGCGCCCCGGTGGTGAACACGCCCGAGGTGATGGCGCTTCCGGTCTGCGTCTCCTCGCAGGTCACCCTGGAGCTGGCCAGCGCGCAGAACTCGTACCAGCCCAAGGACAAGCCGCGGCTCTCGCTCACCGTGAAGAACGCCTCCGGCGCCAACTGCCGGGTGGACCTGGGCCGGACGGCCTCCGCGATCACCGTGACCGCCAGCAACGGCGACCGGGTCTGGTCCTCCGGCGACTGCCCGTCCGACCGCGGCAGCAGCTGGGTGCAGATCCCGGCCAACAACGGCCTGACCGAGACCTTCACCTGGGACCGCAGCCGCAGCAAGCCGCAGTGCGCCACCGCCGACCCGGCGCCCCCCGCGGCGGGCACCTACCTGGTGGTCGCCGACCTCACCGGGCTCTCCGGCGGCCAGGTCTCGGCGCGCTCCTCGATCCGCCTGGACAGCTGAGCCCCCCTCGACTCGACTCGACTCGAAGCCCCCGGCCGACGCGGCCGGGGGCTTCGGCGTCTCACGGGCCGGCCCGGGTGCGCCGGCCGGGGTGCGCCGGCCGGGGATGGCTCGGCGGGGTGCGCGACGGCCCCCGGGGCGTTCCCCGGGGGCCGTGCACGGCGGTGCGTCAGGCCGGACGTGGCGCCGGGTCAGACGTAGCGCTCCAGGATGGACGATTCGGCGAGCCGGGACAGGCCCTCGCGGACCGAGCGGGCCCGGGTCTCGCCGACGCCCTCGACCGTCTGCAGGTCGTCGATGCTGGCGGCGAGCAGCTTCTGCAGGCCGCCGAAGTGCTCGACCAGGCGCTCTATCACCGTGTTGGGCAGGCGCGGGATCTTCGCCAGCAGCCGGTAGCCGCGCGGCGAGACCGCCGAGTCCAGCGACTCCGGGGAGCCCGAGTAGCCGAGCGCCTTGGCGACCGTCTGAAGGTCCAGCAGCTCGGCGTGGGTGAGCGCCTCCAGGTCGGCCAGCACCTCGTTGACCGTCCGGCCCTTCTTGGCGGCCCGCTCCGGGAAGTAGTCCCGGGCGACCAGTTCGCGCTCCGGCTCCACGCCCGCGATCAGCTCGTCCAGCTGGAGCGAGAGCAGCCGGCCGTCGATGCCGAGCTCCAGCACGTAGCCGGCGATCTCGGTGGCGATCAGCCGGACCATCTCCAGCCGCTGGGCGACGGCGGTGACGTCCCGGACCGTCACCAGGTCCTCGATCTCCAGCGCGGACAGCGTGCCGGCCACCTCGTCCAGCCGCAGCTTGTAGCGCTCCAGGGTGGCCAGCGCCTGGTTGGCGCGGGACAGGACGGTGGTGGAGTCCTCCAGCACCCGGCGGGTGCCGTTGACGTACATCGCGATCAGCCGCATCGAGTGCGAGACCGCCACCACCGGGAAGCCGGTCTGCCGGTTGACCCGCTCCGCGGTGCGGTGGCGGGTGCCGGTCTCGTCGGTGGGGATGGTGGAGTCCGGCATCAGGTGCACGCCGGCCCGGACGATCTTGGTGATGTCCTTGTCCAGCACCACCGCGCCGTCCAGCTTGCACAACTCGCGCAGCCGGGTCGCGGTGAACTCGACGTCCAGGACGAAGCCGCCGGTGCAGATCGACTCGACCGTCTTGTCGAAACCGAGCACGATCAGGCCGCCGGTGTTGGCCCGGAGCACCCGCTCCAGGCCGTCGCGCAGCCCCGTGCCGGGTGCGATGGCACTGAGGGAGGCCCGCAGCAGGGCCTCCTCACGGGAGGCCTTGTCCGCCCCCCGGTCGCTGGCTGCCACGTGACTCCTCCGGTCGACCCCGTGCCGCGCGCCTCGCGCCGTGCGCCGGTCCGCGGTCTGTTGCTCTGTCGCTCAGTACCGCTCGGTACTGCCTTCTGGCCAATGAGACTGGGGAAAGTCTAACTGCGTGCGGCATCGACAGGGCTTGGGTCAGCGCAGTTCGTCGGAGTCGAGCGGCTCCCAGCCCTCCATCAGCTCCTCCGGGTGCGCGACGACCCGGGCCGCGCGCGGGGCCGGCGGCGCCGACGGTGCCTCAGCACGCGGCTTGGCGGCGGCCCGGCGGCGGCCCGGGATGGCCCGCAGCGCCTCGCCGATGTCGGCCACCTCAACCACCTTCATGCCCGGCGGCACCTTGCCCGGATCCGGTGGGACGAGGGCGTGCGTGAAGCCCAGCCGGTGCGCCTCGGCCAGCCGCCGCTGCACCCCCGTCACCCGCCGTACCTCGCCCGCCAGGCCGACCTCGCCGATCGCCACCAGGTTGCTGGGCAGCGGGGTGTCCGAGGAGGAGCTGGCCACCGCGAGCGCGATCGCGAGGTCGGCGGACGGCTCGCTCAGCTTCACCCCGCCCACCGTCGCGGTGTAGATGTCCTGCTTGCCGAGCTTCACCCCGCCGTGCCGCTCCACCACGGCCAGGATCATCGCGATCCGGGGCGACTCCAGGCCCGAGGTGGTGCGCCGCGGGGACGGGATCTGCGAATCCACCATCAGCGCCTGCACCTCCGCCACCAGCGGGCGCTTGCCCTCCAGGGTGACGGTGAGGCAGGTGCCCGGGACGGGCTTGTCACGCCTGGTCAGGAAGAGGCCGGACGGATCGGCCAGGCCGACGATGCCCTCGTCGTGCAGCTCGAAGCAGCCCACCTCGTCGGTGGCGCCGTAGCGGTTCTTGATCCCGCGGATGAGCCGCAGCCGGGCGTGCCGGTCCCCCTCGAAGCTGAGCACCACGTCCACCAGGTGCTCCAGCAGGCGCGGGCCCGCGATCTGGCCGTCCTTGGTGACGTGGCCGACCAGCAGCGTCGCCATGCCGCGCTCCTTGGACACCCGGATCAGCGCGCCCGCCACCTCGCGGACCTGGGCCGGACCGCCGGGGGCGCCGTCCAGCTCGGCGGAGGCGATGGTCTGCACCGAGTCCAGGATCAGCAGACCGGGGTTGACCGCGTCGATGTGCCCGAGCACCGCGCCGAGGTCGGACTCGGCGGCGAGGTAGAGGTGCTCGGAGAGCGCGTTGATCCGGTCGGCGCGCAGCCGGACCTGACCGGCCGACTCCTCGCCGGTGACGTAGAGCGTGCGGTGCCGGTCGGTGGCGGCCTTGGCCGCCACGTCCAGCAGCAGGGTGGACTTGCCGACGCCGGGCTCGCCGGCCAGCAGGACGACCGCGCCGGGGACCAGCCCGCCACCGAGCACCCTGTCCAGCTCCGGCACGCCCGTCGAGCGGGCCGTCGCGACCTGGCCGTCCACCTGGCCGATCGGACGGGCCGGCGAGCTGACCGGGCCCGCGGCCGTCGTCCGGATCGGCACCGCGCCGTACTCCTCGACCGTGCCCCAGGCGTTGCACTCCGGGCAGCGGCCGACCCACTTGGGCAGCTGGTTGCCGCACTCGGTGCAGCGGTACGCCGGGCGCGGCTTGGCGGTGGTCTTGGTACGGGCAGCCATGCGGCCCACCGTAGCGCCTGGGTCCGACAACGCCTTGCTCCACCGGAGCCGGGCCCAAACCCACACAGATGGGCGATGTTGTTACCCGAAAGAAGTACATACACGGCGAACGGCCGGGGTGCGCCGCCCACCGTCTCTACCGTCGGACGGGTGACAACGCGTACTGAAGGGCCGCCGGCCGCCGTGCTGGCGGCGTACGACCGGCAGGTGGACGGCCTGTTCACCTACTGCCTCTCGGTGCTGTGCGAGCACGACGCGGCCACCGGCGCCCTGCGCGAGGCCCGCGAGCTGGCACGGCGGCACGGCGCCCGGCTGACCGAGCCCGGGCTGGTCCGGGCCTGGCTGTTCTCGCTGGCCCGGTACTGCTGCCTGCGGCGGCTCGCGGGCGGCGCCGGACGGGACGCCACGGCGGAGCCGACCGAGGCCGAGGCGGCCCGGCGGCGGCGCGAGCTGGCCTCGCTCGCCTGGCCGGAGGCGGCCGGCACCGACCCGGAGCAGCGCGAGGCGCTGGAGCTGTCCGTCCGGCACCGGCTGACCCCGCACGAGGTGGCGGCGGTGCTGGGCCTGCCGTTCGAGCGGACCCGCGCGCTGCTCGCCGCCGCCGAGGCGGAGGTGGCCAGGACCAGGGCGGCGTTGCTGGTGCTCGGGGTGGGCAGCTGCCCGGAGCTGGACCGGCTCGGCGGGGCCGGAGCGGAGTCCTGGCGGGACTGGGTGCTCGGCCCGGCGCTGCGCCGGGAGCTGGTGCAGCACGTGGTGGACTGCCCGACCTGCCGGGGGACGGCGGGGCGGGTGGCCGGTGCGGCGACGGAGGGCGCGGCCGGGATGTCCGGGCTGCCGCTGCTGGCGGCTCCCGCTCCCGCTCCGGCACCCCCGGGCGCCGGAGCGGCCTACCTGCCGTCGGTGATCGGCCACCTGCCGTCGGCGGTCGGTGCGGTGCGGCGGGCGGGGGCGGTGCCTGCGGCCGAGTCGGGGCTGCGGTTCGACCAGGGCGGCTTCCCCCGGCACCGGGCGCCGGACGCGGGCCGGGCGCTGGCGGTGCGTCGGCGGGTCGTGACCACCGGGGTGCTCGCGGCCGTCCTGGCGGCGCCGGTGGTCGCCCTGTGGGCGGGGCACCGGAGCAGCGGGTCGGGGACGGCGGCCGCGGTGTCCACGGTGCGGGTCGAGGAGGCCGGGCGGACGGGCGGGCAGCAGCCGTCGAAGCCGTGGCCGACGGCGGGCGCACCGGCGGGCACGGGGCTGCCGGGGATGCCGGGGATGGAGCTGGCGGGTGCGGGGGCGGTGGGTGCCGGGGTGATCGGTGCAGAAACGTTGCCCCTCGCCTTTCCACGGCTGACCCTCCAGGGCCCGGCGGTCCCGGTACCGGCCCGCGGGGCGACCCCGATCGGCAGTCCGGCCCTGGTCGCCGCCCCCGCCCCCGCCGTCGGGCGGGGACCCGCGACCGGGGGCGGCCCGGGCGGAGCCGAACCGGCCCCGGCCGGACTCCTCACCGTCGAGGCCGCCGAGTACGGCAGCCGGACCATCCTCACCCTCACCGACTCCGGCACCACCGAGATCCACTGGCACGCCGTGACGGACGCCGCCTGGCTACGGCTCAGCCGCGACTCCGGCACCCTCGCACCGGGCCAGCGGATCACCGTGACCGTCACCGTGGACGAGGACCTCGCGCCCGCGGCGCACTGGACCGCCCGGATCGCGCTGCCACCCTCGCAGGCGGTCGTCACCCTGGAGGGCGGACCGCACAACCGGGGCGGCTCGGCCTCCTCCCCCGCCGCCCCGGGGGCGTCGGCGTCGGCCACGGCGGACCCGCCGCCGAGCAGTTCCCCGCAGCCGTCGGTGACGGCCACGGCGGCTCCGTCCCCGTCGGGGTCGCCGTCGGCCGGCGCTCCCTCGTCGTCGGCGTCGTCCTCGGCGTCGCCTTCGCCGTCGGCGTCGGCGTCGGCGTCCGCGCACCCGTCCTCGCCACCGCCCTCGGGCACCCCGACGGGCACCGCGACGGGCACCGCGACCCCGGCTCCGCGCTGAGCGGCCGGTGTCCCCCTCGACGTCCGCGCCCGGCGGCGACGGCGGTCAGCTCCGGTCGATCGGCGGCACCCGGTAACTGCCGTCCAGCACGGCCGGTTTCGGCTGGTAGAGCCGGATGATCGGCCGGAACTCGCCGACCGGGGCGGGCAGCCAGTTGGCCGCCTCCACCTCGTCCTCGGGCTGCTCGTGCTGGAGCGTCAGGGTGAGCGAGCCGTCCGCGCCGTACACCAGGCCCGGGGTGCGGTCGCCGATCGCGTAGCGCTCGATCGGGTTGTCCACCAGGTAGTAGTCCGGCAGCGCGTACATCGTGACGGACCAGAACGCCTCGGCGGGCGGGGGCTGGTCGAACCGCAGTGTGTAGCGGTGCGCGCCGCTGAGCGGGCGGCCGCCGGAGTCGTCGTAGGTCATCGCGAACGAGGCCTCGTAGGCGTGGTTGCCCCAGAGGCCGGCCCGGGCAGCGGCGGCCCGGCTGAGGTAGCCGGCGCGGCGGTCGGGGATGCGCCACTCGGGGTCGTCGAGGGTGCCGGGGCCCAGGTGGTCGATGTTGTAGTCGAACAGGTGGAGCGCCGAGCGCCACTCGCCGGGCGGGTGGTCCTCGGGCGGGCGGGTGGCGTCCTCGACCCGTTCGCGGCCGGCGGCCAGGCCCTTGGCCAGCGCGAGGGTCCAGTCCGCGGCGGCCGCTCGGTACGGCGAGGTGCCCTCGTCGAGCAGGCCGAGCGGGGCGAAGCGCTGCTGGTACTCGACGTCCGGACCGGCCGGCGGGAAGGCCTGCATCCAGACCCGAAGCCGCTCGAAGAAGGCCAGCCGCTCGGGCACCTCCGGATCGGGCTCGGGCAGCCCGGCGACCAGCCCGCCGGGCTCCAGCGGCTCCAGGGTGAGGGCCTTCTGGAGGGCCTTGACCCGGGGGAGGTCGTCCGGCCCGGTGCAGGCGAAACGGCCGACGACGGTCGCCACCCTGGTCGGCGCCTCGATCACCCGGGCCGGGTCGGACGGGGTGCCGTGCCAGCCGGGAGGGACGATCAGCCAGGTCTGCTCGCCGGTGCCGGTGGCGCGGCTGCCGACGTAGGCGACGTTGTCCGTCCACGCGCCGACGACCTGCAGCACGTAGTAGGCGCCCGCGGTGTCCGGGACGCGCAGCACCTGCGGGCCTTCGGAGAGGTCGAGCTGGGCGATCGAGTAGAGGGTGTCGTTGTTGACCGAGACGAAGTGGTCCTTGGGCCCGGCCAGCCGGGTGGCGTGGCTGAAGTGGTTGAACGACGCCGCCGGCAGGGTGCCCAGGCCGCCCCTGGAGAAGCGCTCGACCATGGTGAGGTCGGCGACGAGCGGGTAGCCGTAGACGTAGGCGTCGGCGGCCAGGGCCTCCAGCTCGGGGTGGTTCATCGGGGTGTCCTTCGTCCGGTCGGCGCGGTCTCTGCGGTGCGGATTTCTGCGGTGCGGATTTCTGCGCTTTTCTGCACTGCGGGTCAGCTCGGGTCGAGCGGCGGGAGGTGCCAACGGCCGTCGAGGACGGACCGGTCCGGGCCGTGGAGCCGGACGACGACCGTGAACGGGCCGTCCGGGGCGGGCAGCCAGTTGGCGGAGTGCTGGGCGTCGGCGGGCCGCTTGTGCCGGAGGTGGAGGGTGAGTCCGCCGTCCGGGTCGCGGACCAGGCCGGGGGTGCGGTCGCCGATCGCGTAGCGGTCCAGGGTGTTGTCGACCAGCAGGCGGTCCGGGAGCGCGTACATGGTGGCGGACCAGAAGTACCGGGCCGGCGGCAGGTCGTCCGGGCCGAAGCGGACGACGTAGTCGCGGTCGCTGGCGTTCGGCGGCCGGTTGCCCGCGCTGTCCGCCGCCCAACCGCCGCACCAGGTCTCCTCGGTGGGCAGCCCGTAGCAGCCGAGCCTGGCGCCGAGGGCCTGTCGGAGGAAGTCCCCGCCGATCCGCTCACGGGTGCCGAAGAGCGCGGCCGGGCTGGTGGGTTCGGATTCGGCGGCGGCGCGCTCCAGCCGTGCGCGGCCGTCCGCGATGCCGCGCTCGATCTCGGCCCGGACCTCGATCGGCAGCGTGGCGGGCTCGAACTCGCCGCGCCCGTCGACGCCGAGGTCGGTGAGGCGGCCGCGCAGGTCGACCTCGGCGGGCGGCAGCTCGACGGGCCCGCGGAGCGGGAAGAAGCCGAGCAGGAAGTCGAGGAAGCCGAGGAACTCGACGGTGTCCAGCACCTCCTCGCGCCAGACCGGCCAGACCGGCTCCGACGCGGGGGCGGGCGCCGGGGTGCCGGCGTACTCGTGCAGCGGGCGCAGCCGGTACTGCTGCTGGACGGCCTTCAGGTCGGCGACGTCCGCGGGGGTGTCGCCGGTGAGGTGGGTTCGGCCGAGGATGCCGACCAGGCGGGTGGCGGTGCGGAGCACGCCCCGGACGCCGGGCGGGGGCTCGCCCTGCCAGTCGGGGCCGGCCACCAGGTAGTCGCCGGCCTCCTGGCCGGTGCTCCGGGCACCGACGAACCCGGCGTACACGGTGTCGAGTTCGTGCAGCGGGAGGACGTAGTAGCGGTCCGTGGCCGGGACGGACACCACCCACGGCTCGGCGCGCAGGTCGAGCCAGGCCCAGGAGTGCAGTGTGTCGTTGTCGGGGGAGGCGACGTCGGTGTCGGCCGGGGTGAACGGCTGCGAGCGGTGGCGGAAGACGCCGAAGCCGCCGACGTACCCCGGGTCCGCGTCGTCCAGTGCCTGTGCGTACAGGGTGCGGTAGTTCCGCAGGATCGGGTAGCCACGGATCCAGGCCTCGGCAGCGGTCGCGCGGATCGTGGCCGGGTCCACGAGTGCCGGGTTGGCCATGCTCGTCGCTCTCCCCAGTACACGGAAGGCCGGCGGCGCAGGCGCGCACCGGAATTCTGGACATACGAGTACATAGGGGATGCTATGCGGGGCGGGGCGGGTCAGCATGTCGGGTGGCCCGACGCTTCCCGGGCGCCCGACAGCCACCGGCCACCGGCGCTGCGGCTCCGGGCCCGGAGCGGGAAGTCGGGCCGGCCGACTTCCCGCTCCCGACGAGTCCGGTCAGCCGAGTCCGGTCGGACCAGCCCGGTCGGACCAGCCCGGTCGGACCAGCCCCGTCGGACGAGACCGGTCGGACGAGACCGGTCAGTGGCTGCGGCGGGTGACCAGTTCGGCCAGCACCAGCAGTTCGTCGGCCGCCGACGGCTCCGGGACGGCCGTGGCCAGCTGCGCCATCGCCGCCGCCATCCGCTCGCAGGACTCGCCCTGCGCCCAGCCGCGGCCGCCGGCGCCTTCGACGGACGCCGCGCACTGTGCCAACTCCTCAGCGCTGAGCTGGCGTTCGAGGGCGTACAGCCCGGCGAGCCGGGCCCCCTCGGGGGTCCCGGAGCCCAGCGCCGCGACCACCGGCAGCGACTTCTTCCGGGCGACCAGGTCCGCGCCCACCGGTTTGCCGGTCACCGCCGGATCGCCCCAGATGCCGATCAGGTCGTCGATCAGCTGGAACGCCAGGCCGATCTCCCGGCCGAAGCCGTCCATCGCCTGCGCGGCCTCCTCCGACCCGCTGCCGTACAGGGCGCCCATCGCGCAGGCGGCGCCGAGCAGGGCGCCGGTCTTGGCCTCCGCCATCGCCAGGCACTCGGCGAGCGAGACGTCGCTGCGCTGCTCGAAGGCGCAGTCGATCTGCTGGCCCTCGCACAGCTCGACCACGCAGTCGGTGAGCCGGCGGACCGAACTGCGGGCGGCCGGGTGGGCGTCCTCGGCGAGCAGGCGCAGTGCCAGCGAGTGCATGGCGTCCCCGGCCAGGATGGCCTCGGTGGTGCCGAACACCCGCCAGGCGGTGGGCCGGTGGCGGCGCGTCTCGTCCCGGTCGATGACGTCGTCGTGGAGCAGCGTGAAGTTGTGCACCAGCTCGACGGCGGCGGCCGCGGCGGTGGCCTCGGCGGCCGTGCCGCCGAGCGCCTGGGCGGCGGCGAGGACCATGGCGGGCCGGATCGCCTTGCCGGAGGGGGCCTCGACGGGCGAGCCGTCCGCCTCCCACCAGCCGAAGTGGTAGCCGGCGACCTTGCGCATCGCGCCGGGCAGTGAGTCGACGGCGGCCCGCAGAACCGGGTCGACCAGGTTGCGGGCCCGGGCGAGGACGTCCGCCGCCTCGTTCCCCTCTTTGTGGTCCCGCTCCAGTGTGGAGCTCGTCATGGGTTTCTCCCCCTGTCGGCCTGCGGTGAGGCGGCCTGGTGTGAGGTGCCGGTCGTGGGTCGGCCGACCCGGTCGGCGGCCGGGCCAGTCGGCGGCCGGCCCGCTTTCCGGACGTGCCGCGGCGCACCGCCCGGCCGGGGTGTGGGTGCCCCGGCCGGGCGGCGTGGAATTCCGACCGGCTCCGGTCGGTCGGTGCCCGGCCCCGGGCCTGGGCGCGTGCCCGGATATCGCGCGCCCGGCCGGAATGACGGAGCCGCGCCCCGGACAGCGCCTAGCGCTGCGCGACGTCCACGTTCTCCAGGACGCCGACCGCGTCCGGGACGAGAATCGCGGCGGAGTAATAGGCGCTGACCAGGTAGGAAATGATGGCCTTGTCGTCGATTCCCATGAACCGCACCGAAAGGCTCGGCTGGTACTCGTCCGGAATTCCGGTCTGGTGCAGGCCGACGACGCCCTGGTTGTCCTCGCCGACGCGCAGCGCCATGATCGAGCTGGTGTGCCCGCCGACGATCGGGATCTTGTTGCACGGGAAGACCGGCACCCCGCGCCAGGCCGTGACGTGCTTGCCCTCGACCTCGACCGTGCCGGGGACGAGGCCGCGCTTGTTGCACTCGCGACCGAAGGCGGCGATGGCCTTGGGGTGGGCGAGGAACATCTTGGTGCCGCGTCGGCGGCTGAGCAGCTCGTCCATGTCGTCCGGGGTGGGCGGGCCGGAGTGGGTCTGGATCCGCTGGTCGTACGCGGCGTTCTCCAGCAGGCCGAACTCGGGGTTGTTGACGAGCTCGTGCTCCTGGCGCTCGCGCAGCGCCTCGATGGTCAGCCGGAGCTGGTGCTCGGTCTGGTTCATCGGCTGGTTGTAGAGGTCCGCGACGCGGGAGTGCACCTTGAGGATGGTCTGCGCGACGCTCAGCTCGTACTCGCGGGGCTTGAGCTCGTAGTCCACGAAGGCCCCGGGCAGCTCGTACTCGCCCCGGTGGCCGGCGGAGAGGTCGATCGCGGCCTCGCCGTGCTTGTTCTGCGCCTGCTGGAAGCCGTTCAGGTACTCGATGACCTGCAGTTGCAGGGCCTCGGAGCGGTCGTGGAGCTCCTGGAAGGCGGGCCAGGAGAGCGCCATCACGGTGCCGGAGGTGGCGGCCCGGACGGTGTACGGCCAGGTGCCCTCCTCCTGCTGGAGGGCCTCGTCGCCGAGGTGGTCGCCGTCGGCGAGGGTGCCGACCACCGTCTCCTCGCCGTACTTGCCGGTGCCGAGCCGTTCGAGCTTGCCGTGCGCGATGAGGAAGACCTCGTTGATCGTCGCACCGGCGGAGACCAGTACGTCGCCGGCGGCGAACTCCCGCTGGACGAAGCGCCCGGCCAGCTCCGTCAGGACGGCCTCGTCCTGGAAGCCGCGCAGCACCGGCACCTCGGCCAGCGTCGGCGGGACGATCCGCACCTCGGAGCCGGTCTTGACGAAGCTCACCCGACCGCGGCCGACCGAGTAGCGCAGGCGGCGGTTGACCCGGTAGGTACCGCCGGACACCTGCACCCAGGGCAGCGTCCTGAGCAGCCAGCGCGGGCTGATGCCCTGCATCTGCGGCGCGGACTTGGTGGTCGTGGCGAGGTTCCGCGCACCCGCCGTGCTCAGACTCAGCTGCTGCCGGATCTCCGGTTGCGCGCTGGGCGCGGGAACACCGGCATTGGTTTCGGTCGACATAGGGGGAGCCCTTCGCATGCCCGATGAAGTGTCGCCTTGCGCATTCATGTTGCAGCTTCATGGTGGGCCCATTCGGGTGCATGCCGCAATCACTCATTCGAGTGGTTCGGGATAACCGAACAAATAGTACGACTGGATCACTCGATCGATATCTGTTCGACAGATTATTCGAACTTATCGGGAATACCGCCTCCCATCTTCCCCCATCGGCACCCCCGCCGTCGCCACCCCTTGACGCCCGCACACACGGCGCCCCTCCCGTCCGGGCCCGGGGAGCCGGCCGCTAAGGTGCCACCTCACAGGGCCGCCAGGCCAGTTGACGAGCACGGCCGACCACGAGCCCTGACCCTTCGTCACCCCATGCCCTGGGAGGCAGTCTTGCCAGCCCCCGTCCGTGTCTGGCTCAACCGCACCTACGCCGAGAACGTCTTCTTCATCGAACAACTCCGCACCGCCCCTCGCCCGGTGGCGGTGCACGCGACCCACGCCGACCCCGACTCCCCGGTGCTCGCCGCCGCCGACCACGGCACCCTGGAACCCGCCGACCTGCCCGCCGACGCCTACGTCGGCTACGCGCTCGACTACTGCGCCCGTCACTCCATAACCGTCTTCCTCCCGCAGCTGCACCAGCTCGCCATCGCCCTCGCCCGGCCGGAGTTCGAGGCGATCGGCACCACCCTGCTCTGCCCGCCGGCCACCGCCATCGCCACCTACACCAGCAAGGCCGACGGCTACCGGGCGATCACCGCCGCCGGACTGCCCACCCCGCCCTGGTGGCGGGTGCGCACCGCCGACGAACTGCTCGACGCCGTCGACCGGATCGAGGCCGCCGGGCACACCGCCTGCCTCAAACCCACCACCGGCGCGGGCGGCGCGGGCTTCCGGGTGCTCACCCGGGAGCCGTACGGGCCGCGGCGGCTTCACGGCTGGGACCACCGGGTCCAGGTCGAGCAGGTGGCCGCCGCCCTGTCCGCCCGACCGGGCGCGGGGGGCGAGGAGGACGCGGGGGACGAGCCCGTCGACCTGCTGGTGATGCCCTACCTGGACGGGCCGGAGGTCTCGGTGGACTGCCTCGCCGACCGGGACGGCCACCCGCTCACCGTGGTCGGCCGCACCAAGGCGGGCCGCCGCCGCGGCTTCACCACCGATCCGCGGTACCTGGAGCCGGTCCGGCGCCTGGTCGGGGCGAGCCGGATGGCGTACCTGTCCAACATCCAGTTCCGCGAACTGGCCGGGCGACCGGTGGTGATCGACGTCAACACCCGGCCCGCCGCCGGGCTCCACCAGCTGCGGCTGTGCGGCCTCAACCTGCCCTGGGACGCCGTCCGGCTGGCGCTCGGCGAACGGCCGGAGCCCACCGGGGTGGATCCGGACGTGCACGGCGTCGAGTACACGCTGGTCTCCGGCATCCAGCCGGTGCTACAGCGCCGGGCGCCCGCCCCGGTCTCCCTCGTCCGGCAGCGGTAGCCCGGACGCGACGGCGGGCGGCTCGTGCGGGGCTCACCCGCGACACGCGGCTCGACGCGGCCGCACCGGCGGCAACCCCGGTGCTACAGCGGGCCGTTCCAGTCGAGCGTCGGCTCCAGCACGCCCTCCAGGGTGAGCAGCCAGCGCTTCACGTCGATCCCCACCCGGCCGCCGCCGAAGCCGCCGATCCCGTCCGCCGCCACCACCCGGTGGCAGGGCACCAGCAGGGCGACGGGATTGGCGGCCATCATCTGGCCGACCGTCCGCGCCGCCAGACCGGGCTCGGCCACGTCCTCGAACACCCCGCTGAGGGCCGCCAGTTCACCGTAGGTGATGGTCCGGCCGTACGGCACCTCCCGCCAGAGCGTGCGCAGCACGGTGCGGTGCGGGCCGGAGCTCAGGCTCCAGTCGATCGGCAGGCCCAACTCACGGCTGCGGCCCGCCAGATAGGCGCCGATCCGGTCCCGGACGGCGGCGGTCTTCGACGCGTCGGTGCACGGCGGCAGTTCGCCGTCCCGCCCGCCGTACCCGGCCGCCGCCACGCCCAGCGGCGTCACGGCGATGTGCATCGGGCCGCTGGGCAGCGGCGTCTCCACGGTCAGCCAGGACATCGACCAGGACTGCGGCACGCTCGGGCCCCCACCCTCCGCCGGACCGGCCGCCGGCCACCCCGGCGCCCGCGGGGCGCACGACGTCCGCCCGCCCCGCACGCCATCGTACGGCGGGCGGGGCGGCGCGCCTCCGGCGTCGGCGGGCACCGGAACCGTCGGCTGCGGCGGGCACCGGGGCCGTCAGCGCCGCCCCTTCAGCTCGGCCGCGAGCGCCCGGGACCAGTGCGACAGCTCGGCGCGGTCCGGCGCCCGGCCCTCGCACAGCAGGGTGAGCTGCGCGTCGTTGATCCGGTTCGGCCCCGGGATCTCCAGCAGGTACGCCAGCTCCGCCAGTACGGTGGCGAGCCGATCGGCGTCCGTGCGGTCCAGGGTGGCCGCGGACTCGTGGTGGCTGATGGTGAGCGAACCGGGCATGGTCAAACCTCCTCCGTCCACCCCCACTCCCTCCACGGTACGACCGGCCCGGCCGCGGCGCCCGCCGCGGGCGGCGGGGGTGCGGCGTCCGGACCTGGTCGCGCTCCGGAGCCGGCCGGGCGCGGTGGGCCGCACCGGGGCCGGGGGTGCGCCCCGGAGCCGTTCGGGGGCGGGTGGTCGGCGGATCCCGGGAAGGTCGGACCAGCGCGGGTCAGGGCGCGCCCTCCTGGTCGCCGTGACGCCCGTCCCCGCCCTGACGCCCGCCCTCGCCGTGCCGGCTCCCCTCCCACCGGCGGTTCCGGACCGCCGGCACCGCCAACACCACCGTACCGGCCGCAAGTTGCCAGACCGCACCGAGCAGCAGCACCTTGTCCACGCCGATCCGGTCCGCCGCCGGTCCGGCCGCCGCCAGCCCGAGCGGCCCCAGCACGAACGCGCCGAGCGCCCCGAAGGAGTTGACCCGGCCGAGCACCTCCGGCGGCACCCAGCTCTGCATCGTCGTGCTGAGCAGCGTCCCGCTGACCGCCGAGCCGACCCCCGCCACCAGCGCGCCGGCCACCACCCACGGCAGCGGCGCACCGGCCGCGAGCGCGGCGGAGGGCAGCGCCCAGGCCAGCGTGGCCACGGTGGCCACCGCGAGCGGCCGCTCGGGCCGGCGCCCGAGCATCACCAGCCCGCCCAGCACCGCGCCGACGCCGTACACCCCCATCACCAGACCCCAGGCCCGGGCGCCGCCGAGGTCCCGCTGCGCGGTGAGCGGGCCGAGCACCAGGAACGGCGCCCAGACCAGCAGGTTGAACAGGCCCATCTGGACGGTGGTGATCCAGAACCACGGCCGGGAGGCGAACTCCGACCAGCCGGCCCGCAGTTCGGCGAGCATCGACTGCTCGCCTCCGGCCGCGTTCGCCGCCCGGTCGGGCAGCCGGAGCCTGGCCAGGGCGAACGCGCCGACGCCGTACGTCACCGCGTCGACCAGCAGGACCACCGCCGGGCCCTGCGTCGCCGTCACCAGGCCGGCCGTCGCGGGCCCGGCCACCGTGGCCACCGAACGGGCCAGCCCCAGCAGGGTGTTCGCGTCGGCCAGGAGCTCCTTCCGGCGCACCAGGCCGGGCACGATCGCCCCGAGCGCCGGCAGGAACAGCCCCTCCCCGATCCCCCACACCGCCACCAGCGCGACCATCGCCCAGACCGGCGCCCGCCCGGCCGTCAGCAGCGCGGCGAACACCGCCTGGACGAGCCCGCGCAGGACGTCCGAGCCCAGCATCACCCGGCGGCTGCCGAACCGGTCCGCGATCACCCCGCCGGCCAGCAGCACCAGCACCACCGGCAGGATCCGGGCCGCCATCACCCACCCCAGGTCGGTTCCGCCGCCGCCGCCGTCGAGCACCGCGAAGGCCACCGCCACCGGCGCCATCGAGGAGCTGAGGAGGGAGGTCGAGTAGCCGACGAAGAACCACGCGAAATCGCGCTCGCCCAGCACGGCGAGCCGGTCTCCCAGCCGCCGGCGGCGGGCCGGGATCCGTTCCGCATCCACTGCCATGGGCGGCAGTCTGCCTCCGGACGGGAACGGCGTTCAAGGGTTTCCGGGGAAAAGTTGAGTCTTTTTGCCTCAACATTTCACGCTCTGCCAGCTGCCGCAGTAAACGGCCCCAAAAACGGCTGTTCACCTGCGATTTACTGCGCTTCGAAGATAGCCTTCAGGGGTCCGATCCGAGTTGATTTACTGCGGAAGAGGCCCAGCCATGGCAGAGCTCCCCCCGGTCGAGTACGCCGTCGCCGTCGAGCGCTACCTGGCCGCCTCCGGGCTCGCCGAAGGCTCCCGGCGGATCTACCGGATCGCCCTGAACACCTGGGCCTGGGCCCTCGCCGACCGCCCCGCCCCCACCGGCCCCGAACGGCGGCGCGCCCGGCCGCCCGTCCTCCCGCTCGCCCTGCTCGACCACCCGGACGCCGCCCGCCGCCTGCGCACCGCCGCCGACCGCCGCCGCGCCGACACCGACCCACGCACACTCAACCGCGAACTCTCCACTCTGCGCGCCGCCGTGGCCTGGTGGCGGGCCCAGCGCTGGCTCGACGACGACCCCACCACCGACCTGCACCCCGGCCCGCGGCCCGGACCGACCGTCACTCCCCTGGCACCCGACGACCTGCGCGCCCTCTTCACCCTCCGCGCGCCCCTGCGCGAACAGTCGCTCTGGCACCTGCTCCACGAATCCGGCGCCGCCATCGACACCGTCCTCGCCCTCGACACCGACGATCTCGACCTGCCCCGGCACCGCACCCTCCACCGGCCCGGCCGCACCCCCGTCCACTGGCGGAGCGGCACCGCCCGGCTGCTCCCCCTCCTCGTCGCCGGGCGCACCACCGGCCCGCTCTTCCTCACCGACCGCCGCGCCCCCGCCGGCACCCCCGCCCCCGACCGCTGCCCCCACACCGGCCGCGCCCGCCTCTCCTACCGCCGCGCCGCCGAACTCCTCACCGCCCACACCACCCCCTTGACCCCCGGCGCCCACGGCTGGACCCTGCGTCAGCTACGGCCCGGCGCAC
Organism: Kitasatospora sp. NPDC087271; assembly: GCF_044744605.1. Classification (NCBI taxonomy): domain Bacteria; kingdom Bacillati; phylum Actinomycetota; class Actinomycetes; order Kitasatosporales; family Streptomycetaceae; genus Kitasatospora; species Kitasatospora sp. NPDC087271. The sequence goes on from NZ_JBIUYQ010000002.1 coordinate 79,496, forward strand.
CTCCGTCACTGGATTCCGACGGCCGGGCACGACACCCTGGCACCCCCGATCGAAGGGACCCCGAGTGATCCCCGACAACGAGACCCGGCGGCGCCGGGAGGCCGTCAGCCGACTCGCCACGGAACAAGCGGTGCTGATCGAGACCGCGGAGAGCTCCGGCACCGGCTTCCTGGTCGCCCCCGACACCGTGCTGACCTGCGCCCACGTCGTCCGCTCCGACCCGCACCCGGCGGTGACGGTGCACGGGCGCACGCTCCGGGCCGAGGTGGTCGCCCGGGAACCGCGGCAGGACCCGGACGGCGGCATCTACGCGTACCCGGACCTCGCGGTGCTCCGGCTCCCCGAACCGCTGGACACCGCAGGCGTCTGGCTCGCCGACCAGGTGCCCCCCGGCGGCTCGGACGTGATCGTCCACGGATTCAGCGACGCGACCCTGGACGCCGGCACCCACCGGGACACCCTGTACCTCTCCGTCGTCGGCCGCTCCGGCGAAGCCGGCCACTTCGTCCGGCTCAAGAGCGACCAGGTCGTCCAGGGGTTCAGCGGCGGCCTCGTGCTCGACCCCGCCACCGGGCGGGTGTGCGGAGTGCTCAAGACCTCCCGCGACGAGACGGCCGTCCTGGGCGGCTGGATGGTCCCCGTCGACGCGGTGCGGACCTGCTTCCCCGAACTGGCCCGGCGCAACGGACTCGGCCACCGGCCCGGCACGGCCTGGTACGACCTGGCGATGGACCGGGCCGGGCGCCAGGTCCGGCTCTTCGGGGCGTACGGACACCACCGCCCCCGCCAGACGCCCCGGCCGACCCCCGCCCAGCTGCTGACGCAGGGCGCGATGCCCTTCGTGGACCGCCCGGAACTCGCCGAACTGCGGGCCTGGTGCGCCGACGGGACCCCGCTGCTGCTGCGCCTGCTCCACGCGCCGGGCGGCTCCGGCAAGACCAGGCTCGCCGCCGAGCTGTGCCGGCTGATGACCGAGGACGGCTGGCTCGCGGGCTTCGTGCAGCGCAGCAGCCTCGCGGGGGCGGGGTGGCTGGACGAGCTGACCACCGCCCTCGACGACGGTCTGGCGGTCCTCGCCGTCTTCGACTACGCCCAGGCCCGGCTGGAGGACATCCGCACCCTGGTGGACCACGTCTCGCGGTTCGGGCCCGAGCAGCCCCGGCTGCGCCTGCTGCTGCTCGCCCGCACGGCCGAGCCCTTCTGGCGGGCGCTGCAGAGCGGCGTCGACGACTGGGCACTGGCCGACGCCAGCGTCGTGGAACTCCCCAGGACGATCCCCTCCGTCCCCTCCGCCGCCACCGCCACCGCCACCGCCGGGGACGCCTCGCCCGCCGCGCTGGTCGTCTCGGCCTTCGAGGTCTTCGCCCGACGACTCGGCCACGACCGCCTGCCCGTACCGAGGAGCCTTCCGTCGCGCGCCGGGCGGGAGGACTCGCTGCTCGGCGTGCTGGCACTCGCGCTGGACGCCGTCCTCACCCTCGCCCGGGGAAGCAGCTGGTCCGGGCACGGAGATCCGCTCGAACGGCTCTGCGACCACGAGGTCCGGGTCTGGCACGCGCAGCTCACGGCGTGGCTGCCCGCGGAGCCGGCCCTGGCCGGCGAGGCCGGCCGGCTCCTGGCGGAAGGGCTCCTCCTCGTCCCGGTCCTCGCCCCCGGGCGACGCTCGGACCGGCTGATCGCCCTGCTGGAGCGAGTCCGGGCCGAGGCGTTCCCCCACCATCCGCCCCTCAACATGAACGTCGTCAACGCCCTCCTGCGCATGCTCTACCCGGCCGAGGACGGCCTGGTCGCCCCCGTCGGCCCGAGCCGGATCGGCGAGATCCTGGTCCGGCGGGTGCTGAGTACGCCGGAGAGCTCGGGGCGCTCCGAGGAGTACCTGCTCGCCCTGCTGGACCCGCCGCACCCCGCCTCGCCGCAGCAGCGGATCGCGGCGGCCACCGAGACCGTGGAGATCCTCGCCCGCGCCCGCGGCTGCACCGGGGTGGGGCGGGTCGTGGACCACCCCGCCCACCCGGCCCTGGACGCCGCACTGGCCCGGAGCATCGCCGAGCGGCCCGACGCGCTCCTGCCGGCCCTGGCCGCCAACGGCGCCGTACTGCCGCACGCCGAACCGCTGGCGGCCCTCATGCTGCCCGCCGTACGGGCGTGCGGACCGGATGTCCTCGCCGCCGTCGAGAGCCGGCTGCCCGGCTACCCCTCCAGCATGTCGCCGGTGGCGGCGCTGGTCCTGAAGCGCCTGCTGGACCAGCCGGACCCCGAATTCGGCGAGGAGGACCAGCTGCGCAGGCTGCGCCGCCTCATCAGCTACAGCCTCCGGCTCGACGAGACCGCCGCGGACGGACCGGCCCCGGACGGACCGGCCCCGGACGGACCGGCCCCGGACGGACCCGCCGTGGACGGACCCGCCCCCGGCGGACTCGGCGCGGACGGCGTCCGCCCCGGCGACTCGGCGCTGACCGCCGCCCAGCAGGCCGTCCGCCTCAGCCGGGACCTCGTCCGGCAGACCGGACGCCACCTCCCCGAGTACGCGAGGGCGCTCCACAACGTGAGCCTCCTGCTGCACCGCGCCCACCGGACCGAACCGGCGCTCGAACACGCCAGGTCGGCCGTCGCCCACTACGAGGAACTCCTCGCCGGGGCGGACGGGGACGACACCCTGCGCCAGACGTACCTCCTGGACACCGCGACGGCGCTGAGCACCCTGGCCCTGGTGCGGATGGAGGACGGCCAGGTGAGCGCCGCCCTCGACGCGGCCGCGCACGGCGTCGAGCTGTGCGAGGAGGCCGAACCGGGAGCCCGGCAGGACGACACCCTGCTGACCTGTCTCCAACTCCTCGCCCGGTGTGGGCAACTGGCCGGCCGGCCCGTCGAGGCGGTGGCGGCCGGCTACCGGGCGCTCGCGCTGCTGCGCGAGCTCGCCGACCAGCAGCCCGGCCGCTACCTGGCCAGGCTCCCGGAGGCGTTGCACCGGCAGGCGATCGGCCTCGTCCGGGCCGGACGGGACGACGAGGCGTACCGCGCGCTGCGGGAGGCCGCACAGCTGCGCGCTGCCCTTCCGCCCGGCGACCGGCAACGGCTCGCCGCACAACGGTCCTCGCTCCGGATGCTGGTCCAACTCTCCTCGGAGATAACCGAGTTCACCGACGAGCGCGCACACTGGGTGGAGCAGCTGGCGACCATGGGCAATCATGGCAGGTGAGGCCGTCGCCACCTGCGGCCCTACGACGGCAGGTAGGAGCATGATGCCCACGGACTCTCAGGACCTCGCCGCGCCCGCCCCGATCCGACGCCGCCAGGCCGTCGAGGTCTTCGGGAACCGCTTCGGCCGGCTCTACAACGACGAGGTCGTCGCCCCGGGCGGCACGGCCGGCAACTACCTCCGGTGGCAGTGGTCGCAGACCGGCGTCGTCGTGGTGGCGACCGGCCCCGACGGCATCGCGCTGGTGCCCTCCTACCGCTACCCGGTCGGCGCCGCCTCGCTGGAGTTCCCGCGCGGCGGCTGCGAGCCCGGCGAACCCCCGGAGGAGGCCGCCGCGCGCGAGCTCAGGGAGGAGACCGGCCTCATCGCCTCCACCATGGAGAGCCTCGGCCTGATCCACGCGGACACCGGCCTGATCGAGAACGGCATCCACGTCTGCCGCGCCACCGTGCTCCCCGGGGGCACCGCCACCGCCCGTCCGGAGGCCATGGAATCGGTGACCGACCCGGTCTGGGTCTCCCCCGACCTGATGGCGCGCTGGCTGCGGCAGGGCCGGATCACCTGCGGCGTCACCCTGGCCGCCTTCGCCCTCCTCCAGGCCCACCCCGACCCGCAGACCGGGATCGTCAGAGGGTGACCACCCGCTCGAAGGGATCGAGCTCGCGCAACGGCCGCGGCTGGGCCCGGCGCTGCGGGTCCGGGCCCGCCGCACCCGGGCCGTTCACCACGTGGAGCGACAGGTCGCGAACGCCGTCGGTCGCCGGGGAGACCACCTCCAGGCCGGCCCCCAGCCGACCGGCGACCGGGTCCTCGTCCAGCCCGAAGCGCATCAGCCGGACCTCGCCCCGCAAGTGCTCCCACGCCAGACCCCCGACACGGCGGAAGGTGCGCTCGAACGCCTCCAGCGTCCACGAGCTGAACTCGTCGACCGCCGAACGCAGTACCGCCGTGTCCGGCTGGATCCCCCGGCGCAGCCGCCCCAACTCCGCGACCAGGGCCACCCGGGAGGGCTGCTCGATCGCCTCGAACACCACCTCCACCGGGAGTTGGGACAGCAGCAGGTTGTCGAGCATCACCGCCGGGAACCCCGCGTACTCGACGAGTCGCCGGCTCCGGAAGACCGGGATGGTGCCCTCGCCGTCGCGCGGGCCGGCCATGCCGACGCCCAGGGCCTGCGGCAGCGCCCGCCGGTAGGACTCGCCGGCCCAGTCGTCCACCGACTGGAGCACGAGGACGAGTTCGGCGCTGCCCCCCGGGCGCGCGCTCCGGTAGCCGGCCAGCCAGTCCCGGAGTTGCTTGTAGAGCAGCGGATCCTGCTCGGAGACCCAGGCGCGCGCGGCTTCGAGGGCCTCCCGCGCGCTCCCGGCGAAGTCCCGCTCGGCGGCCTCGATCCGCGTCAGGACACCGGACTTGAACGCGGCGGCGACAGCCGACCCGTCGTACGGCACCGTGTGCGCGGACGACACCCCGGTCAGCCGCTCCACGTAGGGGACGTCGGGCGCGTTCTCCACGCCCTCGGCCCGGTGGCCGTCGCTGATCCGGTGCAGGGTCCCACCCGCCCGCAGCGCGACCCGCAGCCGGCCTGCCTCCAGGAGGGCGCCGAAGTCCGAGAGCGCCGCCGTACCCGGGGACCAGCGGACCTTCCGCGCCTCCTCGACGTCGACGAGCGCTCGGAAGTACCTGTTGTTGAGGCCCTGCGAGTCGCCGATCAGCAGGGTGTCGGCGAAGAGGACATGCAGCAGGACCCGCGACCGCAGGTCCGAGGCCCGGTCGATCGGCGCCGCCGCGTGCGGCTCCACATCGGAGAGGTAGATGCGTTCGGTACCCGCCGCCCGCTGTCCCATATCCATGGCCTGCCACCCCTCGGCGCCCGATACAGTTCCCCTCGCGAAGAAGAAGGATAGGCCCACGGCCCGGGCCGGTCACCGGTTTTCCGGCAATTCGACCCCGGCAACGGCACCCCTTGGAGGAGAAATGTCGGAGCTTGTCCAAGTAGTGACGCCCGAGGGGACATTCTGGGCCCGCATCGAGGAGCAGCGCGGGCCCAGGGACGTCGCCCTGCGCCGCCCCAGCTACCAGCTGGACGACCTCGCGAGCACCCTCCAGACCGTGGTCGGCAACGTGCGATCCGGCCTGCGGGCGGCCGCCCCCGACGAATTCACGCTCGAATTCGGAATCGAGCTCTCCGTCAAGACGGGAGTCCTCGTGAGCGCGGTGACGGGAGTCGACGGAAAGGCCAGCCTGAAGGTGACGGCGACCTGGCGGAAAAGCGGCGAGACCGCCCTTTCCGGCCCGCCGAACGAACCGGAGGAATCGGAGGATTCCGATGACTCGAACGAACCCGCCGAATCCGGCGAACCGGGCGAATCCGCACCCGAACCCACCTGATCGACCGCCACGCACCACCCCACGGCCTGCGACACGCCCCGGCAACGACGAAGGGCCAGCTCCGCCGGATCACTCCGGTGAGCTGGCCCTTCCGCGTGGAGCCCCCTGTCGGGTTCGAACCGACGACCCCCGCTTTACAAGAGCGGTGCTCTGGCCAGCTGAGCTAAGGAGGCACGGTGACCGTCCGCGAGGGATCACGGCGGCACCGGGGGCAGTCTACCGGGCCCGGCAGGTGGGGTGGGGGGATATCCGGGGGTTGGCGGGCTGGGTGGGCGTGATGGAACCGATGCCGAAATCGGGCGGGCTGGGGGCTGACAAGCGGCGGAGGCGCAGGTAGCGTCGCCCGGAGTCGGTTCGTGAGGTGGTTCAGACCACTGGGCGGGCTGACGGAGGCGAACGAACGCCCCTTTACTCGGATCGTCCGGCACGTTCCTGCCGGTGAAGGAGAGAACAACCATGGCTTCTGTCACATACGACCAGGCGACCCGTGTCTACCCCGGGGCGGACAAGCCCTCGGTGGACGCGCTGGACCTGGAGATCGCGGACGGCGAGTTCCTCGTGCTGGTCGGCCCCTCGGGCTGCGGCAAGTCGACCAGCCTGCGCATGCTGGCCGGTCTGGAGGACGTCAACAGCGGCTCCATCCGGATCGGTGACCGGGACGTCACGCACCTGCCGCCGAAGGACCGGGACATCGCCATGGTGTTCCAGAACTACGCGCTGTACCCGCACATGACCGTCGCCGAGAACATGGGCTTCGCGCTCAAGATCGCCGGCGTGAACAAGGCGGAGATCCGCACCAAGGTCGAGGAGGCCGCGAAGATCCTCGACCTGACGGAGTACCTGGACCGCAAGCCGAAGGCGCTGTCGGGTGGTCAGCGGCAGCGTGTCGCGATGGGCCGCGCGATCGTGCGCCAGCCGCAGGTCTTCCTGATGGACGAGCCGCTGTCGAACCTGGACGCGAAGCTGCGCGTCTCGACCCGTACCCAGATCGCCGGCCTCCAGCGCCGCCTGGGCATCACGACGGTGTACGTCACCCACGACCAGACCGAGGCGCTCACCATGGGCGACCGGGTCGCGGTGCTCAAGGGCGGCGTGCTCCAGCAGGTCGACACCCCGCGCAACATGTACGACCGGCCCTCCAACCTGTTCGTGGCCGGCTTCATCGGCTCGCCCGCGATGAACCTGGTCGAGGTCCCGCTGGTGGACGGCGGCGTGAAGTTCGGCGGCTCGGTGGTCAACGTCTCGCGCGACGACCTGGCCGGCGCCGGCACCGACAAGTCGGTGACGGTCGGCATCCGCCCGGAGCACTTCGAGATCGTCCCGGCGGGCGGCATCGAGGGTGTCGCGGTGACGGTGAACGTCGTCGAGGAGCTCGGCTCCGACGGCTTCGTGTACGGCACCACCAAGATCGGCGGCGAGGACAAGGAGCTGGTCGTCCGCGTGCACGGCCGGCAGATCCCGGCCCGTGGCGAGACGATCCACGTCGTGCCGATCGCCAACGAGACCCACGTGTTCTCGACCAGCTCGGGCGCCCGTCTGAGCAGCTGAGCACGGCGCGCCCTGCCGGTCGGTCGACCGGCAGGGCAAGCCGGCACGACGGAGCCCGTCGGACCATTCCTGGTCCGGCGGGCTCCGTCCGTACACCCCCGCGTCAACACGGTGGGGGGACGAACCCGGACACGGTGTCACTCGATGGTGTCACGGAGGGCGATCCGACCCGTACCCACCGCTACTCTCCTGAGGGTGAAGCAGCTTGTACGCCGTATCGGCCAGACCGTCGCCCTGACCCTGCCGGTCGTCCTGGTGACCACCGGCACCCTCGCCGTGACCCGGGTGCCATGGGCCCCGCCGACCAACCTCGACCAGCAGGTCGTGGCGGCGTCCAGTGGTGACGGCACCGGGATCGGGCGTTCCGCCACCGCCACCGCGGGCACGTCCCCGGACGGGCTCGCCCCGCAGGAGTCGCTGCGGGTGGTGCTGCTGGACGAGCTGCGGGCCAAGAACCCGTCCGCCGCGCTGGACCTGCTGGAGCGCTCGATGCGCGAACAGCCGTCGCTGACGCCGTACTGCACCTCGCTCGCCGGAGAGCTGGGCAAGGCGGCGGTGCGCAAGTACCAGGGCGACGTCCAGCGGGCCCGGTCCTTCGCCCGCCCGGTCTGCGACGGGTCGTTCGCGGCGGGCATCGCCGGCTGACCCCCTCGGCCGCGGGCCGACGAGGCCGTCGGGCCCACCGGCAGCCGCGGGCCGACGGCGCCCGCGGCCTCGGGTTCCCACCCCCTGTGGGCGCCCTATTCTTCAGGCATGACCGCTGACTCCGGCCCCACCGCCGACCTCGCGTCCCCGCCGACCCACCCGTCCCGGCCGACCACGACGCCCGTCACCCAGGCCGTGATCCTGGCCGGCGGCCAGGGCTCGCGGCTGCGGCCCTACACGGACGACCGCCCGAAGCCGCTGGTCGAGATCCCCGGGACGGGCACGCCGATCCTCGGCCACCAGCTGGCCTGGCTGGCCTCCGAGGGCGTCACCGACGCGGTGGTCTCCTGCGGGCACCTCGCCGCCGTGCTGGAGGAGTGGCTCGACAAGGCGGATCTGCCGCTGCGCGTGCGCACGGTGGTCGAGGAGGAGCCGCTCGGACGCGGCGGCGGCCTCAAGTACGCGGCCAAGGCGCTGCCCCGCCCGGACGAGCCCTGGTACGCCACCAACGGCGACATCTGGACCCGGTTCAGCCTGCGCGACATGGCCGCCTTCCACCACGAGCGGGACGCCGTCGCGACGCTCGCGCTGGCCCGGCCGCGGATCCCGTGGGGGGCGGTGGAGACCGACCAGTTCGGCAACGTGCTGGACTTCATCGAGGCGCCGCCCTCGCCGTTCCTGATCAACGCCGGGCTGTACGTGTTCAGCCCGGAGTTCGCCGAGCTGCTGCCGGACGTGGGCGACCACGAGCGCACCACGTTCCCGCAGCTGGCGCGCAGCAAGCGGCTGGCGGGCTACCAGCTGCCGCAGGGCGTGTACTGGCGCGCCATCGACACCGCGAAGGACCTCACCGAGGCGGCCAAGGAGCTCGCCTCCGGGGCCGGCCGCACACCGCAGTAACCGCCGCCCCCGGGCCCCCCAGCACCCGCGCCCCAGCACCTCAGACCTCAGCCCTCTGCGCACGACGATCGGCCGGGTGCTCCGCCAAGGAGCACCCGGCCGATCGCGTCCACGGGCCGTCAGGTGGACGTGGGCGCCCCCGGGTGGGAGGAGCGGGCGCCGCCGGACAGGTCGGCGAGCGGGCCGCTGCCCAGCACCCCGCCGAGCAGCCCGGGGCTCGCCCCCGAGCTCGGGCTGGGCTTGGACGCCGCCCCCGAGCCGGCGGGGGCCGGGGTGCTGCGCTGGGCGGGCGAGGAACCGGCCGACGGCGCGGCGGCGGACGGCGCGGCGGGGGTCGGGGTCGTGCCGGCCCCGGTCTCCGCCTTGGTGGAGTGCCCCTTGCCGCTCGGCGTCGGGCTGCCTGGGCGGGTTGCCGGGGCGGAGGAGGGCGGGGTGGTCGGGCTCGGCGTGGGGGTGGCCGGGCGCGGGGCGGGCGAGGGCGAGGTGGACGAGCCCTGGCCGCCCGGGGTGCCGGTCGGGGCGCCGCTGGGCCAGACCGGCGTGCCGTAGTCGGTGGCCGGACGGGCCGGTGCCTGGTGCGTCCGGGCCCCGGTCCGCACCGCCGCGCCGAGCATCGAGCCGAGCAGCAGGGTCGCCCCGACCACGACCGTGGTGACCACCGTGCCGCGGCGCAGCACCCGGCGGCGCAGCGCGGCGGGCGCGTCGGCGCCGTAGCGCCGCCAGGCCTCCAGGTTGAGCCGCCCGTCCAGGGAGGCGAACGGCGCTCCGGCGATCAGCAGCGGGCTCCAGGCCGCCAGGAAGATCAGGTCGGGGGTGTCGTAGACCGGCACGGCCCGCCAGCTGACGGTGAACAGCAGCGCGGCGGAGAGGAGCATCGCCGCCCCGGCCGCGAGCCGCTGCCAGAGGCCGAGGAGGGTCAGCACGCCGACCACGACCTGGGTGAACGACACCACCAGGCCGGCACCGACCGGGTGCGCCATGGCGAAGGCCAGCAGCGGTTCGGCGACCTTCCAGGGGTGCAGCGAGGCGAGCCAGCGCATCATCGAGCCGCGCTCGCCGCCGTCGAAGTAGACCGGGTCGCAGAGCTTGCTGAACCCGGCGTAGACGGACAGCGAGCCGAGGACGGCGCGCAGCGGCAGCAGGACCAGGCCGAGGTCGACCCGGCGGCCGGGGTACCAGGGCTGCTTGCCCTCGGCTGCCGTCGCGGAGACCTCGGGGAGCTCGCCGCTCGGGGTCCAGCCCTGCGGTGCGCCGACCGGGCCGATGCCCGCGTCGGTGGCGGTGCCGGCACCCTCCCGGGGCTGGCGCGGGACGGTCCGGGCGCCCGAGTAGGACGGGATCACCCGAGTGTCCGACACGCCCGGGCCGCCGCCGTCGGGTCCGGAGCCGGTGAGCCGGACGGCGTCCAGCAGCTGGGTGGCCGCGAGGTCCCCGGGGGGCGCCTGCCCGGTCCAGGTGACGGCGGTGACCCGGCCCTTGCGGCGCGGCGCACCGCCCCCGGCGGCCCCCGCGAGCGCCGGGACGGCGGAGGCGGGCACCACGACCTGCGGGGTGACCAGCGGACGGCGGATCAGGCCCTGGTTGGCGTACGGGTCGCCGAACGCGGCGCCGGTGGACAGCAGTCCGGCCGGGGCCTCGATCAGCGGCGCCACCGGGGCGCCGAGCCGGAGCCGGAAGCTCGCCTGGGTGATGCTGAGGCGCGCGGGGTCGGACGGCACCTTGACCGTGTCAAGGCCGGGGCCCGCGTCTATCCCGGTGCTGCCGCCGCCGAACAGGGGGCGCCGAGGTGTTCTGGTGTCCACGCCCGTCTAACCGGGTGACCACCGCTTAGGACACTCTCCCGAGTGGATGTCCGGCGCATACTTGAAATGATCATGAGAAAAGCGATCGGGCCTGGTCGGGCCCGATCGCTTTTCACTCGGATTGCGGAGAATTCAGAAGTTCCCCTGCGCCCCGCACACCGGCTGTGCTCAGCGCTTGGCGCGCAGTCGCGCGGCCTCGTAGAGCACGATGCCCGCCGCGACACCGGCGTTCAGCGACTCGGTCAGCCCGGACATCGGGATCCGCACCCGCATGTCGCAGGTCTCCGAGACCAGCCGGGACAGACCCTTGCCCTCGCTGCCCGCGACGATCACCACCGGGCCGGTCAGCAGCTCCAGGTCGCCCAGCTCCGCCTCGCCGTCGGCGGCCAGGCCGACCACCATGAGACCGGCCTTCTGGTAGGCCTCCAGGGTGCGGGTGAGGTTGGTGGCCCGGGCGACGGGCAGACGGGCGGCGGCGCCGGAGGAGGTCTTCCAGGCGCCGGCGGTCATACCGGCCGCGCGGCGCTCGGGGATGACCACGCCGTGCGCGCCGAAGGCGGCGGCGGAGCGGACCACGGCGCCGAGGTTGCGCGAGTCGGTGACGCCGTCCAGCGCGATGATCAGCGCGTCCTGGCCCGAGTCGGAGGCCTCGACCAGCAGGTCGTCGGGGTGCGCGTACTCGTACGGCGGCACCTGGAGCACGAGGCCCTGGTGGTTGAGCCCGCCGGTCATCTGGTCCAGCTGCGGGCGCGGGGCCTCCATCAGCGGGATGCCGCGGTCGTTGGCGGCCTGGAAGGCCTCGCGGACGCGGTCGTCGGTGTCGACGAACTGCTGGACGTACAGCGCGGTGGCCGGGACGCCGCCCTGAAGGGCCTCGACGACCGAGTTGCGGCCGAAGACGAGCTCGGCGCTGCCCGCGCCGCCCCGGCCGCCGCGACCGGCGCCGCCGGCGCGGCGCATGCCGGCGCGGGCCTTGGCGTCCCGCTCGCGCTTGACCGCGGCGTTGGCGGCGCGCTGCTTCGGGTGGCCCTTGCGCTCCGCTCCGGGCGGGGTCGGGCCCTTGCCCTGGAGCGCCTTCCGGCTGTGGCCGCCGGTACCGACAGACGCGCCCTTCTTCGACCCGGGGTTGCGGCGGTTCCTGCGCTGGCTGTTGCCGGCCATGGCTGTACTTCCTGTCTGTCCGGCATGCCCGGCCGCCCCGTTCTGTCCGGCGGCGGCCGACTGCATGCGCTACGTCATGCGGGAGGGCCGCACCGGTCCGGTACGGCCCACCCTCACCCCGATCGTCAGATGGGGTTACTGGCTGTTGATCGTCCAGCGCGGGCCGGACGGGGTGTCCTCGATCACCAGCCCGGCCAGGCCGAGCTGGTCGCGGATGGCGTCCGCGGTGGCGAAGTCCTTGCGCTGACGCGCCGCCTGCCGCTGGTCCAGGACCAGGCGGACCAGCGAGTCGACCACACCGTGCATGCTCTTCATTGTCCCAGGCTCGCCGCGCTCCGACCCGGCCCACTGCGGGGCGAGCGGGTCGAGACCCAGCACTCCGAGCATCGCACGGACCTCGGCCAGACGCGCCACCGCGTTCTCCTTGTCGTCCGCGTTCAGGGCGCTGTTGCCCTGGCGGACGGCGGTGTGCACGACGGCGAGCGCCTGCGGAACGCCCAGGTCGTCGTCCATCGCCTCGGCGAAGGCCGGCGGCACCTCGGGGGCGGCGTCGACCGCCCCGCAGCGCTCGACGGTGCGCTGGATGAAGCCCTCGATCCGGCCGAACCCGGCCTCGGCCTCGCGCAGGGCGTCCTCGCTGTACTCGATCATCGAGCGGTAGTGCGGGGTGCCGAGGTAGTAGCGGAGCACGATCGGACGCCAGCGCTGGACCATCTCGGAGACCAGCACCGAGTTGCCCAGCGACTTGCTCATCTTCTCGCCGGCCATGGTGACCCAGGCGTTGTGCACCCAGAAGCTGGCGAAGGCGTCGCCGTAGGCCTTGGACTGGGCGATCTCGTTCTCGTGGTGCGGGAAGATCAGGTCCAGCCCGCCGCCGTGGATGTCGAAGGCCGGGCCGAGGTACTTGTGGACCATCGCCGAGCACTCCAGGTGCCAGCCCGGCCGGCCGCGGCCCCACGGGGTCTCCCAGCTCGGCTCGCCCGGCTTGGCGGCCTTCCACATCGCGAAGTCGCGCTGGTCCCGCTTGCCGGTCTCGCCCTCGCCCTCGGGCTGGCGCAGGTCGGCCAGCTTCTGGTTGGAGAGCGCGAGGTAGTCCGGGTACGACTTCACGTCGAAGTAGACGTTGCCGTCGGCCGCGTAGGCGTGGCCCTTCTCGATGAGCCCCCGCATCATCTCGACCATCTCGGGGATGTGCCCGGTGGCCCGCGGCTCGACGGTCGGCGGCAGGCAGCCGAGCGCGGTGTAACCGTCGTTGAACGCCCGCTCGTTCTCGTAGGCGATCTGCCACCACGGGATGCCGAACTCGCGCTCCTTGGCGATCACCTTGTCGTCGATGTCGGTGACGTTCCGGGCGAAGGTGACCTGGTAGCCGCGGTAGGCGAACCACCGCTGCATGATGTCGAAGTTGAGACCGGACCGGATGTGCCCGATATGAGGCGCCGACTGGACGGTAGCGCCGCACAGGTAGATCGAGACACAACCCGGTACAAGCGGGACGAAGTCGCGTACCTGGCGGGTGCTGGTGTCGTACAGGCGAATGCTCACAGCGTCAAGCGTAGTGGGCAGGAGGGGGTGCCCCGCGACATTCCCCGGGAATGATATGCCCCACTCCCGGGGAACCACAGGCCGCGCGGGCCGGTCAGATGTTGCCGACCACCTTGCGCGGGCTGAGCCGGACGACCACCCGGACGTCGTCCGGGCCGTCGAACCCGTACTCCTCGCCGCGGTACTTGCGGGACAGTTCGTTGATCAGCTCCCGGCCGCCCTCGGTGGTCATCGTCGCCGAGCCGCGCACCTCGACGTACTCGTACGGGTTCTCCGGCGGGTTGACCACGAGCGAGATGCGCGGGTCCCGCACCAGATTGAGGTGCTTGCGGCGGCCCTGGACGGTGGAGAACAGGATGTCGTCGCCGTCCCGCGTGACCCAGACGACCGAGGACTGGGGGCTGCCGTCGGGCTGGATCGTGGACACCACGGCGAAACTCTTGCGGTCGAGCAATTCCTTGGCGGGGCCAGAGAGTTCGACGCCCATCGAGAACCTCTTCTCATCGTCGGCGGTACGGCCCGAGGGGAAGCCCCGCCCGGGCCCGGAACCGCACACTACCGACCGATCCACCGCCACGCCGGGTGAACACTCGTCAGGGCCCGCCTATTCCGGCCCTGCTGACCGCGCCCGGCTCAACGCCGTTCGTACACCAGGGCCGTGGCGATCGCGGCCAGCCCCTCGGCCCGGCCGGTCAGGCCCAGGCCGTCCGTGGTGGTGCCGGACACCGACACCGGCGCACCGGCCGCGGCCGACAGCGCGGCCTGCGCCTCGGCCCGCCGCTTGCCGATCTTCGGCCGGACGCCGACCACCTGGACCGCGATGTTGCCGATCTCGAAGCCCTCCGCGCGCACCAGCCGGGCCGCCTCACCGAGCAGCTTCACCCCGGAGGCGCCGGCCCACTCCGGCCGGTCGGTGCCGAAGTGCGCGCCCAGGTCGCCGATCCCGGCGGCCGAGAACAGCGCGTCGCAGGCCGCGTGCGCGGCGACGTCGGCGTCCGAGTGCCCGGAGAGCCCGACCCCGGCGTCCGGCCACTCCAGTCCGGCCACCCAGAGCGGGCGGCCGGCCTCGAAGGCGTGCACGTCGGTGCCGATGCCCACGCGCGGCAGCACGGGGGCCGGGGCCTGGTCGGCGGGCGTCAGCGGGTCAGTAGGCATCGGCGGCCCTCCGGCGGGCGAGTACGGCCTCGGCGAGCACGAGGTCCAGTGGACGGGTGACCTTGAACGCCTCCTCGTGGCCGGGCACCACGACGACCTGGCCGCCGTAGCGCTCCACCAGGCCCGCGTCGTCGGTGACCGGCGGCGCGCCGTCGGCGCCCGCGGCCTCCTCGGCCAGCGCCTTGGCGTGCACCCCTACCAGAGTGGCCCGGTCGAAGCCCTGCGGGGTCTGGACCGCGCGCAGGGTGGCCCGGTCGGGCGTGTCGAGCACCGGCTCGGGGCGGCCCGGGCTCGGCTCGACCCGCTTCACCGTGTCGGCCAGCGGCACCGCGGGCACCACCGCCCCGGCCCCGGCCCGGACGGCGGCCGCCACCGCGTCCACCACCTCGACCGGGACGAGCGGGCGGGCCGCGTCGTGCACCAGGACGATCTCCACCTCGGCCGGGATCGCGGCCAGGCCGAGCCGGACCGACTCCTGGCGGGTGGCGCCGCCGGCGACCACCCGGATGTCCTTGCCGTCCAGCCCGTGGCTGTCCAGCAGGGCGACCACCTCGGCCACCCCGTCGGCGGGCGCGGCGACCACGACCAGGCCGACCGCCCGACTGCGGGCCAGCGCCCGCACGGCGTGCACCAGGAGCGGCACGCCGCCCAGTTCCCGCAGGGCCTTCGGGGCACCGGGTCCCAGCCGCTCACCGCGTCCGGCGGCGGGCACCACTGCTGCTGCGACTGCTGCTGAGGCGTTCAGGTTTCACTCCTTCGGAGAAGTGGGTATGGCCTTGGCGTGCCCGGCGGGCGCTAACGGGCCCCTTCCGAAGAATTACGGTCCAACCGTCCGCCGCACAATCCCGCAGAATCGGTCTTGCAGGACGGAAAACGGTCTTGCCGGGCCTGGACCGGCTCGGGGCGGGGGCGTCGTCCGGACACGCCTCAGCGCCCGAAGTGCCACTGCACCACCCCGGGACGCTTCGTCCTGGGAGCGGCGCGCCGACACCGGGCGCTGTGAGCGGTGGGCGGCAGCCCGACTGCGCTACGAGGCCAGCACCTCGTCGAGCAGCGTCTCCGCCTTGTCCTCGTTGGTGTTCTCCGCCAGCGCGAGCTCGCTGACGAGGATCTGGCGCGCCTTCGCGAGCATCCGCTTCTCGCCGGCCGAGAGGCCGCGCTCGCGCTCACGGCGCCAGAGGTCGCGCACAACCTCGGCGACCTTGATAACGTCACCAGAGGCGAGCTTCTCCAGGTTCGCCTTGTAGCGACGGGACCAGTTGGTCGGCTCTTCGGTGTACGGTGCGCGCAGCACCTCGAAGACCCGGTCCAGACCCTCCTGGCCGACTACATCGCGCACGCCGACGAACTCCGCGTTCTCAGCGGGCACGCGGAGCGTCAGGTCTCCCTGCTGCACCTTGAGCACCAGGTAGGTCTTGTCCACACCTTTGATCTGGCGAATTTCGATGGCCTCGATCAGCGCGGCCCCGTGATGGGGGTAGACCACCGTGTCGCCAACCTTGAACGTCATGTGACAGGACCCCTTCCGTGGCTTTCCAGAATAACACGCTTTTCAGCGCACCCGAAGGGCGTTTTCGCAGGTCAGGGCCGGTCTCGGGGCTTGACAAGGACCCCCATGACGTGCTGCGACCGGTGTTCGAGGGAGGCTTCCCGCAGGTCGGAGGCGGTTCCGGCGTTCGGCGAAACCTTGCGCAACACCCTGGAAACCATGATTGGATCTTGGGTTTTCACCGTTTATCGGGCCGTATCCGCATCGTTATTCGATCTTGGTCGAAGCTTGTCCCGAGAGTGACCCGGACACGCCACAAGTGCGGCCGGACGGCCGCCCCGCGAACCCCGGGAGTGCGACACGGGGACCACCCCGTGAGGAGCGCATAAGTGAGGTCGATAATCTGAGGCCTGACCTATCGACACGTTGACTTAGGAGAAGCCGCCGCCGTGAGCCGCAGCCTTCGACGCGGCAGCATCGCCGCCATCGCCGCCATCGCCATCGCCTCGCTGTCGTCCTGCGCCGCCGGCAACACGCCGGACACGCTGCAGGTCAAGCCCGACAACGCGGCGGCAACCCTCGGAACGAACCTTCGGCTGAACAACATCGTGGTCGTCACCGGGGACGAGTCCTCGGGCGAGCACAACGGTCCCGCCAACGTGACCGTCAACATCGCCAACACGGGCAGCACCCCGGCGGAGCTGCAGTCCGTCACCGTCGGCAACGGTGCCACCGCCGCGTTCTCCGACGCCGCGGGCGCCCCGCTGTCCACCATCGTCGTCCCGGCCGGCGGCGCCGTGGCGATCGGTGGCGAGGGCAACCCGTCCGCCAAGGTCGCCTCGGTCGGCGTCCAGGTCGGCGGCTTCGTCCCCACCTCGTTCACCTTCAAGGACGGCCAGAAGGTCGACGCCCAGGCCGGCGTGAGCCCGAACAAGGGCCTCTACAAGGGCTTCGGCCCGACGTCGGCCCCGGCGGCCGTGCCCACCAAGGGCGCCACCGCCGCCGCGACCACCCCGGCCGCCGGCACCACCACCCCGGCCGCCCCGGCCACCACCGGTGCGGCCACGCCGTCCGGTGCCGCCACCCCGGGTGCCACCCAGTCCGCCGGCGCCCACTGACGCACCACATGGTGTCCGGCGGGCCCTCCCGGGCCTGCCGGACACCAACGCGAAGGCCCCCTCCGGCGACTGCCGGCGGGGGCCTTCCGCGTCTGTCCGCGCCCGCGGTTTACGGCTCGAACTTGTAGCCCAGGCCGCGGACCGTGACCAGGTAGCGCGGGGCGCCCGGGTCCGGCTCGATCTTGGCCCGCAGGCGCTTCACGTGGACGTCCAGGGTCTTGGTGTCGCCGACGTAGTCCGCGCCCCACACCCGGTCGATCAGCTGCATGCGGGTGAGCACCCGGCCCGCGTTGCGCAGCAGCATCTCCAGCAGGTCGAACTCCTTCAGCGGGAGGTCGACCTTGGCGCCGTCCACGGTCACCACGTGCCGGTCGACGTCCATCCGGACCGGGCCCGCCTCCAGGGCGCCCGGGCCGCCGCCGTTCTCGCCGGCACCGCCGTCCTCGCCGCGGCGGCGCAGCACCGCCCGGATCCGGGCGACCAGCTCACGGGTGGAGTAGGGCTTGGTGACGTAGTCGTCCGCACCTATTTCCAGACCGACCACCTTGTCGATCTCGCTGTCCTTGGCGGTGACCATGATCACCGGCACGTTGGAGCGCACCCGCAGCTGACGGCAGACCTCGGTGCCCGGCAGGCCCGGCAGCATCAGGTCGAGCAGGACGAGGTCGGCGCCGTTGCGCTCGAACTGCTCCAGGGCGTCGGGGCCGGTGGCGGCGACGGCCACCTCGAAGCCCTCCTTGCGGAGCATGTACGACAGGGCGTCGCTGAACGACTCCTCGTCCTCGACCACCAGTACTCGGGTCACGATCAGGCCTCCGGGGCAAGCTGGGGGGTTGCGTCTGACAGGGGGTGTTCCCGCTCCCCCGTGGGGAGCGGACGGTCCGTGCGGCCTGTGGTGGCCGTCCGGTCCGTGGTGAGGGTTCTGGTGGGCGAGGCGGCGGCGCCACGGCCGCCGGTGGCACCGCGGGTGCCGAGGTCGCCGGTGTCGTCGAGGTCGTCGCCGTCCTCGGCCTCGGGCGCCTGCCCGGCGGGCAGGCGGATGGTGAAGGTCGAACCCTGGCCCTCGACGCTCCACACCGAGACCGTGCCGCCGTGCGAGGCGGCGACGTGCTTGACGATGGACAGGCCGAGGCCGGTTCCGCCGGTCGCCCGGGAGCGGGCCGGATCGACCCGGTAGAAGCGCTCGAAGACGCGCTCGCGGTCCTTCTCCGAGATGCCGATGCCCTGGTCGGTGACCGAGATCTCGATCAGCTCGCCGTCCGCCTCCCCGAGCGCCGCGGCGCTGGAGATCCGGCGGGTGGCGATCGCCACCCGGGTACGGGGAGGACTGTAGTTGACGGCGTTCTCGACCAGGTTGCCGAGCGCCGCGGCGAGCTGGCCGCGGTTGCCGTGCAGGTAGAGCCCGGCGATGCCGCCGGCCGTGATCAGGATCTGCTTGGCGGCGGCCTGCTGGCGGCAGCGGTCGATCGCCTCGGCGATCAGCTCGTCCACCGCGACGGGCTCCGGATCCACCATCAGCCGGTCGTCCTGCACCCGGGAGAGGTCGATGATCTCCTGGACCAGGCTGGCCAGCCTGGTCGCCTCGATCTGCATCCGGCCGGCGAAGCGCTGCACCGCCTCCGGGTCGTCGGACGCGTCGGCGACCGCCTCGGAGAGCAGCGACAGGGCGCCCACCGGGGTCTTCAGCTCGTGGCTGACGTTGGCCACGAAGTCCCGGCGGACCGCCTCCACCCGGCGGCGCTCGGTCTGGTCCTCGACCAGCACCAGCACCAGCCGGGAGCCCAGCGGGGCGACCCGGACGGAGACCGCGAGCGGCTCGCCCGCACGGGCCACGCCGGGGCGGGGCACCTCCAGCTCGACCTGGCGGATCTCGCCGTCCCGGCGGGTGGCGCGCGCCAGCGAGAGCATCTGGTCCACGGCGACCGCGCCGCCGCGCACCAGCCCCATCGCGTACGCCGCGGAGCTGGCCTTGACCACCTCGTCGCCCTCGCCCAGCACGATCGCGCAGGAGCGGAGGACGGAGAGGACGGTGTCCACCCCCGGCGGCAGCGGGGGCTCCGGGGTGCCGGCGCCCAAGCCCTGGTGCCGACCGTGGTGTCTGCTGCTGGTGCCGCCGTACCTGCCCCTGGCCTGCTCGCGCTCGCTCCAACGGAAGGCGATGGAGGCCGTGAGGCCGACGCCGAGCCCGGCTATGGCGCAGGCAGCGGCGGCGGCCACGTTCACGTCCATGTGGCCAGCGTAAGCGCACGGCCAGGCCACTCCCCAAGGGCCCGATCAAGGCATCGGCCACGCGTTGCCGAGAATTCACCTTCACGTGGCCGCTGATTCACCACACCGGCCGTGCATCGTCGCCCGGACGGCCCAGAGTTGGCCATGCAGCCCGTGTGGGAGTGGGCGGCGGGCCGAACCACCGGCCGCCGTCTCAGGTGTGCGCGTACGATTCGCGCCACCAGCAGCGGTCACCCGGACGACAAGACGATCGTCGGACGGGCCGGCCGGTCGGCACCGCCACCGACACAGCTACTGAGGAGAGAGCATGCGCGACGCGTACCACGAGGAACTCGATGCGATCGGCGACAGCCTGGTCGAGATGGCCCGACTGGTCGGCTCGGCCCTGGGCCGGGCCACCACCGCACTCCTGGACGCGGACCTGGCGCTGGCGGAGAGCGTGATCGCCGCCGACGAGAAGATCAACGACCTCCACCACGAGCTGGAGAACCGCGCGATCGACCTGCTCGCCCGCCAGCAGCCGGTCGCCACCGACCTGCGCATCGTCGTCACCTCGCTGCGGATGAGCTCCGACCTGGAGCGCTGCGGCGACCTCGCCCGGCACGTCGCCAAGGTCGCGCGGATGCGCTACCCCGACTCCGCCGTGCCCGGCGACCTGCACTCCACCGTCCTGGAGATGGGCCAGCTCGCCCAGCGCCTGGTGGCCAAGACCGGCCTGGTGATCGCCACCAAGGACGTCGACAAGGCCCTGGAGCTGGAGCAGGACGACGACGCCATCGACTCCCTGCACCGCGAGCTGCTGTCGCACCTGATCGACGACCGCTGGCACCACGGCATCGAGACCGCCGTCGACATCACCCTGGTCGGCCGCTACTACGAGCGCTTCGCGGACCACGCGGTGTCGGTCGCCAAGCGCGTGGTGTACCTGGTGACGGGCGAGCACGTGGCCGAGTTCGTGGCCGCCTCGGAGGCCGCGGCGGCGGAGTGACCTCGTGCGGGTGCGGTGCGGCCGCCTCGGGGCTCGGGGCCTCAGGGCTCGGCGTCTCGGGGCTCAAGCTCGGGGCTCAAGCTCGGGGCTCAAGCTCGGGGCTCGGGGCTTCAAGGGGCGGCCGCTCCCCCCGCGGGGTGAGTAAACCTGCGACAGGGGTGGTGGGGGCGCACGACGCCCCGTACATCCCACCACTGCGCGCCTGTTGACGCTCCCTCCGATCGGCGGCTTCACTCGACGTTGGGGGCACAGGACTGTGCCCGTCACTAGGAGGGAACAGCTCGATGAAGGCCAACCCCACCCGACCGGCACGCGCCCACGAAACCGTCGAGCCGCCCACCCCGAAGCTCCTGCCCGTCCTCGCGGCCGGCTGCGGCTGCGGCCCCGGCTGCGGCTGCGGCTGCCAGTCCGGCGCGCCCTGCCAGTGCGGCGGCGCGGACGGCGGCTGCTGCGGCGGCCACTGAGCGGTCCGCCGCCGAGGAGTTCCCGAGGTGCACGGCCTTCCGTCGGCCGTGCACCTCGTTGCGCGTCCTGGTGCCGCGCGTCCGCGGCACGGCGTCACCGTGCCGCCCCGGGCGTCAGAACTGGACGTCGGTGCAGGAGTAGAAGGCGTTCCCGGTGTCAGCGATCGTCCAGACCGCGACCACGACCTGGTGGCCGGTGCGCCCGCTCGGGACGGTCGCGGTGTGGCTGAGCGTGCTGGGCACCTGCTTCCCGCCGTACGGGGCGATCAGGAAGGGCGTCAGGTCCAGGCTGTCCCGGGTGACCGGCTGGCTCGCGTCGTAGCCCGGCTTGGTCAGGTAGTAGCGGAAGTCGGTGGTCGCGTGCCGGGCGGTGAACGTCCAGGTGAAGGTGAGCTGTTGCCCCGCCGTCACCGCGGTGGTCGGCCAGGCGCCGCCGTGCGGGTCGTCCAGCTCGGCGAAGCGGGAGTTGCCGCCGGCGCAGATGGTGCCGTCGGCGGGCCCGGCGCTCGGGAAGCCCTTGGGGCCCTCGACGCTCTGCGGCTCCCACTGGATGTCGCCGCAGTCCCACGACACCCCGCCCGCTCCGCAGAGCGCGGCCCTGCTGGGCGGCGTCGAGATGTACCCGTGGGACTGCGCCGGGACGGCGAGGGTGAGCGGCACCGCGAGGGCGGCGACCACCGCCCCGACGATGTGACGTGTGCGCATGATGCTCCTCCGTGGGGGTGGATGGAGAGTGCGCCGGGACGCAGACGCGCGCGCGTGGGGGTGCGGCGGCCGGGACGGGGAGATCCTTGGCATGCCTGCGGCAGTCCGGCGCCCTCACCGTAGGAGCGGACTCCGCCACCCGTCAATGGTCTGAACCACTATTGGGACGAGCCCGGATCCGGCCGCCGAATCCGGACTCAACTCGACTTCCGCACAGGCCGGTTGAACGACGAAGGCCCCGCCCCCGGCGAACCGGGAGGCGGGGCCGTTTCGCCAGGCGGGTTACTTCTTGCCCTGGTTCTTGACCGCCTCGATGGCCGCGGCGGCGGCGTCGGCGTCGAGGTAGCGGCCGCCCTTGGTGACGGGCTTGAAGTCGGCGTCGAGCTCGTACACGAGCGGGATGCCGGTCGGGATGTTCAGGCCCGCGATGGCCTCGTCGGAGATGCCGTCGAGGTGCTTGACCAGCGCGCGCAGGCTGTTGCCGTGGGCGGTGACCAGGACGGTCTTGCCGGCGGCGAGGTCCGGGACGATGGCGTCGTACCAGTACGGGAGCATCCGGTCGACGACGTCCTTCAGGCACTCGGTGCGCGGACGCAGCTCGCTCGGGATGTCCGCGTAGCGGGCGTCACCGGCCTGCGAGTACTCGGCGTCATCGGCCAGCACCGGCGGCGGGGTGTCGTACGAGCGGCGCCACAGCTGGAACTGCTCCTCGCCGAACTCGGCCAGGGTCTGGGCCTTGTCCTTGCCCTGGAGCGCACCGTAGTGTCGCTCGTTCAGGCGCCAGCTGCGACTGACCGGGATCCAGTGGCGGTCGGCCTTGTCCAGGGCGATCTGCGAGGTGCGGATCGCACGGCGGAGCAGCGAGGTGTGCAGCACGTCCGGGAACAGGCCCTCGGCGGCCAGGAGCTCGCCACCGCGCGCGGCCTCCTTCTCGCCCTTCTCGTTGAGGTCGACGTCGACCCAACCGGTGAACAGGTTCTTCTGGTTCCACTGGCTCTCGCCGTGGCGGAGCAGGATGAGTCGGTACGTCGTGTCAGCCATGGCCCCCAGCTTAGTGGAGGCAGGAAAAGCGCTGGTCCGGACCTACGGCAGATGTGTAATGTGTGCACCGCCTATCTGGCACTTACATACGTCGGCTGACCGGACCTGCCCGTGCCGCTCGGCGGACGCCTGCCCCGGGAGCCCCCCACATGCCCGTCGCCCTGTTCACCAACCCCCGGATCCGAAAGCTGATACAGGAGACGGTGGGCGGGCTGCCACGGGAGTTCTGGTGGCTCTGGGTGAGCACGCTGGTGAACAAGCTGGGCGCTTTCGTGCTCACCTTCCTCGCGCTCTACCTGACCACCAACCGGGGGTACTCGGCCTCCTACGCGGGCCTGGTGGCCTCCCTCTACGGCCTCGGCTCGGCGGTCGCCGCGATCGGCGCCGGCGTGCTGACCGACCGGATCGGCCGGCGCCCGACCCTGGTCGCCGCCCAGCTCGGCACCGCACTGTTCACCGCCGTACTCGGCTTCACGGACGGCCAGGTGGCGATCGCCACGGTGGCCTTCCTGGTCGGCCTCTGCAACAACGCCACCCGGCCCGCGACCTCGGCGATCATCGCCGACCTCGTCCCGGCCGAGGACCGGGTCCGCGCGTACTCGCTGAACTACTGGGCGATCAACATCGGCTTCGGCCTCTCCGCCGCCGTGGCCGGCCTGATCGCCACCCACGGCTACCTCACGCTCTTCCTGCTCGACGCGCTCTCCACGCTGGTGTGCGCGGTGGTGATCTTCATCCGGATCCCCGAGACCAAGCCGCAGGACTCGCCGCAGCACGGGAAGGGGACGGACGAACCGACGGTCGGCCTCGGCGCGGTGTTCCGGGACGGGCGGTTCATGGCCGTCGTCGGGCTCAACCTGCTGCTCGCCCTGATCCTCCAGCAGGGCAGCACCACCCTGGCCGTCGACATGGGTGCCGCGGGCATCAGCTCCACCGAGTACGGGCTGGTCATCGGCCTGAACGGGCTGCTGATCGTGGTGCTCCAGATCCCGCTCACCCGGTGGATGGAGGCCCGCTCCCGGACCGCCATGCTGATAGCCAGCTGCCTGATCACGGGCTGGGGCTTCGGGCTGGCGGCGCTGGCCGGGTCGTCCGCGTGGCTGTTCGCCCTCTCGGTGGCGGTCTGGACGGTCGGCGAGGTCCTGAACGCGCCGACCATCATGGGACTGGTCGCCGAACTGGCGCCGACCCACGCGCGCGGCCGCTACCAGGGCGTCTACTCGCTCTCCTGGTCGCTCGCCTCGTTCCTCGGCCCGGCGATCGGCGGTCTGCTGCTGCAGCACGCCGGCTCCGCGGTGCTCTGGATCGTGTGCGGGGTCTGCGGCACGGTCGCGGCGGCCGGGCACGTGGTGCTCGGGCGGCGCACGGACGCGACGGCGGGCCGCGCCGGGGCGGTGCCGGAGGTCGCGGTGACGGAGGTGCCGGTGACGGAGGTCCCGGTGACGGAGGTGCCGGGGGCCGAGGTGCCGGGGCCCGAGGTGACGGAGCCCGCCGCGGAGAAGAAGGCTCCGGCGGGCATCTGAGGGCGCCGGCCCCGCTGCCGGGTCAGTCGGCCGCCGGGGCGGCCAGGTGGGCGAAGGCGGCCAGGTTGCGGGTGGACTCCCCGCGCTTGGTCCGCCACTCCCACTCGCGCCGGATCGCCGAGGCGAAGCCCAGCTCCAGCAGGGTGTTGAACGGCTCGTCGGCGTTCTCCAGCACCGTCCCGAGCAGCCGGTCCACGGCGTCCGGGGTGAGCGCCTCCAGGGGCAGGCGGCCGGCCAGGTAGACGTCGCCGAGCGGGTCGATCGCGTACGCGACGCCGTACAGCCGGGTGTTGCGCTCCAGCAGCCAGCGGTAGACGGCCTCGTGGTTCTCGTCCGGTCGGCGGATCACGAAGGCGTTCACCGACAGGGTGTGGTCGCCGACCCGCAGCGCGCAGGCGGTGCTCAGCTTGCGGGTGCCCGGGAGCGTCACCACCAGCGTGTACGGGTCGGTGGCGGCGGGCTCCCAGGCCGCTCCGGCGTCGTCCAGGGCGGTGCGCAGGAGGGTCAGGGCCTCGTCCTTGGTGCGGATTGCCATGGGGGTGACGTTACTCGGCGGTACCGGGGGCGCGCACCAGCGGTGCGTGCCCCCGGCCGCCGCAGTCGGGCCGCAGTCGGCTCGTGGTCAGGAAGCGGTCCGGCCGCGGTCAGGCCAGCCGCCGCCGGGCGGCGGCCAAGCGGCCGGCCGGGCGGGCCAGGCTGCCGGCGTACACCTCGGCGGTGCTGGCCGCGGCGGTGTCCCAGCCGAAGCCGGCCGCGTGCCGGGCCGCCGCCGCGCCGCGCCGGGCGACCAGGCCCCGGTCGGTGACGTACGGCTCCAGCGCGTGCGCCCAGGCCGCCGGGTCGTGGCCGTGCACCAGCGTGCCCGTCTCGCCGTCCCGCACCGCGACCGGCAGGCCGCCGACCGAGGCCGCCACCACCGGGGTGCCGCAGGCCTGCGCCTCCAGCGCGACCAGCCCGAAGGACTCGCTGTACGAGGGCATCACCAGCGCCGTCGCCGCGTGGTACCACTGCGCGAGCTCGGCCTGGCCGACCGGCGGGTGGAACCGCACCACGTCGCCGATGCCCAGCTGGGCGGCGAGCTTGTGCAGGCTCTCCGGCCGGGCCAGTCCGGTGCCGGACGGACCGCCGACCACCGGCACCAGCAGGTGCTCGCGCAGCCCCGGGCGGCGCGCCAGCAGCTCGGCGACCGCCCGCAGCAGCACGTCCGGGGCCTTCAGCGGCTGGATCCGGCCCGCGAAGAGCAGCACCGCGGCGTCCTGCGGCAGGCCCAGCCGGGCCCGGGCGGCGGCCCGCGCCGACGCCCCGCCGGGGCGGAAGACGTCCAGGTTGACGCCGGGGTGGACGACGGCCAGCTGGTCCGGCCGGGCGGCGTAGTGCAGCGCCAGCTCGGCGGCCTCCTCGGTGGTGTTGGCGATCAGCCGGTCGGCCGCCTCGACCACCTGGGTCTCGCCGATCACCCGGGCCGCGGGCTCGGGCGTGTCACCCTCGGCCAGCGCGGCGTTCTTCACCTTCGCCATGGTGTGCATGGTGTGCACCAGCGGCACCCCCCAGCGCTGCGCGGCCAGCCAGCCGACCTGCCCGGAGAGCCAGTAGTGCGAGTGCACCAGGTCGTAGTGGCCGGGGCGGTGGCCCGCCTCCGTCCGCAGCACCCCGTGGGTGAAGGCGCACAGCTGGGCGGGCAGGTCCTCCTTCAGCAGGCCCTCGTACGGGCCGGCGGTGACGTGCCGGACCAGCACGCCGGGGGCCAGCTCGACGGTGGGGGCGTCGTCCGAGCAGATCGCCCGGGTGAACACCTCGACCTCGATGTTGAGCGCGGCCAGGCGCTTGGCCAGCTCGACGATGTAGACGTTCATCCCGCCGGCGTCCCCCGTGCCGGGCTGGTGCAGCGGCGAGGTGTGGACACTCAGCATCGCTATCCGGCGCGGGCGGCGGCGGCCCGGGACGAGCGACTGGAGCCGGCCCCGCGCGGGCGCGGCGGGCTGGGCACGGCGTACCGAACGGACGGGGTGCTGGATCACCTGGCTGAAGCCTCCTCTGTGCGGCCCGTCTCGACGGCCCGCGCACGGGCCGCCCGCTGTCCGGTGTGCGCTGCCCCGTCCCGGGCACACATCACCACCAGACTGCCAACCACCCGGCCCGCGTCCGGCATTCCCGGTCCGGCGGACGAGATGCCGGACGGGGTGACGCCCCAGGTCACAGCGGTGCCGACGCGGACCCGACTACCCTTCCAGGCATGGCTGCCTCCTTCGACTCCGCGACCGCACCCGCCCGTGGGCGGACCGGACGGCCGGTGGGGACGGTCACCCGGGGCACCACCAACACCAATCGGCTGCGGCGGATGGACCGCTGGATCGCCCACACCCTCGGCCGCACGCTGCGCGCCGGTGGCCGCCCGCCGGTGGCGGTCGACCTCGGCTACGGCGCCGCGCCGTGGACGGCCGTCGAACTGGCCGGGCGGCTGCGCACGGTGCGCCCGGACGTCCGGGTGGTCGGGATCGAGATCGAGCCGGAGCGGGTCGCGGCCGCGCTGCCGTACGCCGAACCGCCACTGCTGACCTTCCGGCGCGGCGGCTTCGAGGTCCCGCTGGACGGCGGCGCGCCGGCCCAACTGATCCGGGCCGCCAACGTGCTGCGGCAGTACGACGAGTCGGCGGTGGCCGGGGTCTGGGAGCGGCTCTGCGCCCGGCTGGCCCCGGACGGGCTGCTGGTGGAGGGCACCTGCGACGAGATCGGACGGCGGCACGTCTGGGTCGCGCTCGGCCCGGAGGGGCCCCGGACGGTGACCTTCGCGGCCCGGCTGGGCGGCCTCGGCCAGCCCTCCGACCTGGCCGAACGGCTGCCGAAGGCGCTGATCCACCACAACGTGCCGGGCCGACCGGTGCACGCCTTCCTGGCCGACTTCGACCGGGCCTGGGCGGCGGCCGCGCCGTACGGGGCGTTCGGGGCGCGGCAGCGCTGGGTGGCGGCCTGCACGGCGCTGGCGGGCGACTGGCCGCTGGTGGACGCGCGCGGGCGGTGGCGGCAGGGTGAGGTCACGGTGCCCTGGAGCGCGCTCGCGCCGTAGCGGGTCGCGCGGCCGGAGCCGCCGGCCCGGCACGGACCGGGGCCGGTGCGGGTGAGCGACTCGCCGCATTCACTCGAACGAGTTATCGAATACCACTGGCGTGTTGACGCCCCATCACGTCACGATGGACGCCGCCGGACGACCCGCCCGTGCGCCGTCGCCGCCCGGCGCCACGGCGTCCACCTGCGGCCCCCGACGTCACCCTCGACCAGGGTGATCCGCGTCACCCTCGCCCGCCCCCTTCCTTCCCCGCCGACGCGGGGATCCCAGCCGTCGTCCGAGTCAGATCACCGCACCGCCACCGGCGTGGCAAAAACCACAACGGCGCCGGTCCGCCAGAGAAATCCCCGGAGATCACGTTATGGTCGCGAGAAGTTCCCCGGCGCACGGTGCCAGGCGGGCACTGCGGACGGGCGTTGACCGTTACGCACTCGGGGAAAGGGAGGAACCACCGATGCCCGCAACGGGAGACGGGCGGGCACCTGGTGCCACGAGCCTGTCGGGCGCCCAGGCCGGCGCCCCCGTTGACCATGCCCGCAACCGCCCGGCCCTGACCGGCCCGACGCCGGCCGGCCCGGTGACGGCCGCTCCCCCGATACCGCACCCCCGGCACCAGACCGGACACACCTCGGCCCCCGCCGACGCCCCCGCCGCGGTGGCCGCCAGCAGCACCGCTCCGCTCAAACTGCTGGTGATCGAGGACGACGCCTCCGACGCCCAGCTGATCAAGGCGGCGGTCGCCGACAGCGGCACCTCGATCGAGATCCACTGGGCCCGCGGGCTGGAACAGGCCACCGAACTGCTCGCCGTGTCCCCGTCCGGCACCCGGCGCGGGCGCTCCCGCGGCAGCGAGTTCAGCTGCGTGCTGCTCGACCTCGCCGCCCCCGCCGACCTGCCGCACCCGTCCGACGACTCCGACGGCCTCGAAGGCCTGCACGAACTGCTCCGCCGCGCCCCGCACACCGCGGTCGTGGTGCTCACCGACGCGGCCGGCGCCGAACTGGGCGCGGCCGCCGTCGCCGCGGGCGCCCAGGACTTCCTGATCAAGCACGCGACGGACGGCCCGCTGCTGGGCCGCGCCCTGCGCTACGCCGTCGAGCGCAAGCGCGCCGACGAGTCGCAGCGCCGCCTCGTCGAGGCCGAACTGCGCGGCCAGGAGAACGCCCGGCTCCAACGCCACCTGCTGCCCACCCCGCTGCTCGACGGCGCGGGCCTCTCCTTCACCCGGCGCTACCGCCCGGGCCGCCGCCGCGCCCTGCTCGGCGGCGACTTCTACGACGCCGTCCGCACCGACGACGGCACCGTCCACGTCGTGATCGGCGACGTCTGCGGCCACGGCCCGGACGAGGCCGCGCTCGGCGTCGCCCTCCGGATAGCGTGGCGCACCCTCGTCTTCGCGGGCCTCACCGGCGAGGCCCTGCTGACCACCCTCCAGCACGTGCTGGAACACGAGCGGCGCAGCGACGAGATCTTCGCGACGCTCTGCATGCTCGTCATCGAGCCGGGCGGCGCCAGCGGCGGCCTCGACTCGCTCGGCGCCGGCGAGCCTGCCCGGCTCTACCTCGCCGGGCACCCGGCGCCGCTGCTGCTCGGCCGCGACCACCAGCCGGTCACCCTGCCCGCCGACCTCGCCGGTCCGGCGCTCGGCCTGCTGCCGTGCCACGACGGGCAGGCCGCGTGGCCCGCCCACCAGCTCGAACTCCAGCCCGGCTGGCGGCTGTTGCTCTACACCGACGGGCTGATCGAGGGCCGGGTCGGGGCCGGCTCCCGCCGCCTCGGCCAGGACGGGCTGGCCGACCTCATCGGCGACCACCAGTCCGCCGGGCTCACCCGGGGCCGGCTCGTCGACAGCGCCATCGCCGAGGTCGAGGAGCTGAACGGCGGCGCGCTGACGGACGACGTCGCGGTGCTGCTGCTGGAACGCAACCCGGTGCAGCTGATCCTCGGCTGAGCCGGCCGGAGCCGGGTACGGCGAGGCCCGGGCAGGTGAACTCCCCGCCCGGGCCTCGCCGTTGCCTGGTCGTCGCCCGATCGTTCGGCCTACCAGGGGCCGTACGGACCGGTGTTGCTGCGGCCGCCACGGCCGCCACCACCGGTCAGCTCCCGGATCGCCGGACGCACGTCCACCATGTAGACGATCGACGCGACCAGCCCGGCGAGCGTCCCGATGCCGGTGAAGAAGTTCACCCCGAACAGCAGGTCCCAGCCGAAGGCGATCGCCAGGATCGCCAGCCAGAACGGCTTGGTCTTCTTGTCCGCCGCCCGGTAGGCGTCCTCACGGCGGGTGACCGCGTCGCCCAGGGCGAACAGCTTGAAGCCCAGGATGGCGACGGACAGCCACCAGATCGGGTTCAGATAGGCCAAGTCCAGAATCTGGGCCACTCCGCCCATCACGCTCTCCTCTGTCTCTCGCCTCCGGCGCTCCGGCCACCGCCCATCCTGGCACGGTCGACCGTCCGCTCTCCTGTCAACGTCCTGCGGTCACCGGATGTGCCCGTCCGGCGGCCCTACCCTCACTCCGCGCGGTCGGTGGCCTTCCGGGCGCGGGCGGCCTTCTTCGGGGCGGGCCGGGCGTCGGCGGCCGGGGTGTCGGCGGTCGGGGTGTCGGCGGTCGGGGTGTCGGTCTCGTCCTCGACCAGTTCGGCCTCGACCGGCTCGGACGCCCGGGCGAGCTCCGATTCCCCGGCCGGCTGCCCCGGCTCGGCGGGCGCGCCCGGGCGGGCCCGATCCACCACGACCTTGCCGCGCTCGGCCAGCTCGTCGTACGTCTCCTTGGCCTTCACCGCCAGCTCGACCGCGCGGCCGACCTGCTGGAGGGCGAAGCCCTGCGCCCGCTCCTGGAGGGTCCGCAGGTCGACGGGGAGCGTCGTGACGGTCTCGGTGACCTTGGCCTGCGCCTCGGCCAGCTTCGTCTGCGCCTCCTGGAACCGGGCGGTGGCCTTCTCCTGCGCGCCCTTGCGGTCCGCGGTGAGCGCCTCCACCCGGCCCGGCACCTCGCGCAGCTTCTCGTACGCGAGATCCCCGGCGCCGGCGATGGCGTACAGCGGGGTCGGGTCGCTCAGGGTTTTCTTGATCTCGTCGGTGATCGGCATGCTTACCGGTCCTCCCGGTGGATGTTCTGGGTGACTGAGCCGTCGGTCGTCGGGCCGGAGGCTGGTGGAACGCCGGTGCCGGTGCCGGCCGCGGGCGACCGCTCGGCCACCGCGCCCCGCTGGGCGGCGTTCTCCTTCAGGAAGGCGTCGTAGACCGCGAGCAACGCCTGCTTCTGCTGCTCGTTGACCAGCGGATCGGCCAGGATCGAGGCCCGCAGCTCCAGGCCCTCACCACGCCGCTCCTCCAGGATCCCGGCCTGGACGTACAGCGTCTCCGCCGAGATCCGCAGCGCCTTCGCGATCTGCTGCAGGATCTCCGCGCTCGGCTTGCGCAACCCGCGCTCGATCTGGCTGAGGTACGGGTTCGACACGCCTGCGGCCTCCGCCAGCTGGCGCAGGGAGTACTGCGCGTTCCGGCGCTGCTCGCGGATGTACTCGCCCAGCGAGCCGACGTTCAGTGAGGCCATGCCAGCAGACTGCAACATCCTGCTTGCAGATGCAAGCAGGATGCTAACAACAGCAAACGGTGGGCGGGCTCAGCCGAGGTCGGGGACGCGGACCGGCATCAGGAGCGAGAAGGTGCCCTCCCGGCCCGGCGTGCGGATCGCCAAGGGGGCGATCGGGCCGCCGAGTTCGAGCACGAGTTGCTCGGGCCGGCCGACCCGCAGGGCGTCCAGCAGGAAGTCGCGGTTGACCGCCACCCTCAGGTCTCCGGACGCGGATTCGGGGCCGGGCTCGGCACCGGCCACCGCCAGGCGGCCGTCCGCCGTGAGGGTGAGGACGGTGACCGCGCAGTCCGCGCCGTTCGGGCCGGAGGGCAGGGTGCGGGTGGCGCCGGTCTCGACGGCGCCGCGCAGTTCGGCGGCGGACAGGTCGATCCGGTGCTCCGGTTCGAGCCGGGTCAGCACCCGGTGGTCGGGGTAGTCGAAGTCCAGGGCGGCGCCCTCGATCCGGTGGCCGCCGGTCTCGGCCCGGACCAGGCCGCCGCCGAGGGTCACCGCGACCTCGGCCGCGCCCGCGCCCGCGCCGAGCAGCGCGCGCAGGGCGTCGACCAGGGCCGTGGGGACGATCGTGCCGCCGTCCGGCCGGGCGGGCGCCGTGGTGGCGGGCACCTCGGCGAGCGCCATCCGGTAGCGGTCGGTGGCGACCAGGCGCAGCACCGGGCCGTCCGGTTCGAACAGCACCCCGGCGAGCGCCGGGGTTCCGGGGTCGCCGCCGACGGCGAAGCGGACCGCGTCCAGTGCGGCGGCCAGTTCCTCGGCGGGGACGGTGAAGCGGACTTCGGCGGGGGTGGTGCTCATCGGTTGCTCCCTCTGGTCGATCATCACGCGGATCAGGGAGAGCTCGCGGCGGGCGTCGGCGAGGCCGTCCTCCAGCCGGCGCAGGTGCGCGTCGAGCACCCGCGCGGCCGCGCCCGAGCAGGGCGCCGCGCCGAGCACGGCGCGGATGCCGGCCAGCGGCAGGCCGACCCGGCGCAGCCGGGCCAGCAGGCGGGCGTCGGCGAGTTGCCCGGGCCGGTACCAGCGGTAGCCCGTCTGCGGGTCGACCCAGGCGGGGGTGAGCACCTCGGCGCCGTCGTAGTAGCGCAGGGTGCCGACGCCCAGGCCGCTGGCGCGGGCCAGCTCGCCGATGCTGTGCAGCTCGCTCTCCATGCCGGTGACTCTGCGGGCTCGACCAGGTCGAGGGTCAAGCCCGGCGGGCGAGGTGGGCGAGCTTCGACGGGTTGCGGACGATGCGCAGCTCGGCGATCCGGGGCCGACCGTCGGGCCCCTCGGCGAAGTCGAACACCGAGACGGCGTCGATCGCGCCGTCCTGGGTGACCAGCAGCCCGGGCTGGCCGTTGACCAGGACCGGCCGGAGCTCGACGCCCTCGCCCAGCTGGCCGAGCACCCCGAGCAGGAAGCGGGCGACGTTGCCGGCGCCGGTGACCGGGCGCAGCGCGGCACGGACCACGCCGCCGCCGTCGGTCCAGGAGGTGACGTCGGGGGCGAGCAGGTCCAGCATCCGGTTGAGGTCGCCGCCGACGCAGGCCGCGAGGAACTCGTCGGTGGCGCGGCGGCGCAGCTCCGGCGGGGCGTCGTAGCGCGGCCGGCGGGCCCTGACGTGCGCCTTGGCCCGGCTGCCGACCTGCCGGCAGGCGGCCTCGGTGCGCTCCAGCGCCTCGGCGATCTCCCGGTAGGAGAAGCCGAAGGCCTCGTTGAGGACGAAGACGGCCCGCTCCAGCGGGGACAGGCTCTCCAGCACCACCAGCAGGGCGAACGAGACCGTCTCGGCACGCTCGACGTCGGCGGTCGCGTCCGGTTCGGCGACCAGCGGCTCGGGCAGCCAGGGGCCGACGTAGGCCTCGCGGCGGACGGCGGCCGAGTCGAGCCGGTTGAGCGCGAGGTTGGTGACCGTCCGGGCCAGGTAGCCGCCCGGGTTGGCGACCGGGCCGGTGACCCCGCTCCAGCGCAGCCAGGTGTCCTGGACCAGGTCCTCGGCGTCGGCGACGCTGCCGAGCATCCGGTAGGCGATACCGAAGATCATCCGGCGGTGCCGCTCGAAGTCGTCGAGGGCGGGATCGGTGAGGGTGTCCGTCACCGCTCCGACGCTACCGCACGGGCCGCGGCGAGCCGAGGCCTCGTCAGCCGCGGAACGCCTCGTACGCGGGGGCGAGCAGGGTGGCGAGGTCGCGGCCGCGCACGGTGACGCCGGAGCGGCCGAGACGGCGCAGCGAGGGCTCGTCGGGCTCCTCCTCGGGCCCGGGCGGGGCCGGGCGCAGGGTGAAGCCGCCGCCCCAGTAGGCGGCGACGTTCACGGCGGCGGCGTTCACGGCGGGGGTGTTCCCGGGTTGGGCGTCCACGGGTTGGGCGTTCCCGGCGGGGGTGTTACCCGGTGGGACGGGGGCGGGGTGGTCGGGTGTCATGCGTCCTCCTCGGCGACGGCGTCCTCACGGGTGAGCGCGACCAGTTCACGCAGCGCCTCGACCGGCAGGTCGGTGAGCCAGCGCTCCCCCTCCCCCACCACCGCTGCGGCCAGCGAGCGCTTGGCGGCGAGGAGTTCGTCGATCCGCTCCTCGACGGTGCCGACGCAGACCAGTCTGCGGACCTGGACGTCCCGGCGCTGGCCGATCCGGAACGCGCGGTCCGTGGCCTGCTCCTCGACCGCCGGGTTCCACCAGCGGTCCAGGTGGATCACCTGGTTGGCGGCGGTCAGGTTGAGGCCGGTGCCGCCGGCCCGCAGCGAGAGCAGGAACACCCTTGGCCCGTCCGGGGACTGGAAGCGCTCGACCATCTCCTCGCGGCGGGCCCGGGGGACGCCGCCGTGCAGGTAGAGCACCTCCTCCCCGAGCCGGCGGGCCAGGTAGGGGCGGAGCATCGTGCCGAACTCGGCGTACTGGGTGAAGACCAGCGTCCGGTCGCCCTCGGCCAGCGCCTCCTCCAGCAGTTCCGCCAGCCGGGCCACCTTTCCCGAGCGATCGCCCAACGCCGAGCCGTCGTGCAGCAGTTGGGCCGGGTGGTTGCACACCTGCTTGAGCTTGCCGATCGCGGCCAGCACGGTGCCGCGCCGCTCCACGCCCCGGATCCCCTCGACCCGCTGCAGCAGGTCGGCCACCACGGCCTGGTAGAGGCCCGCCTGCTCGGCGGTGAGGCTGCACCAGACGGTCATCTCCTGCTTGGCCGGCAGCTCGGCGGCCACCGCCGGGTCGGACTTGAGCCGGCGCAGCACGAACGGGGCGGTACGGCGCTGGAGTTCGGCGGTGCGCTCGGGGCTGCGGTGCAGTTCGACCGGGATCGCGTAGCGCTCCTTGAAGCGCTCGGCCGGGCCGAGCAGCCCGGGATTGGCGAAGTCCAGGACGGCGTGCAGTTCGGCGAGCCGGTTCTCCACCGGGGTGCCGGTCAGGGCGATCCGGTGGCGGGTGACGGGCAGCGCGCGGACGGCCCGGGACTGGGCGGTGCCGGCGTTCTTGACGTACTGCGCCTCGTCGGCGACCACCCGGCGCCAGCGGATCGCCCGCAGCGCGGCGAGGTCGCGCTGGACCAGCCCGTAGGTGGTGATGACGAGGTCCGAACCCCGTACGGCTTCGGCGAGTCGGTCGGCGCCGAGGCGGCCGGAGCCGTGGTGGACGTGGCGCCGCAGCGCGGGGGCGAAGCGCTCGGCCTCGCGCTGCCAGTTGCCGACCAGGGACATCGGGCAGACCAGCAGGGTGGGGCCGGCCGCCCCCTCGGCCTGCTCGGTGGCCAGCAGGGCGAGGGTCTGGACGGTCTTGCCGAGGCCCATGTCGTCGGCCAGCACGGCCCCGAGGCCGAGCCCGGCCATCGCGCGCAGCCAGGCCAGGCCGCGCTCCTGGTAGGGGCGCAGGGTGGCCCGGAAGTCGGGCGGCAGCACGGGGGCGGGGGCCGGGGCGGCACGCCCGGCCAGCAGGTCGCCGAGCGGGCCGTCCGCGCGGACGGCGGTGACGGGCAGCCCGGCGACGGTCGCCTCCGGATCGAGGGCCAGCCGCAGCAGGTCGGCGGTGGCCAGCACGCCGTCGCGCCGGTCGGCGAGGAAGGCGAGCGCGGCGGCGATCTGCTCCGGGTCGGCCTCCAGCCAGGTGCCGCGGACCCGGACCAACCCCTGCTTGGCGGCAGCGAGTTCGGCCAGTTCCTGCTCGGTCAGCGGCGCCCCCTCCGGGCCGAGCGCGGCCTGCCAGCGGAAGGCGACCACGGCGTCCCGGTCCATCTGGGAGGCGACGGCGAGCGAGCCCGGCGCGGGCGGGGTGGTGGCCCGCAGGGCGAGCCCGAGCCTGGGCCGGCGGCGCCACCAGGCGGGCAGCAGCACGCCGAAGCCGCCCTCGGCGAGGGCGGGCGCGGCGGTGCGCAGGAAGTCCAGCGCGCCGGCCCGGTCGAGCGGCAGGGCGGCCGGGCGGGAGCGGTGCCGCAGGCCGTCCAGGGCCGGCCAGCGGTGGGCGGCGCGGGCGAGCTCGGTGACCAGGACGTCGGCCGGGTCCGGCGCCTTGCGGGCCAGCGCGGCGTGGGCGGCGCCGCCTTCGTGCAGGTCGGCGGCGCGGACCAGCAGGGAGGGCTCGTCGACGGCCTGGAGCAGGAACTCCAGTTGCCAGGCGTCGTCGGAGGGCCGGCCCTCGGGGTCGTCCGGGTCGGGACCGAGCGGCTCCAGCAGGCGGAAGCAGAGCCGGAGCGCGGGCGCGGTGGGCTCGGCGGCGGCGTACCAGGCGGCGAGCCGGCGGCGCAGTTCGGCGAAGCCCTCGGACTGGACGTTCGTGAGGCCGCCGTCCGGGGCGGTCAGGGCGTGCAGCCAGCGTTCGGCGGCGGCCCCCACCGCGGCGGCCCCCATCGCGGCCCCCACCGCGGCGGCCGTCGTGGCGTCGGCTCCCACCGCGGCGGCCGTCGTGGCGTCGGCCGGAACGCCACCGGTTCGGGCGTCGCCGGTCCGGGCACCGCCCGGGCCCAACGGGGGCGTGCCGGCCAGGGCGGCCCGGGCCTCGGCGTCCACCAGCGCGCCCAGCGCGGCGTCCAGCAGGGCCTCGCCGGTGCCGGCGCCGCCGGCCGGCCACTCCCCCAGCAGGACGGGCGGGCAGCCGTCCGCCAGTGCGGCGGCCTCCCGGCGGCCCGCCGGAGTGGGATCGGGCCGCCAACGGGCCTGCGGGCGGCCGTCCGCCAGGACGGGCAGCGGCAGCACCCGGCCCCGGCCGACCGTTCGCCAGGCGAGGTCGTGCACGCCGGTCAACCAGCGCAGCGAGGGGCCCTGGACGACCTCGACGCGCCCGGTGCCGGGCAGATCGGTGCTGGTGACGGCCCAGTGCGGGTCGAAGACCTCGCCGAGCAGTTGGGCGGCCGCGCCGGTGTCGAAGAGCAGCGCGGGGACGCGCCAGGGCGCCAGGACCGCCGCGCCCCGGACCGGGGTGACCGGCAGGTCCGGCGAGGGCGCGGGCAGGGCACCGGTGGTGGGCAGCAGCAGGGTGGCCCAGCGTTCGGGGGCCTGGCCGGCGAGCCAGCCGAGGCCGGGCCCGATGCCGCCGAGGACGGCGGCGAGTTCGCCGGCCGGGCAGGCGTAGGGGTGGGCGCGCGGGGCCGCCCGGCCGGGGCGGGGCTCGGCGGCGCCCGGATGGGCGCGGGCGTCCTCGGCCCACAGGGCCAGCCGTCCGCCCGCCCGCCAGAGCGCGTGCAGGACGAACATGCGGGAGGCCTTCCGGTCGGCGGAACCGTCCTTTGCAGCCTAACCGGGCGGTCCGACAGCGCCGCTCCGCCAAGTCTTTCGCGAAACGCCGAGGGCTGTGGTTGAAATTTGAACGAAAGCGGCTTACGCTGAACCCAACAAGTTGAAGCCTAAACAAATGGCTTCGGACCCGAGGAGGAGCCATGGGCCTGTTCAACCGCACCAAGACCGCCACCCCCACCGCCGTCGCCGAGACCCCGACCGGCCCGGACCTCGCCCACCTGACCGGCGACTGGACCATCGACACCACGCACAGCGAGGTCGCCTTCTCGGTGCGCCACGCCATGGTGACGAACGTCAAGGGCCGCTTCACCGAGTACGACGGCAAGCTGCACCTGGACGGCAGCACCCCGGGCAACTCCTCCGCCGACCTGGTGATCAAGGTCGCCAGCATCGACACCAACCAGGCCCAGCGCGACGAGCACCTGCGCACCGGCGACTTCTTCGCCGCCGACACCTACCCGGAGATCCGCTTCCGCAGCACCTCGGCCGAGCGGCTGCGCGGCGACACGTACCGGATGAGCGGCGAGCTGACCATCAAGGACACCACCCGTCCGGTGGTCCTGGACCTGGAGTACACCGGCAGCGCCACCGACGCCTACGGCGCCGAGCGGGTCGGCTTCGAGGGCAGCGCCGTCCTCGACCGCACCGAGTTCGGCCTGACCTACAACGCGGCCCTGGAGACCGGCGGCGTGCTGATCAGCGAGAAGGTCAAGCTCAGCTTCGACATCTCCGCCGTCAAGGCGGCCTGACCCGGCCGTCCACGACCGCCACCCGGGCCACCGGACCCGCCGCGCGGCCCGGTCCGCCCACCCGCCGCCCCTGCCGACCCCCGACGGCAGGGGCGGTGTCGCGTCCCAGGGTTTCCGGCGGCCCGTCCCGACGGCCCGGTCTCACCCGAGCAGCGCCGCGTCCGCCGCCGGCAGCCAGCTTCCCGCCGGCCGCCGCAGCCAGCCCTCGGCCGCACCGAGCCCGGCAGCTGCGGCGCCCAGTGCGGCCAGCCCCGGGTGGCGCTCGCCGGGCCGGTGCACCAGGCTGACCAGGCTCAGCGGCACCGGCTCCACCAGCGGCACGTTCACCGCCCCCGGAATCCTCGGCCCGCCGACGGTGGTCAGCATCGGATCGCCGTGCCGGGCCAGGTAGCGAGCCGTCTCGTCCACGCCCACCGGCGGCACGTACGGCGCGGCCGGCGTCAGGCCGTGCTCGCGCAGCAGGCGGACGCCGAGATCGGCCCACTCGGTGGTGGCCGGGTTGCCGGCGCAGACGTCGACGGGGTTCCCGGTCAGCTCGGCGACCCGCAGCACCGGGCGGCCGGCCAGCGGGTGGGTGTCCGCCATCATCACCGAGATCCGCTCCAACCGGACCGGCCGCTGGGCGAGTTGGTCGCGCAGCGGGGCGGGCAGTCCGGCGAACCGGCCGAAGGACACGTCCAGCCGGTGGGCCAGCAGTTCGGCGGCGGCCGCGGCGAGGCCGCCGTGGAAGCGGGCCAGCAGTTCGCCCTCCGGCCAGGCGGCGCGGGCGCGTTCGAGCACCCGGTCGGCGGTGAGGTCCGGGCCGGTGACGTCGCTGTTGAGGTCCAGCAGCAGCGGCCGGGCCGCCGCGCCCGCCAGGATCTCGTCGTGCAGGGCGAGGAGCCGGCGCGCCCGGGGCAGCAACCGCTGCCCGGCCGGGGTGAGTTCGACGCTGCGGGTGGTGCGGGTGAACAGCGCGTCGCCGAGCAGCCCTTCCAAGGTCCGGACGTCCCGGCTGAGCGCCTGCTGGGCGACGTGCAGCCGCCCGGCGGCCCGGCCGAAGTGCAGGCTCTCGGCGGTCGCGACGAAGCCGCGGAGCAGTCGGGGGTGCAGGTCACGGGGCATGGGCGGCAGATTAACAACAACCTGCTGTGAATGCGACGGAACAGGTGTTGGACCGCCGCCGGGCACCGGCGGGAGGCTGATGGGCACCCCCCTCACTCTCCCCAGGAGCCCGATGCCCTCGCGCGCCCTCCTCACCTCCTACCGGCGGCTGTTCGCGGCCCCCGGCGCGGCCGCCTTCACCCTCGCCGGGCTGCTCGGCCGGCTCGCGCTGTCGATGAACGGCGTCTCGCTGGTCGTGCTGCTCGCCGAACGGCGCGGCTCCTACGCGCTGGCCGGCACCGTCTCGGCGGCCGGGCTGATCACCGGCGCGCTCGGGATGCCGCTGCTCGGTCGGCTGGTGGACCGGTACGGGCAGGCGCGGGTGACCGTACCGGCCGCGCTCTACAACGCCGCCCCGCTCGCCGCCCTGCTGCTCTGCCTCCGGCTCGGCGCACCCGACTGGACGCTCTACGCCTGCTGGGCGGCCGGCGCGGCCGCGCCCAACCTCGGCGGCATGGCCCGGGCCCGCTGGGCACACCTGTACCGGGCCGACCCGGCCGCCCGGCACCTGGCCAACTCCCTCGAACAGGCCCTGGACGAACTCTGCTTCATGGCCGGGCCCGTCCTCGCCATGACGCTCTGCACGGCGGTCGCCCCGGAGGCCGGACTGCTCGCCGCCGGGGCGCTCGGCACCACCGGCGCCCTCCTGTTCGCGGCCCAGCGGCGCACCGAACCACCGTTGCCCGCCCGCTCGGAGGGCGACCGCCACGGCTCGCCGCTGCGGGTGCCCGGGCTGCGGGTGCTGCTGCTCGCCTTCCTCGCCACCGGCGTCGTCTTCGGCTCGACCGAGATCACCACCGTCGCGTACGCCGACGCGCTCGGGCACAAGGCGGCGGCGGGCGCGCTGCTGGCCCTGGTCGCGGGCGGATCCTGCCTGGCCGGGCTGCTGTTCGGGCTGCTGACGCCGCGTCGGGCGACCGGGGTGCGCTTCCTGTCCGGGGCCGCGGCGATGGCCGGGGTGCTGCTGCTGCCGCTCGCCGCCGGACTGGGCGGGGCCGGGCTCGGCCTGCTCGGGGTCGCGCTGTTCGCGGCCGGCACGGCCACCGCGCCGACCATGGTGACCGGGATGACGCTGGTCCAGGAGCTGCTGCCGGGGCGGCAGTTCAACGAGGGGATGGCGGTCGCGGTGTCCGGCATCGTGGTCGGCATCTCGGGCGGCGCGGCGCTCGCCGGCGCGGTCGCCGAGCACGCCGCCCCCGGCACCGGCTACGCGCTGCCGGCCTGCGCCGCCGCGCTCGCCCTGCTGATCGCCCTGGCCGGGCGGCGGCACCTGGGGCAGTCACGGCGCACCCCGGTGGAAGGTGCCGAGCGGGTTGTCAGTGCCTCGGTCTAGCCTTCGGGGCATGGCGGAAATCACCTATGTCCGGGGCGATGCCACCGCGCCGCAGGGCAAGGGCGTGAAGGTGATCGCGCACGTCTGCAACGACCTCGGCGGCTGGGGCAAGGGCTTCGTGCTCGCGCTGTCCGGACGCTGGCCCGAGCCCGAGGCCGCGTTCCGGCGCTGGCACCGGGAGCGGGCGGGGAACGACTTCGGGCTCGGCGCCGTACAGCTGGTGCAGGTCGAGCCGTACGTCTGGGTGGCCAACCTGGTCGGCCAGCGCGGCATCCGGACGGGGCGCTCCACCGGGGTGCCGGTCCGGTACGAGGCGATCGACACCGCGCTGGCCGCGCTGGGCGACCACGCGCGGGAGCTCGGCGCCTCCGTCCACATGCCGCGGATCGGCTGCGGGCTGGCCGGCGGGCGCTGGGAGCGGGTCGAGCCGCTGGTGTCCGCGCGGCTGGTGGAGCGAGGGGTGCCGGTGACGGTCTACGACGTCGGCTGAGCCGGCGCCGCCTGCGCTGACACCGCCTGCGCCGCGAGGCTCTCGGCGGGCCAGCTGTACACGCACTCGGGCAGTACGTACCCGCCCGGGAACACACCCTCCTGCACCCGCGTCCGCACGCCGCCCTCGCGCTCGTAGAAGGCGATCGCGCGGATGTTGTCGCGCAGCACCTCCAGGTACAGCTCGGCTCCGGGGTGCCGTTCGGCGACGTGGGCGCGGGCCGCGGCGAACAGCGCGCGGCCGATGCCGCCGCCGGTCCGCCCGGGGCGGACGTGCAGGTTGTCGACCAGTACCCGGCCGTCCGGCTGCGGGACGAGGTAGATGAACCCGACCGTCTCCCCGGCCTGTTCGGCGATCAGCAGTTCGGGCTCGGCGGCCGGATCGCCGTAGTCGACGGTCAGCCGCAGCTCCCACAGCTCGCTCCGCTGGACGGGCAGCCCGTCGCCGAGTGCGGCCGCGGGGACGATCCCGCGGTAGGCGGTGCTCCAGCTGCGGGCGTGCAGGTCGGCGACGGCCGCGGCGTCCTGCGCTCCGCCGCGCCGGATGGTGGTCTGCACGGGACTGATCATGTGACGAGCCTCCCACAGATTGGAGTTGAACATGTTCAAGCGAAACCTCTACAGTGCTCACATCATTTTGAACGCGTTCGAAATGGCGGGGGTGGTGGATGTGGCACCGAGCACGGAGGGGACGCCCGGTGCCGCGTCCACCGACACGGGTCGGAGCTTCGTCTCCGGTTAGGCTCGTGCCCGTGGACGACCTGGCAGCGACGAACCGAACGGACGGCACGAGCGGTGCGGCCGACAGCGGGCCCATGCCCGGCGGCCGGGCGCAGCCGAAGACCGACAAGAGCGAGCAGACCCGGGCACTGATCCTGGAGACCGCGATGCGGCTCTTCCAGGAGCGCGGCTACGAGAAGACCACCATGCGCGCGATCGCCACCGAGGCGGGCGTCTCGGTCGGCAATGCTTACTACTATTTCTCGGCGAAGGAATTCCTGATTCAAGGGTTCTATGACCGAATGACGTACGACCATGCGGCGGATGCCAGGAACCGCATGGCCCATACGCGGAACTTTGCCGAACGGCTGGAAATCGCGCTGACCTCCTGGCTCGACACGGCCGCGCCGTACCACGAGTTCGCCGCGCAGTTCTTCCGCACGGCCGCCGACCCCACCAGCTCGCTGAGCCCGTTCTCCAACGAGTCCCACCCGGCGCGAGCGACCGCCGTGGAACTGTTCCGCGACGTGTTGCAGGGATCGGAGCTGGCCCCCAAGCTGGACGCCGAACTGGGCGAGCTGCTGCCCGACGTGCTCTGGCTGCACCTGATGGTCGTGGTGCTCTACTGGGTCTTCGACCGGACCGAGGACACCGAGCGGACGCGGGAATTCGTCCGCCGGTCCACTCCCATGGCGGCCCGGGTGATCAACCTCTCGCGTTATCGGGTGTTCCGCCCGATCGTCCGCGATGCCAAGGGCCTCATTCAGGACTTCATCCTGCCCACCATCGGGAAAACCGCCGTCAAGTAACCCGCCCGAGGGCAGCTCGGACGCGTCGAGGGCCGGACCGCAGCGGTGCGATCCGGCCCTCGGCGTGGCGGCCGCTCAGAAGCCGTCCGGGTTCCAGGGCTGCAGCGGCGTGCGCAGCAGCAGGTCGGCGGCGGCCGCCGCGCCGGGGCGCAGTTCGGTGAGCAGGCCGGCCGCGAGCAGCCGGGGCGCCGTCTCGCCGCCCAGGTAGAGCGACGCCAGCTCGGAGGCGTCCAGGGCGAGGTCGGCGTCGTCCGTGGTCCGGGTGCAGCGGCCGGTGCCGTCCGCGGCGACCTCGATCGCCCAACGGCCGGAGGCGTAGCCGAGCCGGTCCTCGACCTCCAGGACCACCCGGCCGGGCGCGCCGTACGTCCGGGCGTCGAACGCGGCCGCCACGTCCAGCACCCGCAGCCAGGTGAAGTCGGCGTTGTCCACGTACGGGGTGGCGGCGCGCGGGTCCTGGAGCAGCAGCGGCAGCGGGTCGTCCGGGCCGATGTTCTCCGCGACGACCTTGCGCACCCAGTCGACGGAGAGGACGAAGCGCCACAGTTCGGCGGCGGTCGCCCGGTCGAGGGCGAGGAAGTCGGCCACGGTCAGGGTGCAGTTCGGGTAGCTGCCGTCCCAGGTGTCGTCGACCCGGTAGGCCACCAGGCCGGTGACCGTACCGTCGGCGTCCCGGTGGACGGCCGCGAACGGCTCCTTGAACTCGTTCCCCGGCACCTTGAGTTCGCCGGTGTTCCGCTTCCACCACAGCTCGTCGCGGGCGATCGCGCCCGGCTGGGTGCGCCGCCAGCGCTCGTGCAGGTCGGGGCCCAGCTCGCGGGCCTGCGCCATGGTCACGAAGTCGATCCGCCCGCCGGGCACGGTGGGCAGGCCGTCGCGCAGACCGCGGGTGCGGTGCAGGTCGATGTTCCAGCCGTGGCCGCGGGTGGCCGGGCCGAAGCCGTAGCGGCCGTAGATGTTGTACTCGGCGGCGATCAGGATGGCGACCGCCGAACCCCGCTCGACGGCGGCCGCGAGGTCGCGGCGCATCAACGTGCCGAGCAGGCCGCGGCGGCGGTGGGTGGTGCTGACCGTCACGGCGGTGACGGCGTCGGCCCGGACGGTGGCCCCGCCCGGGACGGTCAGCTCGACGTCGAAGCTGCGGAAGGTGGCGATGCAGCGGTCGCCGTCGAAGCCGGCCAGCATCCGGCCCGGCTCCCACTGCAGGCGGCGGAAGTCGGCCGTGCTCTCCGCGTGCGAGCGCAGGAAGCCCAGAGCGAGCGCCCGGTCCCACGCGGCCACCTCGCTCTCGGCGATCGCGCGGATCTGGAGGCCGTTCACGATGTCGACGGCCCCGTCATCGGTTGTGTTGCCCATCGGGCCACCGTACGGGCGCCGCTTTCGGGCGGCATCCCATTTATTCCGTGTCCGATGCGTGGTGCTCCCCCGGCACCACCACCCAGTGGTTGCAGTGCAGGACTCGGTCGGCGAAGTCGACGTCCAGCTCGCCGAGCAGCCGGAAGCCGAGCGCCCGGCAGATCCCGTTGGACGGGCCGTTGGCCGTCGCCGGGAAGGCGTGCACCGGGCCCCACCGGCCGTCCCGGGAAGCCGCGTCCAGCAGTTCCCGGACGGCCGCCTTGGCGAGGCCGCGCCCCTGGAACTCGGGCAGCACCATCCAGCCGATCTCGGCCACGGCGGCGCCGTCCTCCTCGTGCGACCAGAGCGTGACGGAGCCGGCCACCACCTCCGGCCCGGCGCCGTCCGGGACGATCACCTTGATCCACGAACGGTCCTCGGCGACCTCCACGACGTCCTTGCGCAGCCGCTCCCGCACCCGCTCCTCCGGCAGCGGCCCGCCCAGCTCGGCCATCATCACCGCGTCGCACCGCATCCGGACGTACGCCCCGACGTCCCCCGCCTCGACGTCCCGCAGCCTCATCGCGTCTCCTCCCGAGTGATCGACGCGGCCACGCTAGCGCCCGCCGCCGACAGCACCGGCGCGAGCCGGGCGCGCACATCGGGCCCTGCGGGCGGGCGCGGAAGCGGGCCGGGCGCTACGGGCGGGCGTAGAAGTCGGGGGTGCCCATGATCCAGAGGCTGGCCTGTTTGACCGGCATGCCGACGCGGGGGGCCTCGATCATCTGGTCGTCGCCGATGTAGAGGCCGACGTGGTGGATGTCGACGGCGCGGCCGGTGTCCGTCCAGAACACGAGGTCGCCGGGGCGCAGCTGGCGGTAGCTGACCGGGGTGCTCTGGGCGTACTGGTCGGCGGCGAAGTGGTTGAGCTGTTTGCCGCCCTCGCGCCAGGCCATCATGGTGAGCCCGGAGCAGTCGTAGCCGGCCGGGCCCTCGCCGCCCCAGATGTAGGGCAGGCCGATCTTGGAGCGGGCGAAGGCGATGGCGGCGGCGGCGCCCTCGGCGGACCACGGGCCGCCGGCGGCGGGAGGTGCGGCCGGGGTGGCCTTGGCGGCGGCCTCGGCCGCGGCGGCCGCTTCGGCGGCGGCCTTCTCGGCGGCGGCGCGGGCGGCGGCCTCGGCCTCGCGGGCGGCGATCGCCTCCAGGGCCTCGCTGCGCCGGCGTTCCAGGTCGACGGTGGTGTGCCGGGCGGCGGCCAGGTCGGTGAGCAGTTGTTCGCGGCGGCGGTCGGCGGCGGCGACCGCCTCCTGCTGGGCCGCGAGCCGGGCCTCGGCCCTGGCCTTGGCGGCGCCGACCTCGGCGGCGGCCTTCTCGGCGGTCTCGGTGGCGGCTCGGGCGGCGGCGGAGGCGCGGGTCGCGGCGGCGGCGGTGGAGGTGGCGGCGTCGAGGATCTGCCGGGTGCGCTCGCTGGCGACGCCGATCACGGCGGCGCGGTCGCCGGCTTCGCGCGGGCCGTGGGCGCCGAGCAGGGCGTTGAGGGCGGAGAGTGCGGCGCCCGCGCCCTGGCGGTACGTTTCGGCGGCGAGCTGGGCGGCGTCCTCGGCGGCCGCGGTGCGGTCGGCCTCGGCGGCGGTGGCGCTCCGGGCGGCGGCGGTCTCGTCGGCGCGGGCCCGGACGAGGGCGAGCTGGGCGCCGTTGTAGGCCTCGACGGCCTGTTCGGCGCTGCGGCCGGCCTGGTCGAGTTCGGTCCGGGCGGCGGCGAGGCCGGCTTCGATGGCGGTGACGGAGGCGGCGGTGCGGTCGGCCTCGGCACGGGCCCGGTCGATCTCCCCGGTGGTCGGGTACGGGTCCTCCGTCCGGGCGGGGCCGGCGGCCGGTTCGGGGTCCGCCGGGGCCGCCTGGGCTGCGGGGAGCAGCCCGAGCAGGGCGGTGAGGGACAACAGGAGGGTCGGCAGGAGCCTGCGCGCCACGAGACATCCCCTTCTCACGGGTCCGGAGGGGACGGCGGCGGACGGTCCGCAGCGCTCGGGCGGGGCGGCCGAGCGGAGCAGGTCCGACGAATCATCCCATCACATGACAGAACGGTCACTCGCCGATCATGTTCTCAACTCCGGCGCTTTTCACACCTCGGA
Source organism: Kitasatospora sp. NPDC087271 (assembly GCF_044744605.1). Taxonomy (NCBI): domain Bacteria; kingdom Bacillati; phylum Actinomycetota; class Actinomycetes; order Kitasatosporales; family Streptomycetaceae; genus Kitasatospora; species Kitasatospora sp. NPDC087271. The sequence continues at coordinate 124,460 of NZ_JBIUYQ010000002.1, forward strand.
CGCACTCCGCCGGGCGGGTGACCATCAGATGATCTGACCACAAGTCACCTTCAGCCGGGCGCACAGGGTCTGCGAACTACCGGTGGATCCGGCGGGTGTGCGGCCGCAGGTGGGGGTGTCGCCCGGGCCGGTGCTCCACCCCGGTCGGACGAACCGCGTACGTCCGATTGCGCCCCGCCCGGATCGCGCGACGGCGCTGCTGCGCCCCGAGGGACGGGCCCGCGCCGGGGCCGCCCGCGCCGTACGGCCCACCCGGCGCCGGGGAGTTCGCCGCCCCGGCCCCGGCAGCGGCCGCCGAGCGGCGGTCCGCCAGCCGCGCCTGACGCCGGGCCAGCGCCCGGGCGGCGTGCGCGTCGAGGTGGGCGGTGGCCCGGGCGGACATCCGCTCGGCCACCCGGTGGGCGGCGGGGTGGTTCGCGGGCACCTTGTCGGGGGCGCCGGCGATCAGGTCGAAAAGCCAGGTACGGGCCCGGTCCGCACGCCGGTGCAGCAGGCGCTCGCGCCGGAGCGCACGCGCCCGGCGGCGCGGGCGCGTGGCGTACCGCCAGCGGGCCCACGGGCTGCTCGGGCGGGCCAGCCGGATCGCCCCGATCCAGGACAGGCCGGGGACCATGATGCCGAGCAGGCCGGTCCACATCTTGCCCTTGATCAGGGTGATCACCGAGGCCAGGGCGTTCACCGAGATCACCGTGATCAGGCCCCACCTGGTCTCCTGGCTGGGCACCACGCCGAGCGGCACGTACCCGACCAGCAGGAGGGCGGTGAACAGGATCCCGAAGATCACCGCGTCCACCGACTTGCGGCCCTGCTCGCTCCAGTACACGTCGTCCAGGTGCAGGATCAGCGCGAACTCGTCCAGCACCAGGCCGCACCCGATGCCGAAGACCAGCCCGAACCAGTCGATCCACGGGTGCCCGCCGTACGTGGCGAACACCCCGACGCCGCCGACCAGCAGGAAGCCCAGGCCGAACACCATGTGATGGATGTGCAGGCCGCCGGGGGTGACGTTGCCGAACCACCACCGCACCTCGGCGCGGATCATCCGGACGCTGAACCGGATGCACACGAAGGAGGTGATGAAGCCGACCAGCAGCAGGAACAACGGCTGTTTGTGCGCGGCGACGATGTGCTCGCGGTAGCCGTCCAGCAGTGTGGTCATGCGTCTTACCTTCGTTCCTGGTCCTGCGTGCGGCCTGCCGTGACATGGCCCGGAGCCCAACACCGGTCCAACGCGCGGTCAGAACCCGCGGGTGCGTTTGGCCGCCCGGCGCGGCACGACCGGGTACAGCGACGGGCGCTCGCCGCCGACCGGCAGCTTCATGAACATCCGGGCGATCTCACCGCCGAGGTTCACCCCGATCGCCAGCGCCATCGCGATCGCCGCCGCCCGGGAGACGGACACCAGGCCCGCGCTGGCGTGGCCCTGGGCGAAGGACAGCATCCCCAGGTAGAGCGCCGAACCGGGCATCAGCGGGCCGATCGCGGCGGTCACGTACGGCAGCGCGGAGCCGTTGCGGTAGCGCGCCATCAGCTGGCCGAACAGGCCGACCAGGCCGGCCGCCACCCCCGTCGCCACGATCGGGGAGATGCCCGCGTTGTACGCCAGCACGCCGTAGCTGGCCCAGCCGATGCCGCTGTTCAGGGTGACCAGCGCGAGCGAGCGGCGGTCGGTCTGCAGCAGCGTGGCGAAGGCCAGGGTCAGCAGCATCGCGGCGATCATCTGGACCGGCGGGTAGGTGACGCCCGCCAGGCTCTCGTCCGGCCGCAGCTTCGCCTCGAAGCCGACCCCCAGGTAGAGGATCAGCATCACGCCGATCACGATGCCCGCGACCAGGTAGATCACCTCCAGCAGGCGGGCCGCGGCGGTGATGTAGAAGCCGGTCAGGCCGTCCTGGACGGCGGCGACCAGCGCCCGGCCGGGCAGCAGCGCGAACAGGCCACCGGTGATCACCACCGAGCCGCGCAGGCCCCAGTCATTGAAGGACAGGATGATCCCGGAGGCGGCGGCCGGCATCGCGGCCGCCACGAACTGGTAGAACTCCGGCAGCCGGCGCCGGGCCAGCGTGGAGGCCAGCCGGTCGCCGAGGACGGCCGCGACGAAGGCGCTGGCGAACACCAGCCAGGCCTTGTCGTCGATCCGCCCGCCGACCAGGAAGGTGGCCGCGCCGGCCAGCAGACCCGTGGTCAGCGCGAGCATCCAGCCCGGGTACGGGTGCCGGTTGCGGCGGATCAGGGCGAGCCGGCGGTAGGCGTCGTTGACCGTGACCTTCTCCGCGGTGATGTCCGCGACCAGCTCGTAGACCGCGTTCAGCCGGGTGTAGTCGGAGGTGCGGCGGCGCACCACCCGGTCGGCGGTGATCGGCGGCTCGACCAGCGAGGGCTGGTGCGAGATGCCGATCAGGGTGAAGGTCACCTGCGGCTCGCAGCGGTCCAGCCGGTAGGCGTGCGCGATGCCGAGCATCGCCGCCTCGACGTCCTCGGCGGCCTCGCCGCTGGCGAGCAGCAGCTCGCCGATGCGCAGCGTCAGGTCGAGGATGCGGGGGACGTTGCGGGTCGCACCCGCGGAGGGGTGCAGCTCGCGGGCGGTCCGCTCGAAGGCGGGGCGCTCGGACATCGGCATGCGCAGCAGGGTGCGCATCCGGTCCGGCCAGGGCGCCTCGCCGGGGGCGCCGGCGGTCAGCTCCGGGACCGGGATGCCCATCGGCGGGGTGTAGCCGGCGGCCCGCCACTCCTCGGGGGTGAGGGTGTCCTCGGCGACCGATCGGCGGCGGGCCGGGCGCGCGTCCTCCGGGCCGGGCGCCTGCCCGGGCGCGGGGTGCGGTCCGAGCGCGGGGTGCGGCCCGGACCCGGCGGGCGCCCCGGACTCGGGGGCCGGCTCCCGCTCCGGCTCCGGGGACAGCAGGCCCCTGGTCTCCGTGATCGGCGGGACGAAGGGGACGACGGTGGCGGGCTCGACGGTCGGGGCCGGATGGCCCAGCAGGCCCTCGGTGGGCGGCGCCTCGGCGGGGTTCACCGGCCGTACCGGCGGCGTCCGCCGGGTCTGACGGACCGCCCGGCCTCCCCTCGCCCGCTTGCCTGCGCCCGGTCGGCCCCGCTTAGGCACTTCCGCTCCTTGCCGCCCCTGGTGGCCGTCGGCCACCGTTCGATCTCGGGTTACACCTTGCCTGATCGAACTGCTGGACGCACATGTACGTGGCGTACCCCGGCGGGGGCCGCGGACGCCTACCCGGCGCGGTGGCGGTCGGCGGACGCCGCGCCGGAACGGCGGGCCCGCAGCAGTTCGACCGCCACCGGGACCACCGAGACCAGCACGATGCCGACCAGGATCGCCTCGATGTTCTCCCGGACGAACGGGATCCGGCCCAGGAAGTAGCCGAGCACGGTGACGCCGGCGCCCCACAGCACGCCGCCGACGAGGTTGAAGACCACGAAGGTGCGGTAGTTCATCCTGCTCACCCCGGCGACGATCGGGGTGAAGGTGCGCACGATCGGGACGAAGCGGGCCAGCACGATCGCCTTGGGACCGTGCCGGTCGAAGAAGGCGGCGGCCTTCTCCACGTTCTCCTGCTTGAAGAGCCGGGAGTCGGCGCGGCGGAACAGGCTCGGCCCGACCTTGCGGCCGAACAGGTAGCCGACCTGGTCCCCCGCCACCGCGGCGGCCACGATCAGCGCGCAGACCAGCCAGAGCGGCTGGTGCAGGTAGGTGCCGCCGGCCACCAGCAGGCCGGTGGTGAACAGCAGCGAGTCCCCCGGCAGGAAGAAGCCGATCAGCAGGCCGGACTCGGCGAAGACGATGGCCAGGATGCCGATCAGGCCGAAGGCGGAGATCAGGTTGGTCGGATCGAGCCAGGACGGGCCGAGGGCGAGGCTGGTCACGGGCGGACACTCCTGGGGGTCGAGTCTTGGCAATGAAATGGTAAAGCATTTACCAAGACTCGACAGATCCCGGGATGGTTCCCGGCCCGGGCACGCGCGCCCCGCCCCCGTGGCGCGCGTGCCCGGACCGGGCCGGAGCCGGACCAGACCGGGGCCGGCGACCGGAGCCGGACCGGGTCAGAGGCCGTAGCGCTCGACGACCTCCTCGTGCCGGGCGGCGTCCGCGCCCGCCGCCTTGGCCAGGTCGAGCCAGGCGAGCGGGTGCGCCCAGTCTCCGGTGAGCCGGTGCAGCAGCGCGTCGGCCTCGGCGGCGGAGGCCGTCGGCGGCACCCCGAGGGCGGCGTACACGCCGGGCAGCGTGCCGTCCTCGTCGGCCGGGTCGGTGATGCGGTACTGCTCCCCGCTGTACGCCCAGACCGCGTAGCCGGCCTGCTGGAGGCTCTCGCGCAGCGCCGCCCACGGCTCGTCGCCTGGCCAGCCGCCGTCGATCCAGTACGTGGTGTACCCCGCCGGGTCGAGCAGGGTGAGCAGCTCGAACACCGGACGCCAGCCGCGCCGCTCCTCCTCGGGGGCGTCCTCGGCCGGCGGCGGCTCCAGCAGCGCCGGGGCGAAGACCACCACGTCGCCGTGGTTGAGCGTCAGGTCTTCGCCGAGCACCGGCAGGATCCGGGCGGTGGCCGGACCGGTGCGGACGGCGGGCAGGTCGGCGGTGGCGCCGTTGGTGCGGGTGGCCCGGACGGTGACCAGCTGCCACTCCTCGTCCACCGGCCCCTCGGGCTCGTCGAACTCGATGCCGAGCAGCGCGCCCGCGGAACGGACCGCGGCCCAGTCCCGGTTGGCGGTGGCCGCCGTGATCAGGTGCCAGAGGTCGGACTCCTGGACGGTGCGGTGGCGCTCCTCCTCCGGGGCGGCCCCGGCGGGCAGCGCGTGCTCCAGGAGCTCCTGGTACAGCCGCTGCGCGGTGGCGTGGTCGCCCAGCTCGGTGGCGGCGCCGGCGGCCAGCCGGCGGGTGTTGATCCGGCCGGCGTCCAGGGCCAGGATCGCCTCGCACTGCTCCAGCACCTCGGCCCAGCGGCCCTCGGCGGCGGCCCAGCGGGCGCGTATCCAGTGCCCGTCCTCCGGGCTGTCGTCGGCCAGCCGGTCGGCGAGGCGGCGGACGCCCTCGCCGTCCCCCGCGTCGATCAGGGCGGAGCCGAGCATGCCGATCAGCACCTCGTCGGTCGGGGCGGTGTCGAGCCAGTGCCAGAGCAGGTCGCCGGCGGCCCGGGCGTGGCCGAGGCCGCCGAGCACCGCGGCCAGGTTGACGGCCAGTTCGGTGGCGCCGGCCGGCTCGCCCCGGTACTGGTCCAGGGCGACGGAGAGCAGGTCGGCGCCGGTCTCGTAGGGCACACCGACCTCGGCCAGGTGCGCCGCCAGCTCGCCGGGCGGGACGGGCAGCTCGGGCTCCGGCAGCGCCTCGGCGGCCGCCCGCAGCGCGGCGACCTCCGCGGCCACGCCGTCGGTGCGGCGCAGCTGGGCGAGCTTGCGCTCCCCGGTCGCGGCGAGGGTCAGCGCCACCGTCCGGGCGCCGCGGGCGAGGGCGAGCCGACCCGCCGCCAGCAGCAGGTCCACGCACGGGCGGTGCGAGCCGGTGCCGTCCAGGTAGCCGACCCAGCCGGCCACGGCGGCGCCCAGCTCGGCGTCGTTCTCCCAGGCGCCGGCCGCGACCAGCAGCTCGACCGTGTGCGTCCAGCCGTCCCGCAGGTCGGCGTGGCGCTCGGCGGCCTCCCGGTCGGGCAGCAGCGCCAGCGCCTCCTCCGTCCGGCCGAGCGAGGCCAGCGCGCGGGCCCGCAGCAGGCCGCCCCAGAGCCGGTCGCTCTCGTCGATCTCGTGGCCGCGGGAGCGCTCGGCCTGCTCGGCGGTGTCGAGCAGCGCGAGCACCTCCTGGTGCCGGCCGAGCCGGTGCAGGGTGCCGGCCCGGGCGTGGTGGAAGTGCAGCGAGAGCCGCTCGCCGGCCGCCTGGATCCGGGTGGCGGCGGTGTCCAGGTGGGCGAGCGCCTCGGTGTGGCGGCCGTCGTCCTCCAGCGCGTCGGAGTACTCGCGGGAGAGGCAGTCGAAGCAGGCGCGGCCGGGCTCGATCCGCTCCAGCGTCTCGCCGAGCACCGCCAGCCGCTCCGGCACGTAGCCGGGGCCGTCGACCCGGGCGTGGCAGATCGCGAAGTCCTGCACCACGCAGACGGACTGCGGGCAGCCCGCCGTCTCCTCGCGGTGGGCGAACTCCAGCAGGTCGACCGCCTCGGGCAGGGCCTGCTCGCCCTGGTGGCGCTTGTTCAGCAGGTTCTGCATCCGCCAGTGCCGCAGGTAGACCTCGACCCAGGGCAGGCCGAGCGCCCGGGAGGCGGCCAGCGCCTCCGGGTAGACGGCGTCCACCTGGTCGTTGCGGCCCTCGTTGGCGTGGCCGGGCAGCTCGTAGATGGCCTCGGCCAGCCGCCGGTGGCCGGCCTCGGCCAGCTGGCGGTGGGCGTCGTGGACCCAGGCCCAGATGTCGGTACTCATGTGGTGTCCCCCTGCGTGGTGCTGATGTGATGTCTACCGCGAACCGCTGACAATCCGTCCGTCACGCCTCGTCCGGGAGGGCGCCGAGGGTGTCCGGGACACCCGGCAGGCCGGCCGGGACGGCGGCGGTCAGCGCCGAGACCGCGGTGCCGATGCCGGACAGCGCGGCGGTGAGGTCGCCTCCGGGCGAGCCGGCCGGGCCCGCCGAGGCGGCCGCCATGATCACCTTGAGCGAGCGGAGCAGCCCCGCCGCCGTGGCGCTGCCGGTGTGCCCGGCGCGGTAGGCGGCGAGCAGGTCCAGCACGGCCGGGCAGGACAGGTTGAGGTAGAGGCGGGCCCTGACCTCTCCGTCGGTGCGGGCGGTGAACGCCCGGGCCAGCCGCAGCGCCGCGGACGGGATCCGGGCGTCGGCCTGGTCGTCCTCGATCCGGGCCTTCAGCTCGGCCTCGCGGTCCGGCACCAGGACCAGCGGCAGACCGGGCGGGTCGAACCGGGCCGGGACGAGCTGCTCGCCCTCGTCGGCGAGGGCGCCGGCCAGCCAGGCCGCCTCGCCGGCCGGCAGCGGGCGCTCCGGGTCGCGGAACAGCTCGCGGTCGCCGTGCTCGCTGCCCAGCTCGACCAGGCGGCAGCCGCGCAGCTGGGCGTAGCGGCGCAGGAAAGGCAGGACGGCGTAGCGGTCGCCGCGGGCGATCGGCACCCGCATCGCCCGGTACAGCATCTCCTCGAAGCCGCCGCCGCTGCCGAGCGCGACGTGCACCGCGCCCCCGCCCGCGGCCCGCAGCGCGCCGGCGGTGAGGTCGCCCTGGGAGGTGGGGACGGGGACGTCGTCGGCGAGCAGGGTGAACAGCCGCTCGTCGCAGAGCGCGGCGCCGAGCAGGTCCTGGCCGTGCCGGGTGAGGATGCGGCGCCAGGCGGCGGGCCGCAGCCGGGCGGTCTCGTACAGGCCGTCGACGATGGCGTCGGTGAGGGCGCGCTGGAGTGCGCGGTAGTGGTCGTCGCGCTGGAGGTCCTCGCGGCTGGCGGTGGGGGTGAGCCTGCTGGACTCGACCACACCGCCGATGAACCCGGCCCAGCTGGGCAGCAGGTCGCGGGCGTCCTCGGCGAGCAGCATGCCGCGCAGGTAGACGGCGAGGTCGCGGTTGTCGCTGCTGCCGTAGGTGCCGCCGTCCTGGACCCAGAGCAGGCCGATCGCGTCGGTGCCGCCCGCGGCCCCTCCCCCGGTGCCGCCCTCGGCCGGGTGGACGGGGAAGGCGGTGAGCGGCTCGAAGCGGCGGCCGAAGGCGGTGGCGAAGCGCATCCGGGCGGCGTGCTGGTCACCCGGCACGCTGTGGCGCCAGGGCACCTCGACGTTGTTGACGGGCTGCTCGTCGTCGCCGACGTGGACCGGGATCGGCAGCAGCACGCAGTACCGGCCGAGCACGTCGCGCAGCGCGTCCTCGTCGGCGAGGTGGGCGTGTTCGGCCTTGAGGGTCAGCTCGACGACCGTGCCGGGGCGGGGCCGGGCGGGCACCGGGTCGACCTGGTACTGCTCGCCGCCCCGGCTGCGGTAGCGGTGGCCGAGGTGCGGTTCGCGGTGCGAGGTGGTGATGACGGCGACCTCGTCGGCCACCGAGAAGGCGGAGAGGAAGCCGAGGCCGAAGGCGCCGATCAGCTCCTGGTTGCCGGTGAGGTCGCGCAGCATCCGGGTGTAGCCGGTGCCGACGGTGGCGAGGTAGGCATGGATCTCCGGCTCGGTGAGGCCGGCGCCGGTGTCCTCGATGGAGACGGTCCGCCGGGCGGCGTCTCCGCGCACCCGGATCAGCGGGCGGTGGTCGCCGTCCGGGTCCTCCAGGAGTCGGCGGGTGTGCGAGTCGTGGGCGTTCTGGACGAGTTCGCGCAGAGCGACCAGCGGGGTGGAGTAGAGGTGGGTGGCGAGGACGTTCACCAGTCCGCCGAGATCGACCTCGGTCGTACGCAGATCCTCGGCGGGGGCGGGCTCGGGCGGGGCACCTTCAGACATGGGTCCCCAGTGTGCCAGTGCGACTATCCGGCCACCATTTCTTTCTCCCTGAGAAAACTCGGTCAACTCCGCGTTGACAGCTCAGGGTTGTCCGGCCTTGCCGCCTTGCACGTCAACTTCCATCTCCACCAGCAGTTTTGAGGAGTGGAGATGCCGCCGTCGCAACCGTCGGGCTATCTCCGGATACGGCGTCACCATGACACCATCGGGGGAATTGCCACCTGTTTGGTGGAGTTCGTCCACGCTGCTGGTGAATGCTGAACGTGCGACGTCAGGCAACGGCGCCACGGAGCGGCCACTCCGGATCGCGCCACATTTCGCACCCCCAGCTCAGGGAGACCACCGTGTCCCGTATCCGCGCAGCCGCCGCCACCGCCCTCGGGGCGTTCCTCCTCGTCGGCTTCGGCGCCGCCGGCGCCCACGCCGACAACGGCGCCGGTGCCATCGACCACTCCAACAGCAGCGTCGTGAGCAACACCGGCTCCGCCAACGTCATCGGCAACGTCCACGGCAACGTGGTCGTCACCCAGCAGACGGCCACCGGCTCGGGCGCGAGCAACCAGAACAACGGCCTCGCCTCGACCGGCAACGGCGGCAACATCGGCGCTCTGCAGGGCAACGGCAACCTCGACGCCCGGGCCTTCTTCCCGGGCGCCGTCGGCTAGGTCCTGTCCGGCCCCGGGCGCAGCCACACCCTCCGGGCCGGGTGCCCACCCCGTCAACGCGGGGCGGGCACCCGGCCGCCGTCCGTTCCGGGCAGTCCGAGGACGGCCCGGCCGAGGTGCAGCAGGCAGTTCCCGAGGTCCGGGCGGGCGCTGTGCGGGCGGTTCCGCACCCCGTCGTTGACCAGCGCGAACAGGGCGTGGACCCGGATCCGGGCCTCGACCGCGTCGTACTCGGGCCGGACCCGCCGCAGCAGGCCGACCCAGGTGCGCAGGAAGTCGCGCCGGAAGTCCACCGCGACCCGGCGGTCCGGCGGGGCCAGCCGCTCCGTCTCGCTGAGCATCGCGCCCAGGTAGTCGCCGTTGCGCAGCGCGAAGCCGACGTACGCACCCAGACCGGCCGCCAGCGCCGCCTCCGGCCCGGCGGCGGCCGCGAACGCGCCGTCCACCTCCTGCCAGAGCCCTTCGCGGCTGCGCACCAGCGAGGCGGCGAGCAACTGGGCCTTGCTGTCGAAGTGCCGGTAGACACTGGGGCCGGAGATGCCGACGGCGGCGCCGAGCTGGTCGGTGCTGACGTTGTCGAAGCCGCGCTGGTGGAAGAGCCGGACGGCCGCCGCGAGCAGTTCCTCGCGACGCGCCTGCGGCCTGGGCTCCGGCGACCCCGGGGCGACGGGACCGGCGGCGGGGACGGCAGCGGGACCTGGGTGGACAGCGGGATCCGGGTGGGCGGCGGCGCCGCCCGGAGAGGCCGCGAGGACGGTGGCGACGAGTTCGCGCAGCACCGCCTCGGCGCGGCGCGGCTGCGGCGCGACCGACTGGTAGGAGAGCCCGGTGCAGGCCGAGAGCGCCGACCAGCAGAGAAACTCGGCGTCCGGCAGCGGAAGTTCCGGCCGTCCGGCGCGCAGCACGGCGGTCATCAGCGCGACGTCGGCGCGCAGTTCGCGGCGCAGCGCCGCCCGCCGGGCCGGCGGCAGCAGCCTGGCGTCACGCTGCACCAGGGTGCCGAGCGGGCGGTGTCCGACCGCGACGGCGGCCAGCGCGGCGCCGAGGTCGCCGGTGGTGCGGGCCCCGCGCAGCCCGCAGGCCAGCGCGTCCAGCCCCAGCCGGACGGCGCGGTCGAGCAGTTCGGGCTTGCCCCGGAAGTGCCGGTAGAGGGCGGGCGCGGTGATGCCGACCCCGGCGGCGACCTCGGTCATGGAGACCTGGTGGTAGCCGCTGCGGTGGAACCGGTCGGCCGCCACGGCGAGGATCTGGGCGCGCCGCCCGGGAGGTCGTCGGACCACCATGGCGAGCCTCCCTCCCGCGCTCCGGACTGCCGCCCGAAGGCTAGCAAGGATTCACTTGAGGGCGCCGACCGCCGGTGGCCACCGGCCTTTTCCGGCGCCGTCGACCCTGGACAGCCGAAGCTACCCGGGATTAACTTGTGAGGCCATCACCTGGCACGTTCAGCCCCCGCCGGCGCCCGCAGCCGGTCACCACCGAAGGGAGCGCCGCCGTGCGCCGCACCGTGTTCAACGAGGACCACGAGGCCTTCCGGGAGACCATCCGGGACTTCATCGCCAACGAGGTCGTCCCGGTCTACGAGAGCTGGGAGGCCGACGGCCACCCGCCGCGAGACTTCTACCGGCAGCTCGGCGCGCTCGGCGTCTACGGCATCGAGGTGCCGGAGGAGTACGGCGGCGCGGGCGAGAGCGGCTTCAAGTACCAGACGGTGATCACCGAGGAGACCGCCCGGGCGGGCGTGAGCTTCGGCTCCTCGGGCGTGCACACCGCGCTGGTCCTGCCCTACCTGCTGGAGTACGCCACCGAGGAGCAGAAGCGGCGCTGGCTGCCCGGCTTCGTCTCCGGCGACATCATGACCGCCATCGCGATGACCGAGCCGGGCGCCGGCTCCGACCTCGCGGGCATCGCCACCACCGCGAAGCTCTCCGAGGACGGCACCCACTACGTCCTGAACGGCGCCAAGACCTTCATCACCGGCGGCGTGCTGGCCGACCTCGTCCTGGTGGTCTGCCGCACCGCCCCGTACGACCCGGACAACCGCCGGGCCGGCCTGTCCATCCTCTGCGTGGACACCACGTCCCCCGGCTACACGGTCGGCCGCAAGCTGCAGAAGATCGGCCTGCGCACCTCGGACACCGCCGAGCTGGCGTTCAGCGACGTCAGGGTGCCGGTGGAGAACCTGCTCGGCGAGGAGGGCCGGGCCTTCTCCTACCTGACCCACAACCTGGTGCAGGAGCGGCTGGCCATCGCCGTCAGCGCGTACGCGTCGGCGGCTGCGGCGGTGCGGTTCGCGCTCCAGTACGTCAAGGACCGCAAGGTGTTCGGCAAGGCGGTGGCCGAGTTCCAGAACACCAAGTTCACCCTGGCCGACTGCGAGGCCCAGGTGGTGGCGCAGCAGTCGATGGTGGACCGCGCGCTGGAGCTGTACCAGCAGGGGGAGCTGACCGTCGCCGACGCGGCCGCCGCGAAGCTGTTCTGCACCGAGTCGGCCTCCACCGTCATCGACAAGTGCCTTCAGCTGCACGGCGGTTACGGCTACATCCTGGAGTACCCGATCGCCCGGCTCTACACCGACAACCGGGTGTTCCGGATCTACGGCGGCACCAGCGAGGTCATGCGCAGCATCATCGCCAAGTCCCTCGGCCTGTAGGCGGGTCCACAGCCGCGGCGGGCCGCACCCCCATGGCGGCCCGCCGCACCCGGACGGGCGCGGGTGCGGCTCAGGTCGACGGGTGCGCTCAGTTGGGTGAACCGTGCTCCGCGCGCCAGGCCTCCCAGCCCGCGCTGGACGCCACCTTCGCCTCGCGCAGCGCCCGCTGGGCGAACGCGGCCGGCGCGGTCTCCAGGCTGCGCACCCAGCTGCGGCCGGCCGTGGCCAGCGCCGCGCACACCATCGCCGCCCCGGCCACGCCGAGCACGGCGCCGATACCGGTGAGCAGCGCGCCGCCGGCCAGCAGCGAGCGGTTGACCTGGAACCCACCGGAGACTGTCTCGTTGATCGCCATGCCTCCACGATGCGGGCACTCGCCGGGGGCTGCACGTCGAACGGCTCCGGGTGCGCGAGCCGAGCGCGTCCGCGAACCTGGGCACACGGCGCCGGTCCGGGCGCCCGGGGTCGGCCCGGCACGCCGGGTCAGGAGGACGCGCGATGCCCGATCTCGAACAGCTCGCCGTGGAGCACGCCGCCCGGGCGGCCGAGAGCCCGCACGGGCGCAGCGCCCACCTGGTGCTCCACGACGGCGTCCTGCGGCAGACCGTGATCGCGCTGACCGCGGGCACCTCGCTGGACGAGCACACCCCGCCGACCGCCGGCAGCGTCCAGGTGCTGCGCGGCCGGGTCTCGCTGACCATCGCCGGCCGGCACCAGGAGCTGCCGGTCGGACGGCTGGAGCCGGTGCCCCAGGAACGGCACGGGCTGCTGGCCCACGTCGACTCGGTGGTGCTGCTGACGGTGGTCACCGCCTAGCGGGGCGGCGCGGGCGGCAGCGGGCGACGGGCGGCAGCGGGCAGCGGGCGACGGGCGACGGCCGGCCGCCGTCAGCGGGCGGTGGCGGGCGGTGACGGCACCGCGGGGCCGAACACGCTTCCGCTGACCAGCCGCAGCCCGCGCAGGAAGTCCCGCCCGTTCGGCGCCAGTTCGGGGGCGGCCAGCCACTGGGCGGCGTACCCGGCCAGCAGGGTCTGGTAGAAGGAGCCGCGGACGACCTCCTCCTCGGTGTCCGGCACTTCGGGCAGTCCCTGGAACAGCGCGGCGAGACCGAGCCGGCCCTCCTTCTGCGCCTCCGCGAACGCGTGCGCCAGCTCGGGCGCGTGCGCGGCCTGGGCGAGCGCCTCGAACTGGGCCGCCCAGAGCCCGCGGTGTTCGGTGAAGACGGTCCTGAGGCCGTCCCAGACCGCGGCGAAGCGCTCCTCCGGATCGTCGGACACGCGGTTGGCGGCGTCCACCACCGCGCCCAGGGCCGCCCCCATCTCCCCGATCGCCTCGATCATCGCCGCGTTGAGCAGCGCGTCCTTCGAACCGAAGTGGTAGCCGATCGCGGCCAGGCTGACGCCCGAGGCGGTCGCGACGTCACGGGCGGTGGTGCGCCCGTACCCCTTCTCGTACAGGCAGCGCTTGGCGCCGGCCATCAGGTCTTCGCGGTTTCCCATGACCCGATCCTACGGAAGGACTGCACAGATGTCTTGCACGAACGTCTCGCACTGATGTCTCGCACGATCGATTTACACATACGTACTAGACAAGCGTCTGACACGTCCGTACCGTCTTCCCCATGACCGCAACCACCGGCCGCGCAGGCCGTCGCGAATGGATCGGCCTGGCCGTCCTCCTGCTCCCGACCCTCGTCCTCGCCATGGACATGGGCGTGCTCTTCTTCGCCGTCCCCTTCATCTCCACCACGCTGGCGCCCAGCAGCACCCAGCAGCTGTGGATCATGGACGTGTACTCGTTCCTGCTCGCCGGGCTGCTCATCACCATGGGCTCGCTGGGCGACCGGATCGGCCGCCGCCGGCTGCTGATGATCGGCGCCGCCGGCTTCATCGGTGCCTCGCTGCTGGCCGCCCGGGCCGACACCGCCGGCCAGCTGATCGCCGCCCGCGCCCTGCTCGGCGTCGCCGGGGCCACCGTGATGCCCTCGACGCTCGCGCTGGTCCGCAACATGTTCCACGACCCCAAGCAGCGGCAGATCGCCCTCGGCGCCTGGGGCGGCGTCCTCACCACCGGCGCCACCCTCGGCCCGGTCGCCGGCGGCCTGCTGCTCGACCACTTCTGGTGGGGCTCCGCGTTCCTGCTCGCCGTCCCGGTGATGGCCCTGGTGCTGCTCGCTGCGCCCGTCCTGCTCCCCGAGTACCGCTCCACCGCCCGCACCGGCCGCTTCGACCTGCCAGGCGCCGCGCTCTCGATGGCCGCGATCCTGCCGCTGGTCTACGGCGTCAAGACCCTCGCCGTGGACGGCTGGAGCCCGCTGCCCGCCCTCGCCGTCCCGGCCGGCCTGCTGCTGGCCGCCGCGTTCGTATGGCGCCAGCGCACCGCCGCCGACCCGCTGATCGACCTCGGTCTGTTCCGGATCCGCACCTTCAGCGGCGCGATCAGCGTCAACACCATCGCGATGTTCGCGATGATGGGCTTCTCCCTCTTCACCTCGCAGTACCTGCAACTGGTCAAGGGCATGAGCCCGCTCACCGCCTCGCTCTGGTCGCTGGTGCCCAGCGTCGGCGTCGGCGCGGCCGTCGGCACCAGCTCCGCGCTGGCCGGCAAGGTCCGCCCTGCGGCCCTGATGGGCGGCGGGTTCCTGGTCGGAGCGGCGGGCTTCGCAATGATGACCCAGGTCGGCGCGCACTCCCCGCTGGCGCTCATCCTCGTCGCGGCAGGCGTCCTCGCCGCCGGCACCGTCGGCACCATGACCATGACCGCCGAAATGGTCGTCACCGCCGCCCCCGCCGAGCAGGCCGGGGCCGCCTCCGCCACCTCCGAGACCGCCGTCGAACTCGGCAGCTCGCTCGGCATCGCCCTGCTCGGCGCGGCCGGCGCCGCCGTCTACCGCCACCAGCTGGACGGCGCCCTCCCCGCAGGCGTCGACGGCGAGGCCGCCCGGGCCGCCCAGGACACCCTCGGCGGCGCGGTCACCGTCGCCGGCCACCTGCCCGGCCGGATCGGCACGGACCTGCTGGAGACCGCCCGGGCCGCCTTCACCGACGGCCTGCACGTCGCCGCGGTGGTCGGCCTGGTCTTCGCCCTCGGCGCCGCCCTGCTGGCCTACCGCCTGATGCGCCACCTCCCCGCCGCCGCCCCGGCCCCCGAGGCCGTCACCGCCTGACCCACCCGGCCCGATCCAACGCGAGTCATCGAGAGCCCCCGCCCCCTCGGGCGGGGGCTCTCCGCCGTTCCCACCGGCCCCTACCGGTGCCGGTAGACCTCACGACGGTTGCCGACCGCCACGACCCAGACGATCAGCACCCCGTCCTCGACGGTGTACAGCACCCGGTGAGCACGGAGCAGCCCCTCAGGCTCGGCCGTGGTGATCGCGGAGCAGGGCGGCCATCCCCTCCAGCGAGACGGAGCCTTCGAGGCCCTCGACCTCGGCCATCGACTCGATCACTGGCTCGCCCATGGCGTCAAGGTAGCGGTTGTACGTCCATCGGCGTGCCAGGGTCGGCGGCACGGCCGCAGATCGCAGGCGGCCACGAACGGGCCTCGCCAACGGGCGGGCCGGACGGTCCACCTGGGGGTGGAGGCCGGGGCGTCCACCCCCGGGGGCGTGCGTCGGCGGCCCCCGGGGAGGACCGTGAAGGGGTACTTGGCCCGCATCTCCTATCCGCCGGGAGCCGCCGCATGTCCCTGACGACCCTGCTCTCCCTCCTCGGCATGCTCTGCTGGGTCGGCTACGAGCTGATGCTGCGCCGCCGCGAGGACTCCGCCGCCGGCACCTGGCGCGCGGACGGCCGCGACCGCGGCTCGACCCGGCTGCTGCTCGCCTGCTACGCCGCCGCGGTGCTGGTCGTGGTGCTGTTCGGCCGCGCCGGGATCGGCGAACTGCCGCTCTGGGCACGCTGGTTCGGGATCGCGCTGATCGCCGCCGGGCTGGCCCTGCGGGCCTGGGGCATGCGCACCCTGGGCCGCTACTACACCCGCACCCTGCGCACCGTGGACACCCAGCGCGTCGTCCGCAGCGGCCCGTACCGGCAGATCCGCCACCCCGGCTACGCCGGCAGTCTGCTGGTCTGGACGGGCTACGCGCTCGGCCTGGGCAGCTGGCCGGCGGCCCTGCTGGTACCGGCGCTGCTGCTCGGCGCGTACGGCTGGCGGATCACCGCCGAGGAGCGGCTGCTGCTGGCCGCCTTCGGGCCGGAGTACGCGGAATACCGGCGGACGTCGAAGCGACTCGTGCCCTTCGTGTACTGAGCCGCCGCCGATCGGGTGGTTGCCGGCTGCGGACCCCGGCGACGGAACCGAGGGGGCTGGAGGGGTCGGAGAGACGGGTGCTGCGCGGTGCGGTGCCGTGCGGGCTGGTCACGGGTGCGCGAGCCGGACCGGGCCGGCTCCGGCCGCCGCCGCGGGCGCTCGCATTCCGCTCGAACGGCACCTGCTTTTTGGCCAGCGTTTCCCGGCCGGTGTATCCGTTCGCCGTCGTCGCCAGGCATACTGGCCAGCACGGGCGCTCGCCCACCCTTGACTCTAGACAAGAAGGGACCGGTGGCCAGGGATGCTGCGGAACGGTCTTGAGCCCTGGCACCTCCTGGTGGTGCTGGCGATCGTCATCCTGCTGTTCGGGTCGAAGAAGCTGCCGGAGATGGCCCGCGGCCTCGGCAAGTCGATGCGCATCCTGAAGGCGGAGACGAAGGCGCTGCGCGAGGACGAAGCCCCGGCGGACGCCGCGCAGAGCGCCGGCACCGCGCAGAGCACCGCCGCCCCGCAGCCGGCCGCCACGACCCCGCCGGCCGTCACGCCGACCAACGTGACCAAGGCCACCGAGACGAAGCGGCCCGAGACGGCCGTCTGAGTCCCGCTCTCCTCCGGAAGCCCCCGGTACCGTCCGATGACGGTGCCGGGGGCTTCTGCTGCATCCGGGCTGCTCACGGCCCTCCCGGCTGGCCGTCCGATCTGATCCGTTATCTCCTGGTATGCACCCACCGGAGGAACGGAGTCACGGCATGCCCACCGACGAGCCGGGCGACGAGCCGCCCGCCGGAACACCCGCCGGACCGCCAGGCGGACCCCCCGCCGGACCCCCGGGTGAACCGCCCGCCGGGTCGCCCGACGAGCTGGCCGACCTGCGGGCCCGCCTGAGCGCCGCCGAGGCCCACCAGGCGCAGCTCACCCGGCAGTTGGCGACCCGCCCGGACCGCCACCGGGTGCGCTCCCTCGTCGCCGTCCTGCTGATCCTGCTGGCCTGCGTGCTGACCCCGCTGAGCGCCGTCGCGGTGTGGGCGAGGTCGGAGATCGGCGACACCGACCGGTACGTCGCGACCATGGCGCCGCTGGCCCGGGACCCGGCGGTCAGGGCGGCCGTCACCAACCGGGTCACCGACGAGGTCGTGGCGCGGATCCCGGTCGACTCGCTGCTCGACAACATCGCCCCCGACGACCGGCCCAAGCTCGGCGCGCTGCTGAACGGCATCGGCCAGGCCCTCACCGACGGGCTCACCGGCTTCGTCCGCGACCAGGTCCAGCGGGTGGTGGACAGCGACGCCTTCGCCACCCTCTGGACGGACGTCAACCGGCAGGCGCACACCGCGATCGACCGGATGCTGACCGGGCAGGGCGGCGGCGCCGTCGAGGTCAGGAACGACCGCGTGGTGCTCGACCTCGCCCCGGTGATCGCCCGGGTGAAGACCGCGCTGGTCGACAACGGGCTCGCGCCGGCCGCGAGGATCCCGGAGATCCACACCTCGTTCACGCTGGTGCAGTCCGACGCCATCCCCAAGGTCCGCACCGGCCTGCGGCTGCTGGACCTGGCCGGCTTCTGGATGCCGGTGCTCACGCTGGTCTGCGCGGTCGGCGGGGTGCTGCTCGCGGTCCGGCGGCGCCGGGCGGCGGTCACGGCGGCGCTGGGGATGGCCGCCGGGGCGCTGCTGCTGGGCATCGGGCTGAGCGTGTTCCGCGCCGTCTACCTGGACGGGCTCCCCGCCGGGGTGGACCAGGCGGCCGCCCAGGCGGTGTACGACGCGCTGGTGCGCTACCTGCGCTCCGCCGTCCGGGTGGTGATCGCGCTCGGCCTGGTCGTCGCGCTCGGCGCCTGGATCAGCGGCGGCGGTCGCTGGGCCCGCACCGCGCGCAGCGGCTGGCACGCCGGGCTCGGCGCGGCCCGGAGCACCGCCGAACGGGCCGGGCTGCGGCTCGGGCCGGTCGGGCGGTTCGTCCACCGCTGGAAGGCCTGGCTGGGCTGGGCGGCGGTCGCGGGCGCGGCGCTGGCGTTCGCGCTGTGGAGCTATCCGACGGTGCTGGTGACGCTCTGCCTGGCGCTCGCGCTGGTCGCCGTCCTGGCCCTGCTGGAGCTGCTGGACGAACCCGGCCGACCGGACGGAGAAGCCCCGGCCTCCGCCTGAGGGGCGGTCAGCGGGGGCCGGTGCTGCGGCCGCCGCCGACACGCCCCCGGACGGTCCGGCCCGAACGGCCCAGCCCGGGACGCGGCCGGCCCGGCGCGGCCGCAGGCTGGACGCGATGTCCGGAAGCCAGCCACCACCACCGCAAGGCCGGGTCGACCCGCGGTCCGCGCTCTGGCTGCTGAGCGCCTGCACCGCGCTGATCCTCGCGTACTGGGCCCTCCCCCTGCGCCTGCTCGGCTACCAGCACCCCGTCCTCAGCTGGCTCGTGTTCGCCGCCGCGCTGGTCGGCCTGAGCGGCCTGCTGCTGGCGAAGACCACCGCCGTGCTGCGGGGCGACGCGAAGCGCCCGGTGGTCTGGCTGTCGTTCCTGATCTTCCTCGCGATGACCATCTTCTCCGCGACCTACTACGTCATGGCCGCCCGTCCGGGCGATTTCGAGGGGCTGGTCACCCGGCTCGACGCCCTGTACTTCACCGTCGTCACCCTGGCCACCGTCGGCTACGGCGACATCACCCCGGCCGGCCAGGCCCCTCGCCTCGTGGTGATCCTGCAGATCGGGTACACCTTCGTCTTCCTCGCCACGGCGGCGGGGACGCTGTCGCGGACGATCCGGGCGAACGTCGAGACCCGTAGCCACCGCAAGCCGTGACGTTGTCCACAGGCTGTGGACGGCCACGCCCGATCGGTCAGGATTCGAGAAGCACGCCCGCGCGGCCACACCTAGCATCGGCGCCATGGACATCACCATTCACACCAGCGTCCTCCCGCACGACGACCCGGACGCGTCCCTGGTCTTCTACCGCGACGTCCTCGGCTTCGAGGTCCGCGGCGACGTCGGGCAGGGCAAGATGCGCTGGATCACCGTCGGCCCCGCCGACCGGCCCGACACCTCCATCCTCCTGGCACCGCCGGCCGTCGACCCCGGGGTCACCGAGGACGAGCGCCGCACCATCGCCGAGATGATGGCCAAGGGCACCTACGGCTGGATCCTGCTGGCCACCCGGGACCTCGACGGCACCTTCCGGGCGGTGCAGGCCGGCGGCGCCGAGGTCGTCCAGGAGCCGACCGAGCAGCCGTACGGCATGCGCGACTGCGCCTTCCGCGACCCCGCCGGCAACCTGATCCGCATCCAGGAGCTGCGCTGAGCCGTCCGGCCGAGCACCGACCCTGCGGGCCGCGCGGCCCCTGACGGCCGCCACGGCCGCCACGGCTGCGACGGCCGGAGTCGGGCCCGGTGAGAGGAGTCCTCCCGTGTGCCACCCCTCGTGGGCCCGCGCCCGCACGGCGGCGCAGCGCCTGAAAGACCTCGCGCGGCTGCGCCGCGTCCGGGACCGGATCGACCGCGAGTACGCGCGGCCGCTGGACGTCCTGGCGCTCGCGCGCGACGCCGGCCTGGCGGCCGGACAGCTCAGCCGCGAGTTCCGGCTGGCCTACGGCGACTCGCCGTACGGCTACCTGACGGCGCGCCGCGTCGAACGCGCGGCCGCGTTCCTGCGCCGCGGCGGCCTCGGCGTCACCGCGGTCCGCCGCGCGGTCGGCTGCACCTCGCCGGACGCCTTCCGCACCCGCTTCACCGGACTGGTCGGCATGCCGCCCGACGACTACCGGCGCCGCGCGCGACGGGCCGCCGGACCGGTCAGAATTCGAGAAGCCCCGGCCGCCGGGCCGCACCTAGCGTGGAGGACATGACTTCCATCGACTCCCTCGTCCTCGACGTGGCCGACCCCACGGCCGCCCGCAGCTTCTACACCACCGCCTTCGGCCTGGACACCCAGCTGCGCCTGCGGGCCTCGCAGGAGCCGACCACCGGCTTCCGCGGGTTCACGCTGTCGCTCACGGTGTCCCGGCCCGCCACCGTCAACGGCTTCGTCGACGCCGCCCTCGACGCCGGCGCCACCGCCCTCAAACCCGCCGCGAAGTCGCTCTGGGGCTACGGCGGCGTCGTCCAGGCCCCGGACGGGACGATCTGGAAGATCGCGACCTCCGCGAAGAAGGACACCGGCCCGGCCACCCGGCAGATCGACCAGCTCGTGCTCCTGCTGGGAGTCGCGGACGTCTCCGCGAGCAAGCGGTTCTACGTCGACCGCGGCCTCACCGTGGCGAAGAGCTTCGGGCCGGTGTACGTCGAGTTCGCCACCGGGTCGAGCCCGGTCAAGCTCGCGCTGTACAAGCGCCGGGCCCTCGCCAAGGACGCCGGCGTCTCCCCCGACGGCAGCGGATCGCACCGGCTCGTGATCGGCGGCACCGCCGGAACCTTCACCGACCCGGACGGGTTCGCCTGGGCGGCCGAGCGGCCCGCGGCCGCGCGCTGAACCGCCGCGCCACCGTCGGACCGGACCTGAGGCCCCGCGGTCACCAGTCCTGGTTGTCGGCGGCCGTGGCGTGCAGGGTGATCAGCAGGGCGCCGAGGCGGGCGTTCCAGTTGGCGTTGGTGGGGCCGTCGATGGCGTGCTTCTTGGCCAGGTCGCGGATCACCTTCTGGGCGTCCTTGAGCTCCTGGGCCGCGTCGTCCGGATTGCCCTCGTTGAGGCGGGCGGAGGCGTCGTCGAGGATGCGCAGCAGCTCCGCCTGGCGGTCGTGCTCCTTGCCCGCGACCTGGGTCTGGACGACGGCCTGGCGGAAGGCGTTGAGCTGGAGGGCCGGCCCCTGGTTGCGGGGGACGGCCGGGTTGGGGGCCGTGGGGAGGCCGGCCGGGGTGGTGGGGGCCGCGGCGGTGGGCGTCGGGGTCGCCGCGGGGGTGGACGCGCGGGCCTGGGTGCTGGGCGCGGCAGCCGGGGTGCTGGGGGCGGTGGCCGCCGGCGGCTTGGTGGGAGCGGGGGCGGCGGCGTTGCCGGCGGGCTCGTCCAGGGCGGCGACGGCCAGGGCGGTGACGCCGGCGAGTGCGGCCACGCCCAGTGCGCCGAGGACGAGGGGCCTGCCGCGGCGGCGACCGCGGCCGGCGGGCGCGGGCGGGCCCTGCCGGACGGGCGCCATCAGCGAAGTGGCCGGCGGGGCCTGCGGGACGGGTGCCATCAGCGAGGTGGCGGCCGGGGCCTGCGGCGGGAGCAGGGTGGTGTGCTGCTGGTTGGGGTTCACCGGCCTTACGGGCGGCAGCAGTTGGGTGGCGGCGGCGGTGGCGAGGAGTTCCGCCGTCGGGTCGCCGACCGCCAACCCGGGGATGGTGGAGAGGAGTTCGGCCCGCGCCGCGACGGCGTCCGCCGGCCGGTCGGCGGGGTTCTTGGCGAGCAGGCGCAGCACGGCCGCGTCCAGCGCGGGCGGCAGGCCGGGGCGGCGGTAGGACGGCGGCAGGGGCTGCTCGCTGACGTGCTTGAAGGCGATCGCCACCGGGGTCTCGGCGGTGAACGGGGTCTCGCCGGTGAGCATTTCGGTGAGCACGCAACCGACCGCGTAGAGGTCGGTGCGGCCGTCCAGGGGCGAGGCGGTGGCCTGCTCGGGCGACAGGTAGGCGGCCGTACCGAGCACGCTCGCCGTCTGGGTCAGGTTGCTGGACGAACCGGCCCGGGCGATGCCGAAGTCGACGACCTTCACCCCGCCGTCGTCGGTGATCATGATGTTTCCGGGTTTGATGTCCCGGTGGACCAGCCCGGCCGCGTGCGCGACGGCCAGCGCCTCGCAGACCGCCGCCGCGATGCCGACGGCGCGTTCCACCGGCAGGCCCGGCTGCTGCACCAGCACGGCGGCGAGCGAACGGCCGTGGACGAGCTCCATGACGATGAACGGCGTGCCCTGGTCGACGCCCGAGTCGAAGACCATGACGATCCTCGGGTGCACCAGCATGGCCGCGTGCTGCGCCTCGCGGCTGAACCGCTCGGCGAAGCGGGGGTCGTCGGCGAGTCCCCCGTTGAGGACCTTGACGGCCACCTGGCGGCCCAGCACGTGGTCCAGCCCGCGCCAGACGGTGGCCATGCCGCCGACGCCGAGTATCTCGACGAGTTCGTAACGCCCGTTCAGCGCCCGTCCGATCACCTGGAACTCCCCTCACGTGCCGTGCCCGGTGTTCCGGGCCGCCTCGTGCACCTGTGCACGATAGCCGCACCGCCGGACCGCACCGCCGGGGGCGGGGAGGCGGTCGGGGGACCGGGCAGCGGTCCCCCGGCCGCCGGCGCGGGGGTGCGACCCGCCCTGACTGCGGGAGGGCGGGCCGCACGTTCCAGGCCGACCGGGCCGGCGGCGCGTCCGGGGTGGGCGCCTGCCGGGCCGGCCGGGGCCGGGCGGCCGGACGGCACGGGGAGCCGACCGGCCACCCGGGGTCTTCGGGTGGTACTGACGAGCGGTACTGCGGGTGGTGCGGTCCGGGTGGGCGGCGAGCCCGGGGGGAGTCGCTCGCCGCCCACCCGGAGTTCCTGGGTTACCTCCGGCCCGACTGGCTGTCGTCGGAACGGTCGGTCCTGCTCGGACGGACGTCGGGCAGGGGCGGCGCGGCCGGCGGCGCCGGGACGGTCACGCCGGACCGGCCGGGCCTGGCCCCGTTGCCGCCGTTGCCCTTGTCCTGGCCGTTGCCCTGGCCGTTGTCCTTGTCCTTGTTCTTGTCCTTGTCCTGGCCGTTGCCCCGGCCGTCCTCGGTGTTCCCCTTGCCCGCGCCCGCACCGGGGCCGGGGGTGGTCCGGCCGGGGTCGTGGGGCTTCGCGGCGACACCCGGATGGTCGTCGTCCTCGTCGCCGAGCACCTCCGCGCAGTAGTCCGCCACCTTCTCCGCCCCGCCGGCCGCCGTGACCAGCGGGCCGAACCGCGGCTCGGTGGCCGGGGAGCGCTCGCCCCGGCCAGACCAGTCGGCGAAGCCGTGGCAGAGGGCGACCAGTCCGGGCGCGAGCGGCCGGGCGCCGTGCCCCTCGACGTCGCCGTCGCCGTCGGTATCGGCGGAGGGGGTGCCGGGCTTCGGGGCGGTGGACGGTCCGACCAGCTGCGGACCGCCCGAGGCGGAGCCGCCGCCGGACGGGCGGACGGACGGGGTTCCGGGCGCGGCACTGTCGGGCGAGGTGGCGGACGAACCGGCCGACGAACCGGCCGACGCATCGGCGGACGCGGTGCCGGGCGCACTGCCGGAGGGCCCGCCCGCGGCGGCGAGCGCGTGCTCGGGCGCGCCGGACCCGCCGCCCAGCGGGGACGGCAGGTTGCCGGTGCCGGCGGCGACCGCGACCCCGCACAGCGCGGTGGCGCCGAGCACGGCGGCAGTGGCCTTCGTGCTGAAGGCCCTGGCCAACGCGGCGGTTGCCATCGATCGTCTCCGGACGGGTGTGGTCACTACGGGGTCGGGCGTGAGACGCGCCTCCCGGAACGCCGTCAGGGCGGCCTGCTCCCCGGCCAGTTCGTCGGCCGTCGCCGGGGCGGCGGCCGCGGCGAGGATCCGGGCGAGCGGCCCGGGACCGCCGTCCGGTCCGGTGAGCGAGGCGTCCTGCCCGGCCGGCGGGCCGCCCACGGCACCGCCGAGCAGATGCTCGGCAGCGTCACGGTCGATCCGACGGGATCGGTTGGTGCTCATCTCATGTCCTTCAGCGTCGCGGCCCGGCGTTCTGTCACACCCTGCGGAGAACTTTTTCCCGCAGGCTTTCCCGCAGGTTTCCCCGTGGGCTTCCCGGCCGCCTTCCCCGCGGTTTCCTCGACGGGTTCCTCGACGGGTTCCTCGGTACGACGCCGGCCGGTCCGGCCGGGCCGCCGCACCGCCGGTTCGGCCTCGCGCGCGGCGGGGATCCCGACCCCGGCCGCGAAGGACTGCTCCAGCAGCGTGGCCAGTTTCCGCAGCCCCCGGTGGGCGGCCATCCGGACGCTGCCGGCCCGCTTGCCGAGCACCCGGGCGGCGCTCTCGGCGTCCAGCTCCATGACCACCCGCAGCAGGACGGCCTCGGCCTGGTCGCGCGGCAGCCGGGAGATCAGCGCCAGCGCGTCGGCGGTGCCGACGGTGGCCAGCGCGGCGCCCGCGGTGTCGTCCCCGGCGGCCAGCCCGGCCAGGTACTCGAAGGGCAGGTCGGCGACCGGGCGGCGGCGCCGGGCGCGCAGGTGGTCGAGCGCGCGGTGGCGCGCGACGGTGGCGGCCCAGCCGCGGAAGCCGTCCCCGTCACCGGAGAAGCCGCCCAGGTCGCGGGCGATCTGAAGCCAGGTCTCGGAGGCGATGTCCTCGGCGTCCTGGGTGTCCTCGGGGCGACCGCCGACCAGGACCCGCAGGTAGCGCAGCAGGCCCGGCTGGACGGTCCGGAACAGCAGCCGGAACGCCTCCTCGTCCCCGGCCTGGGCGGCCCGGACGGCCTCGGTCAGATCGGCGGGAGCGGGGGCCCGGCCCGCTGGCGGGCCGACGGAAGGGACTGGTCCGGACCGGCCGACGGGGCTGCCGGTGCCCGCTCCGGGGCGCTCTGCACTCTGCACTCGCCACATCATGGGCCATCCGGGCGAACGCGACCCCGCGAGCCGGGAGAAGTCGCAGGTCGGAGCGGCTGTCACGGCCCGCACCATGACAGCTGTCACGCGGATCCCGCAACGGACGGCACTGCTCTGACGGAGGGTCGGACGGAAACACTGGAGGCACGACGCGGGCAGCGGCCCGCGGCCACCAGCAGGGAAGGAACCCGCCGTGAGCCGAACCGTCACCACCACCGCCGCCACCGCTGCCACTGCCGCCGAGACCGGCACGACCCCGAACCCGTCGGCCTCCGGGCTCCGCCCGCTCGCCATCGACGTGGTCGCCCCGCTGGCCGGCTACTACCTGCTGCACTCGGCCGGCGGCCTGAGCGTGTTCGCCGCGCTGGCGTGGAGCAGCGCCATCCCGGCCGCCCGGACCGTGCTCGGCCTGCTGCGCGAGCGCAGGCTCAACCTGTGGGCCGCGCTGATGCTGACCGTGAACCTGGCGGGCCTGGCGCTCACCTTCGTCACCGGCGACGCCCGGCTGATGATCGCCAAGGACGGCGGGCTGAGCGGCACCGTGGCGCTGGCCATCCTGTTCTCGGCGCTGGTCGGCCGGTCGGTGATGACCCCGGTGCTGATGCCCTTCCTCACCAAGGGCAAGCGCGACCGGGCCGCCGCCTGGCAGCGGCTGGTCGAGGGCCGGGCGGCCGGCTCCCGGGCCTTCCAGCGCCACGAGCGGGTGTTCGCGGGTGCCTGGGGCACCGCGCTGCTGGCCGAGTGCGTCGCCCGGGTGGTCGGCGCCTTCACCCTGCCGGTGGCGACCATGGCCTGGCTGTCCACCGTGTTCATGATCGGCGCGATCGCGGCCGGCGCGATGCTCGGTCGGATCGCGGCCGATCCGATGGAGAAGCTGGTCGCGGCCGAGACCGAAGCCCCGACCGCCGTCTGACACTGCCCGCCGTCCACCTGCCGCCCGGGGGAGCATCGCCGCCCCCGGACGGCGCCCGAACCGGGCCCAACGCCGGGTGTCGGCGATCCGAACAGCACGGAACCATCCGGATCTCCCGGGAGTCCCTTATAACGAGGGGGTAACGGGACCCCCGGTCGAGGAAACGGGGCCCCCATGAGCCGGACGCACGCGCTGACCACCACCGAGGACCGCACCCTCGTGTGGGACGGCTGCCTGAACGTCCGCGACCTGGGCGGACTGCCCACCGCCTCCGGCCGGCCGACCGCCCGCGGGGCGATAGTCCGGGCGGACAACCTGGACCGCCTCACCGCCGAGGGCTGGGACGCCCTCCTCGACCACGGTGTCCGCACCGTGGTCGACCTGCGCAACGCCGAGGAGTACAAGCCGCTCCTCCCGCTCCCCGAGGGCGTCGAGCTGATCCGCGTCCCGCTGGACGAACTCGCCGGCCCCGCCTGGTGGGAGGCCTACGGCCGGCTGGACGGCACCCCGCTCGCGCTCCGCCCCTACCTGGACCACTGCCCGCACGCCGCCGCCGCGCTGATCGCCGCCATCGCCGGCGCCCGCCCCGGCGGCCTGGTCGTGCACTGCGGCGCCGGCCGCGACCGCACCGGCCTGGCGGCCCTGCTGCTGCTCGCCCTGGCCGGCGTCGACCGGGCCGCGATCGTCGAGGACTACCAGCTCAGCGGCCCCAACGTCCGCCCGCTGTACGGGATGCTGGGCCTGCCGGACCAGTACCACCGGATCGACGCGGCGCTCGCCGAGGCCGGCACCACCGCCGAAGCCGTCCTCGCGGGCGCGCTGGAGGGCCTCGACCCGGCGGGCTACCTGCTCGCCGCCGGGGCCACCCCCGCCGAGGTCGCCGCCGTCCGGGCCCGGCTGCTGCCCGCCGCGTAGCGGCCACCGGGCCAGGCCGGCTCCTGCAACTCGACCACCTGGAGCTTGAGTTCGCGAGACAGCCCGGCCTCGGGCGGGGCCGGGATCCGCGGCCCGCCGCTCGGACGCCTCCGTCCCGCAGGGGCCGCCGAAGACCACTCGCACGTATCGTCAACCGATGGTTGACGACCCGGAATCGACAACCTACGGTTGACGCATGGAGAATCCCGTCGTTCCCAACACCACTCCGCTGCGCCTCGACGACCTGATCGCCGCGATCAAGAAGGTCCACCCCGACGCGCTCGACCAGTTGTCCGACGCGGTCATCGCCGCCGACCACCTCGGCGACCTCGCCGACCACCTGATCGGCCACTTCGTCGACCAGGCCCGCCGCTCCGGCGCCTCCTGGACCGACATCGGCCGCAGCATGGGCGTCAGCAAGCAGGCCGCCCAGAAGCGGTTCGTCCCCAAGGACCCGGGCACCCCCGCCGACCTCGACCCCAGCCAGGGCTTCGCCCGGTTCACCGACCGGGCCCGGAACGTCGTGATGGCCTCGCAGGAGGAGGCCAGGGCGGCCGGCAACGCCGAGATCACCGCCGAACACCTCCTGCTCGGCCTGCTCGCCGAACCGGAGGGCATCGGGCTCAAGGCGCTCGCCGCCCAGGGCGTCACCCCGGAGGCCGTCCGGGCGGCGACCGCCGCCGTCCTGCCGGCCGCCGCCGAGCAGGTGCCCGCGCTGATCCCGTACGACGCGCAGGGCAAGAAGGCGCTGGAACTGACCTTCCGTGAGGCGCTGAAGCTCGGGCACAACTTCGTCGGCACCGAGCACATCCTGCTCGCCCTGCTGGAGCTGGAGAACGGCTCGGGCGTGCTCGCCGGCCTCGGCGTCGAGAAGTCCGAGGCGGAGACCTTCACCTCCGAGGCCGTCAAGGCCATCATCGCCGCCCGGAACGCCGAGCAGGCGTGAGACGGGGCCCGGCCCCGGGCGGAACTCCCGCCCGGGGCCGGTCGGTTGGGCTCGGGCGGGACTCAGAAGCCGGAGACGGGCGTGGTGACGATCCGCACCCGGCCGTCGGCGGCCGCCTCCAGCGCCGCCCGCAGCCGGAGCGAGCGGGCCGGACCGAGGAGTTCCAGCGCCTCCTCGACGGTGGCCCACTGGTGCCGGTCCAGTTCGCCGGCCGGGACGGTCACGGGGGTGCCGTCCGGGACGGTGCCGAAGTCGAACATCAAGTGCTGCGCCGGGTGGTCGAGTTCGGACGAGGGGTGGGTCCAGGAGATGGCCAGTAGCTCCCCGGTCGCCCTGACGATGCCGGTCTCCTCCAGCAGCTCCCGCGAGGCGCACTCCACCGGGCCCTCGCCGAGGTCGATCGTGCCGCCCGGGAACTGCCAGTACTCGCGGTACCCGGCCTTCACGATCAGGATCCGGCCGGACTCGTCCCGCAGCAGACAGCCCGCCGCCGCGTAGATCCTGGGCAGGGACGCCAACCATTCCTCGCGGGACTTCAAGGGCTCAGCCGTCACTGCGATCCTCCTGGGGCACGGTGGTTCTGCACCGCCCACTCTGCCACCGACCCGCCCGGGGCCGTCAGTTCAGCGCTGGGCGGCGAGGTGCTCGACCAGGCGGTCGAAGCTGGAGTTGAGGCCCGCCCGGGCCTCCGGACCGCAGTACATCGCCGGCACCTCGGTCTGGTGCAGGACCACCTCGGTGCGGCCGTCGCCGAGGTCCTTGAAGGTCATCGTGGAGCGCAGGCCCACGCTCTCCTCGACCAGGGCGATCAGCTCGCCCGGGCGGATCTCGGTGATCTCGGCGCACATCGGGTACACGTCGCCGGTCGCGTCGATGGTCATGGTGCTGTCGTAGCGCCCGCCCACCCGCGGCTCGATGGTCACGGTGTCCAGCTCGACGTGGGTGCCGACCGGGCCCCAGAAGCGGACGAACTGCTCGGGCTCGACGTAGGCGCGGAAGACGGCGTCCGGGGTGGCCGGCAGCTCGCGGGTGATGGTCAGCTCGCCCAGGTTCTCGGTCATGGTGTCGTCCTTCGTGATCGCGGCGCCACGGTGGCGCTTTCACAGGAGTAGACCGAGGGCGCGACCGAAACTCATCGCTCCACGCGGAAATTCTTTCGAGAAGTTCTGCGGAGTTCTGCCGAGCTCCGGAAAGTTCCGGGAAGTTCCGCCGGAGCCGATGAGCCCGGGCCGCCGGGCCGGTCCAAGCGGTATGGACACCACGCCGAAGCCCCCGCCCGCCCCCGCCCTGACCTGCGACCTGGACGCGCTGACCGCGCCCGACCTGGCCGTCGTCGACGCCCTCGCCCGGCTGCGGCTCGCCGCCGCGCGGCACGGGGTGGGCGTGGTGCTGGTGAACGCGAGCGGCCCGCTGCGGGAGCTGCTCGCGTTCAGCGGGCTCGCGGCCCTGCTGCCGGGGGGCGTGGACCCCCTCGACCTCCGGCGGCCGGACAGGGCCTAGTCGGCGGCCAGCCGGGGCGGGAGGCCGAACAGCGGGAAGAGCACGTCGGTGTCCAGGAAGCTGGTGAACCCGGTGATCCGGCCCGCTGACACCTCCAGCACGATCAGCGCCCACGGCTCGTGCCCGCCCGCCGGGCTCGGCCGGTACTGGGCGAAGGCCGGAGCGCCGTTGGCCGTCACCGGGACCAGCCGGGAGCCGCGGCAGCCGTGGCCCGGGCCGAGCATCCAGGCCCGGATCTCGCCCCGCCCCCGCAGCCACATCGCGTACGGCGGCATGTTGAGCGTGACGTCCTCGTGCAGCAGCGCGGCGAGGCCGTCCATGTCGTACGCCTCGAAGGCGCGGACGTAGCGGTCCAGCAGCGCGCGGTGGTCGTCGTCCAGCGCGGAGGCCGGGCGGGCGGCCGCGCCGTCCCCGGCGAGCACCGCGCGCGCCCGCTGCAGCGCGCTGTTCACCGAGGCCACCGTGACGCCGAGCAGTTCGGCCACCTCGGCGGCCTTCCAGCCGAGCACCTCGCGCAGGATCAGCACGGCCCGCTGCCGGGGCGCGAGGCGCTGCAGCACGGCGACGAAGGCCAGCTTCACCGACTCGCGCTGGGCCGCCACCTCGGCCGGGTCACCCGTCTCGGGCAGCACCCGGCCGTCCGGCGCGGGGCCGATCCACGTCACCTCGGGCAGCTGGGTGTCGCTCGCCGTGGCCACCGTCACCGGGCCGGCCAGGTCCATCGGGCGGGCCCGGCTGTTGCGGCCGTTCAGCGCGTCCAGGCACACGTTGGTGGCGATCCGGTACAGCCAGGAGCGCAGCGCGGCGCGCCCCTCGAAGCCGCGGTGGCCGCGCCAGGCGCGGACCATCGTCTCCTGCACCGCGTCCTCGGCCTCGAAGACCGAGCCGAGCATCCGGTAGCAGTAGCCCGTCAGCTCCGTCCGGTACCGCTCCAACTGGAGCTCGACCGGCTCCTCCGTGATCAGGTCGGCCATGGTGCGCCCCCGTCGTCCCGCCCCGTGCTGGTGAACGGCACGAAGGTACTCCAGCCCACTGACAACGCCCCGGCGCGCCCCCGCACCGACCGCGAACCACCCCGGACACCGCCCCCCGAGCACGCGTCGGGGGCGGACGCCGGAACGCGGCGCCCGCCCCCGGACCCGGATCCGCTCAGTGGGCGGAGTGCTTCTCCGCTCCGCGGTGCCGGTGGCCCTTGAGCTCGGCGTGCGTCGACGGGGCGGCGCGCCCCGCCGAGGCCGCCCGGTCGCGGCCGCCGTGCCGGAAGGCGTCCGGCGCGGCGTACCCGGCGGTGGCGGAGGACATGGCGTCGGCGCGCAGCATCGGCACCAGCCGGGTGGGCGCGGTCGCCATGCCGCGGCGCTCCAGCAGTTCCTGGGTGCCCCGGCGGAGCTGGGCAGTGCTGCCCGGTGTTCGCCTGGTCATCGTCGGCCTCCCTTCGGCGGTCACCGGCGGGACGGATGTCGACCGGAGGGGCCGGGGGCCGCGCGGGCGTTATGTCCGGATTTTATCCGGTTTGCGCCCGGATGCCACCGGAAACGGGCCCCGGCTTTCCCCGGAGCGGCCCGATCCGCGGGACGCGCCCCGCGCCGGGCCTCAGCCCATGACCTCGTGGACGAAGCACCAGCGCCAGTCCTCGCCCCGCTCGTACGAGCGGATCACCGGATGCGAGGTGTTGTGGAAGTGCGCGGTGGCGTGCCGCTGCGGCGAGAAGTCGCAGCAGCCGATGTGGCCGCAGTCCAGGCAGATCCGCAGGTGCACCCAGTCCCGGCGCCCCTGGGCCAGGCAGTCGGCGCAGCCGTCGGCCGGGGGGAGGGGCTCGATGTCCTGGGGGGCCGCGGCGAGGTCTTCGCAGGCACTCATGCCCGCAGGGTAGTGACGGCCCGGCCGGCCCCGGCCTCAAGACACGCCGCGCGCCCGGTCGGCCTTCCCGGCGCCAGGGTGGTACCGCCGCACCCAGGAACGCGGATCCCGGGAGGGCCGCACCCCGGACGCACACGGCCCTGGGCGAACCTCCGCCGCCCGCACACAGTTGTCGTCGTCAGCCCCACCACCCTCCCAGGCCCAGGAGCCACCGATGAGCTACCCCGCCCTCGCCGCCCGCACCGCCGTCGTCACCGGAGCCGCCAGCGGCATGGGCGCGGCCACCGCCCGCCTGCTCGCCGCCCACGGCGCCCGGGTCGCCCTGCTCGCCCGCCGCACCGACCGCCTCGACACCCTCGCGGCCGAGCTCGCCGCCGCCGGCGGCCAGGCCCTCGCCGTCACCGCCGACATCACCGACCAGGCCTCCGTCGACGCCGCCGCCAAGGCCGTCCACGACGCCTACGGCCGGGTCGACCTGGTGGTCAACAGCGCCGGCGTGATGCTGCCCAACCCCCTCGCCGACGGCCGGACCGACGAGTGGACCCGCATGGTCGACACCAACCTCACCGGCGCCCTGCGGATCATCCGCGCCTTCGCCGACGACCTCACCGCGGCCGCCGCCGACGGCCGGGCCGCAGACCTGGTCAACGTCTCCTCCATCGCCTCGCGCGTCGTCTTCCCCAACTACGCCGTGTACAGCGCCACCAAGGCCGCGCTCACCCAGCTGTCCGCCGCCCTGCGCTCCGAACTCAGCCCCCGCGACGTCCGGGTCAGCTCCATCGAGCCCGGCCTGACCGACACCGAACTCGGCGGCCACATCGACAACCCCGCCCTGCGCGAACAGCTCGGCGGCATGTTCGCGGCCATCCCCGCACTCACCGCGGACGACCTCGCCGACCTGATCGCCTACACCGTCAGCCGCCCCCGGCACGTCAACCTGAGCCACACGGTCGTCGTGCCGACCCGGCAGGCGTAGGGCCTTCCTCGGACTCCCCCGATCCGGGCCGGCTTCCGGGCTCCGGCTCCACCATCAGGGGAGGCATGGGAGCATGCCACCCGTGGCGATCGTGACGGGGAGAACGAACGGCGACACCGGCGGTGGCGACACCGCCGGCACGCCCGCACCGGCGGACACCGGCATACCGGCGAGCGCCGGAGCCGGCCGGGGCCCGGCCCGGGCGGTGTCCGAACCCGGCCGGATCCGGCAGCCCGTCGCCCTGATCCGGCTGCTCACCGGGCTCATCGCCATCGCCCTCACCCTGCTGCTCGCCGACTACGCCCGGGCCACCACCGGCGGCATCGCCGCCGACGTGGCCGAGGCCGCCGAACTGGTGCCCCGGCCGCTCGCCGGCCTCGCCGGCGGCCTCACCACCGCCGCCGTGCTGCTGGTGCCCGTCGTCCTCGCCGCCCGCCGCCTCCTCGGCCCCGACCGGCGACGCGCCCTCCAGCAGGTCTCCGACGGCCTGCTCGCCGCCGTCCTCGCCTACGGCGCCACCCTGCTCCTCGACCTGTGGGCCGACGGCGTCGCCCCCGTCTCCCTGCTCGCGGCCCTCACCCAGGCCCTACCGGGCGGTGCCCTCGGCCACACCGAGCCCGTCTACGGCTACCTCGCGCCCGTCCTCGCCTTCATGACCGCCTCCGGCAACCGCGAACACCGGGCCCCCTGGGCCGTCCTCGCCCTCTCCGGCCTCGCCGGACTCGCCGGCGGGTACGCCACCCCCACCGCCCTGCTGCTCGGCCTGCTCATCGGCTGGACCGGCGCCCACGGCACCCTCTACGCCGTCGGCACCCCCGACCCGCTGCCCAGGCCCGGCGAGGTCCTCCGGGCCCTGCGCGAGAGCGGCCTGCACCCGGCCGAGGCCCACCCCGCCGGGCCCGACCGCTACCTGGTCCGGCAAGCCGACGACCGGCCCGACCTCGACGTCCAGCTCCTCGACCGGCAAGCCGTCACCGCCGCCGCCGTCCAGCGCGCCTGGCGCCGCCTGCGGCTGCGCACCGCCCCCCACCCCCGGGCCCTGCGCTCCCCCCGCGCCGGCCTCGAACACGAGGCGCTCGTCACCTACGCGGCCCTCGCCGCCGGCGTCCGCACCCGCCGCATCGCCGCCACCGCCGGCCTCGGCCAGGACACCGCCCTCATCGCCTACGAGCACCTCCCCGGACGCACCCTCGACCGGCTCCCCGACGAGGAGATCACCGACGACCTGCTGGCCGACGCCTGGCGGCAGCTCGCCCGCCTCCAGCGCCGGGAGACCGCCCACCGGGCGCTCGTCCCGTCCTCCCTGCTGGTGGACGCGACCGGCGCGGTGCACCTGGTCGACTTCGCCGACGGCGACATCGCGGCCAGCGAACTCGTGCTGCGCTGCGACATCGCCCAGCTGCTCACCACCCTCGCCCTGCGGGCCGGCGCGGCCCGCTCCGTCCACACCGCCGTCACCGTCCTCGGCGCCGACACCGTCGAGGCCGCCCTCCCCCTCCTCCAGCCCATCGCGCTCGCCCGCACCACCCGCCACGCCCTCAAGCACACCGCCCGCCCGACCGCCGCCGCCCGCACGGGCGGCCCGGCGGACCCCGGGCCCGACGAGGCCGCCGCCGGCGGGGGCGGGGGCGGGCTGCTGGAGGAGATCCGGGCGGAGGTGCTGCGGACCAGGCCGCAGGCGGAGGTGCGGCCGGTGCGGTTGGAGCGGCTGCGGCCGCGGACCCTGCTGGCGGTGGTGGGCGGGGTGGTGGCCGGGTGGCTGCTGATCCCGCAGCTGTTCGCGGCCGAGGACAACCCGATCGCGGCGGTGGCCGACGCCGATCCGGCGTGGCTGGCGCTGGCGCTGCTGGCGGCGGCGCTGAGCCACGTGACGGCGGCGATGGGGTTCGTCGGGTTCGTGCCGGAGCGGCTGGACTTCCGCAACGCGGTGCTGGCGCAGCTGGCCGGGGCGTTCGTGAAGCTGGTGTCGCCCGGGGGCGTCGGCGGGATCGCGCTGAACACCCGGCTGTTGCAGCGGGCCGGGATCCCGACCGCGCAGGCGCTGTCCAGCGTCGGGGTGGGGCAGTTGATCGGCCTGGTGCTGCACCTGCTCCAGCTGGGCGCCTTCGTCTACCTGCTGGACCTGCAACCGGGCGGTTCGGAGCTGGACGCGCTGCCCGCCGTGGTGGGCGGGCTGGCGGGGGCGGCGGCGCTGCTGGCGGTGGTGTCGGCGGTGCCGCCGGCCCGGCGCTGGCTGGCGGCGCGGCTGCGGCCGCTGACCACCGAGGTGCTGCCGCGGCTGCTGGACCTGCTGCGCAGCCCGGCCCGGCTGGCGGTGGGACTGACCGGGCAGCTGCTGGTGTCGATCTGCCTGATCGGCTGCCTGTACTGCTGCACCCGGGCGATCGGCCGGGAGCCGTCCTTCGCCTCGGTGGCGGTGGTGTTCCTGGTGGGCAACGCGGCGGGCAACGTGGCGCCCACCCCGGGCGGGGCCGGCGCGGTGGACGGGGCGCTGATCGCGCTGCTGCAGCAGACCGCGTCGATGGAGAAGGGCGGCGCGCTGGCGGCGGTGGCGACGTACCGCCTGCTGACGCTGATCCTGCCGGTGCTGCCGGGCTGGGCGGCGATGACCTGGCTGCAGCGCCGCCGGGCGCTGTAGGGCCCCGGACAGCACCCCGGATGGCGCCCCGGACCGGTCCCGGCGGCGGCTACTCGCGGTACTCGTCCTCGTCGAGCTGGACGACGCGGCTCTGCTCGGCGGCGTCGGCGACATCGGTGGCCGGGTCGGCTCCGACGGCCCGGCGTTCGGCCACCTCGTCGTACTCGTCGCCCTCGGGTGCCTCGTCGTCGGGTTCGACGGTCTCGACGGCCTCGTCGATCAGGTAGTCCTCGTGATTCTGCGGCATGGCGTCCGTCCTCACTGTTCGGAGGCACTGTCCGGAGGCTCCCACGGGCGCGGGGGCGGTACTGGCAGTATCCGTCGCCGGGCGGCCGGGCGCGATTGCGCCGCGGCGGCCCCGCGGCGCCCGGGCCGCCGGCCGGCACGGAACGCGCCGCAGGCCACCGGGGGTACGATCGGTGCCGTACCAAGGGCTTACCCACACCCACCCGGTGGCCCCGAGGCCCTTACGAACGACGGGGAAATCATGTCCGGCTCGCACTACTTCACCGGTGCACCCGAGGTCGCCAGCGAGCGCCGGCCGATCACGGTCTCCCTGCCGGACCTCACCCTCGAACTGACCACCGACACCGGAGTGTTCTCGCGCGGCCGGCTCGACCCGGGCACCCGGATCCTGCTGGAGCACGCCCCGCAGCCGCGGGTGCGCGGCCCGATCCTGGACGTCGGCTGCGGCTACGGCCCGATCGCGCTGACCTGGGCGAGCCGGCGCAGGCGGCTGCCGGTCTGGGCGGTGGACGTGAACGAGCGCGCGCTGGAACTGGTGCGGCTGAACGCCGAGGCGCTGCGGCTGGGCAACGTCCAGGCCGCGCTGCCCGAGGACGTCCCGCAGGACGTGCGGTTCGCCACCATCTACTCCAACCCGCCGATCCGGATCGGCAAGGCCGCGCTGCGCCGGCTGCTCACGCACTGGCTCGGCCGGCTGACCCCGGACGGCTCGGCGTTCCTGGTGGTGCAGAAGCACCTGGGCTCGGACTCGCTGCAGA
The DNA here is from genome assembly GCF_044744605.1 of Kitasatospora sp. NPDC087271. Classification (NCBI taxonomy): domain Bacteria; kingdom Bacillati; phylum Actinomycetota; class Actinomycetes; order Kitasatosporales; family Streptomycetaceae; genus Kitasatospora; species Kitasatospora sp. NPDC087271. The sequence goes on from NZ_JBIUYQ010000002.1 coordinate 159,701, forward strand.
AGTGGCTGAACGAGCAGGGCTACCCGACCACCCGGGTCGCGTCGGTCAACGGGTTCCGGATTCTGGAAGCACGACCCCGCCCGGAGCCGGGCGAGGGCACGGAGAGTGGACGGGGAACGTCGTCGTGAAGCAGTTGCGCGGGACCGAACTGAAGCGACTGCACCGCTCGTGGCGGCGCAGCAACGAGTTCCGGCTCGCGATGATCCTGGAGAACCTGCAGTCGCCGTTCAACGTCGGCTCGGTGGTCCGGACCGGGGCCGCGATGGGCGCCGAGAAGCTGTACCTGGCCGGGGAGACCCCGTCGGTGCGCTCCTCGGGCGCGCAGAAGGCCGCGATGGGCACCGACAAGTACCTGAAGGTGGAGCACTTCCCGACGGTCGCGGAGGCGGTCGCGGCGGCGAAGGCGGACGGCTTCAAGGTGGTCGGCCTGGAGCTGGCGGACGAGGCGGTGCCGATGTTCGCCGCCGAACTGACCCCGGCGGTGGCCTTCGTGCTGGGGCACGAGGACCGCGGGATCACCCCCGACGCGCTGGCGCTCTGCGACCAGGTGGTGTTCGTGCCGCAGCTGGGCCGGGTCGGCTCGCTGAACGTGTCGGCGGCCGCGACGGTGGCCTGCTACGAGGCGCGCCGCCAGGGGTACGCGATCAGCGGCACCCCGGACGGCACCGACCTCGGCGACCTCGGCGGGGCCGACGACGAGTAGGACCTGATCCGATCCGGAGGGGTGTGCCGAAAGGCCACCCCTCCGGTCGTTTCCGCCCGGCGGTACGGGACGGTCGACCACGCCTGCGGGCCGGACTTCCCCGGCGTCCGCGCGGGGAGCGCGCCCCGGCCCCGCCGGCGGTGGTCAGCGCAGCGTCAGCTAAGCGTCAGCGCTCCAGGCGACTGTAGTTGGCATGACGTCGATCACGGCAGTCTCCAGCTGTCTTCCCGACACCATCCCGATCGCGCGCTTCCAACAGGAACTCCAGCTGACGGATGTGCAGCTCCGGCGCTACCAGCGCTTCTACGGGCTCTCCGAGGTGTGCCGCGACCCCGCGGCCACCGAGACCGAGCTGCTGCTGCGCGCCGCGACCAAGCTGGTGGAGCTGCGCGGGCAGGAACAGCGCGTCAAGTACGTCCTCCAGGCCCGCACGATGCCGTCGCCGCTGCCGTACCCGATGACCTCGCTCCGACCGATCCAGGTCGAGCTCGGCCTGGAGCACGCCGCCGGCTTCGTCGTCTCGCACCACGCCTGCGCCTCCGGGCTGCTCGCGCTGGACCTGGCGGGCACCCTGCTGGCCGCCGACCCGGATCCGAACGCGCTCGCCCTGGTCCTGGCCGGGGAGAAGGCGTGCACCACCCGGACGCAGTCCATCCCGGACGTCACCGTCATGGGCGAGGGCACCGTGGCCTTCCTGGTGAGCGCGGACCGTGCCGGCTCCGACCGGATGCTCGGCTACGCGACGCGCACCCACACCCAGTTCGGCGACGAGTTCATCATGGGCGACGCCGCCGCCAAGGAGTTCCAGGACCTGTACGGGCCCGGCCTGTGCGAGGTGATCGGCGCCGCCCTGGAGGAGGCCGACTGCGGCCTCGACGAGCTGGCGCTCGTGCTGCCGCACAACGTCAACCGGCTGTCGTGGATCGGCGTCTGCAAGGCGCTCGGGCTGCCGCTCGACAAGGTCTTCCTCGACCTGGTCGGCGAGACCGGGCACTGCTTCTGCGCCGACCCCTTCATCAACCTGCAGAAGGCCACCGAGCTGGGGCGGCTGCGCCCCGGCGACCGCTACCTGATGACCAGCGTGGGGCTCGGGGCGACCTTCGCCGCGATGGTCCTGGAGCACTGACGGCCGCCCACCGGATCGGCCGGCCCCCGCAGTACCGGCGCACCCGCACCACCGCAGCACCGCAGTACCCGCGCACCCGCCGCACCGCGCCCGAGCGCACACGAGAAATGACGAGGTCGACATGCATCTACCGTCCTCCGGCTTCAGCGCGCGCCTCAAGCGCGCCGTGACCGGGTCCGCGGACACCCCGCTGGTGTTCCTGGGCAACTTCGAGGTGGAGAACCACTGGGCGCTCGGCGAGCCCGCGCTGCCCCGGGTCGCCTCGCACGCGGGCAGTGCGGTGGTGAACCGCATGGACGAGTTCGCGCTGCTGCTCGGCGGCAAGGACGACCACGTCGTGCTGAAGACCGCCCTGGACGAGGGCTACCGCGGCTACCTGGAGGGCCTCGGCCTGGAGCTGCCCACCGTGCACGTGGTGGCCGGCCAGGACCCGCAGCGCACCGTCAGCGAGGACGCCCTCGCCGACCCCGAGCTGCTGCGCGCGCTGTCCGCCGTCGCCGCCGAGGGCGCCCGGCTGACCGCGCACGGCATCTCCACCGTCGAGGAGGAGCTCGCCGAGCGCACCGGGCTGCGGCTGGGTGCGCCGACCGCCGCGGTCTGCAAGCGGGTCAACAGCAAGGTGTACAGCCGCCGGCTCTCCGACGAGCTGGGCATCCGCCAGGCCCGCGGCTGGGCCTGCGAGACGCTGGAGGAGCTGGCCGAGGCGGTGGCCGCGGCCGGTGAACTGCTGGCGGCGGGCCGCAAGGTGGTGCTGAAGGACGCGTTCGGCGTGTCCGGCAAGGGCATCGTCGTGCTGGACTCCGAGGCCCGGCTGGGCCGGCTGCACCGGATGGCGGTCCAGCAGGCCGAGCGCGCCGCCAAGGCCGCGGGCGGGGCCCCGCGCACCGCGCTGGTGATCGAGGAGTGGGTCGCCAAGCGCTGCGACCTCAACTACCAGTTCACGGTGGGCCGGGACGGCTCCACGCACTTCGACTTCGTCAAGGAGCTGCTGACCGAGGGCGGCGTCCACAAGGGCCACCGGATCCCGGCCCGGCTGACCGACGGGCAGGTCGCCGAGATCGGGGCGACGGCGCTGCGGCTCGGCGAGCGGCTCGCCGCCGACGGCTACTACGGCGTGGTCGGCGTCGACGCGATGGTCGACCCGGACGAGGGCCTGTACCCGGTCATCGAGATCAACGCCCGCAACAACATGTCCACGTACCAGAACGTGGTGCACGAGGGCGGCCTGGCCGGGGCCGACGAGGTCGCCGTCGCCCGGCACTTCCCGCTGCGGCTGACCCGCCCGCTGCCCTTCGCCGAACTGGCCGAGGTGCTGGACGGGCTGCTGCTGACCGAGCGGGGACCGCGCCCGCGCGGCCTGTTCGTGAACAACTACGCCACGGTGAACGCCGCCGCGGGCACCGCCGCCGACACCGAAGCGGACGGCTTCGAGGGCCGGCTGTACGGCGTGCTCGTCGGTGCCTCCGACGAGGAGATCGAGGCGCTCGACACCGACATCACCCGCCGCCTCGCGGCCTACCCGGAACGGAGCTGACCGTGAGCGTCGCATTCGAGGTGCAGGGCCTCGGGATCACCGAGCTCGCCGAGGAGTTCGGCACCCCGCTCTACCTGTACGACGGCGAGGAGATCACCACCCGCTTCCAGGGGCTGCGCGAGGCGCTGCACCCGGCGCTGGAGGTCTTCTACTCGCTCAAGGCGAACCCCAACATCTCCGTCTGCGCGCTGCTGCACAGCCTGGGCTCGCGCGCCGAGGTGTCCTCGCTGACGGAGCTGGTCACCGCCCGCCGGGCCGGGGTCGAGCCGCGCGACATCATCTTCCTCGGCCCGGGCAAGAGCCGCGGCGAGGTGGCGGCCTGCCTGGACGAGGACATCCACGCGATCGTCTGCGAGTCGATCGGCGAGCTGGACCTGATCGACGAGGTGGCCCGCGGGCGCGGGATCACCGCCCGGGTCGCGCTGCGGGTCAACCCGAGCTTCTCGGTGAAGGGTTCGGGCCTGACCATGGGCGGCAAGCCGCGCCAGTTCGGCACCGACGAGGAGCTGCTGCTGGCCGAGGGCAAGGACCTCGCCGGCCGCTACCCCAACATCCGGCTGATGGGCGTCCAGGTGTACCTGGGCACCCGCATCCTGATCGAGGAGTCCGTCGTCGAGAACACCCGGCGGATCCTGGAGCTGGCCGAGCGCCTCTCCACCGAGCTGGGCTTCCCGCTGGAGACGGTCGACGTCGGCGGCGGCCTCGGCATCGCCTACTTCGACAACGAGAAGGACCTCGACGTCGCCGAGCTGACCGCCGGGCTCAACCCGCTGATCGCGGACTTCCGCACCCGGCACCCGGACACCCGCATGATCATGGAGCTGGGCCGCTTCCTGGTCGCCGCGTCCGGCACCTACGTCACCCGGGTGCGCTACACCAAGACCTCGATGGGCGAGAACTTCGCGGTCACCGACGGCGGCACCAACCACCACATGGCGGCCGTCGGCATCGGCTCGTACGTGAAGCGCAACTTCCCGATGGCCGCGCTGGAGCGGCTGGACGAGCCGGCCACCGAGCCCTGGCACATCACCGGCCCGCTCTGCACGCCCAACGACGTCATCGGCAAGAAGGTGCCGATGCCGGCGCTGCGGGCCGGCGAGCTGATCGGGGTGCAGCGCTCCGGCGCGTACGGGCCGACGGCCTCGCCGGTGCACTTCCTCAGCCACGGCTACCCGGCGGAGGTGCTCGTCCTGGACGGGCGGGCGCACCTGATCCGGGAGCGCGACGACGTCGAGGCCATGCTCGGCCGCCAGCGGCTGTACGCGGCCCCCGGCGACGACCAGAACTGACCACCGACCGGCCGACCCACGGCCGGGACCAGCCCGAGGAGAACACCATGAGCGACACCGCCAACACCGTGGCCGACGTGAAGTACGTCGACGCCGTCCGCAAGGGCCTGTCGGAGGTCCTCAACAAGGACGTCTCCGGCGCCGACCCGGGCGTCCGCCTCTTCGACGAGCTGGGCCTGGACTCCAGCAGCGCGCTCGAACTGCTCATCACCATCGAGGAGATCCTCGACGTGCAGTTCGACGCCGACGAGCTGGACATGACCCACTTCGAGACCGTGGGCTCGCTGGCCGGCTTCGTCGCCGCGGAAGCGAGCGCCTAAGCATGTTCCGCGCGACTGCGCCCGTGCGGCGTCCGGCCCCGGCCGGCGCGGACGGCCCGCACGGCACGCCCGGCCCGGCCCCGGCGGCGGTCCTGCCGCGGCTGATCCGGGCCGGCGCCCACACCCCGCCGGGGCCTGGCGCGCCGTACCGGCCGGAGGCCGCGCGGGAGGACTTCTACCGCGAGCTCGGGGCGCTCTACGGCGCGGACTTCGACCGCGAGCAGTTCGCCGCCTCGGGGCGGCGCACCTCGGTGGAACTGGCCCACGGCGCGCTCGACGCGCTGGGCCCGCTGACCGCCGAGGAGTGCCCCGAGGTGGTGGTGGTCGCCTACTCCGCACCGGACTTCGACCACGCCGAGCTGGTCGCCTCCTGCGTGAAGGGGCGGCTGCCGGGCGAGCCGCTCTCCTTCGCCCTGTCCGACCAGGGCGTCCTGGCGCCGTTCAGCGCGCTGCGGGTCGCCGTGGAGTACGCCCGGCGGTGCGGCTGGTCGCGGCTGCTGCTGCTGGTCGTGGACCAGGGCACCCAGCCGTTCCCGCTGCCCGCGACGGGGCAGGGCGCCGTCCACGCGGACGCCGCGGTCGCGCTGCTGATCCACTGGGACGGCGGCGACGCGCCGCTGGGCGGCGCGGCCCAGGGCCTCCCGGAGCCGGGGCTGTTCGCCGGCTGGGACACCTCGGCCGCGCTGGTCACCGGCTCCGGCCTGTCCGACGGCTGTGCTGAACTTCCGACACACGGCGGTCCGTGGACCAAGGTGGCGGCCGGACAGCCCGCCACCGGCGGCTGGGCCGCCCTGCTCGCCGCCGCCGACCGGGACCGCCCGGTGGTGGTGGCCGACTACGACCGGGAACGCGGATTCCTGGCCTACTGCACACTCGACACGGGGGAGTTGGGGGTCCGATGACGGTTCCGGCCGAGGTGCGCGAGCACTGGCAGGAAGCCCGGACGAGCGCGCGCAACGACGGCCTCGTCCCCGCACTGACCCTGCTCTCCCGCGCGCTGTCCCCCGGGGTGGCACCGCGCGGCCCGCGCGGGCACGCCGTGGTCCCGCGCGAACTCCTCGGCGAGTACGCCGAGTTCGGCGACGACGAGGACGGGGACGGGGGCCTGGACCCGGTGCCCGGCCTGGCCGTCCTGAGCCCCGCCGACGCCACCCGGGGCCCCGCCGGCCCCGACGCCCACGACTGGGGCACCGGCCTCGCCTGGCTGCGGCTCGGCGCGTCCGAGCGGCTGCGGGAGGCCTGCCTGGCCTACCTCGCCGGCCGCCAGGTCGAGGGTTCCTCGCTGCTGCTGCAACAGCTGGTCAAGGGCGCGCTCGCCGACGTGCTGATCGACCACCTGGAGATCGAGGGCGTCCTCGACGACCTCGCCGAGGGGCCGGACGACTCCCCGTCGGCCCCCGCCCACCCCCTGGACGGCCCGGCCCTCGCCCGCCTCCAGGCCCAGATCACCCAGGCCGACCGCGCGCTGCTGCGGCTGCTCGGGGCGTACGGTTTCACCGCCGAGGGGCCGGGCCGGGCGGCGTACGCCTCCGAGCTCCTCGCCGACGTGTACTGCGGCTGGCCGGGGCCGGCCGGGGACACGGCACAGAACGTCGACTCCCGGAAGGGGAACGTGTGATCAGCCTGCCCGGCCCGCTGGAAACCACGCACCGGTACGTGCGGCGGTGGGCCGAAGACCTGCGGGCGGGCGCGCTCGACCTCGACCGGGACCCGGACGCCGTCCACCGCTTCCTGGACCTGCCCGCCGTGCGCTTCCTGGCCGGCCACCAGGTGCCGCCGGAGTGGGACCGGGCGTCCGCCGAGGCCGGTGCCGGCCCCGCGCACGGCCTGGCCACCCTGGAGCGGGTCCTGGTGAGCGAGGAACTGGCGCGCGGCGACGCCGGGATGATGCTGGGCGCGCCCGGCGCCTCGATGTGCGGGGTGCTGCTGAGCGTGCTCGGCAGCCAGGCGCAGAAGGACTGGGTGTACGGCCGGCTCGCCGAACGCCCCCGCTGGACCTGCTTCGGCCTCACCGAGCCCGACCGCGGCTCGGCCATCGGCGAGATGACCACCACGCTGACCCCGGTGGGCGACGGCTCGTACGTCCTGGACGGCGAGAAGCGCTACGTCGGCAACGCCGCCCGGGCCGACCTGGGCGCCGTGTTCGCGCGGGTCGCGGGCACCGAGCGGCTCGGCGTGCTGGCCGTCCTGGTGGACACCGCCGACCCCGGCTTCCGGGCGGAGCCGCTGCCCACCCTCGGCCTGCGCGGCGTCCAGCTGACCCGGATCACCCTCGACGGGGTGCACGTGCCCGCCGAACGGGTGCTCGGCGCCCACCTGCCGCCGACCCGGCGGGGGATGTGGAGCATCGTCTCGGTCTTCAACCAGCTCCGCCCGAGCGTGGCCGCGATCGCCCTCGGGATCGCCCGGGCCGCCCACGACTACGTCGCCGAGAACCGCCGGGAACTGCGCGGCGCGGAGCGCGAGCTGTTCGAGTCGCTCGGCCAGCGCATCGACGCGGCCCGCCAGTTGACCTACCGGGCGGCCCTCGCGGTGGACCGCAGGCCGGCCGCCGGGCACCTCTCCTCGGCGGCGAAGGCCCGCGCCTGCGAACTCGCCGAGGACGTCACGATGCGCGCGCCGGGTTTCTTCGGGCCCGGCGCGCGGCTGGACCACCCGCTCCTCGACAAACTCGCCCGGGACGCACGGGGCGTGGAGTTCATGGAGGGGACACGGAACATCCAGAAGCTGAATCTGTTCCAGGGGCTGCACACCGGAAAGGTGGGCCGGTTCTGAACGGGACAGAACAACCGGTCGGTCGGGACACGGTCGAGATCTGGCAGATTCCGCTGACCGGTGGCGAGCACCCGGACCGGCCGGGCGGCGAGGCCGTCCGGGGCGCCCCGGACGGGTACCCGCCGCACCTGGAGGAACTGCTCGACGAGCAGGAGCGGGCCCGCGCCCGGAGCGGACAGCTGCCCGGGCTGCGGCGCCGCTTCGTGCTCGCGCACGCCGCCACCCGGATCGTCCTCGGCGAGCGCCTCGGCCGCCACCCGGCCGGGCTGCGCTTCAGCCGCGGCCCGTGGGGGAAGCCGGCCGTCGAGGACGCGCCGGGCCTGCACTTCAACCTGTCCCACTCGGGCGAGATCGCCCTGCTCGCCCTGGCATCACGGCCGGTCGGCGTGGACGTCGAGCTGGCCCGTGCCGAGCTGGACACCGCCCGGCTGGCCGGTCGCTTCTTCCCCCCGGACGAACGGGAGCTGGTCGCCCGGGACGGGCCCGACGCCTTCACCCGGCTGTGGACCAGGAAGGAGGCGTGCGTGAAGGCCTCGGGCGCCAGACTCACCCAGGGCATGGGGATCCCGGTCGCCCACGACGGACCGGAAGCCACCGTGTACGCACGCTCCGGGCCGTTGCCCGGGCCGTGGAGAGTCACCGACCTGCCGCTGCCCGAGGAATACGCGGGGTCCGTCGCACTGATCGGCGACGGGCCCTTTAACGTGTCCCGGCGGATGTGGTATCAAATTCCGCCCGGGGAATCCGGCGGCAGCCCTCTCGGGTCGGCTGTCAAGTAGAAGAAACTCCCCCTCCAATCGTCGAAGTTGTACCCGTGATCATGCGTCGAAGCGTCACTAGATTCAGTGATGCAGGCGAACGCCGCACCGCACCGGCCGGACTCATAAGTCAGGCCCGTGTCTTGATCCGGGCATTTCTTTTGAGGAGGGGAACGTGATCGTGGAAGGCAGGAACGTGATCACCAGGGCCGCTCGGTGGAGCGCCGTCCACCCCTGGTGGGCGATCGCGCTCTGGGTGGCGTTCGTCGTGGCGGCCCTCGTGGTCGGCGGCGTCACGGGCACCCGGCAGGCCACCACCTCCGACCTCGCCATCGGCCAGTCCGGCCGGGCGGCCGCGATCGCCCGCAGCGGCGGCCTCCAGGAGCGCGCGGTGGAGAACGTCCTCATCACCCCGTGGGGCGGCGGCCGGCTCGACCCCGTCCAGGCGCAGTCCGCGGCCTCGGACGCCACCCGCGACCTGAAGGCCCTCCCCGGCATCAGCTCGATCGACGCTCCGGTGCCCGCACCGGACGGCTCGGCCCTGCTCGTCCCGGTGACCCTCGACGGCGATCCGGAGACCTCCGCCGACCGGGTGCAGCCGCTCATCGACACCGTGGCGAGGACCCACGCGTCGCACACCGAGCTGCGGATGGAACTCGTCGGCGCCGGCTCGATCAAGGCCGGGCTCAACGAGATGCTGAGCAAGGACCTCGGCAAGGCGACCGTGCTGAGCCTGCCGGTGACGCTGCTCGTGATGGTCTTCGTCTTCGGCGCGATCGTCGCCGCGAGCGTCCCGGTCGTCCTCGGCCTGTCCTCGGTGCTCGCCGGGCTGGGCCTGTGGGGGGTGGCCTCCCAACTGGTGCCCGACCCTGGGCCGGTGACGCACGTCATCGTGCTGATGGGCATGGCCATCGGGGTCGACTACTCGCTGTTCTACCTCAAACGCCAGCGCGAGGAGCGGGCGTTGGGCGCCAACAACATCGACGCCATCGAGATCGCGGCCGCCACCTCCGGGCACTCGGTGCTGGTGTCCGGCGTGGTCGTCATGATCTCGATGGGGGCGCTCTACCTCGCCGGGCACATCGCCTTCGAGTCGATGGCCACCGGCGCGGTGCTGGTGGTCGCCATCGCGATCACCTCCTCGCTGACCGTGCTGCCGGCCATGCTGTCCCGGTTCGGCCGCTACCTGGACGCGCCGCGGGTCCCGCTGGTGTGGCGGCTCACCCAGAAGGGCGGGGTCAAGCCGCGGCTGTGGTCGACCATGCTCAAGCCCGCCCTGCGCCACCCGGTGATCGCGCTGGTGCTCTCGGTCGGCGCGCTGCTCGTCCTCGCGCTGCCCGCCCTCGGCCTGAAGCTCAAGGCCACCGGGATCGACGACCTGCCCCGGTCGATCCCGGCGATGCAGGCCAACGAGCGGCTGACCGGCTCCTTCCCGAGCCAGGCCGACACCCACACCGTCGCGGTGAAGGTCCCGGCCGACCGGACGGCGGAACTGGGCGGCGCGGTGGAGGCGCTGGTCGAACGCGCCTCGCAGGACGCCCTCTTCGTGCACAACCCGGCGCCGACCGTCCGCACCTCCCCCGACGGCACGGTCGCCACCATCGCGATCGGCACCCACTTCGACAGCGGCTCCCCGCAGGCCCGCGCCTCGCTGGCCCGGCTGCGCCAGGACCTCGCCCCGCAGACCCTCGGCACGGTCGCGGGCGCCGAGTTCGCGGTCGGCGGCAGCGACGTCGCGTTCGACGTCGACTACCGGGCGAACGTCATGCACAAGATGCCCTGGGTGCTCGGGGTGGCCCTGGTGCTGACCTTCCTGGTGATGACCGTCGCGTTCCGCTCGGTGATGCTCGCGCTGATCACCGTGGTGCTCAACCTGCTGTCCGCGGCGGCCTCCTTCGGCCTGCTCGCGCTGATCTTCCAGCACACCTGGGCGGAGGACCTGCTGCACTTCGAGTCCACCGGCCGGGTGGTGGCCTGGCTGCCGCTGATGCTCTTCGTGATCCTGCTCGGCCTGTCGATGGACTACCACGTCTTCGTGGTCAGCCGGATCCGGGAGGCGGCGCGCGGCGGGCTCTCCGTGAAGGAGGCGGTCGAGCAGGGCATCACCCGCACGGCGGGCGTGGTGACCAGCGCCGCGGTGGTGATGGTCTGCGTGTTCGCCCTGCTGGCCTCGCTGAACTTCATCGAGATGAAGCAGATGGGAGTGGGCATGGCCTGCGCGGTGCTGCTCGACGCGACGGTGATCCGGATCGTCGTCCTGCCGGCCGTGGTCACCCTGCTCGGCTGGAAGACCTTCTGGCCCTCGCGGCTCGCGCGCCAGACCACGACCCGGACCCCGCGGATGCCGGCCATCGTGGCCGCGGCGGCGGCGGCCTCGGCGGCGCGCACGACCCTCCCGTAACACGGGACCCGTCCAACTCGACGGCCGGGGAAGGGCTTAGCCCCTTCCCCGGCCCTTTTCGTGTGCGTTTCGTGCAGGCACCGGCCACAACCAGTCGTGACAAGGGGTTTGACGCCGACTGTCCCGTGGTGGTTTGTTACGGGAGTTGTAGAATCGCATGCGCGTTCGTCGGCACGTGAACGACCTTCCCGGTGACGGGGGGGCACAACTGCCGCCGGACGCACCACGGGGAAGCAGGGGGCGGTCAGGGGGGTGGCCATGCACAGTGACGGCAGCCTCGCCTCGGCGCGCTGGCGCAACGAGCTCACCCGGGTCGGGACGCTGTCCGGACGGGAACGGCAGGTCTTCGACCTGATCGGTGCCGGACACTCCAACCGCGGCATCGCCGCCCGACTGCACGTCACGGAGCGCACGGTGAAGGCGCACGTCGCCAACATCCTCGCGAAACTGGGAGTGGAGTCGCGGCTTCAGGTGGGGTTGGTGGCGCAGGTTCATCAACTCATGTACGAAGGTACATGGCCGGACGACCCAGGCGTGTCCGATACTTGACCAGCGCGAATGATACCCAGGCTTTTCCCCTTTGTCAGGCCACCCCAAACACGTCGACCACTGTTGACGGTGGCCGGGCCGAGGTCACAGGAGAAAGGCTTGTGGCTGGAGTTCACCGCTAGGGACGGGGAATTTGGTGTACATCTCCATATTAGGCCCACTATTGATCGGCGACGGTCAGCGCACCGTAGGTCTACGGGCGAAGAAGAATCGCGTGATGCTCACCATGCTGGCGCTCAACGCCGGCCAGGTGGTCGCGTTCGACGAACTGATCGACGAGCTGTGGGGGGAAGCGCCGCTCAAGAACGCGCGCAACGCCTTGCAGGCCAATGTCAAACGCATGCGCAAGTCGTTGGCGGAACTTGGTCTGGAGGGGCCGGACCAGGAACTCATCCGCACGGTTGACAACGGTTACATGCTCAACGTCTCGGAGGACGCGGTCGACGCGTACCGGTTCCTGCGGACGGCGGAGAAAGGCGCGGGGCTGGTCAGCGACCGGCCGTACGAAGCGATGGACACGCTCCGCAAGTCGCTCGCGATGTGGCGCGGACCGGCCCTGCTCGACACGAGCGACGGGCCCTGGTGCCGGGCCGTCGCGCTGCGTCTGGACGAGCAGCGCAAGACCGCGCGGGAGGACCTCATCTCGGCGCAGCTGCAAGCGGGCGAGGCGGGGGCGGTGGTGGCCGAGCTGAAGCAGTTGCTCGCCCAGTACCCGGAACGCGAGCGGTTCAGCGAGCAGTTGATGATCGCCCTCTACCGGTGCGGCCGGCAGTCGGAGGCCGTCGACATCTTCCACCGCACCCGGAAGTGGCTCGACGACGAGTTGGGGCTCAAACCGAGTCGTCGTCTCCACCACCTCTACCAGGCGATCCTGATGCAGGACCCCTCGCTGTAAGTCCCGTCGGGGCGAGGGCAGTTCGCCCCGACACGCCGACGGCTCCCCTCCTGGGGCGCCGCCGGCGGCCCCGTGACGGCCGGGCCCGGATTCCGGGCCCGGCCGTCCGGTCGTTCAGGACCGGCGCAGCGCGGCGTCGGCCACCGCGCCGATCCGGCCGGCCGCCTCCCGGCCGAGCATCTCCTCGTGGCCGCAGGCGACGTCGTGCACCGTCAGCGCGCCGGTCAGGTGCGCGCGCCAGCGGTCGGCGAGCTCGGCGGCGGGGGCGCCCTGCACCTCGTCGGCGGCGGCGAACAGCAGCAGCGAGCCGTCGAACCGTCCGGGGGTGAACTCCCGGGCGATGTCCGTGTGGTGGCGCATCACCGCCATCAGCCGGCGCAGCTCCCCGTCGTCGATGCCCGTTCCGGTGGCGTGGTGGGCGAGGAAGGCCCCGCGGATCTCCTCGTCGGTCGGGTTGTGGTCGCCCGGCAGCACCGGGAAGACGTCCAGCGCCGCCAGGAAGGCCACCCGCTCGCCCGCCGCCTGGAGCTGCACCGCCATCTCGTGCGCGACCAGCCCGCCGAAGGACCAGCCCAGCAGGTGGTACGGGCCGTGCGGCTGCACCCGGCGGATCCTCGCCAGGTACGTGGCCGCCAGCTCCCTTACGCCCTGCGGCCGTTCCCACTCCCCCTCGGGCGCGGCGACACCGTCGGACTGCAGCGCGTACACCGGCCGGGCCGGGTCGAGGTGCGGGGCCAGCTCCGCGTACGGCAGGCCGAAGCCGACCCCGCCGTGCACGCAGAACAGCGGCTCGGCGGTGCCGCCCGGCCGGATCGGCAGCACCGGCTCCAGCACCGTCGCTGGGAGCCGCTGCGAGGTGGCGGGCCGGGCGGCGGCGGCGAGGGCCGCCACCGTCTTGTGGGTGAAGACGTCGGCCAGCGAGAGCGTGAGCCCGGCCTTCGCGGCCCGGCTGACGATCTGCACCGAGCGCAGGCTGTCGCCGCCGAGGTCGAAGAAGTCCCCGTCGGCGCCGACCTGGTCGAGGCCGAGGATCTCGCCGAAGACCCCGGCGATGACCTCCTCGGCCGGCGTGCCCGGGCGCCGCACCGGGGTCTGCGCGGCGGCGGGCGCGGCACCGGGCGCCGGCAGGGCGCGGGTGTCGAGCTTGCCGTTCGCGGTCAGCGGCAGCGCGGGCAGCGTCACCAGCGCCGCGGGCACCATGTGCGCGGGCAGCGACTCGGCGACGAACGCGCGCAGCACCGGCACGTCGACGGCGGCGACGCCGGGCAGCGGCACCACGTACCCGGTCAGCTGGGGCACGCCGGTGGGCGAGGGCGCGACCTGCACCGCGGCCTGCACGACCACCGGGTGGCGCACCAGCGCGGCCTCGATCTCGCCGAGCTCGATCCGGAAGCCGCGCAGCTTCACCTGGTGGTCCACCCGGCCGACGTAGTCGAGCGTGCCGTCGGCCCGCCAGCGGGCCAGGTCGCCGGTGCGGTACATCCGGGTGCCGGCCGGGCCGTACGGGTCGGCGACGAAGCGCTCGGCGGTGGTGACCGGGCGGCGCAGGTAGCCGTGCGCCAGGCCGGTGCCGGCGATGTACAGCTCGCCGGTGACGCCGACCGGCGCGGGCGCGAGGGCGTCGTCCAGGACGTACAGCCGGTGGTTGTCCAGCGGGCGGCCGATCGGCGGGCGCCCGCCGCCGGCGCGCAGCGGGTCGCTCCAGGTGGCGCAGACCGAGGCCTCGGTCGGGCCGTAGGCGTTGCGGAACTCGGTCAGCGGGGCGAACCGGTCGACCAGCGCGGCCGAGCAGGCCTCGCCGCCGACCAGCAGGTGCAGGCCCTCGGGCAGCACCACGTCCTCGGGCAGGCCGGCCACCACGGTGGGCGGCAGCACCACGTGGTTGACCTGGTGCTCGGCGAGCAGCGCGCCCAGCACCTCGCCGGAGACCCGGCTCTCGTCGGTGGCGACCACCAGGGTGCCGCCCGAGTACAGCGAGACGCCGAGCTCCCAGACGGTGGCGTCGAAGCTGAACGAGGCGAACTGGAGCACCCGGGTGTCCGGCCCCGCGCCCATCCGCGCCTGGTGGTTGGCGGCCAGGTTGGCCGCCCCCAGGTGCGGCACCGCGACGCCCTTGGGGCGGCCGGTGGAGCCCGAGGTGTAGATCACGTAGGCGACGTCCTGCGGGAGGAGCGGCCGGGTGCGGTCGGCGTCGACGGGGTTGCGGTCGGGCCGGCCGGTCAGGTCGGACCGGGTGCGCAGGGAGTCCAGGACCAGCGGGACGACGCCCTCGGGCAGCCCCGGGATCCGGTCGGCGACCGCCTCGACGGTCAGCACCTGGGCGGGCGCCGCGTCGTCGAGCATGTAGGCGATCCGCTCGGCCGGGTACTGCGGGTCGACCGGCAGGTAGGCGGCGCCGGTCTTGAGCACCGCCAGCAGCGCGACCACCAGCGGCGCGGAGCGCGGCATCGCCAGCGCGACCACGTCGCCCGGCCCGACCCCGCGCTCCAGCAGCAGGTGGGCGAGCCGGTTGGCCCGCTCGTTGAGCGCCGCGTAGGACAGCCGCGTCGTCGCCGGGCCGGCCGGCACGCCGTCCGGGCCGATCAGCGCGGGGTGGTCCGGGCCGGCGGCCGCCAGGCCCTCGAACACGGCGGTCAGGGTGACCGGGGTGAACGGGGCGGTCGGGCCGGCCCACTCCTCCAGCAGGACGCGGCGCTCCTCGGCGGTGAGCAGGTCGAGGGCGCTGAGCGGCGCGTCGGGGGTGCGGGCGGCGGAGTCGAGCAGGGTGGCCAGGGCCCGGGCGAGGCGGGCCGCCGTCGCCCCGGTGAACAGGTCCTCGCGGTACTCCAGGCGGATGTCCAGACCGGCCGGGGCGCCGTCCGGACCGGTCCGCTCCAGCACCTGGAAGGACAGGTCGAACTTGGCCGTCGTGCTGCCGATCGGCAGCACCTCGGCGCTCAGGCCGGGCATCGCGGGCAGCGGGTCGGAACTGTTCTCGAAGGCCAGGATCACCTGGAAGAGCGGCTGCCGGCCCATCGAGCGGACCGGGTTGAGCTCCTCCACCAGGTGCTCGAAGGGCAGTTCGGCGTGCCCGTAGGCGGTCAGGTCGGTCTCCCGGACCCGCCCGAGCAGGGCGGTGAACGCCGGGTCGCCCGAGGTGTCGGTGCGCAGCACCACGGTGTTGACGAAGAAGCCGACCAGGTCGCGGACCGCGTCGTCGGTGCGCCCGGCCACCGGGCTGCCGAGCGGGATGTCGGTGCCCGCGCCCAGCCGGGTGAGCAGTGCGGCCAGGCCCGCCTGGACGGCCATGAACAGGCTGGCGCCGCCGCGCCGGGCGAGTTCGGCGAGCCGGGCGTGGGTCTCGGCGGGCACCGTGCACTCGACCTCGGCGCCGCGGTGCCCTGCGCGGGCCGGGCGGGGGAAGTCGGTGGGCAGGTCCAGCTCCTCCGGGATGCCCGCCAGCGCCTCGCGCCAGTGCGCGAGTTCGGCACTGGCCAGGCTGTCCGGGTCGTCCTTGGAGCCGAGCAGTTCGCGCTGCCAGAGCGCGTGGTCGGCGTACTGCACCGGCAGCGGCTCCCAGCGCGGCCCGGCGCCGTCCAGCCGGGCCCGGTAGGCGTCGGAGAGGTCGCGGGCGAGCGGGCCGAGCGACCAGCCGTCGGCGGCGATGTGGTGCACCGTCAGGGCCAGCGCGTGGCTGTCCCGGCCGAGGGTGAACAGCCGGGCCCGCAGCGGCACCTGGGCGGACAGCTCGAAGGGGTGGACGGCCTCGGCGGCCAGCGCCGCCTCCAGCGCGCCCGGCGCCGCCCCGGAGAGGTCCACGACGACCAGCGGGGCGCCGGCCCGCTCCGCCTCCTCGGCGGAGAGCACCAGCTGCGAGGGCAGCCCGTCGGCCTCGGCGAAGACGGTGCGCAGGCTCTCGTGCCGGGCCACCACGTCCCGGACGGCGGCGGCCAGCGCGGCGGCGTCCAGCGGGCCGGTGAGGCGGACCGCCAGCGGGATGTTGTAGCTGCCGGTGGGCCCGTCCATCTTGTCCAGGAACCAGAGCCGCTCCTGGGCGTACGAGAGCGGCACCGAGGACGGCCGGTTCGGGACGGCGCGCAGCGCGGGGCGCCGGGGGGCCGGCTCCGCCGCCTCGGCGGCCGCCGCCGCGTCCGGGTCGAGGGCGCGGGCCAGCGCCTCGGCCGTCCGGGCGTCGAACAGGGCCCGCACCGGGACGTCCACGCCGAGCGCGGCACGCAGCCGGTTGGCGACCCTGGTCGCGGACAGCGAGTGGCCGCCGAGTTCGAAGAAGTCGTCGTCGGCGCCGACCCGGTCGAGCCCGAGGGCCTCCGCGAAGACCGCGCAGAGCAGTTCCTCGCGCTCCCCCGCGGGCTCGCGTCCGGTGCCCGCCCGCTCGTCCGGCGGGGCGGGCAGGGCCTTGCGGTCGACCTTGCCGTTGGGGGTCAGCGGCAGGTCGTCCAGGGGAACGTACACGGCAGGGATCATGTGCGTGGGCAGCACCGATGACGCCCGCTCCCGCAAGCGGTCGCGGTCGATCCCTGCCGGTACGACATAGGCGACCAGGCGGGCGTCCCCCGCCCGGTCGGTGCGGGCCGTGACGACGGCCCGCGTCACTCCGGGCTGCGCCGCGAGCACGGACTCGATCTCGCCGAGCTCGATGCGGTAGCCACGGATCTTCACCTGGTGGTCGCTGCGCCCCGCGTACTCCAGGGCGGTGCCGGCGGCGTCCCAGCGGACGATGTCGCCGGTGCGGTACATCCGCGCGCCGCTCGGGCCGTACGGGTCGGCGACGAAGCGCTCGGCGCTCAGGCCGGGGCGGCCCAGGTAGCCGCGGGCCAGGCCGGTGCCGGCGAGGTAGAGGTCGCCGAAGGTGCCGTCGGGGACGGGGCGCAGCGCGCCGTCCAGGACGTACACCCGGGTGTTGGCGATCGGGCCGCCGATCGGCGGCGGCCCGGCCTCGGCGCCGGTCAGCGGCGCGGCGGTGGACCAGATGGTGGTCTCGGTCGGGCCGTACACGTTGGTCACGGACGCGCAGTGCGCGGTGAGGGTGCGGGCCAGCGGCTCGGGCAGCGCCTCTCCGCCGACCAGGGCGCGCAGGCCGGCCAGCCGGGGGGCGTGGTCGGCGGCGAGCGACTGCCAGAGGCTGGGGGTGGCCTGCAGCAGGGTGGCGTCCAGGCCGGTGACGGCGTCCGCCAGGGCGGCCGGGTCGCGGACCGTCTCGCGGTCGGCGACCAGCAGTTCGGCGCCGGCGGCGAGCGGGACGAACAGCTCCAGGTTGGCGATGTCGAAGCCGAAGGTGGTGACGGCGAGGAAGCGGTCCTCGGTGGTCACTTCGAAGCGGGCGACCATGTCCTCGACCAGGTTGACCAGCGCCCGGTGCGGCACCACGACGCCCTTGGGGCGGCCGGTGGAGCCCGAGGTGTAGATCACGTACGCGGGGTGGTCGGCGCGCGGGGCCGTGCCCGGTACGCGCTGCCCGGGCGCACCGGTCGCGGCGTCCGGGCCGTCCAGCACCCACAGCTCGCCGGTGTTCATCTCGCCTTCGGCGGCTACGGCGGCTTCGGCGGCGAGGAGTTCGCGCACCCGGCGGTGGGTGAGCGTGACCACCGGGGCGGCGTCGGCGAGCATGTAGCGCAGCCGGTCGGCCGGGTAGTCCGGGTCCAGCGGCAGGTAGGCCGCGCCGGACTTGAGGACGGCCAGGGCGGCCACCACCAGGTCGCAGGAGCGGTCCAGCGCGATCGCCACCACCTGCTCCGGGCCGGCCCCGGCGGCGTGCAGGGCGTGCGCCAGCGCGTCGGCGCGGGCGTGCAGTTCGCGGTAGGTCAGGCGCTCCTCGCCGCAGCGCACGGCGGGCGCGTCCGGGGTGCGGGCGGCCCGGGCGGCCAGCAGCGGGGCCAGCCAGTCGCCGGGCAGCGGCGCCCCGGTGGCGTTGCGGGCCTCGGTGATCTCGGCGCGCTCGGCCTCGTCCAGGACGTCCAGCCGGCCGCACGGCTCGTCGGGCCGGGCGACGGCGGCGGCCAGCAGCCGGGCGAAGCGCCGCCCGACCAGTTCGGCCTCGGCCCGGGTGACCAGCGCGGGCACGTGGTTGACGGCGAGGCC
Organism: Kitasatospora sp. NPDC087271; assembly: GCF_044744605.1. Classification (NCBI taxonomy): domain Bacteria; kingdom Bacillati; phylum Actinomycetota; class Actinomycetes; order Kitasatosporales; family Streptomycetaceae; genus Kitasatospora; species Kitasatospora sp. NPDC087271. Next base: position 178,129 of record NZ_JBIUYQ010000002.1, read on the forward strand.
GAACGGGGTGCCGGGGAAGACCGTGAGGGTGACCGGGAAGTGGGTGGCGGAGCGGACGTCGGCGCCGGTCACCCGGGGGCCGGTGCCGGTGGCCAGCGGCAGGCCGCCCATCGGGTAGTTCTGGAACATCAGGGCGGTGTCGAAGAGTTCACCGCGCACGGCGGTGAGCTGCTGGACCTCCGCCAGGGTCAGGTGCTCGTGCGCCAGCAGCGCGGTCTGCGACCGCTGCACGTCGGCGAAGAGCTCGGCCGGGGTGCGGGCCGGGTCGACGTCCACCCGGACCGGGAGCGTGTTGGCGAACAGGCCCACCATCCGCTCGACGTCCGGGACCTCGGCCGGCCGGCCGGAGGTGACCGCGCCGAACAGCACGGTGTCCTGGCCGGTCAGCCGGGACAGCAGCAGCGCCCAGCAGCCCTGCACCACCGCGTTGACGGTCAGGCCGCGCGAGCGGGCGAAGCCGGTCAGCGCGGCGGAGACCTCGGGGGTCAGCTCCAGCGGGACGGCCTGCGGCAGCGCGGCCGCACCGGCGGCCCGGTCGCGGCCGGCCGGCACCAGCCGGGTCGGGTCGACGACCCCGGCCAGGGCGGCGGTCCAGGCCTGCCGGGCGGCCTCCTTGTCCTGCGCGCCCAGCCAGGCCAGGTGCGCCTGGTAGCGGGCCGCGCCGGCCTGCGGCTGCCTGGCGGGGGCGCCGCCGGCCTTCAGCTCCTCGGCGAGCGCGGCGAGTTCGCCGATCAGCGAGACCATCGACCAGCCGTCCACCAGGATGTGGTGGACGGTCCAGACCAGCCGGCAGCGACCGCCCTCGGCGCGGGCCAGGGTGAGCCGCTGGAGCGGCGGGCGGGCGAGGTCGAAGCGGCGCAGCCGGTCCTCCTCGGCGAGCCGGTCGAACTCCGCCTCCGGCCCGGCCGCGCCGGCCGCCACCGCGACCTCGCGCCACGGCAGTTCGACCGACGTGGGGATCACCTGGATCGCCTCGCCGTTCTTGCGGTGCCGGAAGCAGGCCTTCAGGTTGGGGTGCCGTTCCAGGAGCAGGCCCGCCGCGGTGCGCAGCGCGGCGGCATCGGCGTCGGTCAGCTCGTCCAGGTCGAGGACCAGCTGAATGGTGTAGACGTCCGTCCCCTCACGGTCGTACTCCGAGAGAAAGAGCAGTCCCTGTTGCAGCGGCGAGAGCGGAAGGACTTCACTGATGGCGGACGGCCGATTCAAACCGGGCTCCTCGTGGAAGGCCTGCAAGTGCGGAATAACAAACGCTTTCCGATGGCGCTGACGAGCAACTGACCGGCAACTGACGGACGGCTGACGCGCGCCTCCGGGCGGGTCCGAAACCCTGGTCGCCGACCCCGTCAGCAGTCCGTCAGCCCCTCGTCAGCGCCCGGCGGGAGGCTTGCCGCCGAGGCTAATTCGTTACCGAAGGCCAGGAGTCTCCAGTGCCGGTCATTTCCGCGTCGCACGAATTCGAGGTCAGCGACCTCTTCGTGAATCTGCAGCCGTTCTTCGGGCACCGTCTCTTCCTGAAAGTCGAAGGGTTCAACTTCGCCGGGTCCATCAAGCTGAAAGCGGCCCGGGAAATGGTCGCGCAGGCCGAGGCGGCGGGCGTCCTCGGCCCCGGCTCGACCCTGGTGGAATCCTCGTCCGGGAACATGGGCGTCGCCCTGAGCGTGCTCGCCGCCAGCCGCGGCTACAAGTTCATCTGCGTCACCGACTCTCGTTGCAACGAGGTCACCCGCCGCACCATGGAGTCGTACGGCGCCGAGGTGCACCTGATCACCGAGCCGCACGAGACCGAGGGCTTCCTCGGTGCGCGGATCCGCCACGTCAAGGCGCTGCTCGCCGCCGACGAGAAGCGGGTCTGGCTCAACCAGTACCTGAGCCCGGGCAACTGGATGGCGCACTACCGGACCACCGCGCCGGCCATCGCCCGCCAGTTCCCGGACCTGAACGTGCTGTTCATCGGCGCGGGCACGACCGGCACGCTGATGGGCTGCGCCCGGTACTTCCGCGAGCGGCGCCCCTCGGTGCGGGTCGTCCCGGTCGACAGCGTCGGCTCGGTCACCTTCGGCGCCCCGCCGGCCACCCGGCACATCCCGGGCCTGGGCACCAGCGTGCGGCCCGCGCTGCTGGACGAGTCGCTGGTGGAGCGGGCGGTCCACGTCGAGGAGACCGACACCGTCCGGACCTGCCGCGAACTGATGCGCGGCGGCTTCCTGTTCGGCGGCTCCACCGGGACGGCCGTCAGCGGCGCGCTGCGCTGGCTGAACGAGCACTACGGCGACGGCGCGGGCGGCGTGCGCGAGCGGGTGACCGCCGTGACCATCTCACCGGACCTGGGCGAGCGCTACATGGACACCGTCTACCACGACGAGTGGGTGCGCGGGTCGGTCGGCCAGGAGGGCCTGCTGCCCGGGGTCGAGCACCGGGGCCTCGGGGCGGGCGTCGCCGCCGGGCTCCAGACGGTGTCCGGCTGACCGGACCGGTGGGGTCGGAGCCTGCGGGGCCGGGGCCTGCGGGGCCGGGGCCTGCGAGGTCAGAGGGTCGAGAGTTTTCAAGGCGGGGCTGAGGCTGAGAATGACGGAGAGCAAAGCAGTGACGACAAACCGGAACGCTGTCCTTCCGCTCACCGCGGCACAGGCCGAGATCTGGTTCGACGAGCAGTTCGCCGCCGGGCCGCTGGCCTACAACATGGCGGACTACATCGATCTGCGCGGACCGCTCGACGCCGAGCTGCTCGGACGGGCGCTGCAATGCCTCGGCCACGAGGCCGAGGGACTGCGGGTGCAGTTCGTCGAAGAGGACGGCGCCCCCGGCCAGATCATCCGCCCGCTCGCCCAGCTCCCGCTCAAGACGCTGGACTTCAGCGGCGAGGCGGAGCCGTCGGCGGTCGCCGAGCGGTGGATGCGGGCCGACCACGCCGACCCGATGAAGGTCACCGACTTCCCGCTGTTCCGCGGCGCGCTGATCAAGCTGGCCCCGGAGCACCACCTGCTCTACCTGTGCATGCACCACATCCTCGCGGACGGCTTCAGCCGCTCGCTGCTCTACCCCAAGCTGTCCAGCGCCTACACCCGGCTGGCCGCCGGCGAGGGCCCGGCCGAGCTGGACGCCGACGCCATGCCGGCCTTCCACCGGCTGCTGGACGCCGAGCGCAAGTACCTCGACTCGTCGATGGTCGAGAAGGACCGCGCCTACTGGACGGACCGCCTCACCTCCGACCGGCACGGCGCGGTGCCCGAGCTGGTCTCGCTCTCCGAGCAGGAGCCGGCCCCCGGCCGGGTCGCGCTGCGCGAGACCGCCCGGCTCTCCCCCGCGACCACGGCCGCGCTGCACGCCCTCGCCCAGGACGGCAAGGTCACCATGCCGGTCCTGATGGTCGCCGCGATGGCCGCCTACACCCAGCGCGTCACCGGGGTCCCGGCGCCGCTGCTCACCCTGCCGGTCACCGGCCGGGTCGGCGCGGTCAGCCGCGAGATCCCCGGCATGCTCGCCAACTACCTGCCGCTGGCCGTCCGGGTGCGCCCGGAGATGACCCGCACCGAACTGCTGCGCGCGGCCTGGGTCGAGGTCGCCGGCACGCTGAAGCACCAGCGCTACCGCGGGGACAGGGTCCGCCGCGACATCGGCCTGCGGATCGACGACCAGCGCGCCTTCGGCCCGTTCATCAACGTGCTCAACCAGGACCCCGAGCTGGCCTTCGGCGACTGCCGCGGGGTCGTGGTCAACCTGTCCACCGGCATCGTCAAGGACCTCATCATGACGGTCCTGAACGCGGACGACGGCACCGTCGAGATCCACCTCGACGGCAACCCCGAGCTGTACGAGCCGGCCGAACTCGCCACCCACCTCGCCCGGTTCGAGACCTTCCTCGGCGCCCTCGCCACCATGCCCGCGGACCGTCCGCTCGGCCAGGTGGGCCTGGGCGCGACCGGCGAACCGCTCGGGCTGCTCGGCGCCTGGGATCCGGCCACCGCCGCCGACCAGGGCCTGGTCGAGCGGGTCCGCGCCGTCGCGGCCGGTACGCCCGACGCGGTGGCCGTGGCCGACGGCACCGAGCGGATCGACTACCGCGAACTGGTCGCCCGCGCGGCGGGCCTGGCCGCCCGGCTGACCGCCGCCGGGGTCGGCACCGGTTCGGTGGTCGCGATGTTCGCCGAGCCCGGCGTCCCCTTCGTCACCGGCGTGCTGGCCGTCCAGGCCGCCGGCGGTGCCTACCTGCCGCTCGACCCGGCCGCCCCGGCCGCCCGCAACACCGGGCTGATGGAGGACGGCGGCGCCCGCCACCTGCTGGTCGGCGCCGGGTACGAGGCACAGGCCGCCGAGCTCACCGCCGGGGCGACCACCGCCCTGCCGCTGACCGACCCGTCCGACTCCAGCAGCGGCGCCGAACTCACCTCTGTCGGAGGTGAGTTGGACCTGGCGTACGTGATGTTCACCTCCGGCTCCACCGGCAAGCCCAAGGGCGCGATGGTCCAGCGCTCCGGCATGATGAACCACCTCTGGGCCAAGGTCGGCGACCTCGACCTGGTAGCCGGGGAAGGCGTCGTCCAGAACGCGCCGCTCACCTTCGACGTCTCCGTCTGGCAGATGCTCGCCCCGCTCATCGTCGGCGGCACCGTCCGGGTCTCCGGCACCGACATGGCCGCCGACCCGGCCGCCCTGTTCGGGATGGCGCGGGACGAGAAGATCGCCGTGCTGGAGGTCGTCCCCTCCCTGCTGCGCGCCGCCCTGGACGCCTGGGACCTCGACGGCACCGCCCCCGAACTCCCGGACCTGCGCTGGCTGATGGTCACCGGCGAGGCCCTTCCGGCCGACCTGTGCCGACGCTGGCACGCCCGCCACCCGCACGTCCCGATGATGAACGCCTACGGCCCCACCGAGTGCAGCGACGACGTCACCCACGCCGTCATCCGCGCCGGCGACACCCTCACCGCCCGCGTCCCCATCGGCACCGCCGTCCGCAACACCCGCCTCTACGTCCTCAGCGACGAACTCCAGCCCGTCCCCGTCGGCGTCCCCGGCGAGCTCTACATCGGCGGCGCCGGAGTCGGCCGCGGCTACCTCCACGACCCCGCCCGCACCGCCGGCACCTTCATGGCCGACCCCTACGCCGGACCCGGCACCCGGATGTACCGCACCGGCGACCGCGTCATCCAACGACCCGACGGCCAACTCGAGTTCATCGAACGCCGCGACCACCAGGTCAAGATCCGCGGCCGCCGCGTCGAAACCGGCGAGATCGAAGCCGTCATCCGCTCCCTCGACACCGTCGCCGACACCGCCGTCGCCGTCCTCCCCGACGCCTCCGGCAACCCCCGCCTCATCGGCTACCTCACCGGCCCCGCCGTCGACCCCGCGCAGGTCCGGGCCGAACTCTCCCAACTGCTGCCCGGCTACATGATCCCGGCGTCCTGGCTCGTCCTCGACGCCATGCCGCTCACCCCCAACGGCAAGCTCGACCGCAAGGCCCTGCCCAAGCCCGCCCTCGCCGAGCAGGACACCCTCCGCGGCCCCCGCACCGAGCGCGAGCGGGTCCTCTGCGACATCCTCGCCGAGGTCCTCGGCACCGGCCGGGTCGGCATCGACGAGGACTTCTTCGCCCTCGGCGGCGACAGCATCCGCTCCATCCAGGTCGTCAGCCGCGCCCACAAGGCCGGACTCACCCTCACCACCCGCGACATCTTCACCCACAAGACCGCCGCCGCCCTCGCCCGGGTCGCGGGCGGCGCCGACCCCACGGCGGCGACCGCGCCCGCCGAGGACGCCGGCGGCACCGGCCCGTACGAACTCACCCCGATCATGGGCCAGTTGCACGACGACACCACCAGCCTCACCGGCCCGGTCGTCAAGTACAGCCAGCACGTGGTCGTCCGGGTCCCCGCCGCCCTGGACGCCGAACTGCTCGACGCGGCCCTGCACACCCTGGTCGACCACCACGACGCGCTGCGCACCCGGGCCACCGAACCCGCCCCCGGCCTGTGGCACCTGGAGGCGCTGGCCCCCGGCGCGCTCGCCGGCGTCCGTCTGGTCGCCACCGCCGAGAACGGCGCCGGCAGCGGCGCCGACGACCAGGACGCCCTCGGCTTCGCCGAGCGGCAGGCCGCCGCCGCCCGCGCCCGGCTCGACCCCGCCGCCGCCGTGATGATCCAGGCCGTGCTGATCGGCGCGGCCCCCGGCGCCGACACCGCCCTGCTGGTGCTCTCCGCCCACCACCTGGTCATCGACGGCGTGTCCTGGCGGATCCTGCTGCCCGACCTCGCCGCCGCCTGCGAGGCGCTGGCGGCCGGCCGCACCCCCGCACTCGACCCGGTCGGCACCTCCTACCGCGCCTGGTCCCAGCTGCTCGCCGCGCAGGCCCGCACCCAGGTCCGCGGCCCCGAACTCGCCCTCTGGCAGTCGATCCTGACCGGCCCCGACCCGCTGGTCGGCACCCACCGGCTCGACCCCGAGACGGACGTCTACGGCACCCAGCGCACCCTGCGCCTGGAGCTCGGCCCCGAGGTCACCGGCCCGCTGCTCACCGACGTCCCGGCGGCCTTCCACGCCGAGGTCAACGACGTCCTGCTGACCGGCCTCGCCCTCGCCGTCGCCGACTGGCGCCGCCGGCACGGCCGCGCCGACTACGCCCAGACCCTGATCGAGCTGGAGGGCCACGGCCGCGAGCAGCTCGGCGACGGCCTCGACCTGTCCCGCACCGTCGGCTGGTTCACCAGCGCCTTCCCGATGCGCCTCGACCCCGGCACGCTCGACTGGGACGAGCTCTGGGCCGGCGGCCCCGCCCTCGCCGCCGCCCTCAAGCGGATCAAGGAGCAGCTGCGCGCGCTGCCCGACCGCGGCGTCGGCTACGGCCTGCTGCGCTACCTCAACCCGCACGCCGCCCGCGCCCTGGCCGGCCACCACAAGCCGCAGATCGGCTTCAACTACATGGGCCGCTTCGACGCCCGCGAGGCCCGCCTCTGGGAGCCGGCCGGCGGCGACGGCGTGGTCGGCACCGGCGCCCACCCCGGCATGCCGCTGCCGCACCTGCTCGACGTCACCCCGGCCACCGAGGACCGGCACGACGGCCCGCACCTGATCGCCAACTGGTCCTGGGCCGGCCGGACCGTCGCCGAGGAGGACGCCCAGGACGTCGCGGCCACCTGGTTCCGCGCCCTCGAACTGCTCGCCCGGCACGCCACCGCCCCCGGTGCGGGCGGCCGCACCCCCTCCGACCTGCCGCTGGTCGCCCTGGCCCAGGACGAGATCGAGGAGTACGAGGCCGAACTCGCCGAGGCCGGCACCGCCCTCGCCGACGTCCTGCCGCTCACCCCGCTCCAGCAGGGCATGCTCTTCCACGCCGACTACGACACCGCCGCCGGGGGCGGCGCGGACGCGGTCGACGTCTACACCCTGCAGATCGTCGCCGACATCGAGGGCGACCTCGACGCCGACGCCCTGCGCGCCGCCGGGCAGGCCCTGCTCGACCGGCACCCGAACCTGCGCGCCGCCTTCCGCGCCCGGGCCACCGGAGAGCCCGTCCAGGTCATCGCCCAGCACGCCGAACTGCCCTGGCTGGAAGCCGACCTGACCGACCTGCCGGAGCCCGCCCGGGCCGCCGAGCTGAGCCGCATCACCGAGGCCGAGCGCACCCGCCGCTTCGACCTCGCCGCGCCGCCGCTGCTGCGCTTCGCGCTCGTCACCCACGGCGAGGGCCGGCACCGGTTCATCTGGACCAGCCACCACATCCTGGTCGACGGCTGGTCGATGCCGCTGCTCGTCCGCGAGCTGTTCGCGCTCTGCGCGCCCGGCGCGGACGTCGCGCTGCTACCCGACCCGGCCCCGTACCGCTCGTACCTGGCCTGGCTGACCGCGCAGGACCGCACGGCCGCCCGGGCCGCCTGGCACGAGGTGCTGGCCGACGTCGACGAGCCCACCCTGCTCGTCCCCGCCGACCCGAGCCGCCTCCCGGTGCTGCCCGACGCGGTGCTCGCCGAGGTGCCGCGCGAGCTGACCGCCGCGCTCGCCGGCTGGGCCCGCGCCCAGGGCCTGACCGTCAACACCGTGGTGCAGGGCTGCTGGGCTCTGCTGCTCGGCCGGCTCACCGGCCGCCAGGACGTGGTGTTCGGCGCCGTCACCTCCGGCCGCCCGGCCGAGGTCCCGGACGTCGAGTCGATGATCGGCATGTTCCTCACCACCGTGCCGGTCCGGGCCCGGCTGCACCCCGATGCCACCCTCGCCGAACTGCTGCACGCCCTCCAGGACCAGCAGACCGCGCTGCTCCCGCACGAGCACCTCGGGCTCGCCGCGATCCACCAGGCCGCCGGCCTGTCCGGCGAGGTCTTCGACACCGTGGTGCTGTTCGAGAACTTCCCGCTGGACGAGAACGGCCTCGACACCGGCGTCGCCGACGGCCCGCGCATCGTCCGCACCGAGGCCCTCGACGCCCGGCACCACCCGCTGAGCCTGGTGGTCCACCCCGGCGACAGCCTGCACCTGCGGCTGGACTACAACCCCGGCCTGTTCGGCCGGGCCGAGGTCGAGCGGGTCTCGGCGATCTTCCAGCACCTGCTGCGGACCGTCGCCGAGCGGCCCGGACTGCCGCTCGCCCAGGTCGACGTGACCGGCCCGGCGGACCTCACCGGCACCGGCACCCCCGGCGAGCTGGGCGGACTGCTCGGCGCCTGGGACCCGTCGATCCCCGAGGAGAGCCTCGGCGTCGTCGAGCGGGTGCGCGCCGTCGCCGCCCGCACCCCCGAGGCGACCGCCGTCACCGACGGCGCCGGCTCGCTGACCTACCAGGAACTGGTCGAGGCGGCCGGCGGCCTGTCCGCGGGCCTCGCGGAGGCCGGGGTCACCACCGGTTCGGTGGTCGCGATGCTCGCCGAGCCCGGCGTCCCGTTCATCACCGGCGTGCTGGGCGTGATCGGCGCCGGCGGTGCCTACCTGCCGCTCGACCCGGCCGCCCCGGCCGCCCGCAACACCGGGCTGCTGGAGGACGGCGGCGCCCGCCACCTGCTGGTCGGCGCCGGGTACGAGGCACAGGCCGCCGAGTTCGCCGCCGCCGTCCAGGGCGAGCCGGTCACCGTCATCGGCCTGGAGCAGGCCGCCGGCGCGCGGGCCCTGCCCGACTGCGTGGGCACCGGGCTGGACCTGGCGTACGTGATGTTCACCTCCGGCTCCACCGGCAAGCCCAAGGGCGCGATGGTCCAGCGCTCCGGCATGATGAACCACCTCTGGGCCAAGGTCGGCGACCTCGACCTGGTAGCCGGGGAAGGCGTCGTCCAGAACGCGCCGCTCACCTTCGACGTCTCCGTCTGGCAGATGCTCGCCCCGCTCATCGTCGGCGGCACCGTCCGGGTCTCCGGCACCGACATGGCCGCCGACCCGGCCGCCCTGTTCGGGATGGCGCGGGACGAGAAGATCGCCGTGCTGGAGGTCGTCCCCTCCCTGCTGCGCGCCGCCCTGGACGCCTGGGACCTCGACGGCACCGCCCCCGAACTCCCGGACCTGCGCTGGCTGATGGTCACCGGCGAGGCCCTTCCGGCCGACCTGTGCCGACGGTGGCACGCCCGCCACCCGCACGTCCCGATGATGAACGCCTACGGCCCCACCGAGTGCTCCGACGACGTCACCCACGCCGTCATCCGCGCCGGCGACACCCTCACCGCCCGCGTCCCCATCGGCACCGCCGTCCGCAACACCCGCCTCTACGTCCTCAGCGACGAACTCCAGCCCGTCCCCGTCGGCGTCCCCGGCGAGCTCTACATCGGCGGCGCCGGAGTCGGCCGCGGCTACCTCCACGACCCCGCCCGCACCGCCGGCACCTTCATGGCCGACCCCTACGCCGGACCCGGCACCCGGATGTACCGCACCGGCGACCGCGTCATCCAACGACCCGACGGCCAACTCGAGTTCATCGAACGCCGCGACCACCAGGTCAAGATCCGCGGCCGCCGCGTCGAAACCGGCGAGATCGAAGCCGTCATCCGCTCCCTCGACACCGTCGCCGACACCGCCGTCGCCGTCCTCCCCGACGCCTCCGGCAACCCCCGCCTCATCGGCTACCTCACCGGCCCCGCCGTCGACCCGGACCTGATCCGCCGTCAACTGGCCGAGCTGCTGCCCGGATACATGATCCCGGCGTCCTGGCTGGTGCTGCCCGCCATGCCGCTCACCCCCAACGGCAAGCTCGACCGCAAGGCCCTGCCCAGGCCCGACCTGGGGGACCAGGAGGAGGCCCGCGCGCCGCGCACCGAGCGCGAGCAGGTGCTGACCGAGATCCTCGCCGAGGTCCTCGGCACCGGCCGGGTCGGCATCGACGAGGACTTCTTCGCCCTCGGCGGCGACAGCATCCGCTCCATCCAGGTCGTCAGCCGCGCCCGCAGGGCCGGACTCACCCTCACCACCCGCGACATCTTCACCCACAAGACCGCCGCCGCCCTGGCCCAGGTCGCCGAGGAGCAGGAGCAGAGCCCCGCCGAACCCGCCCCGACGGAACCCGAAGGCAGTCTGATCGCCCTGTCCGACGAGGAACTGGCCGATCTGGAATTCGAGTTGAATGAGGAACTTTCGTGACGACCGCCCCCAGAACCGGGTCGAAGATCAGCGAAGTACTTCCGCTCTCCCCCCTCCAGCAGGGGCTGCTGTTCCTGTCCTCGTACGACCAGGCCTCGCCCGACCTGTACACCCTCCAGTTCGTCGCGGAGATCGACGGGCCGGGCGCGGGTGACGGCGAGCAGCTCGCCGCCCGGCTGCGCGCGGCCTCGGCCGCGCTGCTGCGCCGGCACCCCAACCTGCGGGCCTGCTTCCGCAACCGCAAGACCGGCGAGCCCGTCCAGGTCGTCCTCAAGGAGACCGAGGTCGAGCCGGACTGGCAGCTGCACGACCTCACCCACCTGCCCGAGGCCGACCGGGAGGCGGCGGCGCAGCGGCTGACGCGCGAGGACCGGCTGCGCCGGTTCGACCTGGCGCGGCCGCCACTGATGCGGTTCACCCTGATCCGGCTCGGCGCGGGGCACCACCGGTTCGTCTGGTCGGTGCACCACATCGTCATGGACGGCTGGTCGTTCCCGCTGGCCGTCCGCGAGCTGGTGCTGCTCGGCGACGAGGCGGGCGCGGCGGCGCTGCCCGCGCCCGCGCCGTACCGCTCGTTCCTGACCTGGCTGAACGGCCGTGACCGGGCCGCCGCGCGGGCGGCCTGGGCGCAGCTGCTGGACGGCCTGGACGGGCCGGTCCGGGCGCTGCCCGGCGCCGGTGCCGGCGATTCCCGCGAACTGCCGTCGCTCGTCCGGGGGTTCCTGTCGCCGGAGCGCACCGCGGCGCTCGCCGGCTGGGCGCGCGGCCGGGGCCTGACCCTCAACACCGTGGTGCAGGGCTGCTGGGCGCTGCTGCTCGGCCGGCTCACCGGCCGCGAGGACGTGGTGTTCGGGTCGGTCACCTCCGGCCGCCCGGCCGAGGTCCCGGACGTCGAGTCGATGATCGGCCTGTTCGCCAACACCCTGCCGGTCCGCGCCGACCTGCGCCCGGACCAGCGGGCGAGTGAGCTGTTCGAGGCGCTGGCCCGCCAGCAGCTCGCGATGATGCCGCACGAACACCTGCCGCTCGCCGAGGCGCAGGCCGCCTCCGGCGTCCAGGGCGAGCTGTTCGACACCGTCCTCGCCTTCCAGAGCTACCCGCTGGACGAGGCCGCGCTGTTCCGCGAGTCGGGCGGCACCGTCAGTTCCGCGCAGGTGCTCTCGGCCACCCACTACCCGCTGAGCCTCACCGTCTTCCCCGGCGAGCGGCTGGACCTGCACCTCGCCTACCGGCCCTCGGCCTTCGCCGGGAACCCCGAGGGCCTCACCGAGGACCCGCGGCCGTCCGCGCAGCGCGTCCTGGACCGGCTGGTCCGCGTCCTGGAGCAGGTCGCCGACGACCCGCAGGCCCCGCTCGCCCGGCTCGGCGCGCCCGAGCCCGCCGAACTGGCCCGCATCCTCGGCGAGTGGAGCGGCGCCTCGGCCGCCCCCCGGGAGCCCGCGCGGCGCGCCACCGTCGCGGAGCTGTTCGCCGAGCAGGCCGCCCGCACCCCGGACGCCGTCGCGGTCACCGCTCCCGGCGAGGCCACCCTCAGCTACCGCGAGCTGGACGAGCGGGCCAACCGGCTCGCCCACCTGCTCGCCGCCCGCGGCGCCGGCCCGGAGAGCCTGGTGGCCGTCGCGCTGCCGCGCAGCGCCCGGCTGATCGTCGCCGTCCTGGCCGTCCTCAAGGCGGGCGCGGCCTACCTGCCGCTGGAGCCCGGCCACCCGGCCGACCGGATCGGCTACACCCTGCGCGACGCCCGTCCGGCGCTGCTGCTGACCGCCGGCGGCGTGCTGCCCGAACCGCCCGAGGCCCCGGACCTGCCGCGTCTGGACCTGGACGCCCCGGAGACGGCCGCCGCGCTGGCCGCCCACCCGGCCACCGCCCCGGACACCGCGGCCTCCCCCGAGCACCCGGCCTACGTCATCTACACCTCCGGCTCCACCGGTCGCCCCAAGGGCGTCGTGGTGCCGCACCAGAACGTGGCGCGGCTGCTGGAGGCCACCGACGACTGGTTCGACTTCGGCCCCGGCGACGTGTGGACGCTGTTCCACTCCATCGCCTTCGACTTCACCGTCTGGGAGCTGTGGGGCGCGCTGCTGCGCGGCGGCCGGCTGGTCGTGGTGCCGTACGACGTGTCGCGCTCCCCCGACGCCTTCCTGGACCTGCTCGCCGAGGAGCGGGTGACCGTCCTCAACCAGACGCCGTCCGCCTTCTACCAGCTGATGCGCGCCGACGCCGACCGCCCGCGCCCGCTCGCCCTGCGGACCGTGGTGTTCGGCGGCGAGGCGCTGGACATCGGCAGGCTCGCCGACTGGTACACCCGGCACGCCGACGACGCGCCGCGCCTGGTCAACATGTACGGCATCACCGAGACCACGGTGCACGTCTCCTACCAGGAGCTGGACGCCCCGACGGCCGCCGCCGGCGGCGGCAGCGTGATCGGGCGCGGCATCCCGGACCTGCGGGTCTACCTGCTCGACGGCGCCCTCCGGCCCGTCCCGGCCGGCGTGCCCGGCGAGCTGTACATCACCGGCCCCGGCCTGGCCCGCGGCTACCTGCGCCGCCCCGACCTCACCGCGGCCCGCTTCGTCGCCTGCCCGTTCGAGCCCGGCGGCACCCGGATGTACCGCACCGGCGACCTCGGCCGCTGGCGGGCCGACGGCACCCTGGAGTACCTGGGCCGCGCCGACGAGCAGGTCCAACTGCGCGGCTTCCGGATCGAGTTGGGCGAGATCGCGACCGTCCTCGGCCAGCACCCCGCGGTCGCCGAGGCCGCCGTGATCGCCCGCGAGGACCGGCCCGGCGACCAGCGCCTGGTCGCCTACGTGGTGCCCCGCGACGGCGCGAACCCGGACGGGCTGCGGGAGTTCGCCGCCGAGCGGCTGCCCGAGTACATGGTCCCGGCGGCCATGGTCCCGCTCGCCGCGCTGCCGCTGACCGCCAACGGCAAGCTCGACCGCCGCGCCCTGCCCGCCCCCGCGTACACCACCTCGGCCCGCGGCCCGCGCACCGCCGAGGAGGAGCAGCTCTGCGGCGTCTTCGCCGAGGTGCTCGGACTCGACCGGGTCGGTGTCGACGACGACTTCTTCACCCTCGGCGGCCACTCGCTGCTCGCCACCCGGATCGTCAACCGGGTCCGCGCCGAACTCGGCGCCGAACTCCAGGTGCGGGACCTCTTCGAGGCCCCCTCCCCCGCCCGCCTCGCCGAACGGCTGGCCGCCGCCGCACCCGGCCGCGCCCCGCTCGCCGCCGGGCCGCGCCCGGCCGTGCTGCCGCTGTCGTACGCGCAGCAGCGGCTCTGGTTCGTCGAGCACCTGGGCGCACCCGGCGGGCTGTACGCCATCCCGCTGGCGATCCGCCTCTCCGGGCGCCTCGACACCAACGCCCTGGCGGGCGCCCTGCACGACGTGGTCACCCGGCACGAGGCGCTGCGCACCGTCTTCCCGCAGCGCGCCCCCGAGAGCACCGGGTCCGGGGCCACCTCCGGGACCACCGGCAGCGGACCGGCCGAGCAGCGGGTGCTCACCCCGGCCGAGGCCGCCGTCCCGCTCCCGGTGAGCGAGACCACCGAGGCGGGCCTGCCCGCCGCCCTCGCCGCCGAGGCCGCGCGCGGCTTCGACCTGGAGCGCCACCTCCCGCTCCGCGCCCGCCTGTTCCGGCTCGGCCCGGACGAGCACGTGCTGACGATCGTCCTGCACCACATCGCCGGCGACGGCTGGTCGCTCGCCCCGCTCACCCGCGACCTCACCGCGTACTACCGGGCCCGGGTGGCCGGCCGCCCGGCCCAACTGCCGCCGCTTCCCGTCCAGTACGCCGACTACGCCCTGTGGCAGCGCGGACTGCTCGGCGCGGAGGACGACCCGCGGAGCGAACTCGCCCGCCAACTCGGCTACTGGACCGCCACCCTGAAGGGCCTGCCGGAGGAACTGGCGCTGCCCTTCGACCACCCGCGCGGCACCCGGGCCGAGCACCGCGGCGACATCGTGCGCACCACCGTGCCGCAGCCGCTCACCGCCGAGCTGCACCGGCTCGCCGCCGCCTGGGGCGTCAGCGTCTTCATGCTGCTGCGGGCCGGGCTCGCCGCCCTGCTCACCCGGCTCGGCGCGGGCACCGACATCCCGCTCGGCAGCCCGATCGCGGGCCGCACCGACGAGCGGCTCGACGAGCTGGTCGGCATGTTCGTCAACACCCTGGTGCTGCGCACCGACACCTCCGGCGACCCGGGCCTGCGCGAACTCGCCGAACGGGTCCGCGCCTACGACCTGGCCGCCCACCAGCACCAGGACGTGCCCTTCGAGAAGCTGGTCGAGGTGCTCAACCCCGAGCGCTCGATGGCCCGGCACCCGCTGTTCCAGGTGATGCTCGGCTTCCAGCAGGCCGGGCCGGCCCCGGCGCCCGAGCAGGACCCGGAACTCGCCGTGGCCGAGCAGCCGGTGCCCGTCCGGACCGCCAAGTGGGACCTGTTCTTCCAGCTCACCGAGCAGGCCGGCGGCGCGCTCGCGCTCGCCGTCGAGTACCGCACCGACCTGTTCGAGCCCGCCACCGCCCGCCGGATCACCGACGCCTACCTGCGGCTGCTCGCCGCCGCCCTCGCCGAGCCCGCCCGGCCGCTGTCCCGGCTGGACCTGCTCGGGCCCGAGGAGGAGGCCGAACTGCTCGCCCTCGGCACCCACCGGGCCGGCACCCCGCGCAGCACCCTCACCGCCCTGGTGGACCGCCGGATCGCGGCCACCCCGGACGCGGTCGCGCTGGTCCACACCGAGCCCGGCCACCCCGAGCGGCTGCGGCACACCAGCTACGCCGAACTGGACGCCGAGGCCAACCGCCTGGCCCACCTGCTGACCGCGCGCGGCGCCCGCCGGGGCGACCTGGTGGCGCTGCGCCTGGAGCGCGGCCCGGCCGTGGTGAGCACCCTGCTGGCGATCGCCCGCACCGGCGCGGCCTACCTGCCGATCGACCCGTCCTACCCCGACGAGCGGGTTCGCGACATGCTGGCCGACAGCGGCGCCCGGCTGCTCGTCACCGAACGGTCACCGGCCGGACGGGAGCTCCCCGCCGGGGTCGTCGAGCTGCTCCTGGACGCCCCCGAAACCCTGGCCGACCTGGCCGGCCGGCCCGTCACCGCCCCGGTGCCCGCCGTCCCGATCGACCCCGACGACCTGCTGTACGTCATCTACACCTCCGGCTCCACCGGCAAGCCCAAGGGCGTCGCGGTCCCGCACCGCGCCGCCGTCCGCCTGGTCCTGGGCCTGCCCGAGCTGGCGCCGACCGCCGCGGACACCTTCCTCTACTTCGCGCCGGTCGCCTTCGACGCCTCCACCTTCGAGATCTGGGGCGCGCTCGCCCACGGCGCCCGGGTGGCGGTCCACCCGCCCGGCCCAGCCGACCCGCGCGCCCTGGAGTCCTTCCTGGCCCGCGCCCGGGTGAGCGTCGCCTTCCTCACCACCCAGTTGTCCAACACCATCGCCGACACCCGGCCGCGCGCCCTGGCCCCGCTGCGGGCGCTGCTCACCGGCGGCGAGGCGCACTCCCGCGACCACCTGGACCGGCTGCGGGCCGCCCTGCCGGACACCACGGTGTTCAACGTGTACGGCCCCACCGAGACCACCACCTTCGCCACCGGCCAGGACCTCGGCCGCACCCAGGGCACCGTCCCGATCGGCCTGCCGATCGGCGACACCCGCGCGTACGTCCTGGACGAGGCGCTGCGGCCGGTGCCGCGCGGCGTGGTCGGCGAGCTGTACCTGGCCGGCGAGGGCCTGGCCCGCGGCTACCTCGGCCGGCCCGCGCTGACCGCCGCCCGCTTCACCGCCTGCCCGTTCGGCGCGCCCGGGGAGCGCATGTACCGCACCGGCGACCTGGTCCGCTGGGACCGGCACGGCCGGATCGAGTACGTCGCCCGCGCCGACCAGCAGGTCAAGATCCGCGGCTACCGGGTCGAACTCGGCGAGATCGAACGGCTGCTGGCCGAGCACCCGGCCGTCGCCCGGGCCGCCGTCCTGGCCCCCGCCGACGCCGCCGGCCAGCGCCGCCTGGTCGCCTACCTGGTGCCCGCCGACGGCCGGCCGGCCCCCGGACCGGCCGAGTTGCGGGGCCACCTGGCCCGCTCGCTGCCCGGCCACATGGTGCCGGAGAGCTACACCGCGCTGCCGGAACTGCCGCTGAACGCCAACGGCAAGCTGGACGTCAAGGCCCTGCCCGCCCCCGCGGCCACCCCCTCGGCCCGCGCCCCGAGGGCCCCCCGCACCGAGCCGGAACGGCTGCTCTGCGCCGCCGTCGAGGAGGTCCTGGGCACGGGCCCGATCGGCCCCGAGGACTCCTTCTTCGCCCTCGGCGGGGACAGCCTGAAGGCGATCCGGCTGGTCAACGCGGCCGGCCGGGCCGGGCTGCCGATCAGCCTCGGGGCGGTCTTCGAGCACCGCACCCTGGAGGCGCTGGCCGCGGCCGCCACCACCGGGGGCGGCGCGGTCGACCTGCTCGGGCCCGTCCTGCCGATCCGGCCCACCGGCGGGCGGCCCCCGCTGTTCTGCGTGCACGGCGGCCTCGGCTTCGCGATCCCGTTCGCGGCGCTCGCCGAGCACCTCGACCCGGAGCAGCCGGTCTACGGCCTCCAGGCCCGCGGCCTGTCCGACGACGGCCCGCTGCCGACCGACCTGGGCGACGTCGCCGAGGAGTACCTGGCCCGGGTGCGCGCCGTGCAGCCGCACGGCCCGTACCACCTGCTCGGCTGGTCCTACGGCGGCGTCGTGGCGCACGAGATGGCCGTCCGGCTGCACGCCGCCGGCGAGCGGGTGACGTTCCTGGCCAACCTGGACGCCTACCCCGACGACGCCCTCGGGGCCCGGCCCAGCGACGCCGAGTTCCTCGCCGACTTCCTGGCCGAGGCCGGGGTCGACGCGGCGGAGCCGGAACGGCTCACCCCGCAAGGCGTCGCCGCGCACCTGGCCCGCACCGAAGGCCCCCTCGCCGCGCTCGAACCGGGTACGCTGGAACGGCTGCTGGGGGTCATGCGGAACAACCTGGAGCTGTTCCAGCGGTTCACCCCGGGCCGCTTCGACGGCTGCCCGATGACGCTCTTCGTGGCGGCCGGCGGCGACACCCGCCCCACCCCGGAGGAGCGCGCCCTCAAGGTCAAGAGCTGGGAGCCGCACGTCGGTTCCGCCGTCCTCGTGCACGACGTGGACAGCGGGCACCAGCAGCTGCTGCAACCCGCACCGGCCGCGGCGATCGGCGCGGTCGTCGAGCACGCCCTCGCCGCCCTGGCCCCGGACCCGACCGGAACCCCGGCCGCACCGGCCGCCACCCCGACCACCTGACGCCCGATCAACCCGGCACGTCCCGAGATCCCGAGACCTGGAGAACAGTCATGGCGAACCCCTTTGACCGCGAAGACGGCACCTTCCTCGTCCTCGTCAACGCGGAGGGGCAGCACTCCCTGTGGCCGTCCTTCGCCGCCGTCCCGGAGGGCTGGTCGGTGACCCTGGAGGCCACCGACCGGGCCACCGCCGTCGCCCACATCGAGGGCAACTGGACGGACATGCGCCCGCTCAGCCTCCAGCAGCAGGGCTGACCGGCCGGGCCCGCGCCCGGAACCCGGAAGAACGCCGCCGGACGGCTCCGACCCCGCCGCCCGCCGCACCCCCAGGGCCTTCGCCCGGCGGTGCGGCGGGCGGCCGTTTTGTCCCCGGCACCCCTCCCCACCAGGCACGCGACACCCCGCCAGGACCCGTCAGTGAGCGGTCAGTTGGACGTCATCGACCCGTCATCGGGCCTGACTAATTTGCTGCCCAGAGGCCCGGTTTCCGGGCACCCCAGGGCACCCCCACAGGGCGCCCGCGAAAACGGAGGAAAACGAGCATGACGACGGTAGCGCCGGAGCGTCTCACCCGGATCCGCGAGATCATCGCCGAGAACATCGACGTGCACACCGAGTTCGCCGACACCGCGCTGTTCGTCGACGAGCTGGGCGCCGACTCGCTGAAGCTCATCGACGTGCTCAGCGCCCTGGAGATGGAGTACTCCATCGTCATCGACATGAACGAGCTGCCGAAGATGGTGAACGTGGAGGCCACGTACCAGGTGACCGCGACGGCCGCCGGCTGGTGATCGGGGCGGGTTCCGGGACCGGAACCCCCGCCCGCAGGCATCCCACTGCTTAAGGAGTCCCATGTCCACCGCACAGTCACCAGCGGCACCCCGCGCCGGCGTGCCGGCCGACCGCCGCCGGGTCGTCCTCACCGGCCTCGGGGCGATCTCCAGCATCGGCACGGGTGTCGAGGAGTACACCGCGGGGCTGCGGGCCGGCCGCTCCGGTGCGCGGCCGATCACCCGGTTCGACACCGAGGGGTTCGGCCAGAACATCGCCTGCGAGGTCCCCGACTTCGAGCCGGAGCGCTGGATCCGCAACGTCCCCCTCGACGACATGGGCCGCGCCGGGCAGTTCGCCGTCGCCGCCGCCCGGATGGCCGTGGAGGACGCCGGGCTCACCGAGGCCGACCTCGGCGAGCGCCAGGCCGTCATCAGCGTCGGCACCACCGACGGCGAGGGGCACGACATCGGCGTGCTGGTCGAGCAGGAGCTCGCGGCCGGGGACCCTGGGGCCATGGACCCGGTGCTGTCCCGCCGGATCAACGCCGGCCGGCTCACCACCGTCATCGCCCGCGAGCTGCGGATGCCGAACGTGGAGCCGACCACCATCACCACCGCCTGCGCGGCGGGCAACTACTCGATCGGCTACGGGCTGGACGCGATCCGCTCCGGCGAGGTCGACATCGCCCTGTGCGGCGGCGCCGACGCCGTCTGCCGCAAGGCCTTCGCGCTGTTCAAGCGCTTCGGCGCGCTCACCCCGGACGTGGTCCGCCCGTTCGACAGGAACCGCCAGGGCATCCTGACCGGCGAGGGCGCGGGCATCCTCGTCCTGGAGAGCCTGGAGTCCGCCCTCGCCCGCGGCGCGCACATCTACGCCGAGGTGCTCGGGTACGGCCTCAGCTGCGACGCCGCCCACCCGACCGCGCCGAACCGCGACGGCATCGCGCGCGGCATCCGGCTCGCCCTGGACGACGCCGGGGTCGAGCGGGACGAGATCGACTTCATCTCCGCGCACGGCACCGGCACCAAGGCCAACGACAAGACCGAGTCGGCCGCCATCGTCGACGTGTACGGCGACGCACCGCCGCGCACCGTCGCGGTGAAGTCGATGCTCGGCCACTCGATGGGCGCGGCCAGCGCGCTCGGCGCGATCGCCTGCAGCCTCGCCATCGAGCACCAGTTCATCCCGCCGACCATCAACCACGTGGAGACCGACCCCGACTGCCCGCTGGACGTCGTGCCCAACCAGGCCGTCGACGCGGAGGTCCGGATCGTGGAGAACAACTCCAGCGCCTTCGCCGGCAACAACGCCATCCTGATTCTGGGCACGTACGGAGAGCGAGTCTGACGATGACCACCGCAGCCACCCCGGCGGCCCTGCCGCCGGAGACACTCGTCATCACCGGCTGGTCGGCCGTGTCGCCGTACGGCCTGACCCGCCAGGACTTCGCGTCCGGCGTGCGCGCCGGTGCCAAGACCGCCGTCAGGGCGGACGCCGCGCTCGGCACGCTGCCGTCGCCCGACGTCTGCCTGGTGCCCGGCTTCGACATCAAGGGCCTGCTCGGCCCCACCGGCACCGCCAAGATGGACCGGCTCACCGCGCTGGCCCTGGTCGCCTCCGACGGCCTGCTCAAGGACGCCGACGGCAACCGGGTGGTGGAGACCGACGACCGCACCGGCGTGGTCCTCGGCATCTCGATGGGCAGCCTGGAGAACGTCACCAACTTCCTCAAGCAGTCCTACACCAACGCGCTGCCCTTCCACGTCGACGCCGGCCGCATCCCCTTCGGCAGCCTCAACCACGCCGCCGGCGCCACCGCCATCCGGCACGACCTCAAGGGCCCCAACACCACCGTCGCCGGCGGCCGGGTCAGCGGCCTGCTCGCCCTCAACTACGCGCGGCGCCTGATGGGCCAGGGCCGGGCGACCAAGTACCTGGTCGGCTCCGCCGAGGAGTTCTCCGCCGCGCACGCCTGGATCGAGCACACCGCCGTCGCGGCCGGCGACTCCACGCCGCTGCTCGGCGAGGGCTGCGGCCTGTTCGTGGTCGAGCACGCCGGCACCGCCCAGCGCCCGGCGCTCGCCGCGGTGCTCGCGGTGGAGACCCGCGTCGACATCGACGACGACCCGAAGGCCGCCGTCACCGCGTGCGTGCAGCGCGCCCTGGCCCGCGCCGGCGTCACCGCCGACGAGGTCTGGGCCGCCGTGCCGTGCGCCGCGCCCACCGCGGCCGGCCGGGCCGAGTACGACGCGCTCGCCGCGCTGCTGCCGGCCGAGGCACTGGGCCGGGTCCCGTCCATGGAACTGCTCGGCGACACCGGCGCGGCCTCCGCGTCCTTCCAGATCCAGGCGGTGCTCGGCGTGGCCGGGGCCGACCCGGCGGCCCGGGGCCGGATCGCCCTGGTGTCCGCCGTCGACCGTGACGGCGCGGTGGGCTGCGCCGTCCTGAGACTCTTCGGGGAGCACGCGTGATCGCCCTGGTCAGCGGCGGGTCCCGGGGCATCGGCAAGGCCATCGTGCTGCGCCTGGCCCAGGACGGCTACGACGTCGCCTTCTGCTACCGCTCCAACGCCGAGGCCGCCGAGCAACTCGTCAAGCAGGCTGGCGAGTTCGGTACCCGGATCACGGCCACCCAGTGCGACGTGGCCGACCCGGAGCAGGTCCGCGACTGGTACAACCGCACCGAGCGCGAGGTCGGCCCGGTGGACGCCGCCGTCACCTCGGCCGGCATCACCCGGGACCGCCCGGTCATCCTGATGCCGGAGGACGACTGGAACCAGGTCCTGCGCACCAACCTGGACGGCGTGTACCACGTGTGCCGCGCCGCCGCCTTCGCGATGAGCAAGCGCCGCAGCGGATCGATCGTCAACCTGTCCTCGGTGTCCGGCATCTACGGCAACCTCGGCCAGGCCAACTACGCCGCTTCCAAGGCCGGCATCATCGGCTTCACCAAGTCCCTCGCCAAGGAGTGCGGCCCGCGCGGCGTGCGCGCCAACGTGGTCGCGCCGGGCCTGATCGCCACCGACATGGTCGGCGACATGTCCGACGCCGCGGTCGAGCGGATGCTGAAGAACGTCGCCCTCGGCCGGGCCGGCAAGCCCGAGGAGGTGGCCGACCTGGTCTCCTTCCTGCTCTCCGACCGCGCCGCCTACATCAGCGGGTCGGTCTTCGAGATCCACGGCGGCGGCACGTTCTGATGGGAGCACGAATGCAGGGGGCCCAGGGACTGCGCGAGCACTACGACGCGATCGTCGTCGGCAGCGGCATCGGCGGCCTGACCACCGCCGGCTACCTGGCGGCCGACGGGCGCAGCGTCCTCGTCCTCGAACAGCACGACATCGCCGGCGGCAACGCGCACGTGTTCCGCCGCCGGCGCAAGTACGAGTTCGACGTCGGCACGCACTACCTCGGCGACTGCGGCCCCGACGGGCACTTCCCGGCGATCCTGGCCGGCCTCGGCGTCCTGGACCGGGTGCGGTTCCGGCCGATGGACAACGAGCAGGGCTTCGACCGGATCATCACGCCCACCGCGACCGTCGACGTGCCGGCCGGCTGGGACGCCTACCGCGACCGGCTGCGGCAGGCCCTGCCCGAGGAGGCCGACCGGATCGCCGGCTTCCTCGAACTCGCCGAGAACGTGGCCGGCTCGACCCGGGCCGGCCTGAACGGCGTCTCCCTGGTCGACCTGTTCCGCAAGTCCCCGCAGACCATGCGCTGGTCCCGCCGCACCTTCGCCGACGCCCTGGGCCACTTCGGCCTCTCCGCCAAGGCGCGCACGCTGCTCGCGGCGCAGGCCGGCAACTACGGCACCATGCCCGACGGCATCAGCCTGGCCCACCACGCCTCGATGATGGACCACTACCTGCGCGGCGCGTACTACCCCGAGGGCGGCGGCCAGGCGATGGTCGCCGCGTTCGTCGAGGCGCTGGAGGCGCACGGCGGCGAACTGCGCACCCGCTGCGACGTCCGCCGCATCCTGATCGAGAACGGGCGCGCCACCGGCGTCGAACTCACCGACGGGCAGCGGATATCGGCCCCGCTGGTCATCTCCAACGCGGACTACCGGCGCACCGTCCTCGACCTGTGCGGCGGCGAGGACGCCTTCCCCTCCGAGGTGGTGGCCCGCACCCGCGCGGCGACCATGCGCGGCTCCTTCGTCTCGGTGTACATCGGGCTCGACACCGAACTGCCGGGCCTGCCCAACGCCAACCTCTGGTGGCACGACAGCGACGACATGGAGGGCGCGCACGCCGCCATGCTGGAGCGGTACGCGCGGGACGGCTCGATGGACTCGGTACCGGCGCTCACCTTCTCCTTCGCCTCCCTCAAGGACCCGGGCGCCGCCGCCGTCTGCCCGCCCGGCCACAGCAACTTCCAGCTCATGACGGGCCTGCCGCCCGGCTACGGGTTCTGGGGCCTGGAGGGCGGCCCGGCCGACGGCGAGCCCTACCGCCGCAACGCCGCCTACCTCGCCCGCAAGCAGCAGCTCACCGAGGTCATGCTGGCCACCGCCGAGAAGGTCATCGGCCCGTTCCGGGAGCGCGTCACCCACCTGGAGACGGCCACCCCGCTCACCCACGAGCGCTACATCCGGGCCACCGGCGGCACCCCGTACGGCATGGCCAGCTGGGGCGGCTCCAGCCAGCGGCCGGACGTGCGCACCGAGGTCGAGGGCCTGTACGTGGTCGGCCAGAGCGTGCGCTACGGCAGCGGCATCGCCGCGGTCGCGAACAGCGGCATGGCCGCCGCCTCCGACATCATCGGCCGCGCGCTGCTGCGCGAGGTGTTCGGCGGCGCGGTGCTCGGCGACCCCTCCCGGCTGCCCGAACGCGGCCCGGACTGGGACCCGCTGGTGGTCTCGCGCGGGCGGGCGCGGCAGCGCGCCAAGGGCCTGGCCCGCATCGGCTGACCCCTCCTCCCCTCCGTTTCCCCACCCTCCGATCCTCACCCCTCCGACCAGGAGCACTGTTCCCATGAATCAGGTCCCTCCCTTCGCCGTGGTCTCCGGCGCCCAGGTGCACGAGGCCCTCAACGGGCACGAGGACGAGGTCGTCGCCACGGTCGAGGCCGCGTACCGGCTGCACGGCGAGGGGCAGACGGTCAACCCGGACTCGTACTTCCTGCGCTTCCCCGACCGCCCGTCCTCCCGGATCATCGCGCTGCCGGCCTCGGTCAAGGGCGAGGTCGGCGTGCACGGCATCAAGTGGATCTCCAGCTTCCCGGACAACGTGGCGGCCGGCCTGCCGCGTGCCTCGGCCGTCCTGATCCTCAACGACGCCGAGACCGGCTACCCGTTCGCCTGCCTGGAGAGCTCGATCATCAGCGCGGCGCGCACCGCCGCCTCCGCGGCCCTCGCGGCGGCCCGGCTCGCCGACGCCCGCGGCGAGCGCCCGACCCGGGTCGGCTTCTTCGGCGTCGGCCTGATCGCCCGCTACGTGCACACCTACCTCGCCGCCAACGGCTTCGACTTCACCGCGGCCGGCGTCCACGACCTGTCCGCCGAGCACGCCGAGGGCTTCTCCGACTACCTGCGCCGGGCCGAGGGCGAGGGCGTGGAGATCACCGTCCACGACAAGGCCGAGGACCTGATCCGCTCCAGCGACCTGGTGGTCTTCGCCACCGTCGCCGGCGAGCCGCACGTGACGGACCCGCAGTGGTTCTCGCACAACCCGCTGGTGCTGCACGTCTCGCTGCGCGACCTCTCCCCCGAGATCGTCCTCGACTCGTGGAACGTCGTCGACGACATCGAGCACTGCATGAAGGCCGGCACCTCGCCGCACCTGGCCGAACAGCTCGTCGGCCACCGCGAGTTCGTCGCCGGCACGCTCTACGACGTGCTCACCGGCACGATCACCCCGCCGTCCGACCGGCCGGTGGTCTTCTCCCCGTTCGGCCTCGGCGTGCTCGACATGGCCGTCGCCAAGCACGTCTACGACCGCGTCCTCGCGGCCGGGCAGCTGCACACCGTCCCGGACTTCTTCCACGAGCTCAAGCGCTACGGCTGAGCCCTTCCCGCCCCGTCCCGGAGGCCCGCCCGCGCTCCCGGCGCCGGCGGGCCTCCGGCCTTTCCCGCCGCCCCGCCCCCTCCGCTGACGGCCAGCTGACGCCGCGCTGACCGAACGGCCCCCAGGCCCCCCGACGCCTTGTCCGCGCCATGGACGGCCGCCCAGAATCACCCGCATGAGATCCTTTGCCAACCTGGCCGAGTTCACCGGGGCGACCGGGGAGCACCTCGGCTACAGCGAATGGCTCGACGTCACCCAGCACAGCGTCGACCAGTTCGCCGACGCCACCGGCGACCTCCAGTGGATCCACGTGGACCCGGAGCGCGCCGCCACCGGCCCGTTCGGCGGGACCATCGTCCACGGCTACATGACGCTCGGCCTGCTGCCCGCGATGATGCGCGCGATCTTCGAGATCCACAACGTCGAACTGGGCGTCAACTTCGGCCTGGACAAGGTCCGCTTCCCCCGCCCGATCCCGGTCGGCGCCCGGGTCCGCGGCGGCGCCAAGGTCACCAGCGTCCGCGAGACCCCGATGGGCCACCTGGCCGCGGTCCGGATGACGGTGGAGGTCGAGGGCCGGCAGCACGCGGCCTGCGTGGCGGACACCCTGTCCCTCTTCGTCGCCGCCCCCGACACCGCCGAGGGCCCATCGGACGGCTTCTGAGCCCGCCCGCCGACGTCACCGCCGCCGCCAGGTAGAAGAACCTCCCCCTCCGGTCGTGCAAGAGGGGGGTTATTACTACCGATTTCGCCGCGCCGCCCCCGCCAGAATGGTCACACGGCCACCACGGCCGGGGCACAGCGAACGGCACCAGAGAGGAGCGGGCCATGGACCGCACGATGAAGCTCGGGGGAAGCCCCTCGGCGGTCGAGATCAGGGGATTCTCCGTCCCCGCCGGATTCACCGGACTGCGGCGGGCACTGGCCCTCTGCTGGATGTCCGTCGCGGCCTTCGGGCGCTCACTCGGGGTCACCGGCGCGATCTCCCTGGTCGGCCCCGGCCTCGGCCTGGTGCCGCGGGCCATGGAGCGCGTCCGGGCACTGGCCGCCCGCCAGCGCGGCCTGTCCGAGCGCTGGTCCGGCGTGCAGATCCCCGGCCCGCCCAGCGGCCTGCCGGCCGCCCCCGAGGGCGCCTCGGGAGCCGTCGCCCGCTACCGCTGGATCATGAGCGACCCGCAGACCAAGCGGGAGTTCACCTGGGTGCTCACCGACCCGATCGTCGGCGGCTTCCTCGCCTTCATGCCGATCGCCGTCCTGCTCAGCGGCTTCTGGGGCATCTTCCTGGCCTTCTTCGGCGTCCCGCTGTCGACCCAGTGGGACGGCCTCTGGTACCAGTTCATCCCGATCGACGGCCAGGCCACCGCGGTGCTGGCCGGCGTCCTCGGCGTCCTGCAACTGCCGCTGGCCCTGTGGATGGCCCCCCGCGCCATCCGCAAGCACGCCCGGTACACCCACTCCATGCTCGCCCCCAGCGAGCAGGAACTGATGGCCAGCCGGATCGAGCACCTCACCACCACCCGCAGCACCGCCGTCGACACGCAGATGGCCGAGATCCGGCGGATCGAACGCGACCTGCACGACGGCGCCCAGGCCCGCCTGGTCGCGATGGGCATGACCCTGGACGCCGCCGAACACCTGCTGGAGACCAACCCGGAGGCCGTCCGGGCCCTGCTCATCGAGGCCCGCCAGTCCTCCTCCAAGGCGCTGGAGGAGATCCGCAACCTGGTCCGCGGCATCCACCCGCCGGTCCTCGCCGACCGCGGACTCGCCGACGCGGTGCGGGCGCTGGCCATGGTCTGCCCGGTCCCCACCGAGGTCGTCGTGGACCTGCCCGGGCGCCCCGAGATGCCCGTCGAGTCCGCCGCCTACTTCGCGATCTCGGAGATCCTCACCAACGTCGCCAAGCACTCCGGCGCCGACCGGGCCTGGATCGACATCCGTTACGATCACGGCATGCTGCGCATCACCGTGACCGACAGCGGCCGCGGCGGCGCCGACGCCACCCGGGGCACCGGCCTGCGCGGCATCGAGCGACGACTCAGCACGTTCGACGGAGTCCTGGCCGTGAACAGCCCCGTCAACGGCCCGACCATGGTGACGATGGAGCTTCCGTGCGTATTGTCCTCGCCGAAGACCACTTCCTCCTGAGGGACGGCCTGATCCGCCTCCTCCAGGCCTACGGACACGAGGTGGTGGCCGCCGTCGACAACGGCGCCGACCTCCTCGCGGCCCTCACCGAGCAGCAGCCGGACGTCGCGGTCGTCGACGTCCGGCTTCCGCCGAACTTCACCGACGAGGGCCTGCGGGCCGTCCTCACCGCCCGCCGCACCATGCCCGACCTCCCGGTCCTGCTCCTCTCCCAGTACGTCGAACCGCTCTACGCCCGCGAACTCCTCGCCAGCGGCGGCCGCGGCGTCGGCTACATGCTCAAGGACCGCGTCACCAACGGCTCCCAGTTCCTCGACTCGATCCGCCGCGTCGCCGACGGCGGCACCGCGATGGACCCCGACGTCATCTCCCAGCTCCTCGTCCGCAAGGAACGCGACGAGAACGTCGGCAGCCTCACCGACCGCGAACGCGAAGTCCTCGAATGGCTCGCCCAGGGCCGCTCCAACGCCGGCATCGCCCAGGGCCTCTTCATCACCGAGAAGGCCGTCGCCAAGCACATCAGCAACATCTTCACCAAGCTCGGCCTCCTCCCCACCGACGGCGACAACCGCCGCGTCCTCGCCGTCCTCGCCTACCTCGACCAGTAACCCGCCCCACCCCGCCCGCCTCCGCCGGCCCGCGAGCGGCCGGTTCAGCCGTGGCGGGCGCCCGAGTCCCAGACCCAGGCCGCGATGCCGACCCGGTTGTTCACCTTCAGCTTCCGCTGCACGTGGGTCATGTGGGTCTTCACCGTGCCGGCCGAGATGAACAGCGCCTCCGCGATGTCGGAGTTGGTCAGGCCGTCCGCGACCAGCC
Organism: Kitasatospora sp. NPDC087271; assembly: GCF_044744605.1. Lineage (NCBI taxonomy): Bacteria > Bacillati > Actinomycetota > Actinomycetes > Kitasatosporales > Streptomycetaceae > Kitasatospora > Kitasatospora sp. NPDC087271. Next base: position 205,716 of record NZ_JBIUYQ010000002.1, read on the forward strand.
GCGCGACCTCTAGCTCACGCGGCGTCAACTGTTCGACCTTGGGCGCCTTCTTCTGCTTCGGGCCGGCCAGGCTTCGCAGCAGCCGGGTGGTGATCTGCGGGCTGATCAGCGAGTCGCCCTCGACGGCCGCGCGCACCGCCTCGATCAGCAGCGGCGCACCGGAACGCTTCAGCAGGAAGCCGTACGCGCCCGCCTTCAGCGCCGAGTGGACGTACTCGTCGAGGTCGAAGGTGGTGACGATGACGACCCGTACGCCCGGGCTCTCCTCGGCCAGCCGGCGGGTCAGCTCCAGCCCGTCCATCCGCGGCATCCGGATGTCGGCGAGCAGGACGTCCGGCCGCAGCGTCCGCGCGATCTCGAGCGCCTCGTCACCGTCGCCCGCGACCGCGAGCACCTCCATGTCCGGTTGCAGGTCGAGGATGTGTCGAAAGCCTTCCCGCACGGTTGCCTGGTCGTCAGCGATCACGATGCGTGTCGTCATGGGCTGATCCTCGCACGGGGTAGCATCCGAGCACATGACAAATCAACTGGCCAGGATCGGACGCCCAGTTGGCGCGGCGTTCCTCGCGGCGGTCGCCATCTCGGTTGCGGTGTGGGCGGGTTCACCGGTTTCGACACTGATCCGGGGCTCGACGACGGCGGCAGTGCTGGCCGCCGCGGTCCTGATCGTGTGGCTGCCGGGGCAACCGCGGACCCGGAACCTGGTGACCGTCCCGGTGGCCTGCGCGATCTCGCTGTACGCGACGTTCCGCTACGAGGGCCCCGCCGACAACACCTCGGGGCTCTGGATCCTGGTCGAGTCGGTCGCCCTGCTGGTCACCGTCATGCCCGCAGTGCGCGGGTCCGCTCCGGCGGTCGCCGCCCTGCTGGGGCTGCTCCTGCTGGTGACCGTGACCCTGCTGCCGCTGCGGATCGCGCTGACCCTCGACCCGCCGGCCGGGCCGCGCGAGACCATCGGGCTCTGCGTGGTCTGGGGCCTGGCCGCGGTGGCCGCGGTGGGGGCGTCCTGCTACCTGCGCTCACTGGACAGCCGGCGCAGGCTGGCGGTCACGGAGGAGCGGCGCGCCCAAAGGCTGCACGTCGCCCGGGATCTGCACGACTTCGCCGCGCACGACGTGACCGGGGTGATGGTGCTGGCGCAGGCGGCCCAGATGCTGGCCAAGGAGTCGCCGGAGAAGGCGCTGGCGCTGCTCCCGCAGATCGAGAGCGCCGGCATCCAGGCACTGAAGTCGATGGACCGGACGATCCGGATCCTCAGCGAGCTGGAGGAGGACCGCCGGCCGGGCCGGGGCGGGGACGAGCCGGCGGCGGACGATCCCGAGGAGAACGCGGCGGCCCGGCCACACTCGCTGGACGAGCTGCCGGACCTGATGAACCGGTTCGAGCGCACCGGGATGATCCCGGCCCGGCTCGAACTCTCCCCCGGCGCCGTGGACGGCCTGCCGGAGCAGGTCGGCGCGGTCGGCTACCGGGTGGTGATGGAGGCGCTCACCAACGTCCGCCGGCACGCCCCCGCCTCGCCCAGGGTGACGGTCACCGCCGAGCGGGTGGCCGACGGCGGCGCCCTGCGGGTCCTGATCTACAACGAGCCGGTTCCGGCCGGCGCCCGGGCGGACGCCGCGGCGGCGGTCGACCGCGAGGGCGGCGGCACCGGCATCCGGGAGCTGCGTCGGCGGGTCGCGGGGCTGGGCGGCGAGCTCGCCGCCGGGGCCTGCGCGAACGGCGGCTGGCAGGTCGCCGTCCTCCTGCCGCTGGACGGCGTCCCGGCCGCCCGCGACGTCGGCGACGGGGCGGGCGGCCCGGCCGGGCACGCTCGGGGCACTCTCACCCGTTCGGGCGATCAGTCCTCTCCGGGTTGACCGACGTCCCTCACCTGATCGGCGGACGGCAGCCGCAGCGAGCCCGCCGCCGCGCCGGCCAGCCCGAGCATCGCCAGGCCGACGGCGCAGCCGAGCATCGCCTCGGTGCCGCTCAGCCACTGCGAGAGCAGCCCGCCCAGGGCCGCGCCGCCGGCCTGCGCGCCGCCGTTGAACAGGTTGGTCGCCGAACTCAGCCGGCCGCGCATGCCGTCCGGGGTGAGCAGGATCTGCTGCGTACCGACGACGGTGTACGCGGTCGGCGCGAGGAAGGCCATGGCGGCCAGGAAGCCGCCCCAGACCAGCGCGCCGCTCGTGACGGACATCAGCGGGACGAGCACCGCGAGCAGCCAGATGATCCCGACCACGGCCTGGTAGGGCGTGATCGAGCGGGAGATCCGCGGCGCCGCGAGCGCACCGATCAGGCCGCCGACGCCGAACATCGCGGCCATCGTGCCGACCTTCCCCGGCGAGGCCCCGTTCTGCTCGGCGGCCACGATGACGACCAGGTAGAGCGCCTGGAACAGCAGGTTGAGGCCGAGCAGCAGCAGGGTGGTCGAGCGCATGAACGGCTGGCGCACCAGGAAGGCGAAGCCGGCCACGATGTCACGCGGGATGGTCGAGATCGGGGAGGGCTTGCGCTCCTGCTTCGGCAGCCGGACGAACAGCAGCGTCAGGAAGGCCACCAGGTGGGCGACGGCGTCGGCGAGGAATGGAACGGCCCGCCCCAGGCCGAACAGGAACCCGCCGCCCGAGGTTCCGACCAGCTGCCCGAGGTGCATCCGCGCGGTGTTCACCGAGAGCGCCGTGGGCAGTTGCCCGCGGGTCACCACCAGTGGCAGCGAGGCCCGCTCGGCCGGGTCGAACAGGCTGGTGGCCGCCCCGGCGACGGCCGCGGTGAGCAGCAGCAACCAGGTGGTGACGTGCCCGGTGGCGGCGGCGAGCGCGAGCAGGCCGAGCATCACCGCCCGGACCAGCACGCAGACCACCATGATCTTCTTGCGGTCCCATCGGTCCACCAGCGCACCGGCCGGCAGCCCGACGGCCACCTGGGCCACCGCGTTGACCGCGCTCACCGCGCCGGCCACCCCGGGGGAGCCGGTCGTGGCGAGGGCGAGCAGCGGGAAGGCGATGGTGGAGACGTTGAGACCGGTCTCGGAGGCCGTGGTGCCGATCCACAGCAGGTGGTAGACCCGGTTGCGGCGGAGCGGGAGCTCCGGTTCCGTGACGGCCACCGAGCGGTCGGCGGCGGGTGCGAGCTCGCTCATCCCCGCACCTCCCGGCACTCGTCGGCGATCGCGCGCAGCACGCCGGTGAACTCCGCGGCCAGCCGCTCCACCGTCCCGTGGTGGTGGACGGCCGGGGAGTAGTACCAGGTGAACTCCAACCGTCCGTCGTGGATCCCGCCGACGATCTCCAACACGTGCTCCATCCGGTCGTCCGGGCCGAGGTCCTGGCCGATCGCGCCGTGCACGGTGTGCACGAGCCCGCTGCCGGGCCCGCCGTCGCTGCGGTGCCGGCCGAGGAAGTTGAACACCACGTCCGGGTCCGGCCCGGTGAGCGGGGTGTCCGGGTGCAGGTGGCGCAGCGGGCCGTGGCCCAGGCCCTTGCCGGGGACGGCACGCAGCTGCCGCCGCACGACGCGGGTGAGGGCCCGCCAGTCGTCGCCCTCGGGCACGGTGAGGCGGACGGGGTGCACCGCGGTGAACCAGCCGACCGTCCGGGACAGGTCGACGTCGTCGAGCAGCCGCTCGCGGCCGTGGCCCTCCAGGTCGACGGTGACCTCGTCCTCGCCGGTCCAGCGGGCCAGCACCCGGGCGAGCGCGGCGAGCGCGATCTCCTCGACCTTGGTGCGGTAGACGGTCGGCGCGTGCTCGGCCAGCTGGGCCGAGTCTTCGGCGCCGAGCCGCACCCGCACCTCCCGGCCGCCGCCCACGATGGCGACGCCGTCGAGGTCCCGGGGCACCGGCCGGACGGCGCCGACCCCGTTCCAGTGGTCGAGCTCGTGGTCCAGCCCGCCGGAGCGCACGTGCTCGACCAGGCGGGCGGACCACTCCTGGAAGGTGGTGCTCCGCGGGCCGAGGTCGACCGGCCGACCGGCCGCCGCCTGGGCGTGGGCCGCGTCCAGGTCGTCCAGCAGGATGTTCCAGGACACGGTGTCGACCACCAGGTGGTGGACCGTCAGGAACAGCCGGTCGCGGCGGCGTCCACCGGACTCGAAGAGGACGGCGGCGAGCAGCGGGCCGCGGCCCAGGTCGAATCCGGCCTGGGTGGCGCGGGCCTCCCGGTCCAGCAGCGCGCCCAGTTCGCCGTCGGGGGTGGCGGAGGTGTCCACCACCCGCAGCAGCGGCCCGCCGGCCCGGTAGGGCGGGTTCTCCTGGGCCCAGCCGTCGGCGGTGCGGGTGTAACGCATCCGCAGCGCGTCGTGGTGCTCGACCAGGGTCTCCAGCGCGGCCGTGAGCGCCGCGCGGCCGGCCGGCGCGCCGAGCTCCAGCAGCACCGACTGGTTGAAGTGGTGCGGGTGGTCGTGGGTGTCGAAGAACCAGCGCTGCACCGGGGTCAGCGGGACGGGCCCGACGGCCGGCGGCCGGCCCTCGACCGCGCCGTCGCCGACCTCGGTGGCGGCGGCGGCGAGTTCGGCCACGGTCTGGTGCAGGAAGACGTCCTGGGCGTCCAGCCGCAGCCCGGCCCGGCGGGCCCGGGCGACCACCTGGATGCTGAGGATGGAGTCGCCGCCGAGGTCGAAGAAGCTGTCCTCGACGCCGACCCGCTCGACGCCGAGCGTCTGCGCCCAGATCCGGGCGAGCAGTTCCTCCTTCCGGCCGCGCGGCGCCACCCGGGCCGCCACGGCGGTGTCCGGTCCGGTCGGCGCCGGGAGCCGGCGCCGGTCCACCTTGCCGTTGGTGCCGACCGGGAGCTGGTCGAGCACCTGGACGGCGGCCGGCACCATGTAGCCGGGCAGGGCGCGGGCCACCGCGTCCCTGAGCACCGCGGGCGAGAGCTCGGAGGCGCCCGACCGGGCGCCCGGGGCCACGTACGCGGCCAGCAGCTCGCGGCCGCCCTCCGGTTTGAAGACCACCACGGCGGCGTCCCCGACGCCGGGCTCGCGCAGCAGCACGGCCTCGATCTCGGAGGGCTCGACCCGGTGGCCACGGACCTTGAACTGCGTGTCGGTGCGGCTGACGAACTCCAGCTCGCCGTCGGCCACCCGGCGGACCAGGTCGCCGGTGCGGTACATCCGGCTTCCGGACCCGCCGAACGGGTTGGCGACGAACCGCCCGGCGGTCAGGCCGGGCTGTCCGGCGTAGCCGCGGCCGAGCCCGGGGCCGTCGATGTAGAGCTCGCCGGGCACGCCGTCCGGCACCGGCCGCAGGTGGCGGTCGAGGATGTGCAGGCCGACGCCGTTGAGCTCGGTGCCGACCGGCACGGGGGCGCCCTCATGCAGCTCGCCCGGGCTCCACAGGGTCGAGACCAGCGTGGCCTCGCTCGGCCCGTACACGTTGAAGAACTCCCGGCCCTGTGACCAGGTGCGCACCAGGTCGGGCGGGCAGACGTCGCCGGCGGCGGCGACGGTGGGCAGCCGGCCGCGCAGCCGCTCGGCGTCCATCACCGCCAGCAGCGCCGGGGGCAGCACCGCGACGGTGGCGCCGGTCCGGATGATCTCCCCGGCCGGGTCGGGCGCGGGGCGCGGACTGGTGAGGCAGAGCGCGCCGCCTGCGGTGAGGGTGCAGAACAGGTCGCACACCCCGCCGTCGAAGCTGGCCGGCGCGTACTGCAGCACCCGGCTGTCGGCGGTTATGCCCCAGGCCTCGCGCAGCACCCGGGCGGTCCGGGCGATCGCGCCGTGGCTGATCACCACGGCCTTGGGGCGGCCGGTGGAACCGGAGGTGTGCACCACGTACGCGACGTGGTCGGCCTCCACCCGGTACGGGGAGCCCGGCTCGCCGGGCAGCGCGGTGCCGGCCGGGGCCGCATCGCCGTCCGACCCGTCCGACCCGTCCATCCGCAGGACGGTGAACGGCCCCTCGGGGAGCCGCTCGGCCAGGTGCGCCTGGGTGAGCAGCAGCGGGACCGCGGTGCCGCAGATCATCGCGCCGATCCGGTCGGCCGGGTACTGCGGGTCCAACGGCACGTAGCCGCCGCCGGCCTTGAGCACCGCGAGCGCCGCCACCACCATCTCCACCCCGCGGTCGGCGAACACGCCGACCAGGGTGTCCGGGGTGACGCCCCGGGCGACCAGGCGGCGGGCCAGGTCCCCGGCCCGGGCGTCGAGTTCACCGTACGAGACCTCGGTGCCGTCGTCGGCGACCACGGCCACCGCGTGCGGGTGCTCCTCGGCCCGCCGGCCCACCAGCTCGTGGGCGAGCACGCCGGCTTCCTCGTCCGGCTCCCGGTGCCAGCGCCGGGGCTCCAGCACGAGCTCCCCGGCCGGGACGTAGGGGAGTTCGCGCAGCGGGTCGCACGGGCGCTCGGAGATGCCGCCGAGCAGCAGGACCAGGGCGTCGGCCATCCGGCGGGCGGTGCTCCGGTCGAACAGGCCGACGCTGTACTGGAGGGCGGCGTCCAGGCCGCGGTCGGTCTCCTGGAACTGGAAGGTGAGGTCGAACGCGGCGCCGCCGGTGGGCAGGCCGAACTCCTCGGTGTGGGCGCCGTCGAGGCGCACCGGGCCGCCCGGGGCGTCCTGCAGGACCACCATGGCCTGGAACAGCGGGGTGCGGCTCGGGTCGCGCTCCGGCCGCAGCGCCTCGACCAGCCGGTCGAAGGGCACGTCGGCGTGGGCGAAGGCGCCGTTGACGGACTCCCGCACCCGGCCGAGGAAGCCGTCGAAGCCCTCCTCCCAGTCCACCTCGGAGCGCAGCACCAGGGTGTCCACGAAGAAGCCGACCACCTGCTCCAGTTCGGGCCGGTCGCGACCGGCCGAGACGGTGCCCACCGCGATGTCGTCCTGGCCCGACCAGTGCGCGAGCAGCAGCTGGGTCGCCGCGACCAGCACGGTGAACAGCGTCGCGCCGCGGTCCTGGGCGATCCGCTTGAGCCGCTTGGCGGTCTCCGCGTCCACGGCGAACTCCAACTGCGCCCCCTCGCGGCCGCGCACCGGCGGCCGGGGCCGGTCGGTGGGCAGCTCCAGCGGCTCCAGGCCGGCCAGCCGCTCCCGCCACCAGTCGAGCAGGCCGCTGCCCGCGCTCTCCCAACGGGCACGCTGCCAGGCCGCGAAGTCGGCGTACTGGACGGGGAGTTCCGGCAGGTCGACGATACCGCCGTGCCGCCGGACGCGGTACAGCTCGGCGAGGTCGCGGACCAGCACGCCGGCCGAGCGGCCATCGGTGACGATGTGGTGCAGGACCAGGGTCAGCACGTGCTCGTCCTCGGCCAGCCGGACGAGGTGGGCCCGGAACAGCGGCCCGGTGCGCAGGTCGAAGGGGGTGGCGCCGTCGGCGCCGACGGCCTCCCGCAGCCGGTCCTCGCGCTCGTGCGCGGGGTGGCCGGACAGGTCGGTGCGGGCCAGCGCGAAGGGCCTCCCGGCCGGGGCGATCAACTGCCGCCCCTCGCCGTCGACCTGGCCGAAGAGCGTGCGCAGCGACTCGTGCCGGTCCACCAGGTCGGCCAGCGCCAGTTCCAGCGCGTCGGCGTCCAACGGGCCGTGCACCCGCAGGCCCAGCGGTGAGTTGTACTCGGCGCCGGTCCCGCCGAACTGCCCGAGGAACCAGAGCCGTTGCTGGCCGAAGGAGAGCGGCGGGGCACTTTCCCGGCCGACCGGCACCAGCGCGTCGGCGGGCGCCTCCCGCTCGGCGGCGAGCAGCGCGGCCAGCGACCGGACGGTCGGCGCGCTGAACAGGGCACGCGGGGAGATCCCGGAGTCCACGTGCTGCCGCAGCCGGGACACCACCCGGATGCTCAGCAGCGAATCACCGCCCAGCTCGAAGAAGTTGTCCTCGGCCCCGATCCGCTCGACGCCCAGCACCTCCGCCCAGATCCCGGCCAGCAGGGTCTCCGACGCGCCCTCGGGGGCCAGGTACTCGCCGCCGAGGGCGAGGTCCTCGGGCGGCTCGGGCAGCGCCCGGCGGTCGGTCTTGCCGTTGGGCAGCAGCGGGACGCGCTCCAGTCCGACGAAGGCCGAGGGCACCATCGCCTCGGTGAGGCCGACGGCCAGTCGGGCCCGCAGCCCGGCCGGGTCGATCCCGGTGCCGGGCACGGCGGGCACCACGTACGCCACCAGCCGGTCCCGGCCGCGGTCGCGGCGGGCCACCACGACCGCCTCGGCCACGTCGTCCAGCGCGGTGAGCGCCGCCTCGACCTCGGCGAGCTCGATCCGGAAGCCTCGGATCTTGACCTGGTGGTCGGCCCGGCCGAGGAACTCCAGGACGCCGTCGGCCGTCCAGCGGCCCAGGTCGCCCGGCCGGTACAGCCGGCCGCCCGGGGTGAACGGGTCGGGCAGGAAGTGCTCGGCGGTCAGCTCGGGACGCCGCCAGTAGCCGGCACTCACGCCGTCACCGCCGATGTGGATGTGGCCGGGCACGCCGACCGGCACCGGCTCGCCCCGCTCGTCGAGCACGTACACCCGGGTGTTGCCGATCGGGCTGCCGACCGGCACGTAGGCGGCGAGGCGGGCCAGCCGCTCGGGGGTGGGGACGAACACCGTGGAGTCGACGGTGGCCTCGGTCGCCCCGTAGGCGTTGACCACCACGGTGTCCGGGTGGGCGTGTTCCAGCAGCTCGCGGCAGTCGTCGACGCGCCAGCCCTCCGAGCCGACCGACATCACCTGGAAGGCCGGCAGCCGCTCGCCGCGCCCCCCGACCTCCTCGACCAGTGCCTTGGCGAGTGAGGGGACCAGTTCGATCGCGGTACCGCCGACCCGCTCGACCAGCGCGAGCAGCCGGGCGGGGTCGGTGACCAGGTCGGTCGGCACGACGAGCAGCGAACCGCCGAAGAAGACCGAGCGGAGCAGGTCGGCCAGGAAGAGGTCCACCGAGAGGCTGGTGATGGAGACGAAGCGCAACCCGCGTTCCGTCAGGTCGTACAGCTCGTCCCAGGCGCCGGCGATGTGGAGCAGGTTCCGGTGGGTCACCACCACGCCCTTGGGCCGGCCGGTGGAGCCGGAGGTGTACACCACGTACACCGGGTCGTCCGGCCCGGCGGCGACCTCCGGCGGGGTCTCCGGGCCGGTGTCGGCGACGGACTCGACGGACTCGACGGTGACCAGGGCACCGCCGTGGCCGGGCAGCCGGTCGGCGATCGCGGCGTGGCTCAGCACCACCGCCGGCTCGGCGTCCTCAAGCATGAACTCCAGCCGCTCGCGCGGGTACGCCGGGTCCAGCGGCACGTAGGCGGCGCCGGACTTCAGCACGGCGAGCACGGCGAGCACCATGTCGGTGGAGCGTTCCAGGTGCAGCGCCACCCGCTCGCCCGGCCGGGCGCCGGCGGCGACCAGTCGACGGGCGAGCCGGTTGGCCCGGCGGTCCAGCTCCCGGAAGGTCAGCGGAGCCCCGCCGTCCGCCTCCAGGACGGCCACCTCGTCCGGGCGGGCGGCGACCTGGGCGTCGAACAGCTCCTGGACCAGCGTCTCGGTGCGGCGCGGGCGCGCGGTGTCGTTCCACTCGACGAGCAGGGTGTGCCGCTCCCGCTCCGTGAGCCAGGGCAGCGCGGCCGGCCCGCGGTGCGGGTCCGCGGCCACGCCCTCCAGCAGGGTGCGCAGCCTGCCGCCGATCCGCTCCACGGTGGCGGCGTCGAACAGCTCGGGATCGTAGGTGAGTTCGATCCGCAGCGCGGTGTCGGCGTGGCTGCTGACGGTGAGCGGCACGGTGCTGCTGTCCGAGGAGCGCAGCACCTGGACGCCCACCCCGTCGCGGCCGGTGGCGCCCTCGGCGACCGGGTAGTTCTCGAAGACCACCACGCTGTCGAACAGCCGCTCCCCGGAGGCCAGTTCGGCGCAGCGCCGGATGTCGGAGAGGGCCAGGTAGTCGTGCGCGGTGCTCTCCGCCTGCGCCGCCTGCAGAGCGCGCAGCCAGGCCCCGAGGTCACCGTCCGCCTCCGGTCCGGCCACCCGGGCCCGGACCGGGACGGTGTTGACGAACATGCCGATGCCGCTCTCGATCCCCGGCACCTCGGGGGTACGCCCGGAGACGACGGCACCGAAAACCACGTCCGGCTCGCCGGCGTGCCGCGACAGCAGGATCGCCCAGGCGCCCTGCATCAGGGTGTTGAGGGTGATCCGGTTCTCCCGGCACCAGTCGGCCAGCACCCCGGTGACCGCCGGGTCCAGGGCGAGCTTGTGCGAGCCGACGGCCCGGGTGCGGTGGTCGGCGGCGGGCTGGCGGTCCACCGGCAGCGCGGTGGGCTCGGCGAAGCCGGCCAGCACCTGCCGCCAGTGCGCCACGGCGGCCTCGCGGTCCTGCCCGGCCAGCCACTCCAGGTACTCGCGGAACGACGGCCGGCTGACCGGGAGGGCGGCCCGCCCCTCGACGGCGGCGACGTAGTGCTCCAGCACCTCCTCGAACAGCTGGGCGGTACTCCAGCCGTCCAGCAGCAGGTGGCTGAACGTCCACAGCTGGTGGACGGTCCGGTCGTCGACCCGGGCCAGGACGATCCGCATCAGCGGCCCGGCGGCCAGGTCGATGCCGCGCTCGCGCTCGGCCCGGACCAGCTCGTCCAGCCGTCGGCCGGGGTCGGGGTCCCCGCGCCAGTCGAGCAGCTCGACCGGCAGCTCCAGGTCCGAGCGGATCAGCTGGACCGGCTCGGGCACGCCCTCCCAGCGGACGGTGGTGCGCAGCACGTCGGTGCGCCGGAACACCTCGCACCAGGCCGCGGCCAGCGCCTCGGCGGTGGCCAGTCCCTCCAACCGCAGGGCCAGCTGGTCGACGTAGGCGCCGCCGTCCGGGTCGGTCAGGGTGTGGAAGAGCATGCCGCCCTGCAGCGGGGTGAGCGGCAGGACGTCGTCCACGCCCCGGCCGTCGCCGACCAGCCGGTCGAGGGCCGCCTGGTCGAGCCGGGCCAACGGGTGGTCGGACGGCGTGCGACCGCCGGCACCGGGCTCGGCGCAGTGCGCGATGACGGCCCGCAGGTGCGCCAGCAGCGACTCGCCGAGCCGCCGGACGGTCTGCGGCCGGTGCAGCGCCCGGGAGGTGAACCAGGACAGCGTGAGCACCCCGTCGGAGACGGCGCCGACCACCTCGATCTGCGCGCTCCGCTCGTGGTCGCCGTCCCACTGCGGCCCGCCGTCGCCCAGGTGGGCGCGGTAGAGGGAGCGGGCGGCGAAGGCGCCGTCCAGCTGCCCGTGGTAGTTGAAGGTCACGGCCGGCGCGGCGGCCGGGGTGAATCCCGCCCGGTGGGCGGCCAGCGCGCCGTGGCCGAAGCCCTTGGCGGGGACGGCACGCAGTTGCTCCTTCACCGACTTCAGTCGCGCGGCGACCCCGTCGCCGGCCGCCACCGTCAGCGCGACCGGGTGGACGGCGGTGAACCAGCCGACCGTGCGGGAGAGGTCGGCGCCGGGCAGGACGTCCTCACGCCCGTGCCCCTCCAGGCCGACCAGCACCCGCTCGCGGCCGGTCCACTCGGCGAGCACGCCGGCCAGGGCGGTGAGCAGCACGTCGTCCACCCTGGTCCGGTAGACCGGCGGGACGTCGCGCAGCAGCGCCTCGGTCTCCTCGGCGGTGAGGGCGAAGTCCGCGCGCTCCGACGAGGCCGCCGTATTGGGCCCCGTGCCGTCGGTGGGCAGCTCGAAGGACTCCTCGGCAATCCTTCGCCAGTACGGGAGTTCGACGTCCAGGCCACCGTCGCGGACGTACTCGGCGAGCCTGGCGGACCAGGCCGCGAACGGGGTGGTCGGGGTGCCGAGGTCGACCGGTCGGCCGGCCCGGACCTGCTCGTAGCCGGTCGCGAGGTCGTCCAGCAGGATGCGCCAGGAGACGCCGTCGACCACCAGGTGGTGCGCCGTCAGCAGCAGCCGGGGGCCGGCCCCGGCACCCTCGTCGAACAGCACGGCGCGCAGCACCGGGCCGTGCTCCGGGTCGAGGGCGCGGCGGGCCGACTCCGCCTCCTCGCGCAGCACCGCCGCGCGCTCCGGCCCGCCCAGGCCGGCGGTGTCCCGGCGGCTCAGCAGCGGGCCGTCCTGGTGCGCCGCGGCCTCCTGCAGCCAGCCGCCGTCCACGCGGCGCAACCGGGTGCGCAGCGCCGGGTGGTGGGCGACCAGGGCCTCCAGCGCCCGCGCCAGTGCGGCCGGGTCGGTGCCGGGAACCAGCTCCAGCAGCAGCGACATGGTGAACCGGGGGATGTCGGCCGCGCCGGCCAGCAGCCGGTGCTGCATCGGGGCCAGCGGTGCCGGTCCCCGGTGCTCGTACTGCTGGGCGGTGTCGGCCGCGGTGGTGACGCCGGGGGCGATCCGGGCGATGGTCTGCTTGACCAGGATGTCCCTGGACTGGAGCAGGAACCCGGCGGCCCGGGCCCGGGAGACGGCCTGGATGCTGAGGATGGAGTCGCCGCCGAGGGAGAAGAAGTTGTCCTCGGTGCCGACCAGGTCAACACCGAGCAGCTCGGCCCAGATCCCGGCCAGAGCCCGTTCGACCTCGGTTCGCGGCGGCACGTAGCCGGTGGCCGGCTCCGGCTCCACGGCGCTCTCCGGCAGGGCCCGGCGGTCGGTCTTGCCGCCGGCGGTGCGCGGCAGCGCCGTCAGGAAGGCGAAGGCGGCGGGGACGAGGTAGTCCGGCAGCAGGCCGTGCAGGTGGGCGCGGAGCGCGGCCGCGCCCGGCACCGCGGCGCTCGGCACCACGAAGGCCACCAGCCGCTGGACGCCGGCCCGGCCGACCCGGGGCACCACCGCGCAGTCGTCCACCGCGGGGTGGGAGCGCAGCGCCGCCTCGATCTCGCCCGGCTCCACCCGGACGCCGTTGATCTTGACCTGGTCGTCGCCGCGGCCGGCGAACTCCAGCCGCCCGTCCGGCGTGCGGCGGACCAGGTCGCCGGTGCGGTACATCCGGGTGCCCGCAGGGCCGAACGGGTCGGCGACGAAGCGCTCGGCGGTCAGCGCGGCCCGGTGCAGGTAGCCGCGCCCGACCGGCAGACCGGCCAGGTAGAGCTCGCCGCGCACGCCGACCGGGACGGGGCGCAGGTGCGCGTCCAGCACGTAGGCCCGGGTGCCGCGCACCGGCAGGCCGAGCTCCGGCGCGCGGGCGGTGTCCACCCGGGCGGCGAGGGTGTCGACGGTGCACTCGGCCGGCCCGTAGAAGTTGTGGGCGGTCAGCCCCGGGGTCGCGGCCAACTCGCGCCACAGCTCCTCGCCGACCGCCTCCCCGCCGAGCACCAGCACGGCGGGCCGGTGCGGCGCGGCGGGGGCGAGCAGGCCGGCGTCGAGCACCGGGCGGGCGAAGGACGGCGTGAGCTGGAACAGGTCCACCTGCTCGCGCCGCGCGTAGGCCACCAGGTCGTCGGCGTTCAGCCGGGTCTCGCTGTCCACCAGGTGCAGGGTGTGGCCGTCGGCCACCGCCATCAGTGGGTTCCAGGACGCGTCGAAGGTCGGCACCGTGGTCAGCGCGACCCTCAGCGGGCGGCCGAGCAGGGCCGCCGCGGGCCGGAACAGCTCGTCCCGCTGGCGGGCGAACAGGTTGGCCAGCGAGCGGTGTTCGACCACCACGCCCTTGGGCCGCCCGGTGGAGCCCGAGGTGTGGATGACGTACGCGGCGTCCCCGGGGGCCGGCGCGGCCGCGGGCTCGTCGTGCCCGTCCCGGGCGGCGACGGCGGCGACCACCGCGGGCTCGTCCAGCAGCAGCCGGGGCAGTTCGGCGGGCACCGCGCCGGCGAGCTCCCCGGTGCCGAGCACCAGCGCGGGCCGGATGCCGCGCAGCAGGTCGGCGATCCGCTCGGCGGGCTCCTCGGAGTTCATCGGCACGTACACCGCGCCGGCCTTGAGCACCGCCCAGAGCGCGACCACGAAGTCGGTCGAGCGCGGCAGCACCAGTGCCACCAGGCTCTCCGCGCCGATCCCCAGGGCCCGCAGGTGGCGCGCCAACCGGTTGGCCCGGCCGTTGAGTTCGGCGAAGCCGAGCCGCTCGTCCCGGAACACCAAGGCGGGCGCGCCGGGGGTGGCGGCGGCCTGCCGTTCGAAGGCCTGGACCAGGGTGGCGGGGCCGTCGTCGGCGGTGGCGGCCGCCGCGTCCCAGTCGCGGCGCAGCTCGGCCGCCTCCTCGGCGGAGACCAGCGGCAGCGCGCGCAGCGGGGTGTCCGGCCGCTCGCCGACCGCCTCGAACAGGGCGACCAGCCGCTCGCCGAGCGCCCGGACGGTCCGCTCGTCGAACAGCGCGGTGCTGTACGACAGGCCGAAGTCCAGCTCGCCGTCGCGCTCCTCGAACTCCAGCCCGAGGTCGACGGTGGCCTCCCAGCGCGGAAGCTCCAGCTGCTCGACGGCCACCCCGGGCAGAGCGAGCGGGGCTCCGAACGCGTTCTGCAGCACCATCATGGTCTGGAACACCGGGGTGCGGCTCGGGTCCCGGACCGGCTCCAGCAGCTCGACCAGCCGGTCGAACGGCACCTGGTCGTGCTCGAAGCCGTCCAGCACGCCGTCCCGCACCCGGGCGAGCAGCGCCGCGAACGGCTCCTCCTCGTCCACCGTGGTGCGCAGCGCGACGGTGTTGGCGTAGAAGCCGACGGCACGCTCCAGTTCGGGCCGGCCGCGGCCGGTGGTGACGGTGCCGACGGTGACGTCCGGCTGCCCGGAGAGCCGGGCGAGCAGCAGCTGGTAGCCGGCCAGCAACACCGGGAACAGCGTGGTGCCCTCGCGCCGGGCGAGGTCCTTGAGCCGCGCGGTCGTCGTGGCGGGCACGGCCAGCCGCAGCACGGCGCCGGCCGTGTCGCGGACCGGCGGGCGGGGGCGGTCGGTGGGCAGGCCGAGCGGCTCGGCGCCGCGCAGCCTGCTCTCCCAGTAGTCGAGCCCGGCCTTCACCCCGGGCCCGGCCAGCCACTCGCGCTGCCGGAGCGCGTAGTCGGCGTACTGGACCGCGACCGGCTCCGGGCGCGGCGTCCGTCCGGCGGCGAACTCCGCGTACGCCGAGCCGAGTTCGTCGAAGAGCACGCCCGAGGACCAGCCGTCGATGACGCTGTGGTGGGCGGTGATCAGCAGCACGTGCCGCTCCGGCGCGGACCTCAGCAGCAGGGCACGCAGCAGCGGACCCCGCGCGAGGTCGAAGGGCGTCGCGAGCTCGGCCCGTACGACGGCCGCAACACCGGGCTCCTCGGCACCGGGCTCCCGGGCATCGGGCTCCCCGGCATCGGCGGCGGGCTCGGCGAGGCGCAGCACCCCGGGCGCCGCCGGGTGGACGACCTGGCGCACCCGGTCTCCCTCGACCCGGTAGCTGGTGCGCAGCACCTCGTGCCGCTCCACCACCAGGTCCACCGCCCGGGCCAGCGCGTCCCGGTCGAGCGGACCGGTCAGCCGCAGGCCGAAGGCGCTGGTGTACTCGCTGCCCTCGGGGGCGAGGCTGCTGAGGAACCAGAGCCGCTGCTGGCCGGAGGAGAGCGGGACCTCCTCCGGGCGCGGACCGGCGCCGATCGCGGCGTCCGCCGCGGCGGCGGGCGCTCCGGGCGCGTCCGGGGCCGCTCCCCGGCCGGCCAGCCGCCGCAGCAGCTTCTCGCGCACCTCGGGCGGCAGCGCCGACAGTCGGTCGGGCCGGGACGTGGGACCGTTCATGCTCATGCTCCTCATGCCTCGCTGCTCGTGCCGGTGTCCGCCAGTCCCTCGGCGGCCAGGATGTCCGCCAGGACCTTGTCCTCGATGAGCGCCGCCAGCTCGGAGACGGTCCGGGCCGTCATGACCTCCCGCGGCGACAGGGAGATCCCGAACGCCCTGCGGACGCTCGCCATCACGCCCAGGCTCCGGATGGAGTCCCCGCCCAGGCCGATGAAGTCGTCGTCCGGGCCGACCTGCGCCACCTCCAGGACGTCCGACCAGATGTCCGCCAGGGCCTGCTCGGTGGGCGTCAGCAGCTCCCGCGGCTCCGGTGCCGCGGGCTCGGCGGGCCGTTCCGCGGGTCGGCCGAGCGCCGCCCGGTCGACCTTGCCGTTGGGGGTGAGGGGCAGCGCCGGGACGAAGGCGAAGCCCGCCGGGACCATGTGCTCGGGCAGCAGCCCGGCCAGGAAGCGGCGCAGCTCGGCCGCGTCCGGCGCGTCCGGGCCGCCGGTGGTCACCACGTGCCCGCCGAGCACCCCGTCGGCGACCGTGGCAGCGGCCGCGGCGACGCCCGGGTGGCGGGTCAACGCGCTCTCCACCTCGCCGAGTTCGATCCGGAAGCCCCGCACCTTCACCTGGTCGTCGACCCTGCCCAGGTACTCGATCACGCCGTCGGCGCGGCGCCGGGCCAGGTCGCCGGTGCGGTAGAGCCGTCCGCCGGGCGCACCGAACGGGGCGGCGACGAACCGCTCGGCGGTCAGCGCCGGACGGCCCCGGTAGCCGCGGGCCAGGCCGTCGCCGCCGAGGTACAGCTCGCCGGTGACGCCGTCGGGCACCGGGCGCAGCGTGCCGTCGAGCAGGTGGACCCGGGTGTTGCGGATCGGCCGGCCGATCGGGACGGCGCCCGGGGCGAGCGGCTGCCCGGGCTCGGCCCGGTACACGATGCAGCCCACGGTCGCCTCGGTCGGCCCGTACTCGTTGATCACCGCGCTGCCGGGGTGCCGGGCCCGCCAGCCGGCGAGGCTCTCGCCGGGCAACTGCTCGCCGCCGACCACCAGGTCGGCCGAGCCGGCCGCCACGTCGGGCAGGCGCTCCAGCAGCGGAAGGTGGCTGGGCGTCGCCTTGACGAAGCCCACCGCGGTGCCGGCGGCGGCCAGTTCGGCGAGCGCGTCCGGCTCCAGTGGGGACACCACGACCGTGCCGCCCTGGGTCAGCGGGGTCCACAGCGCGGTGACGGTGAGGTCGAAGGCGATCGAGGAGTGCAGCAGGGCCGAGGTGCGCAGGCCCGGATACGCGTCGGCGGCGTGGGCCAGGTAGTGCGCCAGCGAGGCGTGCTCGACGACCACGCCCTTGGGGGTGCCGGTCGAACCGGAGGTGTAGAGCACGTACGCGGTGTCCGCCGGGGCGGGTCGGACGACCCCGGTGTGGTCGTACGGGCCGGCCAGGCCCGCCAGGTCCACCAGGTCGACCGGGCAGCCGGCCGGCGCCTCGCCGTCCAGAGCCGCCACGCCCTCGACGTCCGCCAGCAGCCGCACCGGACCGCACTCGGCGAGCAGGGCGCCGAGCCGCCGGGCCGGGTGCTGGAGGTCCAGCGGCACGTATCCGGCGCCGGCCTTCCACACCGCGAGCAGGGTCACCACCAGCAGCGCGGAGGGCCGCATGGCGACGGCCACCACGTCCTCGGTGCCGACCCCGGCGGCGCGCAGCCGGGCGGCCAGCGCGTCGGAGCGCGCGGCCAGGTCGGCGTAGTCGAGGCGGCCGTCGGGGCCGGTCAGCGCGAGCGCCGCGGGAGTGCGCCGGGCCTGGGCGGCGATCCGCTCCGGCACGGTGGTGCGGTCCACGGCGACCGCGGTGTCGTCGTGGCCGGTCAGGTGCCGCCGCAGCTCGTCCTCGGTCAGCCAGGGCAGGTCCACCAGCCGGGTCGGCGCGTCCCGCTCCGGCTCGGCCATGCCGCCCAGCAGCAGACCGAGCCGGTCGGCGAAGGTCCGCACCGTCCGCTCGTCGAACAGGGCGGGGTCGTAGGCGAACGAGAAGGTCAGCCGCTCGGTCGGGTAGACGCCCACCGCCACGGGATAGTTGGTGGTCTCGGCGTCGGCGCTCACGTCGCGCAGGGCGAGGCCGCCGACGGTGAGCGCGGCGTCGTCCACCGGGTAGTTCTCGAAGACCAGCACGCTGTCGAAGAGCCTGGCCGGGGCGGCGATCCCGCTGCGGGCCTGGATCGCGGTGAGCGGCAGGTGCTCGTGGACGCGGGCCCGCACCTGCTCCTGCTGGAGCTCGCGCAGCCAGGGCCCGAGCTCGGCCCGCGGGTCCGCGAGGGCGCGGACCGGCAGGGTGCCGATGAACAGCCCGACCATGTCCGGCGCGCCGTCGAGGTCGTTGGGGCGGCCGGAGACGGTCGCGCCGAAGCAGACGTCGCCCTGCCCGGACAGCCGGGACAGCAGCAGCGCCCAGGCGCCCTGGACCACCGTGTTCACGGTGACCTGCCGGTCCCGCGCGGCCCGGTAGACCCGGGCGGACAGCTCGGCCGGCAGTTCCACCCGCAGCCGCGCGGAGGACCTGACCCGGTGCTCGCCGGTCGGCCTGCGGTCGAAGGGCAGCGGGGTGGCGGTGGTCAGGCTCGCCAGCCGCTCGGTGAAGTACCGCTGCGCCTCGTCGGTGTCCCGAGCGAGCTGCCAGGCCACGTAGTCGCGGAACGGCGGCCGCTCGACGGCGGCGGACGGCCGGCCGGCGCGCAGCGCCGCGTACTCGGCGAACAGGTCGGAGAGCACCTGGTAGAGGCTCCAGCCGTCCAGCAGCGCGTGGTGGAAGGTCCACAGCAGGTGGAACGAGCCGCTGTCCAGCCGGGCCGCGGTGAGCCGGGTGAGCGGGCCGTCGGCCAGGTCCACGCCGAGCGCGCGGTCGGCGGCGAAGAGCCGTTCCAACGCCTCGGCCCGTCCGGCCTCGTCCAGTCCGCTCCAGTCCAGCACGGTCAGCGGGGTGGGGACGGTCCGCAGCACCCGCTGGACGAACCCGCCGGCCCCGGTGTCGGCGACCGTGGTGCGCAGCACCGGGGTTCGGTCGACGGTGCTGCGCCAGGCGCGTTCCAGCAGGTCGACGCGGTCCACACCGTCCAGCACGAAGGCGAACTGGGCGAAGTAGGCGTCCTGACCGCCGGTCTCGGCGGCGGCCTCCAACGAGTGGAAGAGCATGCCGGCCTGCATCGCGGTGAGCGGGTAGAGGTCCGCCACCGCTCGGCCGTCACCGGCCAGCCGGTCCACCGCGGCCTGGTCCAGCCGCAGCAGCGGGAAGTCCGAGGGGGTCCGGCCGCCGGCTCCGGGTTCGCCCGCGTGCGCGGCCAGCGCGCGCAGCGCGTCGGCGGTCGCCTCGGCGAGGCGCCGTACGGTGGCCTCCTCGTGCACCTGGTCGGAGTACTGCCAGAGCAGCTCCAGGGCGCCGCCGTCGCCGAGGACGGCGATGACGTCGAGCAGGTGGGGACGGACCGACTCCGGGGACTGCCGCAGCCACATCCGTGGCCGGGTGCCCGCCTCGAACGGGCCGCCCTCGGGCAGTTCCTCGAAGCGCCCGAGGTAGTTGAAGCTCACCTCGGGCGCGCGGTCGCGCTCGGTGCGGTGGGCGGCCGCGTCGCGCAGCGCGCCGTGGCCGAGGCCACCGCCGGGGACGTCCCGCAGTCGCTGCTTGACGGACTTGAGCACGGCCGGCCAGCCGGCGGCCGGGTCGGGCAGGTCGAGGGCGACGGGGTACACGGCGGTGAACCAGCCGACGGTGCGGGACAGGTCGGTGCCGTCCCGTTCGGTCCGGCCGTGGCCCTCCAGGTCCACCAGCACCTTCGGCAGGCCGGTCCAGGCGGCCAGCGCGGTGCCGAGCGCGCTCAGCAGGACGTCGTCCGGGCCGCCCCGGTAGCGGGCCGGGAGCTCCCGGAGCACCGCGTCCGTCTCGGCGGCGGTCAGCCGGACGGTCAGCGTGCGGGTCGAAGCCGCGGTGTTGGAGCCTGCCCGGTCGCGCGGCAGCCGGGGCGTCGCCGGGTCCGGCACGCCGTCCCAGTACGCCCGCTCGGGCTCGAACTCTCCGGCGGCGGTGCGGGTTTCGAGGTCGAGCGCCCAGGCCCGGAACGAGGTGGTCTTGGCGCCGAGCCGCACCTCCCGGCCGACCGCGGCCTGCCGGTAGGCGTCGGCGAGGTCCTCCAGCAGGATGCGCCAGGAGACGCCGTCGACCACCAGGTGGTGGGCCGCCAGCACCAGCACGTCCGGGCGCCCGGTGTCGCCGCGCAGCAGGGTGGCACCGAACAGCGGGCCCTCCGCGAGGTCGAACTCCTCGGCCCGCTCGGCCATGTCGTCGATCCGGCGGTCCTGCTCGTCGACCGGCAGGCCGGCCAGGTCGACGACGTGCAGCAGGGGGCCGCCCGGGCCGGGCGCGTGGTGGCCGACGGCCCCGGCGAAGCGCAGCCGCAGCGCGTCGTGCTGCGCGAACAGGGCGCGCAGCGCCCGCTCCAGGGCCGACTCGTCGACTCCGGGGGCCAGTTCGACCCGGACGGTCTGGTCGAAGTGCCCGGGCCGGGCCGGGTCGGTGCCGTGGAACCAGCGCTGGATCGGGGTGAGCGGCAGCTCGCCCTCGACCGGGCCCTGTTCGGCGGCGGGCGCCTCGTCCCGGGCCCAGACCGCCACGGCGGCGAGTGCGGCGACGGTCTGATGCCGCATCACGTCGCCGGAGCGCAGGGAGAGCCCCTCGGCGCGGGCCCGGGCGGCGACCCGCATGGTGAGAATGGAGTCCCCGCCCAGCTCGAAGAAGTTGTCCTCGACACCGACCTGTTCCACGCCGAGCAACCGGGCCCAGGTCTCCGCGAGCAGCCGCTCCTTCTCGTCGCGCGGCGCCAGGTAGGCCCGCCCGGCGTCGGCCTCGGGCACCGGCAGGGCGGCCCGGTCGAGCTTCCCGGCGGCGTTCAGCGGCAGCGCCGGCAGCGTGACGAAGGCGGACGGCACCATGTACGAGGGCAGGTGCTGCGCCAACGCGGCGCGCACCACGGCGGTGTCCGGGCGCTGCTCGGCGTCCCGGGGCACCAGGTAGCCGACCAGGCGCTTGGAGCCCGCGCCGTCCGGCAGTGCCAGGACGGCGGCGTCGGCCAGCTCCGGCAGCCGCAGCAGGGCGGCGACGATCTCGCCGGGCTCGATCCGGAAGCCGCGCACCTTGACCTGGTCGTCGGCCCGGCCGAGGAACTCCAGCACGCCCTCGGGCAGCATCCGGGCCAGGTCGCCGGTGCGGTAGAGCCGCTCGGCCGGGTCGAAGACCGCGGGGCCGAACCGCTCGGCGGTCAGCTCGGGCCGGCCGAGGTAGCCGATCGCCAGGCCGTCGCCGGCCAGGTACAGCTCGCCGGGCACGCCGTCCGCCACCGGCCGTCCGTCCTGGTCCAGCAGGTGGACCCGGGTGTTGGCCAGCGGGCGGCCGATCGGCACCGAGGCCCGCTCCAGGTCCCGCTCGGTGATCCGGTGGGTGGTGGCGAACACCATGGACTCCACCGGTCCGTAGCCGTTGACCAGGCGCAGCCCGGGGTGGCGGCGCAGCACCCGGCCGACGTGCTCGACCGAGACCGCCTCGCCGCCGGTCAGCACCTGGCGGAGCGTCCCGAAGACGCCCGGGTACTCCTCGGCCATCACGTTGAACAGGCTGGAGGACAGCCACAGGGTGGTGACGCCGTGCCGCTCGACGAGCTCGGCGATCGCCTCCGGCTCGGGCGTGGGGGCCGGCTGGAGGACGCAGCGGGCGCCGTGCAGCAGCGCGCCGAACAGCTCCAGGGAGAACGCGTCCCAGGAGATCGGCGCCGACTGCAGAACCACCTCGTCCGGCCCGAACCGGGCGTAGTCGGTGCCGACGAAGGTGCGCACGGTGGCGCGGTGGGCCGCCAGCACACCCTTGGGCCGACCGGTGGAGCCGGAGGTGAACATCACCGTCGCCGGGTCCTCGGCGCTGCCCGGGACGGCCGGGTCGGAGTCGTCCTCGGCGTCGGTGGCCGGGTCGGTGAGCGACAGCAGGACCGGGTCGCCCGCGGCGGGCCAGGCCGCCCGGACGGTCGCCTCGGCGTCGGCCCCGACGAGTGCGACCGGCGCGGCCAGGTCCTCGATCATCAGCCGCAGCCGCTCGACCGGCAGGCCGGTGTCGAGCAGCGCGTAGGCGCCCCCGGCCTTGAGCACCGCCAGCAGCCCGACGACCATCCCTGGCGAGCGCCGGGCGCAGACCGGGACGAGCGTGCCGCGCCCGACCCCGGCGGCTGCCAGTCGGCGGGCCAGCCGGTTGGCCCGGGTGTTGAGCTCGCCGTAGCCGACGGCGGTCTCCTCGTGCACCAGGGCGACGGCATCCGGGCGGAGCCGGGCGACGTACTCGAACAGCTCGTGGACCCGGGCATCGCGCGGGTAGGTGGTCTCGGTGTCGTGCCAGTCGGCCCGGGCCCGCCGGGCCCCGGCGTCCTCCGCGCCGACCAGGGCGAGCTCCCCGGCGGGCGCGCCGGCGTCGGCGACGGCCGACCGGAGCAGGCCGAGCAGGTGGTCCGTCAGCCGGGCGACCGTGGCAGCGGTGAACAGGTCGGTGCTGTACTCGATGCCGGCGCCGAGCGTGTCGCCGTGGTTCCAGAACTCGAAGAGCAGGTCGAACCGCGAGGAGGATCGCGGGAGTTCGGCCTCGGCCAGGTCGAGCCCGGCGGCCGCCGCCCCGGGGCCCAGCAGCGGTTCCTGGTAGGTGACGGCGGCCTGCACCAGCGGCATCCGGCCCGGTTCGCGGACCGGACGCAGCGCCTCGACCAGCCGGTCGAACGGCACCTCGCCGTGCTCGACCGCGACCAGGGTGGACTCCCTTACGGCGTCGACGAGTTCACCGAACGGCCGGGCGGGGTCGAGCGCGGTGCGCAGCGGCACCAGGTTGGCGAAGAAGCCCTGGGTGTCGTCGTCCACGCCGTCGCGGCGGCCGGCGGTGGCGATGCCGAGCGCGAAGTCGCGCTGGCCGCTGTGCCGGGCCAGCAGGACGTGCACGGCGGCGGTCAGCGTCATGAAGACGGTGGCCCGACGGGCCCGGGACAGGGCGCGCAGCCCGGCGGCCAGCTCGGCCGGGACACGGAACCGGTGCAGGGCGCCGGCGCCGGTGCGGGCCGCCGAGCACGGCCGGTCGGCGGGCAGGTCGAGCGGCGGCAGGTCCGCGAGCCGCTCGCGCCAGTACGCGATGTCGGCGTCCCAGGCGCCGGCCCGGGCCCGTTCGCGCTGGTCGGCGGCGTGGCGGGCGAACTGGTCGGGCGCCGGCGCCACCGGGCCGAGCGGCCCGTGCACGGCCCGGCCGTAGAGCTCGAAGAGCTCTCGGAGCAGGGCGCGGGTGGACCAGCCGTCGGTGACGATGTGGTGCTGGTCCAGCACCAGCACGTGCCGCTGCCCGGGCAGATGGATCAGCAGGGCGCGCAGCAGCGGCCCGGCCACCAGGTCGAACGGACGGGCCGTCGCCTCGGCGAGCAGTCGCTCGTGCTCGTCCGCCGCCTTCCCGGCCGACAGCGCGGTGAGGTCGACCACGTCGAGCGCGGGCTCGCCGGGCTCGTGCACCACCTGCACGCCGCCGTGCTCGCCGGCCCGGAAGGTGGTGCGGAGCACCTCGTGCCGGGCGAGCACCGCGCCCAAGGCGGCGCGCAGCGCCTCGTCGTCCAGTTCGCCGGCCAGCTCGATGCCGACCGCGGCGCCGTACCCGGCCAGGGCCGGGGCGGCGTCGTGGAGGAACCAGAGGCTCTCCTGGGCGAAGGACATCGGCACGGTGCCGCCGCGGCCACGCGGCGCGCCGTCGCGCGCGACGGCCCCGACCGGGGCGGGGATGTGCCCGGCCGGTCCGACCAGGGCGGCGACCGCGCCCGCGGTCGGCGCGGCGAACAGCTCGCGCAGGCTCGGTGCGGTGCCGAACTCCGCCTTCAGCCGGGCCAGGACGCGGGCGCCCAGCAGCGAGTCGCCGCCGAGGTCGAAGAAGTCGTCGGTGGTCCCGACACCGGTGGTGCCGAGGGCCTCCTCCCAGATCCGGACCACGGCCTCCTCGACCGGGCCGTCGGCCGGCACGTGGGCGACCCCGCGGCCGGTCCAGTCCGGCGCGGGCAGTTCGGCGCGGTCCACCTTTCCGGAGGGGTTGAGCGGGAAGTGCCCGACCGGGACCACCGCGGAGGGCAGCAGGTGCTCGGGCAGGGTGCGGCGCAGGTGGGCGGCGAGCTCGGCCCGGGTGGGCGCGGCCAGGCCCGCCTCCGCGCGAACGTGGACGACCAGTCGGCGGTGGCCGCGCTCGTCCTCGGGTGCTCCGGCGGCGGCCTCGGCGACGGCCGGGTGGGTCAGCACGGCGGCCTCGACCTCGCCCAGCTCGACCCGGAAGCCCCGGATCTTGACCTGGTCGTCGGTCCGGCCGCGGTAGCGCAGCACGCCGTCCGCGGTCCACTCGGCGAGGTCGCCGGTGCGGTAGAGGCGGCCGCCGGCCGGTCCGTACGGGTCGGCGACGAAGCGCTCGGCGGTCAGACCGGGGCGGCCCAGGTAGCCGAGCGCCAGCCCGTCCCCGGCCACGTACAGCTCGCCGACGGCGCCGGGGGCGACCGGCCGCAGCCGCTCGTCGAGGACGTGCACCCGGGTGCCGGTCACCGGGCGTCCGATGTCGGGGGCGGTGCCGTCCCCGGGGATCGGGTCGCTCATGGTGGCGCAGACGGTGGACTCGGTCGGCCCGTACCCGTTGACCATCAGCCGGCCGGGCGCCCAACGGGCCGCGACCGCGGCGGAGCAGGCCTCGCCGGCCGTGACGACGGTGACGCCGGCCGGGACCGCCCCGTCCGGCAGGGTGGCGAGCACCGCCGGCGGCAGGGTGACGTGGGTGATCCGCAGTTCGGCCAGCAGGTCGGCGAAGGCCGGACCGGGTACCAGCCGCGCGGCATCGGCCAGGACCAGCGTGCCGCCGGTGAGCAGCGCCATGGAGAGCTCGAACACCGAGGCGTCGAAACTGGGGCTGGCGAACTGCAGCACCCGGGAACCGGGGCCGGCCGCCAGCTGGGCGACGTGCTGGGCGGTGAGGGCGGCGAGGCCGTGGTGGGGCACGGCCACGCCCTTGGGGCGCCCGGTGGATCCGGAGGTGTAGATGACGTACGCGGCGTCCAGCGGGTGTCCCCGCCCGACCTTCCCGGCCGCGGCCGGGTCGGTGTCCGGGCAGCCCGCCAGCGCCTCGGCGACGGCCGGGTCGGCGAGGTCCAGCACGGCCGGCGGGCCGTCGACGGCCCGGACCGAACCGGCGCCGTTGGTGAGCAGCAGCCGCGGCGAGGCGTCGGCGAGGACGTAGGCGACCCGCTCGGCCGGGTAGGCCGGATCGACCGGCAGGTAGGCGGCGCCGGCCTTGGTGGTGGCGATGGCCGCCAGCACGAGATCCGCGCCGCGGGCCATGCCGAGCGCCACGATGCTGCCGGGGCCGACGCCCCGGTCGATCAGCAGGTGCGCCAGCCGGTTGGTCCGGCTGTCCAGCTCGGCGTACGAGAGGGTGCCGACCCCGGACACCAGAGCGGGCGCCCTCGGGGCCCGCTCGACCTGCCGGCGCAGCAGCTCGGGCAGGGTGCCGGCGGCGGGCGCCGGCGGTCCCGCGTGCCACCCCGCCGCCTCCGCCGACGCCGGGTCGGTGCCAGTGATGAGCCGTGCGTCCGGGGAAGCCGCCTCGTGCGACATGGTCGTGTCTCCTGCCCTTCGGTCTGCTCTGCCCGTTCAGCCGCCCGGCCGTCCGGTCCGACGACGGCTTCGGACTCCCGCGGGTCGCGGGAGTCCGGAACACGCTGGTTACTGCCGTGCGCCGCCGCTCACCACCGGGCCGCCAAGCGCCCGCCGACCTGCATGCGGTCGATCCGCCCGGTGTCCGGGTCCCGGTGGAAGCGGCCGGTGTAGCCGGTCCGCTCGGTGGTCAGCTCGACGACCGAGAACGCCAGGTCCGACCGGACGGCGAGCCGGGCGAACGGTCGGCCTCCCTGGTCGAGCCGCAGGCCGTCCGGGTCATGGACCAGGCGGTACTCGGTGGCGCCGTTGCGGTAGGTCCCCGCGCAGTCGGCGAGGAGGTGGTCGGGGGCCGGCGGCGCGTCGCCGCGCAGCCGGGTGAACGGGTGACTGCCGACCTCGATCCCGGGCCCGCCCAGTTCGGCCAGCAGGTCGTCCCAGAGCGCGAGCCCGGTGCCCGCGTTGGTGGTCAGCGCGACGACCGTGCCCTCCTGCGGGTCGACCCGCAGGTGGCAGGAGGTGCCGTCGCCGGTGCCGTCGTGACCGACCCAGGTCCGGCCGTCCGGGGCCAGGTAGTGCGCGAGGCCGAGGCCCCAAGCGTCGGCCAGGCCGAACGCGTCGGTGTTCGGCTCGATCCGGCGCATCGTCTCGGTGACCCGGGGCGGCGGCAGCAGCGGCCCTCGCGGGCGCACCGGTTCGTCCGCGAGCAGGGTGCCGAACCGCAGCAGGTCCGCGGCGGCGAGCGCGAGCGCGCCGGCCGGCGCCTCCACCGGCGGCAGCAGCTGGGCCACCGGGCGGGCGGTACCGTACGCCGGCTGCGCGGCGTGCCCGGGGACGTGCCCGGCGGCGGCGCCCGAGCCGGTGACGAAGGCCGCGCGGATGCCGAGCGGACGCAGCAGGACCGAGGTGACGGCCTCCTCCCACGGCATGCCGAGGGCCAGTTCGGCGACCCGGCCGGCCGCCACCAGCCCGACGTTGGAGTAGGAGAAGGCCGTGCCCGGCGGGCAGACCACGGCCGCCGCGGCCTCCCTGAGGTACTGGTCGCGGTCGGCCGGCGGCTGCTCGGCGGGGTGGCTCCCGGGCAGTCCGCCGGTGTGGGTGAGCAGGTGCCGCAGCGTCAGTTCGCTGCCGAGCGACCCGGGCAGCGCCGCGAACTCGCGGAACCGCCCGCCGAGCGGGGCGTCCGGGTCCACCTCGCCCTCGTCCGCCAGGGTCGTCAGCAGCGCGGCGGTGAACGGCTTGGTGAGCGAGCCGACCGGGAACCGGGACTCCGCGGTGACCGGCCGGCCGCTGTCGTAGCACTCCTCCCCGGCCGTCACGACCGAGGTCACGCCCCGGTGCAGGAGGGCGAGTTGGGCTCCGGGGACGGTGTGCCGGCGGATCAGTCGGTGCAGCAGCCGGCCGAGCCCGCCGGCGCTGGCCGGGTCGACGCTCCTGGTGGGGGGTGCCGAGGTGGTCGTCATGGTGTCGGGGTCACTCCAGCTCGAAGACGACGGAGGCGGCGGGCGACTCGATCCGCTGCTCGCCGGCCAGCTTCCAACCGGTCTCCTCGAAGACCCCGTACCACTCGTCCAGGGTGGGCACGTACACCCCCATCAGGTCGTGGGCGGACTCGAAGCCGAGGTTGAACAGCGGGATCCCGCGGTCCGGGTAGCCGACCGTGCGGGTGGTGTCGCCCAGCAGGAAGCGGCGCACGTTGGGGAACCGCTCGCGCAGGGTGCGCATCGACTTGACGGCGTTCTCGCGGGGCCAGAAGTCGTGGCCCATCATGAAGCAGGTGAGCAGCTCGACCTCCGCGAAGACGGGATGCGGGGCCAGGTCGCGAGCGTCCGCCTGGAGAGCGGTGATGCGGTCGGACAGGCCGGCCCTGGCCACCTCACGGGTGGTCATCTCGACGGCCGGGAGGCCGATGTCGAGGCCGAGGCCGCGGGTGCCCGGGTAGCGGTTGGCGATCTGGATGAGCCGCTCGCCGCTGCCGCAGCCGAGGTCGGCGGCGACCTTGAAGTCGAACGGCAGCCGGTCCATCGCGGCCCAGAACGCCGGGTCGAACGAGAACGAGGACAGCTCGCGGCAGGCGTAGCCGATGGCCGCGCCGTCCCGGTGGTAGAAGGAGCCGACCCGGTTCTCTTTTCGGAGCACCGAGGGCATTTCGGTGTAAAGACCGGAGCAGCCCCGGCTGAGCCAGTGGAAGTACGACCGGTAGGTGTTCACCTCGTCGAAGATCGGGCCGGGGCTGATCGTGCCGCCATCACGGGTGACGACTCCGACCGAGGCGAGCGCCTGGAACATCCCGCGGGACGCGACCGGGTCCAGCCCGAGCTTTTCCGCCAGTTCCTCCGCATCCAGAGAGGCGGCGCCGTTCAGCTCGTCGAGCGCGCCCACCTCCCAGGCTGCGGCAATTGCCCAGGATGCCACCGCCGAGTTGTAGATGTCGGCCGATGTCAGTTTTGCTCCGGGTATCGCCACTTCAGTGATCGACATGGATGCCTCCTGTTCGGTTTCCGGCAGGTGACATCAGTTTCGACCGGAACCAACAGCAGGCTCCAGCTCCTTAAGCAGGGCACGATAACCGCAGGTCAGCGCGATTTACCGGTCCGCCGCAGGCATTCGACGAAGCGAAGTCGAAGGGTCCGTTTTCCGATTTAAGGCCTGGCTTAACGAGCTTGTCAGCACGCCGAACCGCTTCCCAGCATGAGCGGTGCCAGTGCCGGCCCCACACCAGTTCAGGGAGAGACGAATGGGAAACCCGTTCGAGAATGCCGACGGCACCTTCCGGGTTTTGGTCAACCAGGCGAACCAGCACAGCCTCTGGCCGGATTTCCTCGACGTTCCAGACGGTTGGTCGTCGACGTACGGACCGGACTCCAGGGAGGACTGTCTGCATTACATCGAGAGCAACTGGAACGATCTCCGCCCACGCTCCACCGCGTCCTGACCGGAAACCCCCAGGGCGCACCGACGCGAAAGAAAGGAAAGCGGTGTCCACGCTGCGGTTGCACGATGAAGAGCGCGACGAGATCGCGGTTCTCGCCGATGAATTCCTGGAGTCCCTGAACGGCGACCAGGACCCCTCGCGGATGTCCGCGGCTGCCACCGGCGCCGCCCAGCGGCTGCCGGAGCGGCTGCGGACCTTCCTCGCCGCGACCCGCACCGGCGGGGAGGCCATCACCGTGGTCTCCAACCTTCCGGTCCGGGCCGACCTGGAGCCCACCCCGCTCGGCTGGGAACCGGCCGCCAAGCTCGGCGCGGGCTGGCACGAGGAAGGCGTGCTGGCCCTGGTCGGCGCCGGGCTCGCCGAGCCGTTCGGCTGGACCAGCCAGCAGGCCGGCCGGCTGGTCCACGACGTCTGCCCCACCCCCGAGGACGACAACTCGTTGACCAGCGCCAGCAGCACCAGGGAACTCAACTTCCACACCGAGGACGTCTTCCACCCCTGCCGCAGCGACTACGTGGCCCTGCTGTGCCTGCGCAACCCCACCCAGGTGGGCACCACCTACGTCCGCGCCGAGGCGCTCGACCTGCCCCAGGACGTCCGCGAGGTGCTGTTCCAGGAGCGCTTCCTGTTCCTCCCGGACGACTCCCACAACCTCGGCTCGCTGCCCGACAGCGCCGGCGACGGCTCGCAGCTCGGCGCCGTGCTGTTCGGCCCCCCGAACGCCCCCTACCTGCGCTTCGACATCGACTTCATGCGCCCGCTGCCCGGCGACGACGCGGCCGCCGCAGCCGTGGAGACCGTCCAGGCCGTCCTCGGCGAGCACGTGGAACGGATCTCGCTCGCCCCCGGCGACCTGGTCTTCGTCGACAACTTCCGGGTGGTGCACGGCCGGGAGTCCTTCCGCTGCCGCTTCGACGGCACCGACCGCTGGCTCAAGCGGGTCAATCTCACCCGCGACGCCCGGCGAATCAGCGCCGTCACCGGAAAGCGGACCGTACTGATCTGAGGTCGGATCCGACGGCCCGCGACAACCGCTTCCGAACACCCCTTCCCCGCCCGCCCGGCACGGCCTTCACCGGCCCGTGCCGGGCGGGCGCTCTTTCCCCGGGGAATTCGTATAGTGAACCCCCGGTCCACCCCCGTCCGTTCATCCGTGCCGCCCCGGCCGAAAGAACGAGAGCGCGTCCTCGGCCAAAGGAACGAGACGCCCCGCCGATCTCTCCCGAAAGGCGGATGTCGCCGCCCCGGCCCCGCCGGGAGCATGACGGGTATGAAAATGTCGACCGCCAAGCTGGCCTGGGTGGCCCCGATCTCCGCACTGGCCATCGCACTCACGGGCTGCGGTGTGAGCGACGACCTGGACGCCCAACCCCGCAACGATTCCAAGGACTTCGGCTTCCAGGGCACGCACCTCACCGTGG
Organism: Kitasatospora sp. NPDC087271; assembly: GCF_044744605.1. NCBI lineage: Bacteria > Bacillati > Actinomycetota > Actinomycetes > Kitasatosporales > Streptomycetaceae > Kitasatospora > Kitasatospora sp. NPDC087271. Next base: position 235,310 of record NZ_JBIUYQ010000002.1, read on the forward strand.
ACACCGACAAGGATGTGACCCTGGTGCCCGCCGACGGCACCACCCTCAGGGCCGACCGCAGGCTCGCCGGCCAGGCCGCGAAGGACGGCAACGCCGCCTGGACGCTGGAGGGCGAGACCCTCAAGCTGTCCGGCAAGTGCAGCGGCATCGTCCTCAACTGCAAGGCCCAGTACACCGTGCACGTCCCCAAGGGCGTGGCCGTGACCGTCCAGGGCAGCGGATCGGCCGGCATCACCGCCAAGGGCATCGACGGCAAGCTCGACGTGAAGACCGAGCAGGGCTCGGTGGACCTCGACGGCCTCGCCGCGCCGCTCACCGTCCGCACCGACAAGGGCAAGGTCGACGCGAGCGGCCTCTCCTCCGCCGACGTGGACGTCGCCAACGAGAACGGCAGCGTGAAGCTGACCTTCGTCAAGGCGCCCGACAAGGTCAAGGCCGAGTCCGACACCGGCAGCATCACCGTGCGGGTCCCCGAGGACGGCACCCGCTACCACGTCGAGGCCAAGGCCGGCTCGTCCAACCCCCACGTGGAGGTCGGCGAGGACCCGAACTCCGCCCACGCCATCACCGTCGCCTCCAAGGTCGGTGTCGTCCGCGTCAACACGAAGGACTGAGCGATGGAACTCCAGATCACCGATCTGACCAAGGAGTACCGCGGCGGCAAGCGCGCGGTGGACTCCTTCTCGCTGACCCTGCGCCCCGGTGTGCTCGGCCTGCTCGGCTCCAACGGCGCCGGCAAGTCCAGCCTGATGCGAATCCTGGCCACCGTCACCAAGCCGACCTCCGGCCGGGTGTTCTGGAACGGCACCGACATCGCCGAGAACCCCGGCCCGCTGCGCCGCACCATCGGCTACCTGCCACAGGACTTCGGCGTCTACCCGCAGCTGACCGCCCGCGAGTTCCTCTCCTACCTGGCCTCGGCCAAGGGGCTGCAGGGCCGTTCCGCGAACGCCCGGATCACCGAGCTGCTCGACCTGGTCAACCTCTCCGGAGCCGCCAAGCAGCGGCTCGGTTCGATGTCCGGAGGCATGCGCCAGCGGGTCGGCATCGCCCAGGCGCTGCTCAACGCCCCCCAGCTGCTGATCGTCGACGAGCCGACCGTCGGCCTCGACCCGGAGGAGCGGATGCGGTTCAGCAACCTGCTCACCGGCCTCGGCTCCGAGCGGATCGTGATCCTCTCCACCCACATCGTCTCCGACGTGGCGGCCACCGCCGACCGGATCGCCATCATGGGCAAGGGCCGGCTGATCCACCACGGCACCCCGGAGGAGCTCCTGCGGCTCGCCGAGGGCTCGGTCTGGGAGCTCACCGTGGCCTCCGACCAGATCCCGGCCCTGCGCTCGCGGTTCGTCCTCGGCGGCACCACCCGCACCCCGCAGGGCGTTCGCGCCCGGGTGATCTCCCCGCACGCGCCCGCCCAGCACGCCGAGCCGGTCCCGCCGGGGCTCGACGACGCCTACCTGCTGCTGACCTCCGCCCCGGCTCCGGCCGTCCCGCAGGCGGTGGTGCGCTGATGGCGGGCACCGTCACCGCGCTCGCCCTCGCCGACTTCCGGGAGCGCCGACGCCGTCCCGCCTACCTGGTGGTCCTGCTCGGCACGCTCGCCCTGGGCCTGCTGGCCGCCCCGGTCGGCTCCTCGACCTGGCAGGTCTTCCAGATCAGCGGCTACCGGGGCCTGTACACCAGCGGCTACGTCGGCACCGTCACCGCGCTCGGCGGCGCTGTCTGGTTGGCGCTGGCCGGCTTCAACATCACCCGCGGCACCGTCCCCAAGGACGAGCGCAACGGCGTCGGCCAGATCCTCGCGGCCACGCCGATGACCCGCCCCTCGTACCTGTTCGGCAAGTTCTGCAGCAACCTGCTGGTGCTCGGCTCGATGCTGCTCGCCCTCGCGGTGACCGCGTTCGGCGTGCAGCTGGTCAAGGGCGAGTCGTACCACGTCGACGTCGTGCGCCTGCTGCTGCCCTTCGTCCTGATCACGCTCCCGCTGCTGGCCCTCGTCGCGGCCTGCGCGGTGCTCTTCGACACCCTGCCGGGCCTGCGCGGCGGCGTCGGCGCGCTGATCTGGTTCGTGGTCTGGCTGGTCGGCATCATGGCCTCCCAGGCCTCCGGCGCGTACGACCTGCTGAGCATGGAACGGATCAGCGAGTCGATGCGCCGGGCGATCTCGGCGGCCGGGCACCCGGCCGAGGCGGTGCGCTTCGGCGTCGGCCTCACCTCCGACGACAAGACCCCGGTCACCTTCGACTGGCAGGGCCTCGGTCTCGGCGATCTGGGCGGCGGCCTGCTGGCCAACGCCGCGCTGCTGGTGGCCGGTTCGCTGGTGGCCGCGCTGCTGTCGGTGCTCTGGTTCCGCCGCTTCGACCCGTCCGCCGCCATCGGCGCGGTCGGCGCGCTGGTCACGGGCGCCAAGGGCGCGGCCGACCGGACCGGTGCCGAGCACGCCGACCACGCCGACCACGCCGACCACGCCGAGGAGCCGGCCGCCGGCGCGGGCACCTCCTTCGGCCTCGACCCGTCCCTGTTGACGCCGCCCCGGATGGGCTCGTCCTTCCTGCCCACACTGGTCGGCGAGGTGCGCGTCCTGCTCCAGGGCATGCGCTGGTGGTGGCTGGGCACGCTGGCCCTGGCCGTGCTCGCCGCGTTCGTCCCGAGCGGGAACGTCCTCCACCCGGTGCTGCCGCTCACCGTGCTCTGGCCGGTGCTCATCTGGTCCCGGATGGGCAACCACGCCGGCGCCGGGAGCATCGACGACCTGCTCGCCGCCTGCCCGGCCGCAGGCCGCCGGCTGCTGGCAGGACTGCTCGCCGGGATCGCCGTGGCGCTGGCCGTCACCGCGGTGCCGATCGTCCGGCTGATCGCCTCCGGCGACACCGGCGCGGCGGTCGCCGCCCTGGTCGGCGCCCTGGTGGTGCCCGCCCTGGCGATGCTCTGCGGGATCGTCAGCCGCGGTCCCCGGCTGTTCCAGGCGCTCTACCCGCTGCTCTGGTACGCGATGTTCAACCGCATCCCCGAGGTCGACTTCCTCGGCGTGGCGGAGGGCAAGGGCCCGGGCACGGCCGCGGTGGCCGCCGCCGCGGTGCTACTGGCCGCCCTGGCTCTCGGCGTGGACTCCGTACGGCGCGCCAACCGCTGAACCACCGCCCTCCGGGACAGGCCCGGCCAGCCCCGGTCCCAGGCCCGAGCGGCGCCCGGCACCCCCGTCCGGGCGCCGCTCCGACCGTCCCCGTCCAGCCGAGGCACCGACCGCCCGACCTACCCGCTCCCCCGCGACCTTCCGGCCTCCCGTTCCCTGATCGACCGTCCGACTCCACCGACCCGAAAGGCCGGCCCGTGCGGCTCCCCAGCCTCCGAGACCTCCTCGCCCAACCGGCCCCGGACCAGGCGTCCCCGGCGACGCCGGTGTCCACCCTGCCGCGCGCCGCCCGGGCCGCCCTGGCGGTCGGGTTCGGCGTGCTGTGGCTGCTGGACCTGGCCATGAGTCTGGACACCGCCGGACCACTGCTGCCGCTCGCCGGGCTGGTCCCGGCCGCCCTGGTGCTGTTCGGCCCGCGAGGCCGGCCCGAGCTGCGCGCCGGGGCGGCCGCGCTCTGGTCGCTGGTCTGGTCCGCCGTGGGCTTCGTCCGCGGCACCGAGCAGGACTCCCCCGGGCTGATGGAGCTGCTCGCGCTCAGCCTCCTGCTGATCACCACCGCCCGGCACATCCGCGCCCGCGCCGCCGTCCTCGGCACCTGCGCCGCCCTGGTGATCGCCCTGCTGGGGCTGGCCGCACGGGTGTCCCGCAGCGCCTCCGGGACGGTGCTGACCGTCGTGCTGCTGGCCATCGTCGCCGGCGTCGCGATCGCCCTCGGCTGCTACCTGCGCGCGGCCGACACCCGCCGGCTCCGGGCCGTGGAACAGGTTCGCCGCGACGAACTGATCGACCTCGCCAACGACCTCAACGACTTCGTCGCCCACCACGTCACCGGCATCATCGTGCTGGCTCAGGCCGGCCGGGCGATCTGGCAGACCGCGCCGCAGGAAGTCGTCCCGATCTTCGACGACATCGAGCAGGCCGGCAGCGAATCCCTGGAGTCGATGCGGCAGTTGGTCGCCATGCTGCGGGAGGGCACCGACCTGGCCGCCGCCTCGCCGCTCTCGGGGCAGGGCATCGCGCACATACCCGTCATGGTGGAGTCCTTCCGCCGGGGCGGCGCCTCGGTGGACCTGCAACTGGACGAGGCCGCGCTCACCGCCCGGCTCGCCCCCGAGATCGCCACCACCGCGCACCGGGTGATCACCGAGGGCCTGAGCAACGTGCGCCGGCACGCCCCGGACGCCACCGGGGTCACCGTACGGATAGGCCTCGGCCCGTCCACCCTGGAGGCCACCGTACGCAGCGGACCGCCGCGCGGGGGAACGGCCCGCAAGGGTCTGCGTGTCCCCCACCTCGGACAGCAGGACCTCGGCCTCCTCGGGCTCCAGGAGCGCGTCCGGGCGGTCGGAGGAACGCTCACCGAGCGCCCGGACGATGCGGGAGGATGGGAGCTGACGGCCCTGCTCCCCGTGAGGAACACGGACCCCAGCACTCGGAGGATGCCGGCATGACCATCAAGGTGCTCATCGCGGACGACCAGGACATGGTCCGCACCGGCTTCCGGCTGATCCTCGACAGCCAGCCCGACATCGAGGTGCTCGGCGAGGCCGCCGACGGCGCCACCTGCGTCGAACTCGCCCGCCGGCTGAGGCCCGACGTCTGCCTGGTCGACATCAGCATGCCCCGGCTGAACGGCCTGCAGGTCACCCGGCTGCTGGCCGGCCCCGGGGTGAGCGACCCGCTGCGGGTGGTCGTGGTCACCACCTTCGACCTGGACGAGTACGTCTACGGCGCGCTGCGCGGCGGCGCCCAGGGCTTCCTGCTCAAGGACAGCGGATCGACCCTGCTGATCGAGGCGGTCCGCGCGGTCGCCGCCGGCGACGCGATGGTCTCCCCCGCCGTCACCGTGCGGCTGCTCAAGCGGCTCTCCGCCGCCGGGCCCGGGGCGGCCCAGGCCGCCGCGACGACGCTCTCCCCGACCGTCCTGACCGACCGGGAACTGGACGTGGCACGGCTGGTCGCCCGCGGCCGCACCAACCAGGAGATCGGCGAGACGCTGGCCATCTCCCTCTCCACCGTCAAGTCCCATCTGGCCAGCGTCCAGACGAAGTTGAAGGTTCGCAACCGGGTCGAGATCGCCGCCTGGGCCTGGGAGGGCGGCACCATGCAGCGGGGTGAGGGATAGGGACGACACCCAGGTAGAACACCCTCTGTTCGCCGCACCTCCACCGCCCCCACCCTTCCTGTCACCGAGTGCGACCCCCTGGCCCGATCCTGCGGATCTCCCGAACGGGGGATACCCCGGCACGCCGGGGAACGGCGATGATTGCCCCCAGTCGAATGAGGGGGAACTTCGGCCGAACGTCCGCGTGGCCGAGTTCTCTTCGGGGGAAGGGGAACACGTTCGTGAGCCGCATCGTCTTTTCCATGGAGGACCTCGTCCGCGTCCGGGTCGCCGGACCACCGACAGCCGAGGCCGAGGCGGCGTTCGCCTTGGACAACTGGTCGAAGAACTCGGGTGGTTACTTCCGAAGATGGCATCAGACAGTCACCAACAGCGTACGGAGCCGAGAAGAGCTCCAGCGTCTGATACACCGCTTCGACCTTTCCGGACGGACCATCTGGGATCTGCTCGGCGCTCCGCCACCGCAGGTGGACGATCCGTCCGACCCGTTACCGCGGCTTCCGGAACGAACCACCGGTGAGGACCTCCCCTCCGGCCCGGACGGCCTGGTCCAGGAGTTCGGCACGATCGCCGTCCTCCCGTACTGGCAGGCCATCCACGCCCGGCTGGTCCGCGACACCGACGCCTACCGGCAGATCATGAGCGCCTCCGGAGTTGAGACGCTGCTCCAGGCCCTGCACCCGCGCGTCCACTGGCGGGCACCGGTTCTGGAGGTCGAGGACGACCGGGACGAGACCATCGAGCTCAGCGGCCGCGGCCTGCTCATCACGCCGTCGCTGTTCCTGACCGCGCCCGCCGTGGTCCCGCCGCACGCCACCGTGGTCAAGGCCGAACCGGCCCCGGCCCTGGTCTTCCCGATACGCCCGGACTCCCGCGGGGACGCCGTGCTCGGCACCCGTGAGGCCGAGCGGCCGCTCGACCCCGCCCAGGGCGAGGCCCTCGCCAGCCTCGTCGGCAGGACCCGGGCCGCCCTGCTGGAGGCCCTGCTCAACGGCAGCACCAACGGCGAACTCGCCGACCGCGTCGGCGTCTCCAACGCCGCCGTCAGCCAGCACACCTCGGTCCTGCGGGCGGCCGGCCTGATCGCCACCCGTCGCACCCGCAACCTCGTCCTGCACACCGTGACTCCCCTGGGCCGTTCCCTGCTGAACGGCGGCACCCGTCTCCTGGCCCACCCCCCGGGCACGGCGCCGCACCGGAACGCGCCCCACGGCCGGTCCGTCCTGGCCGGCCGGTAGCCCTCGGCCCACCGCCGGGTCCGCGGCCCCACCGCGGCCCCGGCCCCGCGTTCGCCAGACGTTTTCGGGCCTCTCTTAATCGCCTGTCCCCGGCAGCGGCCACGCGGCGAAGATGACAGCGTTCCCGATCCCCGACACCACCGCACAGACGAGGTGAAGCCGCCGTGACGAGATCGCGTACGGACCTTGAAGTGTCCTTCCTCGAAGAGAGCGGGACGGTGCAGCCCGTCGCCACCGTTCCCGACCGGACGGAGCGCGGCGAGTGGCTGCTCGCCCACCGCCCCGAACTACGCCGGCTGACCCTGCGCCACGGCTCGCTGAGGCTCATCGGCGCCGCGGTGGCCTCCACCGACGAGCTGGCCGGCGTGGCCGCCGTCCTCGGCGGCGGCGCCCTGGAGTACACCGAGCGCTCCACCCCGCGCTCGCGGGTCGCCGGCAGCGTCTACACCTCCACCGAGTACCCGGCCGACCAGCGCATCCCCCAGCACAACGAGAGCTCCTACTCCTCGCGCTGGCCGGACCACCTCTTCTTCCTCGCCACCCGCACCCCGAGCACCGGCGGCCAGACCCCGGTCGCGGACAGCCGCACCGTCCTCACCGAGCTCCCGGCCGAGCTGGTCGAGAAGTTCTCCGCCCTCGGCGTGCGCTACACCCGTGCCTACCACGACGGCATCGGCCTCTCCTGGCAGGAGGCCTTCCAGACCGAGGACCGCGGGCACATCGAGGCCTACTGCCGCGACAACGGCATCGCCTGGGAGTGGGAGGGCGACCTGCTGCGCACCAGCCAGGTCCGCCCGGCGCTCACCCGGCACCCGGTGACCGGCGAGACCGTCTGGTTCAACCAGGCCCACCTCTTCCACATCGGCTCACTGCCCGCGAAGACCACCGAGGCCCTCCTCGCCGTCTTCCCCGAGCAGAACCTGCCGCGCAACGCCTACTTCGGCGACGGCAGCCCCATCGACGCCGACACCCTGGCCGAGATCCACGCCGCCTTCGACCGCACCACCCTCGCCCCCGACTGGACACAGGGCGACGTCATGGTCGTCGACAACATCCTCGCCAGCCACGGCCGAGCCCCCTACAAGGGCGACCGCACCGTCCTGGTCACCATGACCTCCGCCACCTGGGCCGACTGGCCCGCCCCCTGATCCCCGCCCCACGCCACCCCACGCACGCAAAAGCCCCAGGTCACGGCGAGTGAGTCCTGGGGCTTCTACAGAGCCGCCTGCGGGATTCGAACCCGCGACCTACGCATTACGAGCCCGAGAGTGATCATGCTGGCTGCTGTCGGCATCGATCACTTGGTGATGAACCCGCAGGTCAGAACGTTGCGCCGTGCTCCACGATCCCACCCGAACCACCACGTGCCACCCCGTCCGCTCACGCATCGCTCACGCAGGAATTCAGCCTCACCATGTCCGCGATCACGCTCGGTCGGAGCGTGGGTGCTCGTCATCGTCTACGGGTCGCTGCTGCCTGCCGTACCGGACTCCCGAAACGTCAGTGTCCTCCTCCATAATCGGGGCACCGTCTTCAACGAAGGACCTCATCCCTGTGACGATCACCCAGCAAGAGCTCGAAGGCCGGCTGTGGGATGCCGCGAACGCGCTCCGCGGCCCCGTCGACCCGGCTGACTTCAAGACCTACGTCTTCCCGATGCTGTTCTGGAAGTGGATCAGCGACACTTGGGTCCACGAGCACGACGCGGCGTTCGATGAGTACGGCGACGACCTCGACGATGAGATCGAGGCCGACTTCCATCGGTTCGAGCTGCCCAAGGGCACGCTGTGGAGCGAGGTCACCGAGAAGGTCACCAACCTCGGTGCGGAGATCGCGAAGGCCTTCCAGCGAATCGAAATGGCCAACCCTCGCTCGCTCGCCGGCGTCTTCGGCGACGCCTCGTGGGGCAACAAGGAGCGCCTGCCGGAGTCGGCTCTGCTGGGGCTCATCCGAGCGTTTAACAAGATCAGGCTCGACCCGTCGACGGTCTCGCATGACCTGCTCGGCGCGGGCTACGAGTACTTGCTGAAGAACTTCGCCGACGAGTCGGGCAAGAAGGCCGGCGAGTTCTTCACGCCCCGTGAGGTCGTGAACCTGCTCGTCGGGATCCTCCAGCCTCAGCCGGGCGAGTCCGTCTACGACCCGTCCTGCGGCTCCGGGGGGATGCTTGTCGCGACGATTAACCAGCTGCGCGAGTCCGGCAAGGACCACCGCACGCTCAGGGCGTACGGCCAGGAGATCAACCTGACGACGGCCTCGATCGCCCGGATGAACCTGTTCCTGCACGAGATCGAGGACTTCGACATCAAGCGCGGGGACACCCTCCGCGCGCCGGCGTTCAAGGACACTACTGGTGCGCTCCGCCAGTTTGACGCCGTCATCGCTAACCCGCCATTCTCGCTGGTCGATTGGGGAGCGGACCGTTGGACATCGGACCCGCGGGCCCTCTGCGGTGTACCGCCGGCGAAGAACGGTGACTACGCCTTCGTCCAGCACATGGTCTCGTCGATGAAGCCTGGATCTGGCCGCGTCGGCGTGGTCATGCCCCACGGCGTGCTGTTCCGCGGAGGAGCGGAGGCAAAGATCCGTCAGGGCCTCGTCGAGAAGGACCTTCTGGAAGCCGTCATCGGTCTGCCGCCCAAGCTTTTTTACTCGACTGACATCCCAGCATGCCTGCTGATCTTTCGCGACCAGAAGCTGGCCGGACGCAAGGAGCACGTACTTTTCATCGATGGGTCGGCCCGGTTCGAAAATGGCAAGAAGCAGAACCGGATGTCTGAGAGGGACGTCAGAATCCTCATCGAGGCGTACCAGGCGGTCAATAAACCCGACGGGAAGGACGGAGCAAACGTCCGGCTCGTTCCATTCGAGGAGATCGAGCAGAACGGCTTCGACCTCAATATCGGCCGCTACATCAAGGTCGCTGCCGAAGAGACTGCCGATCTAGGCACTGCGCTCATCGAGTACGCCGATGCTCGACAGAAGCGCATCGAGGCCGAAGCTTTCATGTTTCAGCGACTAGCTGCCGCAGACATCGACCTGAGCATGTTCGGGGCGTCCGATGAGTGATTGGATGGTTAAGCGTCTAGACGAGGTGGCCGATCGAGTTGCGATCAAGAATTCCGCAGGGCATCAGCGGGTCCTGACTGTCGCTGCCGGGCACGGACTTGTCGATCAGGAAACCTACTTTAATAAGCGCGTGGCGAGTTCTGACCTCAGTGGCTACTGGGTTGTTGAGCCAGGCGATTTTGTTTACAACAAGAGCACCTCTAAAGATGCGCCGTGGGGGGTCGTAGCTCGATGGGATGGCGACGAACCGGCAGTTGTCACCACGCTCTACATTGTCTTTCGCCCTCGTCCCGGTGTGGAATCGGACTACCTGCTTCACGCATGCAACAGTACGTTCTTCTTCGACTCTCTCAGGGGGATGCTGAGGGAAGGGGCGCGTGCGCACGGGCTGCTGAACGTCCGCCTGCGCGAGTTCTTTGGTGCACAACTCGTCGTTCCTGAACCTGCCGAGCAGCGCCGTGTCATCGATGTCATGGCTGCCGTGGACGCACAGATCGCGACACTGGATGCGGAAGTAGCAACAGTGCGCCACCTCTTGCGATGTGCACTGTCTGACCACTTTGAATCGATTCAAGGACGCCAGCTTTCCATTAAGGACCTCTGTTCGCATGTGGTCGGTGGAATTTGGGGCTCGCCCGAGGGCGAGAATGAGGTTGATGTGCTGGCGCTGGGGCCGCGAATCTATGCCCCTGCCACAACAGGATTCGTTACTGCCGGATCCCCGATACGGTCATTCACGCAAAAACAAATTGAGCAGCGCCTTGTGCAACCTGACGACATTATTCTAGAACGATCAGGTGGTTCTCCAGAGCAGCCCGTTGGTCGGGTGGTCATTGCTGGATCGGGTCTTCCGTCATGCATCCCGACCGACTTCCAGCGACTTATGCGACCCAACGTCGAAAAAGTCGAGCCTCGCTACCTATTCTGGCGACTTCGGCATGACTGGAACGCAGGTCTCACGCGGTCCTTCAGTCGGCGAACAACTGGGATCACGAACCTCTCAGTCAAGGACTACATTGCTCGCGAAGTTCCTATTCCTGACAGAGACGCGCAAAGGGCTCTTGTTTCCATTGCGGATGCTATCGACATGAGCGCCAGTGATATCAGGATCGAGCTAGCTCGCCTCCGCAAATTTCGCTCCGCGCTCCTGAAATCGCTCCTGAACCAGGAACTCGAAATTCCCGAGTCGTACGATGCTCTGCTCGAGGAGGTGTCCTGACATGAGTTGGACGGAAGCGAGCACGATCCAGCGCTCTCTTCTCGAGTGGGCAGAGGAGGCTGGCTGGGAGCGTCTCCAAGGGGACGAGTTGCCGCGCGATGAGCATGACGTCGTTGTCGAGGACTGGGCACGCGAGGCGTTACTTGCGCTGAACCCGGAGCTGGTCGACGACCCCGAGTCGGCGGACCTCGTTCTGCATGAGCTCAATCAGGCTGTCCTCGATGCGCACAACGGTCTCGTCGCAGCCAACGAGCAGCTAACCGTGATGCTTCGTGGCGACCACTCGTTCACGACGATCGACGGTAGGCATGTGCCTCGTCGGCTGATCGACTTCAAAGACCTCAACAACAACCGCTTCACCGTCGCTGACGAGGTCACCGTCAACGGTGCGACCAAACCGCGCCGGTTCGACGTCGTCTACTACGTCAATGGGTTTCCGCTGGTCGTTGCCGAGACCAAGACGCCTGTGAAGCATCAGGTCTCGTGGGTCAACGCCGCGAAGGACCTTCACGACGTGTACGAGGAGGAATACCCGAACTTCTTCGCGACGAACGTCTTCAACGTCGCCACCGAGGGCTTGGAGTTCCGCATGGCTCCAATCCGTGCGGTTCCGGACCCCGACTCCGAGATCTGGGCCCCGTGGGGGTCCACTGAGGACGACCCGAAGACCGTCACGGGACCGGCTCGTGTCGAACGGGCCGCGCGCTTGTTGCTGCGGCCGGAGACTATCCTGCCAATCCTCAAGGACCTGGTGATGTTCCGTCACGCTCGGGACGCCTCCGAGGTCGACATCAAGTTCTTGCCTCGCTACCCGCAGTTCGAGGCGGCTCTGGCGATCCATGCCAAGGTGCTTGCCGGCCGTCGTGGCGGACTGATCTGGCATCACCAGGGATCGGGCAAGACCGAACTCATGGCGTTCGCCGCTGCCCGATTGCTGCGCGATGACGCGGTGACGGAGAAGTTCGGGAGCGCGCCGACGGTCATCGTGATCGCTGACCGTAGGGATCTGGTCCGGCAGACGGCGGAGATGTTCGAGACTGCGGGCATGCCGCGGATGACGGTGCCCCGCAACCGGCGCGAGCTGCACGCTCTGCTGCGCAGCGGTGAGCCGGGCGTGGTCATCACGACGGTGCACAAGTTCGCTGAGGCCGGCCATCTGAACAACCGGTCGAACATCGTGGTCCTCGTCGACGAGGCGCACCGCTCGCATGAGGGGAAGTTCGGCGACGCGTGGCGCACGGCGGTGCCGAACGCGAAGTTCTTCGGCGCTACGGGTACTGCGATCGAGGACAAGGACCGTTCGACGTTCAAGCTGTTCGGTGACCCTGACGACCCGGACTTTGTGATGTCGCGGTACACGCCGGAGCAATCCATCGCCGATGGGTTCACCAAGCCAGTGATCGTGGAGGGCCGGTCTGTCTGGTTCAACCTCGACAAGGAAGCCTTGGACGAGGCGTTCGATGAGCTGGCCACGGAGGAGGGCCTGGACGAGGAGGAGAAGGTCTTCCTGTCGGGGAAGGCTTCTCACATCGAGACGATCCTCTCCAACCCCGAGCGCGTGGCGGCTGTGTGTGCCGACATCGTCGACCACTTCCTTACCTATGTCGCGCCTTTGGGACAGAAGGCTCAGGTCGTGGCCTACAACCAGCGCCTTGTGATTGCGTACGCCAGGGCTATCGAGGCCGAGCTGGAACGCCGTGCTGCAGCCATGCCGGACGGTCGACTCCGTGAGGTCGGTGTTGTGATGCACATCGCTGACAGCAAGGAGACCCCGAAGGAGCACAAGAAGTACCTGCTCACTTCGGAGCAGGAGGAGGCGCTTAAGCGCCGCTTCAAGAAGGTCGATGACCCGATGTCGTTCATCGTCGTCACCGCGAAGTGGATGACCGGCTTCAATGCGCCCATCGAAGGTGTCCTGTATCTCGACAAGCCCGCCAAAGACACGAACCTGTTCCAGACGATCACGCGGCCCAACCGTCCGTGGAAGAACCCTGCCACCGGTCAGCGCAAGGACTTCGGGCGCGTCGTCGACTACATCGGTCTCGCGAGGGCCATCGGCAAGGCAGTTGCCGGCCCGAAGGTGAAGGACGACGAAGAGGACAAGCTCAACGTCACCGACGCCTCCAAGCTGGCGGGGAAGTTCGTCGCCGACCTCACGCGTCTATTGCATCTGTTCGACGGCATCGACACCAGTGACTCGTCGTTCGAGTCGCTCGCCGAGGCACACGAGCGGATTCCCGAGGGCGGCGGGCAGCGCACCGAGTTCATCGAGATCTACGTCGCACTGCAGACGGTGTGGGAGTTCCTCGACCCGCACCCGATGCTCCGGCCGTTCACGGGCCAGTACTTCTGGCTCGCGAAGTTGTACGAGTCGATCCGGCCCAAGGACGTCTCCAAGACGTTCCTCTGGGCACGTCTCGGCGCGAAGACCACAGATCTGATCCACGGCCACATGACCGATGTGGGCGTGAAGTCGATGCCGTCGAAGACAGTCACGCTCGACGCTGCCGGCCTGGCGCTGGTGAAGAAGATTGCCGAGCAACTGAAGCTCTCCGAGCGGCAGACGCCGGAGTCGAAAGCCGATGACGTGTACCAGGAGGTCCTCGACTCCATCGAGGCGCGTCTCAGGCGTCGGCTCGCCGATACCGAGAGCCCGGCGTACCGGTCGCTGGCGGAGCGGATCGAGAAGCTTCGTGCCAAGGCGATCGAGAACGTCGAGGATTCGCTGGCGTTCCTCGAGGAAGCTCTGAAAATCGCTCAGGACGTGGTCGCTGCCGATCGGGCAGCGGAACAGGGCGACCAGGGAGCGCTCGACCGGCTGGCCGATCCGAAGCGTGGAGCGCTCACTCAGATCGTCGCGGAGAACACACCGCCTGGGCTGCACAAGATCGTTCCCGACATAGCCTCGCGGATCGACTCGATCGTCGTTGAGGTCGCCTATGCCGGTTGGAGCGCGAGTGACGCGGGCGACAAACGCGTTCGTCGCGAGCTGCGTTCCGTCTTGAAGGAGTACGGCTTGCCGATCAAAGGCGAGCTGTTCGACCGCACGTACGAGTACGTCCGGGAAAACTACTGAACGGCCGGCAGGGTGTCGGCGGTGCCGCTGAGATGGACGTTTCGTCCTCCGCTACAGCTCACGCAGGCCGACCAGCACCCTGCCGATCAGCAGGGGGTCGGAGATCAGGCCGATAGCGTCGGCGGGTTGCCCACGTTCCTTTGCCTGCCCTGTCCGGCCCGGACCGGACCGCCCGGAACCGTGAAGGAGAAGTTCCGCCCAGACGACCTTCCCCACCGCCGTGGCGGGATAGTAGTAGCCCCAGCGGTTGGCCATCTCGCTCACCAGGAACAGTCCGCGTCCGCCAGTGGCCTCCACGCCCACCTCGCGCCTTACTGGCGGCCGGGGGTCGTGGTCTGCGACTTGGACGAGCAGACCCGTTCCCGTCACCTGGAGGGCGAGGGTGAACGTGCTGACGGCGGAAAGGCTCGAGTATCCGGAGCTCTGCGGCTCGTTGTCGGCCGGATGCCGGACCGCGTTGGTGGTGAGCTCGGAGACGATGAGGTTGGCCGTCTCGATGACAGCGCCCGGGATCTGCCACCGGCGCAGGATGTCGGCGGAGTGCCGGCGGGCCCAGGGCACCGCGTTCGGGGTATCGGCCAAGGTCAGGTGGCTGATGTACGAATGGCCTTGCGACATGAGGTGCCTCCCGCTCAGGCTGCGTAGGCGTGCAGGTGCCTGCTGTTGGCGTTGATCAGCGGTCCCGCCGTCCCGTGGTGGCCGGATTGCCGACCACCACGCACCACGGTCAGAGGCCCTCTGCGCTCCCGTTCGGCTCGCTCGCGGGCTACGCGGCTACTTCGTGGCGACCACGTAGACGCTGGCCCACTGGCGCTTCGGGTTGGCCATCACGGGGTCGAAGGTCCACGGCTCGACGGTGCGGAAGCCCGCCTCGGTGAAGAGCTGGGCGAGCTTCTCGTGGTCGTACGCCCAGTAGTGGGGGTTGTAGGTCGGGTCGTCGTCCTGGTCGCGGAAGACGTAGTTGATGAGGTCGAGGTAGGTGTTCATGTCGCCTTGGCACTGCCGCTTGGCGTACCACCGTTCGATCATCTCGGCGGCCCGCTCGGGCGGCGCCGGGTACTCGTTCAGGACGAAGGCGGCGTCGGGGACGCCGGTGATGAGCTGGCCTCCGGGCGCGAGGACGCGGTGGGCCTCGCGGGCGTAGGACTTGGCGGAGCGGGGGTAGTCGATGTGTTCCAGGAAGTGCTCGGAGAACACCGTCTCGGTGCTGGCGTCGGCGAGCGGGACGCCCTCGCGCACGTCCCACAGGAGGTCGGCCGGCGGGACGATGTCGATGTTGAAGAAGCCGTCGATGCGGTGGCCGCCACCGCCGATCTGGACCTTGGTGGGGCCGGGCTCAAGGAAGCCATCGGGCAGGGCGGCGACACTGGCCCGGTGGTGGCGGTGCAGCTCGACTTCCTTGACGGCTGCCCGGAGGGTGCGGGCGAGGCCGTGCGTGGTCGCGGGTGAGTCGAGGGCCTGGTCGAGTTGGGCAAGGAGGGCGGCTATCTGCTGGTCGTGCGGGCTCATCGCGGGTCTCGCTTCCTGGGGCGCCTGGGTGATGGTCAGGTGGTTCGGGAGCTGAGCTGGTCGATCTTCCACAGGCCCAGCCCGTTGCCGGGGTGGTGCCGGCCGCCGTCCGTGAAGTCGGTGTCGAAGTACTCGACGGGCTCGGGCAGGTGGAACGGGGCCGCCTGAAGGTTGAGCGGGCGCCAGTGGGTGTCCGTGGTGTCGCGGTTCTCGGCTTCGCCGACGTAGGTGGTGGCGAGTAGGTAGGTCGAGCGGCTGGCCGCCACGCGGTCGAGGAACGCGAGTACCTCGTGGTGGGTGAGGTGGACGAGGCAGTCCCGTGCGATGACGAGGTCCGCAGTCGGGATGTCGTCCCTGCTCAGGTCGGCCTGTCGGAAGGAGATGCGCTCGCTGCCGTGCCGTTCCTGGTTGAGCTGGACGAGGTCGGGCACGACGTCGAGGCCGACGTAGCCGTCCAGCCGGTCGAACCCGTCGACCTGGCGGATCCAGTTGACGTCACCGCATCCGGCGTCCGTGACGGTGCGGATCGGGTAGCGCGCGAGAACCGCGGAGAGGGCGGCCCGGACGGCCTCGGTCTGACGGATCTCGGAGCCGGGCCCGGAGACCGACTCGGGAGATCCCCAGTGGTTGGTGCGGTAGATCTCAGTGAAGAGCGTCTCGGCGGGCTGGGTGGGCGCCGGCCAGGCGGTGGTGGATGGGGTGGTAGGACCGTGGGTGGGCATGCGTCTCCTCCGCGATCGGTCGTCGAGGGGTGTGGGGCAGCGGTCAGCGGCTGCTGTTGCGCATGAGCGTGTACTTGATGTCGACCAGGCGCGGCGCGATGCTCAGCGCCAGCTGCTCGGTCGGGTGGAGGTGCCCGGCGTCGTCCGGCTCGGCACGCCAGACGCGGTAGTCCAGGTTCGGGTAGGCCGGGTTGATGCCGATCTCGCCCTTGGGCATCGTGCCGTTGAACGGCACGACGATGTCCATGTGGTTCCAGTAGTTCCAGGCTTGCAGGGCCTTGTGCTGGTCGAAGTAGAAGTAGAAGTCGGGGTAGCGGCCGAAGCTGCGGAGTTCGCGGTGGATGAGGTGGCCGAGCAGCGGGCCGAGTTGGGCGGCAAGGCTGTCGAACTCCCAGCGTGTGCGGTGCCAGGCTTCCGGCACTTGCCCGCTGGTGAAGAGCCGGGCCGCCACGAGGTAACTGATCCGCTCGACCATGTACGCGCGGGCGTGGTCGGCGTCGATGGTCGGGTCCACCCGCTGCAGAAGTGCAGCCAGCTGCTGCGGGCGGGGACGGAACCTGGCGAGGTTGAACTTGCCGGCCATGTCCGGGAAGGAGGCGAACAGCATCTCCTTGTAGAGCCAGTTGTTGAACTCCCCGAGGTCGGCCAGCTGTCGGGTTCGTGCCGAGGTGGAGTGGAGCATCAGGTACTCGGCGAGGGCCTCGAAGTAGAGGTAGCCGAGGATTGGCAGCCGGGGGATGGCCGCATCCAGCAGCTGGAGGAAGCCCTCCGTGGCCACGGTCGAGCCCTGGTAGACGATGCCGGCGGCCAGGGCCAGGAATGCGGCCGAGTTCTTGATCCGGCCGACGACGGTCTCGCGCAGGTGGTGTCGCTCGGTCTTGCTGAGCAGGTACTCCAGGTCGGTGTAGATCTGCAGGTGGATTGAGCCCAGCCGCAGGTAGTCCACGCCCGCCAATCCGCGGTACGCCTGGGGCGGCGCGGTGATCTCGAAGATCAGCGGCGTGGGTGCGCGTCCGCTCAGGCCGACCTTGGCGAGGGAGGCGGGGGCCTCCTTCGTGAGGACGTAGGCGGCCAGGTTGTGCATGCGGAAGCCGCGCTCGGTCGCTGTGAGCGGCGCGCAGTAGATGCTGCCGACGAGGCACCCGCCGGAGGGGTAGAGCACCCCCTCCTCGCTGATCTCTTCCAGTGCGTGGGTGACGTGGAGCAGGTGCAGCTTGCCGTCGCTGCTCAGGCTGTCGAAGAGCGCGTTCTTGCGGAGCAGGCTGCCGTTCGGCGTCTCGTCGGCCAGGCGCTTGTGCCAGGCGGCCGTCTGGGCTGCAAGTGGGTCGGACCGCCCGGCGTCGGGTAGCAGCGCAGAGTCGAAGAAGGCGTGCGCGTCGGCCCACAGGTCGTAGGCGTCGCGGAGGCTCACGGCTACACCAGCCCCTTCTCGGCGAGCGCGTACAGGACGGCTTCGGCGCTGCTGGCTCCGGCGAGGTGCGCGGTCTCGGAGACGGCGACGAGGTCGAAGGCCACGGCGCGGAGCTGGTCGAAGGCCGGCTCACGAACGTGCCGCGAGTCGGGCCACCAGCTGAGCTTCGGCAGGCGGTAACGGTCGAGCGCATCTGCCGCCTTGACCAAGTCGCAGATGAGCCCGGCGCGGTGGTAGTCGGCCTGGTCGTCCAAGCAGAAGGCGCCGTACGGCACATCGTGCAGGCGGACGGCGGTTGCTACCTGGATGATCCGCCGGGGCGTGGCCACCAAGCCGAAGTGGGTCCAGATGGTGTCGGCGTTGGCGGCCAGCCAGACGGCGGCACGAGCACCGTGGCCACGGTCGTCCTGGTCGTGCAGGCGCTGGCAGTCGTGGACGGCTGCTGCCAGGACCACCGTGCCGGTCTCGGTGTCGTCCAGCTCGTGGATCTCAGCGAGAAGAGCGGCCAGTGCGGCGGTTCGCATGCTGTGCCGGACGCCGTGGAGCGAGTCATGCAAACGGGGTTCCGCCAGCCACGTCGCCGGAAGCACGGACCGGCTCAGGAAGTGCTTCGAGGCCGGCCGCAGGGGCGGCGGCCAGGCCGCGCCGAGGTCCGGCCGGTTGGCCTTGATCCACTCTATGGTGGCCGGGTCCATGTACTGGTGGTGCGGCAGCTGCTTGCGGGCAGCCAGGTCGACCAGGCTCGTGGTCGTCGGGGTCGTGCTCATCTGTGCCCACCCCCTTCTGGTGGTCCACCGCGGTGACGTGCTCCTACCGGATCGGCGCGGCCTGTGCCTCGCGGGCCTTGCGCTCCTGTTCGGCGGCCTCGAAGGCGGCGGCGAAATCGGCCAGCTCCTGCTCGCTCATCAGCGTCACGCCGAGTTCGAAGGCGACGTCGACGATCTGGGCGGACGCCTCGTCGCGGGCGGCGTCCGAGGCACCGTCGTCGAGCAGCACCTCGAACTCGGCGTGGTACCCCCATGCCTCGCTCCACTTGAGGGCGATTTCCACGCCCTGGAAGCGGAAGTTGTGGCGGAAGTTGAACGCCTCGTGCATCGCGCTCTCGAAGCCCAGCGCGTTGAACACCTTCACGGCCGCCGGAACGTCCTCGCGGGCGATCGCGAACTCGGTCTCGTCGAAGGCCGCGCCCTGGCCGATCCTGCTGCCCTTGAGGGTGATCTTGGCGGTACCGGCGGCCGTGTTGTCCGTGACCTTCAGCAACTGCTCGGGCAGCACGTAGAAGTAGATGTGCTTGGCGTCGTCGCCCAGGTCCTCGCCGTCCCTCCGCAAGCGGTCCATGAGCTGGTCGTGGGTCTCCTTGTCGAAGCGGGCGCGCATCTCGATCTCGACAGCCACGGTCGTGTCTCCTTGTTTCAGGCATGGCGCATCCAGCCGAACCAAGGCGGGGTGGCCCCTGGCTGGTTCGGATGGGGCGGTATGGAGTTGGTGGTGGAGCCGGGTGGTGCGGCGGGCCGTCACTTCACCGGCCGCACCACCTGAGATGGATCAGCCCAGGTCGCCGAAGCGCTCGCGGATCACGCCGACGTGCAGGTAGTTCGGCAGCGGGACGCCGCCGACCGCCACGCGGGTGGTCGCCACCTGGTCCTCGGCCTCGTTCGGGAAGCCCTCCAGGAGCTGGAGACACTGCTGGACCCACTCGCGGGACTTGGGCCAGTCGTCGGCGTCGCGGAGGCGGACCGCCAGCGCGTAGGCGGTCTCGGTGGCCGCCCAGCGGTCGGTCGCCAGCTCGCGCTGGAAGATCGACTCCAACTCCTCGGCGGAGGCTAGGCGGGTTTGGTTGGTCATGGTGCCCTCTCAGATCGGACGGTGGTGCCCCGGTGGTGATCAACGCAGCGGCGTCTCAGTGGTGACGCCGCGATCTGCCGTCAGTTGGTGAAGATCTCGGCCAGCGTGCGGTACTCGTGCAGCTCGTCCTTGTCGAACCACAGCTCGACTTCCTGCGCGGCCTCCTCCTTGTTACCGGAGGCGTGGACCAGGTTGGCCACGGCCTTGCCGACTGCCACGCTGCCCGCAGAGCTCATGTGCGAGAGGTCGCCGCGGATCGTGCCAGCCGGAGCCTGGTTCGGGTAGGTGCTGCCCACGATCTTCCGAACGGTGGCGATGGCGTCGTAGCCCTCCAGTACCAGGGCGATGACCGGCCCCTGCTGCATGAAGGTGGCCGTGAGGTTGTAGACCTCTGCCCCGAGCCGCTCTTCGAGGTCGAAGTAGTGCTTGCGGGTGAACTCCTCGTCCATCCACTTCATCTTGACGCCGACGATCTTCAGTGCGGCGTCCTCGAAGCGCGAGATGATCCGGCCTCCGAGGCCGCGTACCAGCGCGTCGGGCTTGAGCAGGACGAGCGTGCGCTCGACCGTGTGGACCTGGTCCTCGGCCATCAGTTCCCTTTCAGCTTGCTGGCATTCAGGCATGACGAACAGTCAGTTCGTCATGAACTGAGGTTACCGGCGCTGGCGAGCCACTTTTGGCGCTCCGACCTACCCCCCGAACGGGTGAACTCTGGGCAGTTCGGCGGTGCTCGATCCGCCGCCTGTCGACTCGGCGGCCTCACAGGCTCAATCGCCCAACTCGCTGCCCTGCTTCGGGTACTCACCTAGAATCTCCGAGGGGGATCGGCGTCTATGCCCTGTACTCCCAGATGCCCACCAGAGCTCAAGTCGTCTAGATGAGCCTGGTCTTGGGGTGCCGACCACAAGTCTCCCGGCATCCACGCCGCGCAGCGATGAAGCGCCAGTGCAGCCGAAGTGCATCTTCGACGCACGCCTCCTGCACTGCAGCGACCACGACGGAGAGGGAACGGCGTTGGACGTCATCGAGGTCTGGAGCGGTCGTTACGCCTGCCTGCTCCAGTCCGCCCTTCGCCTCACCAATGAGGCTTTCGCCAATCAGCTCGGGATCGCGGTGAGAACGGTGGCCACCTGGCACGCCGCTTCCTCCGTTGTGCCGCGAGCCGAGATGCAACAGCTCCTCGACGCCGCGCACGAGAGAGCTTCCGACGCGGCCCGTCAGCGCTTCGCCCTCCTGGCAGCGAAAGAACGCGGCGACGGAGCCTCCGAGTCCGGCACACCAGCTGCGCAGGCCCTGCGGGTGGCCATCGCGGTTGTCCTCCGGCAGGGCGAGGTGCTGCTGGTCTGCCGGCGCGACGACGACACGTCCGGGATCACCTGGCAGTTTCCTGCTGGGGTGATCAAGCCCGGCGCGAAGCCGGAGACCGCGACCGTCCGGGAGACGCTGGACGAGACCGGGGTTCACTGTGCCGTCCGTGGGAGCCTCGGCAGCCGCGTCCACCCCGTGACGGGCGTGCTGTGCGAGTACTTCCTGTGCGAGTACCTGGCCGGCGAGGCCACCAACAGCGACGCCGTCGAGAACGTCGACGTGATGTGGGTTCCTCGAAACTCGATGACCCGCTTCATCGACGCCGATACGATCTTCCCACCCATCCTGGCCGCCCTGGAGGAGCAGACGTGACACAGCAGACTGCGGAGGAACGCCCGGGTATTGCCGCCGCGATCGTGGTCCACGAAGGCCGCGTCCTGATGGTCCGGCGGCGGGTGAGCGAGGGCCAGCTCTCCTGGCAGTTCCCGGCCGGTGAGATCGAGGCCGGCGAGTCGCCCAAGGAGGCGGCTGTCCGTGAGACGGCGGAGGAGACCGGGCTGGGTGTGGCCGCCGTCAAGCTTCTGGGCGAGCGGGTGCATCCGAAGACCGGTCGGCTGATGTCGTACACGGCCTGCGAGGCCGTCAGCGGCACCGCCGAGGTGGTCGACACGGAGGAGCTGGACCAGCTGGCGTGGGTGGCTCTCGCCGAGATCCCCGAGTATGTGCCGTACGGGCTCTTCGAGCCAGTACAGGAGTACCTGGACGACACGCTCACGAGCTGACCGCCCTTGATGAAGAGATCCCCCCGAGAGAAGCCGAGGAACAGCAAAAGCCCCAGGTCACGGCGAGTGAGTCCTGGGGCTTCCACAGAGCCGCCTGCGGGATTCGAACCCGCGACCTACGCATTACGAGTGCGTTGCTCTGGCCAGCTGAGCTAAGGCGGCGCCGTTGTCACGCGTGGTGGCAACGCGGGCCAGTCTACACAGGTTTCGCGGGTGATCCACACCCGGTTGGCGGGGGTGGGGGTCAGGCGGAGGAGACGGCGAGTTTGGCGGCGAAGCCGGCGAAGAGGACGGCGACGCCGCTGGTGAGGGTGGCGGAGAGGCGACGGCGGCGGCGGAAGGCGGTGGCGAGGGTGGTGCCGGCGAAGATCAGCAGGGAGAGGTAGAGCACGCTGAAGGTCTGCAGGATGCCGCCGAGCAGGCCGAAGGAGAGGGCCGGCTGTCCGTAGGCCGGGTCGACGAACTGGGTGAAGAAGGAGAGCAGGAAGAGGATCGCCTTCGGGTTCAGCAGGCTGATCACCAGGGCGCGGCGGAACGGGCGCTCGACGGGTTCGGCGGCCGGTTCGGCGGTGGCGGCGGGGTTGTCGGGGTTGTCGGCGGTCCGGCGTTCGCGCCAGAGCTGGCGGGCGGCGCGGAGCATGCCGTAGCCGATCCAGAGCAGGTAGGCGGCGCCGCCGAGCTTGACCACGGCGAAGACGGCCGGGTTGGCCTTGAGGAGGGAGGCGGCGCCCAGCGAGGTGAGGCTGATCAGGGTGAGGTCGCCGACGAAGACGCCGGCGGCGGCCTGGTAGCCGGTCCGGATGCCCTTGCGGGCGGCGACGGACAGCACGTACAGGGAGTTGGGGCCGGGCAGTAGGACGATGACGAGGGCGCCGAGGACGTACGTCGCCAGGTCGTTGACTCCGAGCACGGTGCGCTCCGGGGAGGGGAGGGGATGAGGGCGGGGGGCGCTCATCGTAACGTCGCACCGGCGGTCGGTTGAAGCGGAAACCATCCCGCCTACCGGGTGCAGCGCGCGCCCGGCTCCGGTGCCTCGCCCGCCAGCAGGTAGCGGTTGACCGCGCCATCCACGCAGGCGTCGTGGTGCGCGTACGCGGTGTGGCCGTCCCCGTCGTAGGTGAGCAGGCGTCCGGACTCCAGTTGCCCGGCCAGCGCCTGGGCCCACGCGTACGGGGTGGCCGGGTCGCGGGTGGTGCCGACGACGACGATGGGGGCGGCGCCGGCGGCCCGGATGGTGTGCGCCGTGCCGGTGGCCCGGACCGGCCAGTAGGTGCAGGCCAGCGCCATCCACGCCATGTCGCGGCCGAAGTGCGGCGAGGCCTGTTCGAAGTCCGGCACGGCGCGCTGGACGTCCTCCGGCCCGGCGAACGGGGCGGGCAGGTCGAGGCAGTTCACCGCCGTGTTGGCGAACATCAGGTTGGGGTACGAGCCGTCCGCCTCGCGCCCGTAGTAGGAGTCGGAGAGCCTCAGCAGGCTGGTGCCGTCGCCGGCCTTGGCGTCGGTGAGCGCGGTGCGCAGTTTGGGCCAGAGGAAGTCGGCGTACATGGCCTGGATGACGCCGGTGGTCGCCTGGGCCTCGGTGAGTCGCCGGCCGTGGTCGGTGCTGGGCAGCGGGTTGGCCTGGACGGTGGCGAGCAGGGCGGTGAGCTGCTCGCCGATCTGCTGTTCGGTGCGGCCGAGCGGGCAGTCCTCGTGCTTGGCGCAGTCCTTGGCGAAGGCGGCCCAGGCCGTCTCGAAGCCGCCGGCCTGGGTGCGGTTGCCGGTGACCGAGTCGAGCGACGGGTCCACCGCGCCGTCCAGCACCAGCCGCCCGACCCGGCCGGGGAAGAGCCCGGCGTAGGTGGCGCCGAGGAAGGTGCCGTAGGACTTGCCGACGTAGTTCAGTCGCTCGTCGCCGAGCAGGGCGCGCAGCACGTCCATGTCGCGGGCGGCCTCGACGGTGCCGAGGTGGCCGAGCGCCGCCCCGGCGCGCTGGCGGCAGCCCTCGGCGAACTCCTTGTCGGCGGCGACCAGGGCGTCGATTCCGTGCTGGTCGCCGGGGGTGAGGTCGACGGCGGTGTAGGCGTCCATCCGGTCGCCGCTCAGGCAGGTGACCGGGTTGCTGCGGCCGACCCCGCGCGGGTCGAGGCCGACCAGGTCGTACCGGGCGCGCACGCCGCTGTCGTACGTCCGCGCGGTGGCCTCCAGGTACTCGACCGCCGAGCCGCCGGGCCCGCCGGGGTTGAGCAGCAGCGAGCCGAGCCGGCCTCCCCCGGCCCCCTCCTTGGAGCCCGAGCCCGAGCCTGCCGGGACGGCGGTGGCGCGGGCCGCCACCAGGGTGAGGTCGCCGTCGCCGGGGCGGTCGTAGTCCAGCGGCACCCGGAAGGCGGTGCACTCGAATCCGCCGTCGCACGGCTGCCAGTCGAGCCGCTGCGCGTAGTACGGGGCCAGCCCGGCCGGGACGGCGGCGGGCAGCGGCTCCAGCGGTGTGACCCCGGGCGCGGCCGGGCTGGACGGCCCGGCGCCCCCCGCCCCGGACGAACCCGCTGAGCCCGCTGAACCCTCTGAACCCGAGGAACCCGACGAGCTCGTCGAACCAGACGAACCCGAGGAACCCGAGGAACCCGACGAACCCGCACCGCACCCGCCCGCCAGCAGCCCGACGGCGAGCGCCGCCGCCAGTACCCGCCCGGTGGCCCTCATCCGACCCCTCGCGATCATCCGAGCCCTCTCGATCGTCACCCAGGGTCGTCGCCCGGCGACCCGACTCGCATTGCACCACAGCACGCCGCCCGGCACCCGCTACGGGCACCGGGCGGCGACGCCCCGTCCGGGACGGCGACTCAGGACGCCTTGGCCAGCGCGTCGGCCAGGTACTGCGCCGCCTGCCGGACGAGCCGCATCCGCTCCCGGTCGGGGGTGTAGTCCTGCACGTTGTCGGAGATCTTCACCTCGGCCTTGGCCGCCGGTCCGGCCCCGGCCGTGAGCGCGGCCTGGAGCTTGCGGGCCGCGTCCAACCCGGCCGTGTCGGCCTTGGCGGCGGCCAGCAGGAGCTTCGCCGCGCTGCCGGCCGGGGCCTCGGCTCCGGCCTGGGTGAGCGCGGCGGCGTCGTAGCGGCCGGACACCGCGGCGGCGGCGCCGTACAGGTCGGGGCGGGACAGCCCGGCGGCGGCGGCGCACGGCGCACCGCCCTCGACGCCGAGGGTGCCCCAGGAGGCCGGGCCGGGCGCCAGGATGCGGAACGAGGCGGCGATGGCGGCGCGCAGCGTCTCGTCGTCGGCGACGGCGGCCGGCGCGGCGGCGACCAGGTCGCAGGGGTGCGCGGTGCCGTTCGGCGCCTCGGGGGCGACCAGGATGAAGGGGCGGGCGCGGCCGGTCTGCAGGGCCGCGGTGAGGCCCTCGAAGACGTCCGGGACCTCGGCGTCGGCGGTCTTGCGCGGGGTGGCCGCCTGCATCACGACGACGGGGAAGCGCGCGTTCGGCTCCTTGGCGTACTGCGGCGGCAGCCAGACCCGGACGGTGCGCGGCTGCCCGTCCGGACCGGGCACGGCGGACTGCAGCAGCTCGCCGCCGCCCGGCTGGCCGACACCGTCGAAGTGGCTCACGGCGGCCGACGGGGCGGCGGAGGCCGCGGCCGGCTCCGCCACGACGGGCGGCGCCGGCTGCTGCCGGACCGCCGGTCCCCCGCCCTGGCCCGTACCCGCCGCGTCGACCACCGGCTCGGCCCGGTCCGATTCCTGGCCGCGGGGGGCCAGGCCGCCGAACGCCCCGAGCGCCGTGAGCAGCGTCAACGCGGTGACGCAGACCCCGCAGATCATCGCTCCGGCCGCCCGCACCAGCATCGGCCAGCGTTCACCGGCCAGTTCGTAGGTCGCGGCGGCGCGCAGGTCGCGCCAGCGCTGGAGCGCGCCGCGGGCCAGCCAGATCCCGCCCAGCGCGGCCATCAGCAGAGGAATGACGAGGAGCGAACGAACCACGGGACGCACCGCCTCGGGAGGAGGGCCGGCGCCGGACGGGACCCGGTGCCGTACGGGGGCGACGGCCCCGGCACCGGGGCACAGTCGGCCCCCAGCGTGCACAACGGGCGGACGGTCACACGCGGGTGTGCCCGGCGCGTATCGATCATTCACTCGAAGGTGGGACAACGGGACGGCTCCGGGAGGCCTACGCCGGGCCTACGCCGGGCGTTCAGCCCGACGGGCCCACCCCGAACGGCCCGGCGGCCCGGCGGCCCGGCAGTGCGGCAGCGCGGTTCAGCTCAGCCCGCGCGCAGCGCCACCGTCATCGCCTCGACGGCGAGCAGCGGATCCACGTTGCGGTCCAACGCCTGCCGACAGGCGAGCACCGCCTCGATCCGGCGCAGCGTGCTCTCCGGCGGGCCCTCCTGCGCGACCCGGTTCAGGGCCTGCCGCTGGTCCTCGTTGGCGAGGGTGCCGCTGGAGCCGAGCTGCAGCGCGAGCACGTCCCGGTAGAAGCCGAGCAGGTCGAGCAGTGCGACGCCGAGGGTCTCCCGGCGGGTGCGGGTGGCCCGGCTCTTCTGCCGCTTCTCCAGTTCCTTGACCGCCCCGGCCATGCCGCGCGGCGCCTTGCTGCCCTCGGTGGCGCCGTAGGCGGCCTTCAGGTCGTCGGTCTCCTTGGCGTCCTGGGTCTCGGCGAGCGCCTCGGCGTCGGCCTTGGCGGTGTCGACGAGGCGCTGGGCGGCGGCCAGGCAGCCGCCGATGTCGGCGACCTCCAGCGGGATCCGCAGCACCTCGGCGCGGCGGGTGCGGGCCTGGTCGTCGACGGCGAGGCGGCGCGCGCGCCCGACGTCGCCCTGCCCGGCGAGCGCGGCCAGCCGGGCCGTCTCCGGGTCGACGCCGTCGCGGCGGACCAGCATGTCGGCGACGGCCTCGGCGGCGGGCGTGCGCAGGACGAGCAGGCGGCAGCGCGAACGGATGGTCGGCAGCACGTCCTGGACGGAGGGGGCGCAGAGCAGCCAGACGGTGCGCGGGGAGGGCTCCTCCACGCCCTTGAGCAGCGCGTTCGCGGCGGCCTCGGTGAGCCGGTGGGCGGCGTCGACCAGGATCACCGACCAGCGGCCGCCGGTCGGGTAGCTGGAGGCACGCAGCACGAGCTCGCGCATGTCGCCGACGCCGATGGACAGGCCGTCGGTCCGGACGTACTTGACGTCGGCGTGGCTGCCGGCCAGCACGGTGTGGCAGCCGTCGCAGAACCCGCAGCCGGGCGTACCGCCGAGCGCGAGGTCCGGGCTGGTGCACTGGAGGGCCGCGGCGAACGCGCGCGCAGCGGTGACCTGCCCGGCCCCGGGCGGGCCGGTGAACAGCCAGGCGTGCGTCATCAGGGAGGCGTTCCCGCCCGGCTGCGGGCCGGCTCCGCGGCCGGCCGCGATCGTCGCCCCGGCCGACCGGGCGGCGGCGGTCAGCTGCTCGACCACCCGCTCCTGGCCCACCAGGTCGTCCCAGACGGCCACTGCTGCTCCCAAGCTCCGTACGGCAGCGCTCCCGGCGCCTCTTCCCCGCCGTCGAGCATACGTGTCCGCTCCGACAGCCACGGCGCCCTCCGGGGCGCCCGACGCCGAAGGAGGCGCCCCGACGCCGAAGGCGACGGGCGGCGCCGCCGGGGCTCTCCACCCCGACGACGCCGCCCGTCATCCGTACCGCTGTCCTTGCCGTCGTCCGTACCGCCGCAGCCCGAGGTCAGCCCCGACGGCCCCAGCGACGGCCCTTGCCCTTGCCGCCGCCCTCGCCCTGGTCGCCCCCGGGGGCGGGCCGGTCCTGGCCGCCACGCGGGCCCTGCGGGGCCGGGCCGCCGTGATTCCAGCGCGCCCACTCGTCACGCGAGCCGAGCAGGGTGTCGGTGAGGCTCGGCAGGTCGTCCATCGGCGTCTCCTCGGCCCACTCCGGCCGGGGTCGCTCGGCGGTGGCCTGCGACTCGTCGGCGGGCTGCGGCTCGTCGCCGACCACCGGCAGCTCGCGGGTGCTGTCCACCGGCTCCTCGCGCCACAGCCCCGGCGGCACCCGGTCCTCGGTACGGCCCGCCTCGGTACGACCCGCCCCCGCACGGCTCGGCTCCACCCGGCCCGGTGCCGGGCGCTCCGGGGCAGAACGCTCCGACACAGGATGCTCCGGCGCCGGACGCCCCGGCTCGATCCGCGGCAGCACAGCGGTCCGGTCCGCCTCCTCCGTGATCTTCGGCAGCACGGCCGTCTCGTCCACGGCGGTCGGCGGGACGACCGGCAGCTGGGCGGTCTCGTCGGCGGCCTCCGCCGCCCGGACGGCCGCCCGGCTGTCCCGCAGCGACAGTTCCCGCGTCGCCTCGTCGGTCCCACCGGGCCCGGGAGTGCCCACGGACCCCGCCCCCGGGACGTCCCGGACGGCCCGCAGCTCGGTGGTCACGGCATCCCCAGGAGCCGAACCAGCAGCCTGACCAGCAGCCGAGCCTGAGGCCGAACCCGCCGAACCCGCCAAACCCGCCGGACCGGCCGAACCCGCCAGGCCCGCCGAACCCGCCGCCGCCCGATCCGCCGCCGTCTGCGCCGCCGCAGCCGCGGCCGCGAGCGCGGCGGCCTGCGCCAGCCGGGCCTCCTCGGCCCGCTGCAGCGCCTCCTCCGCCCGGCGGCGCTGCTCCTCGCGCTGGAGTTCGCGCTGCCGCTGGAGCTCCGCCTGGGCGGCCGCCTCGTCGGCGAGGCGCTTGCGTTCGGCGGCCTCCGCCGCCAGCCGGGCGTCCTCCTCGGCCTTCCGCTCGGCCTCCTCCTCGGCGCGGCGGCGGGCCTCCTCCTCGGCCTTGCGCCGGGCCTCGGCGGCGGCCCGCTCGGCCTCCTCCTTGGCCAGCCGCTCCTGCTCGGCCTGTTCGGCCCGCAGCTGCGCCAGCACTTCCTGCCGCTTGCGCTCGGCGGCCTCGGCCTCGGCCTTCTTGCGGGCCTCCTCGGCGGCGCGGCGCTCGGCCTCTTCGCGGGCGAGCCGCTCCTGCTCCGCGCGGGCGGCCTTCTCCTGCTCGGAGAGCGGCAGCTCGCGGTCGAGCCGGTGCCGGATCGCGGTGGTGACGAAGCCGGGGGCCTGGCTGCCGTCGACGACCAGGTAGCGCGCCGGGTCGGCGGCCGCGAGGGCGAGGAAGCCGGCCCGGACCCGCTGGTGGAACTCGGTGGGCTCGGACTCCAGCCGGTCGAGCGCCTCGGTGAAGCGCTCCCGGGCCCTGGTCGGGTCGACGTCCAGGACGACGGTCAGGTCGGGCAGCAGCCCGCCGGTCGCCCAGCGGGAGATCCTGGCGACCTCGGTGGCGGCCAGGTCGCGCCCGGCGCCCTGGTAGGCGATGGAGGAGTCCATGTACCGGTCGGTGATCACCACGGCGCCGCGGGCGAGGGCCGGCCGGATGACGTTCTCGACGTGCTCGGCCCGGTCGGCGGCGTAGATCAGCGCCTCGGCGCGGTGCGACAGGCCGGTGTTGCCGACGTCCAGGACGAGGCCGCGCAGCCGCTGGCCGACCGGGCTGCCGCCGGGCTCGCGGGTGAGCACGACCTCGTGCCCCTTGCCGCGGATCCACTCGGCGAGCGCCTGGGCCTGGGTGGACTTGCCGGCGCCGTCGCCGCCCTCCAGGGCGATGAAGAAGCCGGTGCCGGCGCCCTGGCGCGGGGCCGGGCCGACGGCGCCGCGCACCGCGTCGACCAGGTCCCGGCCGAAGGGCGCGGTGCCGCGCCGGTCGTCGGTCCGCAGCAGGACGACGGCGGCGAGGACGAGCGTGAGCAGCCCCGAGGTGGCAACGGCGAGAGCCGCGCCGCCGTGGATGAAGGTGAACGAGCCGGGCTCGACCGTGCCGTACTCGACGTCCCCGTACGCCGCGGCGATCAGCGGGACGACGACCAGCGCGGCGCCGACCACGACCCGCAGCACCGCGTACAGGTGCTCGGTGACCTTCGGCAGCCGGGCCTCCTCGACCTCCTGGCCGAGTAGGGTGCGCCCGGCGGAGACGACGATCCCGGCGGTGAGGCCGGCCAGCACGGTGAGGGCCAGGACGAGGACGAAGTCCAGCACCAGCCCGGCCAGGATCAGCGCCACGCCCTCGGTGAGCAGCGCCAGCGCGAGCAGGCGGCGGCGCGAGAGCGCGGGCAGCGTGGCCCGGGTGAGCCGGGAACCGAGGGCGGGCGCCGCGGTGGCGGCGAGGACCAGCAGGCCGTAGCCGATCGGCCCGGCCCGGTGCTCGGCGGCGGTGAGCAGCGCGAGCGCGGCGACGCCGGCCATCGAGGCGTACCCGGCGGCGACGGCGAAGGTGAAGTACGGGGCGCTGCCGGTTCGGCCCTTGCTCAGCGCGGGGCCGGGGGTGGCGTCGGTGGGGGCGCGCAGGCCCTGCAGCGGCGAGTGCGGGGCGACGGCCACCGGGCCGACGGGCAGCTGCTGGAGGTAGTCGCGGGCGGCCGAGGCGGCGAACAGGCCGGCCGCGCCGAGCGCGGCGAGGGTGAGCTGGTGGGCCCGGAGCCAGTCCGAGCCGAGCGCCGCGCCGATGTTGTTCAGCAGGGTGAGGGCGACCAGGCCGGCGGCCGCGAGCGGCAGGGTGGCCCAGCCGGTGAAGCGGTCGATGCTCCGGACGGTGTCCAGGTGGGCGGCGGCGGGCCGCTGCTCGGCGGCGGGGGCGTACGGATCGGCGGGCGGCAGCAGGCCCGGGACGGCGGCGTCCTTGGCGATCCCCCGGACCCGCTCGGCGGCACCGGTGACGAACACCGTGGCGAGCAGGACGTAGGCGGCGGCGCCGGAGGGCTTCGGGCCGGAGCCCAGCCAGACGGTCCACCAGGGTGCGAGGCCGATCAGCAGGGCGCACAGCGCGTCGGCGCCGAACAGCGTCCAGCGCCGGTCCAGCCGGCCGGCGACCAGCCGGTGCACCGGCCCGAGCAGCGCGACGCCGACCAGCCCGGTGGCCGCCAGCCGGACGGCGAGGACCGCCGTGACGGCGAAGGCGAGGCTGCGCGGCAGGTCGCCGAACCGGCCGCCGAGGGCGACGGCGATCACGGTGAGCGCGAGCAGCACCAGCAGGCCGAGCCGGTCAGCGGTGCCGCCGATCAGCTGGGTGGTCCACAGGCGCCGGTAGGGGCGCGTCCGCAGCAGCGCGCGAGCCCGGTCGACCGGGGTCCCGGCTGGCGCGACCTCGGGCAGCCCGGACGTGGCGTCGCGGGCGGCCGGGGCGGCGCTGGGGGTGGGCTGCTCCTCGCTCGTCATACGGTCAGCGTAGCGGGCTGAGGTTGACCGGAATGAGATGAACGGGGTTCCGGATCCCGCTCATCACCGGGTTGTGACGTTCCGCGCACACCGTCCGACCGGCCTCGGGCCCGCGTCCCCGGGGTGGGGTCGCGGGCCCGTGAGCACTGGCGGGCACTGGCAGGCACTGGCGGAGACGCCGGCGAAGGCGCCGGCAGCGGCACCGACGGAGCCCCTGCCGGAGGATCCGGAGGAGATCAGCCCTCGTCGGTGGCCGCGGCCTTCCCGACGGCGGTCTTCTTGGCCGCCGTCTTCTTCGCCGCGGTCGCCTTCGTCGCCGTCGCCTTCGTCGCGGTCTTCTTGGCGGCGGTCTTCTTCGCGGTCGCGGTCTTGGTGGCCGCGGTCTTGGTCGCCGTCGCCTTCTTGGCGGTCGTCTTCTTGGCCGGGGCCTTCTTCGCCGTCTTCTTCACCGGCCCGCGCGCCCGCTTCTCGGCGAGCAGCTCGTAGCCGCGCTCCGGCGTGATGGTCTCGACCTCGTCGTCCTTGCGGAGCGTGGCGTTGGTCTCGCCGTCGGTCACGTACGGTCCGAAGCGGCCATCCTTGACCACGACGGGGCGCTCGCTGACCGGGTCGGTGCCCAGCTCCTTGAGCGGCGGGGCGGCGGCGGCCCGGCCTCGCTGCTTGGGCTGGGCGTAGATGGCCAGGGCCTCCTCCAGGGTGACCGTGAACATCTGCTCCTCACTGGTGAGCGAGCGGGAGTCGGTGCCGCGCTTGAGGTACGGGCCGTAGCGGCCGTTCTGCGCGGTGATCTCCACGCCCTCGGCGTCGGCGCCGACCACACGCGGCAGCGAGAGCAGCCGCAGCGCGTCCTCCAGAGTGACGGCGTCCAGCGACATCGTCTTCAGCAGCGAGGCGGTGCGCGGCTTGACCGCGTTCTTGCCGGTCTTGGGCGTGCCCTCGGGCAGGATCTCGGTCACGTAGGGGCCGTAGCGGCCGTCCTTGGCGACCAGCATGTTGCCGCTGACCGGGTCCGGGCCGAGCTCGAAGTCGCCGCTGGGCTTGGCCAGCAGTTCCTCGGCCAGCTCGACGGTGAGCTCGTCCGGCGGCAGGTCGTCGGGGATGTCGGCGCGCTGGCCGGGCTCGCCCTCGACGTCGGAGGCGCGCTCGACGTACGGGCCGTAGCGGCCGACCCGCAGGGTGATGCCGTCACCGATCCGGAACGAGCTGATCTCCCGGGCGTCGATCGCGCCGAGGTCGGTGACCAGTTCCTTCAGGCCGCCCAGGTGGTCGCCGTCGCCGTTGCCGGCCTCGGCGGCGCCGCCGGTCGCGTGGCCGTCGCCCTCGCCGAAGTAGAAGCGCTTCAGCCACGGCACGGACTTGGCCTCGCCGGCCGCGATCCGGTCGAGGTCGTCCTCCATCTTGGCGGTGAAGTCGTAGTCGACCAGCCGGCCGAAGTGCTTCTCCAGGAGGTTGACCACGGCGAAGGAGAGGAAGGACGGGACGAGCGCCGTCCCCTTCTTGAACACGTACCGGCGCTGGATGATCGTGTCGATGATCGACGCGTAGGTGGAGGGGCGACCGATCTCCCGGTCCTCCAGCTCCTTGACCAGCGAGGCCTCGGTGTAGCGGGCCGGCGGCTTGGTGGCGTGGCCCTCGGGGGTGAGCTGCTCGGCGGCCAGCGGGTCGCCCTCGACGACCTGCGGCAGCCGGCGCTCGCGGTCGTCCAGCTCGGCGTTCGGGTCGTCCGCGCCCTCGACGTAGGCCTTGAGGAAGCCGTGGAAGGTGATGATCTTGCCGGAGGCGGAGAACTCGACGTCACGGCCGTCCGCGGACGCGCCGCCGACCTTGACGGTCACCGACTGGCCGACCGCGTCCTTCATCTGGGAAGCGACGGTGCGCATCCAGATCAGCTCGTAGAGCCGGAAGTCGTCGCCGGTCAGGCCGGTCTCGGCGGGGGTGCGGAAGCGGTCGCCGGAGGGGCGGACGGCCTCGTGCGCCTCCTGCGCGTTCTTGACCTTGCTCGCGTAGGTGCGCGGGGCGTCCGGCAGGTAGTCGGCGCCGTACAGCTGGGTGACCTGCGCGCGGGCGGCGGAGATCGCGGTCTCCGACAGCGTGGTGGAGTCGGTGCGCATATAGGTGATGAAGCCGTTCTCGTACAGCTTCTGGGCCACCTGCATGGTCCGCTTGGCGCCGAAGCCCAGCTTGCGGCTGGCCTCCTGCTGGAGCGTGGTGGTGCGGAACGGCGCGTACGGCGAGCGGCGGTAGGGCTTGGACTCGACGCTGCGGACGCTGAACGCGGTCTGTTCCAGGGCGGCGGCCAGCTGCCGGGCGGCCTGCTCGTCCAGGTGCAGCGTGTTGGCGCTGCCGGCCTTCAGCCGGCCGTCCGAGCCGAAGTCGCGGCCGGTGGCGATCCGCTTGCCGTCCACCGAGGAGAGCCGGGCGCCGAGGGTCTCCGGGTTGGCCGCGTCGGCCGGGGTGCGGCCGGTGCCGAAGGTGCCGACCAGGTCCCAGTACGAGGCGGTGCGGAAGGCGATCCGCTCGCGCTCGCGCTCGACCACCAGCCGGGTCGCGACGGACTGCACCCGGCCCGCCGAGAGCTTCGGCATGACCTTCTTCCACAGCACCGGCGAGACCTCGAAGCCGTAGAGGCGGTCGAGGATGCGGCGGGTCTCCTGGGCGTCGACCAGGCGCTGGTTGAGCTCGCGCGGGTTGGCCACCGCCTCCTGGATCGCCGTCTTGGTGATCTCGTGGAAGACCATCCGGTGCACCGGCACCTTGGGCTTGAGCACCTGCTGGAGGTGCCACGCGATGGCCTCGCCCTCGCGGTCCTCATCGGTGGCGAGGAAGAGCTCGTCGGACTCCGCGAGCAGCGACTTCAACTTGCTGACCTGGGACTTCTTGTCCGCGTTGACCACGTAGATGGGGGCGAAGTCGTGGTCGACGTCCACCCCGAGGCGGCGCACCTCGCCGGTGTACTTGTCCGGGACCTCCGCCGCGGTGCTGGGGAGGTCGCGGATGTGCCCGACGCTCGCCTCGACGATGTAGCCGGGGCCCAGGTAGCCCTTGATCGTCTTCGCCTTGGCCGGCGACTCGACAATGACGAGTCGCTGTCCGTGCGCGGTCTCGCTGCTCGGGGACACCTTCGCTCTTCTCTCCCGGTCCTTATGTGGGCTGGTCGGCGCCGGCAGCACGGGCTGCGCTCCGCCCGACCCCTCCACCGTCCCGGGGCTGCCGCTGTACGACGACCCCACCAGCGGAGTGTGACCGTACCCCGGCCACCCTTGTCAAACGGAAGGATCCCGCGTTTTCACTTTGCCGGGCTCACCGACGCCACTCGAACGGTAACCCGATGACGGAGGTTCGCGCCCCGTGGAGGGGGGCTTCGGCGGGTTCCGGAGGATGGAATGACGGATTTCAAAATCTGTCAACGGAATATCGACGGCCCCGCGGAGGGCTGCGGCGGGGCCTCCGCAGAGCGCCGGCCACCGGTTCCCGGCGAGCCCGACCGGGGTCGGGCGTACGCCCCGGATTCAGCCGTTGACCGCCGCGAGCAGCCCGGCGCCCGCCGCCAGACAACCCATGCCGAGCACGCTCCACAGCAGGTCGGCGACGGCGGCCCGGCGGACCTCCCCGGCCGCCAGCACCACCCGGCTCGGGCGGCGCGGGTCGTAGCAGATCCGCACCGGAGCGCCCGGAGTGAAGCGGTCCGGACGGCGCAGCGGGGTGTGTCCGCGCGGACGGGTGAGCACCAGTTCGGCGATCCGGCCCGCCCCGGCTCCTTCGACCGGGGGCAGGACGGAGAAGGAGAGCAACGGGGCGCTGTCGAGCTGGCCGTGCGCCTCGTCCTCGGCCACGACCGTGGCCACCGCCGGCGCCCCCGAGCGGCGGACCCGGTGGCGCAGGCGCACCTCGGCGGCGCACCAGAGCAGCAGCACGCCACCGAAGAGGGCGAGCACCACCCCGCCCACCGTCGCCGTCGTCGTGTCCACCCCTGGCCCCCGGCTCCCCAGCTCTGTCCACAGCCTGTGGACAGAGCCTCGCAGCAGGGGGCCAACGCGCGGCGGCCGACCGGAGACCGCCGGACGAACCGGGGGGCACGGGAAGGTGAACCGGCGCCGACCGCCCCCGCCAGGGGCACCGCGCCGGGGCACCACCCCGAGGGCGCCGGGCCAGGTGCGCCGGGTCAGGTGCGCCGGGTCAGCCCGCCGGGCGGATGAACCCCTGCTCGGTCAGCAGCCGCAGCGACTCGGGCACCCGGTCCCGCAGGACCACCCGGTCCTCGCCGAGCAACTGCGCGATGGCGTCCACGATCTCGCCCGCCGACAGCGAACCGTCACAGACCCCGACGAAACCGGCACCCACCGTGTCCACCTTGGTGGCCCGCCGCATGCCCCGGTTGTGACGCAGGATCACGTGCTCCGGGTCCTCCGCGCCCGGCTCACCGACCTGCTCCTGGACCACCTCGTCGGCCAGCACGTAACGGGTCGCGAGCAGGCCCGCGTCGTCGTGCGAACGCAGGAAGTCCTGCCGGTCGAACCACTCCTCGATGTGCGGGCCCAGCGGCTGCTCCACCGGGTGCGGCCACTCCTCCACCCGGACGGTCGGACGCTCCGCGCCGCTCGCCCGCAGGGTGATCCAGCCCATGCCGATGCCCTCGACCCGGCCCGCCTCGAAGGCGTCCAGCCACTCGCCGTACCGGGCCTGGTAGTCGCCGCCCGGACCGCGGTGATCGCCGCCGTCCCGCAGCCACAACTCGGCGTACTGGGCGACGTCCTGGACCTCCCGCTGGACGATCCAGGCGTCCAGCCCGGTGCCCGCCACCCAGCCGGCCAGCCGCTCGTGCCAGTCCTCGCCCTTGACGTGCTGCCAGTTGGCGAGCAACTGGCAGTAGCCGCCCGGCTCCAGGTGGTCGGCGGCCGAGCGGACCAGGCTGCGGCACAGGTCGTCGCCGGCCATGCCCCCGTCGCGGTAGGTGAACCGGCCGGCCGGCGAGATCACGAACGGCGGGTTGGAGACGATCAGGTCGAACCGGCGCTCCCCGACCGGCTCGAAGAGGCTGCCGGCGAGCGCCTCCCGCCGCTCGAAACCGGACAGCGCGAGGGTCAGCTCGGAGAAGCGCAGCGCGCGAGGGTTCAGGTCGGTGGCGGTCACCTGCCCGGCGTGCCGGGCAGCGTGCAGCGCCTGCACGCCGGAACCCGAACCGAGGTCCAGCGCGGACCGGACCGGACGGCGCACGGTGATGTTGGCCAGCGTCGTCGACGCGCCGCCGACCCCGAGCACCAGGTCCTTGCGGGCCACCCCGTGCGCGGTCTCGCCGGATCCGATGCCGCCCGCGCCACCCACCGCGCAGCCCAGGTCGGACACCACCCAGGCGTCCGAACTGTCCATCCCGGCCACTTCGTTGGCGTACGGCCGGACGTCCACCGTCGCCCGCACCAGTTCACCGTCGGAGCGCAGCCAGCCGTCGGCCAGGCAGTCCTCGACCGGCAGCGCGGCCGCGGCCGCCCGGTACGGCACCGGCTGCTGGAGCAGGAACAGCCGGACCAGCGTCTCCAGCGGGCTGCCGCCCCTGGTCGCCCGCAGCGCCGGCACGGCCTCGCTACGGGCCAACGCCGCATAGCCGGTGGGCCCGAGCAGGTCGAGGCAGCCATCGGCGGTGAACGAGGCGGCGAGCAGCGCCTCACGCAACTTGGCGAGGCGGGTCTGGTCGAGAACGGGGCTACTGATCACCCCGCCATTGTCCCCCGCCCCGGACCGGGCGGCCGCCGGGTCCGGGGCGGGTCGAGGGGGTCGGGGGCGGGTCGAGGGTGGGTCGGGGGCGGGGTCGGGCACCCTCCGGACCGGCGCCGGGAGCCCGACGGGCCCCGGGCTCAGCTCGCGCTGGGCACGGGGGTGGTCGGGGTGGTCGGCGGGGCGGCGGGCGGGCTCGCCGGGGTGGTGTCGGTGCCCGCGGAGGGGGCGGTCGACGGGCTCGCGCCGTCCGTCGCGCCGGGCGCGGGCGTCCCGCCGGGCGCCCCGGCGCTCGGGGTGGCGGACGCGCCGCCCGGGGCTGCGGCGGCGGGCTTGCAGCCGTCCTGCTTGGCCATGGCCGCACCGAGGTCGCCGCGCTGCAGCTTGCCCTGCGCCTGCGTGGACAGCGAGGCCAGCTGCTGGATCTGGTCCGAGATGCTGCGCAGGCCGTCCGCGAACTTCGACTGGTCGGTGTTGGTCACGGCGTCCAGCTTCTTCTGGATGTCCTGATAGCCGTCGGCCGCCTTGGTCAACTCGGCGACGGCGTCCTTCTGCAGGTTCGCGCCGTCCTTCACCTTGGGCACCCCGGCCGCGGTGATGGCCGCCGCGATGTCCTGGTTGGTCTTGGCCAGCCGCCCGATGTCCGTCGAGAGCCGCTTCTGCAGCTCGGTCGGGGTCTCGCCGGTCTTCACCTGGGCGGTGTCGGCGAGCGCGGCCTGCGCCTGGACGATCGGGTCCTTGGCCGAGCCGCAGACGTTCGACGCCCAGGACTCCAGCTGCTTGCCGTTGTCGTCGCCGCAGCCGACGGCACCGAACGCGAGCAGCGCGCCGAGGACGGGTACGGCCAGCAGTCGCTTGTTCACCGGGAGAGGCCTTTCGGTTTCGGTCGTCTTCGGTCGTCGAACCTACACGGCCGATGTCCGCCGGCTGGCGCCCGGTTCCCGGACCTCGGGTTGCCCCCACCGGGTGCCCGGCCCCGCTCAGGCGCGCTCGACGCGGATCGGGCGGACTCGACGCGGATCGGGCGGACTCGACGCGGATCGGGCGGGAAGGATAGCCGGGCCGGACGGCGCGCGGCACGCTGACCGGCGTGCCGAAGCAGACCTCTTCGCCCCAGGCGCTCACCGAGGAGCAGATCGGCAGCTCGGCCCGGAGCGCCTTCCTTGTCGCGACGGGTCCGATCACCGATCGGACCCGGTCGTGCCGGAAGCAACGAACCGCCAGGTTCAACAACGTGTCAACGCGTCCCGGAGGACTGGACCGACACCCGGACCACCCGGGGCGCACGAGGCATGCCGAAGGTCGGACCCTCAGACCACCACTGACTCGACCGAGACCGGCCAGCTCATCCGGATCAGGCCGCCGTCCGTGCCGTTGGTGACCTCCAGGTCCTCGACCAGGCCGGTGATCACCGCGAGGCCGAGGGTGTCCTCGTCCGGGTCCGCCTCCTCGGCGGCGCCGGGGGCCGGGACGGCAGCGGGGCCGGCCTCGTCCTCGACCTCGATGAGGAAACGCTTCTCCTGGTCGGTCAACGCGACCCGGACCGTGCCGCCGATGCCGCCGCGCTGGTGCAGGCCGACCGCGCGGGAGCAGGCCTCACCGACCGCG
Organism: Kitasatospora sp. NPDC087271; assembly: GCF_044744605.1. Taxonomy (NCBI): domain Bacteria; kingdom Bacillati; phylum Actinomycetota; class Actinomycetes; order Kitasatosporales; family Streptomycetaceae; genus Kitasatospora; species Kitasatospora sp. NPDC087271. The sequence goes on from NZ_JBIUYQ010000002.1 coordinate 273,249, forward strand.
AGCCGTACCTCGTCGAGCACCGACTCGTCGACCCCGGCCCGTCTCGCGACGGCCGCGGCGACCAGCCGGGCCGTTCGCACGTGCTCCGGAAGCGCGCTGAATCGAAGTTCGACGGTTGCCATCTCTCCCCTTCGGGGTGCTCCGACCGGGGCCGACGATGCGGCCCCTGCGGGCCGGCGGAACCGGCCCCGGGGCGGCCGGGGAAGCACCGGGGCCCGCAGGCCCCGGCACCCCGGACGCGTGGGACGAACGGGCCGGCCTCCACGGGCACGGGCCGGCCCGGCCGCGTCAGTCGGTCGCGTTGACCGCGTCGTCCACCGAGGTGTGGATCGGGAAGACCTTGGTCAGGCCGGTGATGCGGAAAATCTTCAGGATGCGCTCCTGGTTGCAGACCAGGCGCAGCGAGCCCTCGTGGGCACGCACCCGCTTCAGACCGCCCACCAGCACACCGAGGCCGGTCGAGTCGAGGAAGTCAACGCCTTCCATGTCGACGACGAGGTGGTACTTGCCGTCGTTGACGAGCTCGACCAGCTGCTCCCGCAGCTTCGGGGCGGTGTACACATCGATCTCGCCGCCAACCTCGACGACCGTACGATCGCCGACTGAACGGGTCGACAGGGACAGGTCCACGGAACCTCCAGCACCTTGCCTTGCTACGTCATGTGCGATCCTCGGCCGGCCGGCCGCCACCGCATGGTCGCGAGCCCGGGCGCGCCCAGCCACACGTGGCAAGCCTCGGCGCTGCGACCCACGGCCATCCGGCCGTCACGGCCACATTCAACCACCTGCGACCATGCCCGCACGATGGCTTACGACGATTCTCCGTCACGCCGGTGACACACTGGGTCCTCATGCCGCCCCGACACAGCCTGCCCGAGGCACTGCTCACGACCCTGTCCACCAGCCGGGGGCGGTCCGACCGGCTCACCCATACGGAGCACCTTCCCGCCCGACCTGCGCGTTATGCGCCGTGGCCCGAGTCGATCCGGCCCGAGATCGTGGCCGCCGCGCTCGCCGTCGGTGTGGAGCAGCCCTGGGCGCATCAGGCAGAAGCGATGAAACTGGCCAAAAGCGGTCAGACTGTGGTGATCGCCACAGGCACCGCCTCGGGCAAGTCGCTCGGCTACCTGGCCCCGGTCCTCAGCGACCTGCTGGAGGGCACCGAGGCCCGCAACGGCCGCGGCGCCACCGCGCTCTACCTCGCCCCGACCAAGGCGCTCGCCGCCGACCAGCGCCGGCGGGCCGCCGAACTAGCCCCGCCCCGGGTCCGACCCGCCCTCTACGACGGCGACACCCCGCCCGAGGAACGCGAGTGGGTCCGCCAGTACGCCTCGTACGTGCTCACCAACCCGGACATGCTGCACCGCGGCATCCTGCCCGCCCACGCCCGCTGGGCCTCCTTCCTCAAGGTGCTGCGCTACGTGGTCGTCGACGAGTGCCACAGCTACCGGGGCGTGTTCGGCTCGCACGTCGCCCAGGTGCTCCGGCGGCTGCGCCGCGTCTGCGCCCGATACGGTTCGTCACCCACCTTCCTGCTCGCCTCCGCCACCACCGCCGACCCGGCCGCCACCGCCGAGCGTCTGACCGGCCTGCCCGCCCGGGCGGTCACCGAGGACGCCTCGCCGCGCGGGCCGATGGTCTTCGGCCTCTGGGAGCCGCCGCTGACCGAGAACGTCGGCGAACACGGCGCGCCCGTCCGCCGCACGGCCACCGCCGAGGCCTCGCACCTGCTGACCGACCTGGTCGAGCGCCAGACCCGCACCGTCGTCTTCGTCCGCTCCCGCCGGGCCGCCGAACTCGTCGCCCTCCAGACCCAGGACCAGCTCGGCCGACCGCTCGCCGACCGGGTGGCCGCCTACCGCGGCGGATACCTCGCCGACGAACGCCGGGCCCTGGAACGCGCGCTGCACACCGGCCGACTGCTCGGACTCGCCTCAACCTCCGCCCTCGAACTCGGCGTCGACGTCTCCGGCCTCGACGCCGTCCTGATGGCCGGCTACCCCGGCACCCGGGCCTCGCTCTGGCAGCAGGCCGGGCGGGCGGGCCGCGAGGCCCAGGGCGCGCTGGCCGTCCTGATCGCCCGGGACGACCCGCTGGACACCTACCTGGTGCACCACCCGGAGGCGCTGTTCGCAGCGCCCGTCGAAGCCACCGTGCTCGACCCGGACAACCCCCACGTGCTCGCGCCGCACCTGTGCGCGGCAGCCGCCGAACTCCCGCTCACCGACGCCGACCTGGAGCTGTTCGGCCCCTCCACCGCACCGCTGCTGCTCGTCCTGGAACGGCGCGGCCTGCTGCGCCGGCGCAGCGACGGCTCCTGGTACTGGACCCGCCGCGAACGCGCGGCCGACGCCGTCGACCTGCGCGGCAGCGGCGACAGCCCGGTGCAGATCGTCGAGGCCGACACCGGCCGGCTGCTCGGCACGGTGGACGCCGCGGCCGCCCACACCACCGTCCACACCGGGGCCGTCCACCTGCACCAGGGCCGCACCTTCCTGGTCCGGGAACTCGACCTGGAGAACTCGGTCGCCCTGGTCGAGCCGGCCGACCCGCCGTACACCACGGCCGCCCGCGACATCACCTCCATCTCCGTGCTCGACACCGACACCACCGTTGCCTGGGGCGAGGGCCGGCTCAGCTTCGGTTCGGTGGAGGTGGTCAACCAGGTGGTCGGCTACCTCCGGAAGCGGATCTCCACCGGGGAGATCATGGGCGAGAGCAAGCTCGACCTGCCGCCCCGCACGCTGCGCACCCGCGCGGTCTGGTGGTCCGTCACCGAGGACCAGCTGCTGGACGCGGACCTCCCGCTCGACCAGCTGCCCGGCGCCGCCCACGCCGCCGAACACGCCTCGATCGGCCTGCTGCCGCTGTTCGCCACCTGCGACCGCTGGGACATCGGCGGCGTCTCCGTCCCGCTGCACCCCGACACCGAACTGCCCACCGTGTTCGTCTACGACGGCCACCCGGGCGGGGCCGGCTTCGCCGAACGCGGCTTCCAGCGGGCCGTCGAGTGGCTGACGGCCACGCGCGAGGCGATCGCCTCCTGCGAGTGCGAGCGCGGCTGCCCGTCCTGCGTCCAGTCACCCAAGTGCGGCAACGGGAACGAACCGCTGGACAAGGCCGCGGCCGTCCAACTGCTGGACGTCCTGCTGGCCGGCGCCCCCAGGACGGCAGGCTCCGGGGAAGCAGGCTCTGGGGAAGCAGGCTCCGGGACGGCGGACCCCTCAGCAGGCCCCTCCACAGGCCCCTCAGCGGACTCCTCAGCGGATTCCTCAGCGAGCTCCGAAGCGGACCACGGGACGGACTCCGAGAAGGGCTAGGAGACGAACTCCGGGGCGAAGCCCGAGCCGAGCGCGGACGCTGGGCCGCCGACCGGCTCATGAGCCCGCCGCCGACCCGCCGGCCGGCCCGCCGAGGCCGTCCTCGGCGGCGGTGACCGCGGCCCGCACCGGCCCGGCCCGCGCCCTCGCCCGCGCCGGACCGACCGGCAGACGCGCCGGCAGCCCACCGACCGTCACCTCGGCCACCACCTCGACGGCGTCCCCCGTCCGGTCCACCGTGCAGGACACCAGGCCGGCGCCCTGCGCGGCGGCGATCCCCTCGGCCCGCCCGCACCCGCCGTCCGGGTCCAGCAGCAGCCGGTCCGCGGCCGCGAGCGCCGCCAGGTCGGCGGCCGACTCGGCCCGGTGCCGCGCGGCGACCACCGCTCCGACCGCGATCGTCCCGGCGAAGACCGCCGTGCCGAGCATCGCCAGGGCGAGCAGCCAGACCGTCGCCGAACCGGCGTCCGGCCCGCGCCCGCCGACGGCGGCCGCCCGGGCGGTACGCGTCCTCGCCCACCACCGCGCCCCCGACCGCACCCCGGTCAGGCCGGCCATGAACCACCACCTCCCGCGATTCCCGCACTTCCCGTGACCCCTACGAGGGTGTCCTCCCGCGCCGCCACCGCGGTCGCGCCCAGCCGTACCGCGAGCAGCCCGCCGAGCCTGCCCGGCGCCCCGCACGGCGCGTCCACCTCCACCCGCACCACCTCCGCCGCCATCGCCACCCGTACCTGAGCCCCCGGCGGCGCGGCCGCGCGGGCGAGTTCGGCGGCGTCCGCCTCCCCGCGTGCGGCCGCCCTGGCCCCGACCCGGGCCGCGTCCACACAGCGGATCTGCGCGGCCGCCGCCAGCACGCCCCAGATCAGCATCGCCGCGAGCAGGACGAGCGCTGGCAGGGCCACCGCGGTCTCCGCCGTGACGAAGCCCGCATCGCCGCGCCGGCCCGGCCGCAGCGACCACGCCCGCCCACCACCACGTGCCGCCGCCAGGCCGGGGTGAGCCCTCGGCCTCCCGCCATCCGCCCGGAGGCGGTGCGCGGCGGCGTCGGGGTGCGTGCACCGAACGGCTGCGGAGGGGCAGGACGCGGTGGGGGCACCTCCCGGCCGAAGGCCGGGGGCCGCCGGGCGGCCTACGCCAGCGCGACGAGACGCGCTCCCCAACGCCGCCGCGCAGAAGGGAGTTCGTGGACGGTCGCTAGGTCGCATGAAGCGCCCGTTCCAGTGAATCGGTCAGCGCCCCCATGATGGTCGCGCTGGTCACCACCTTGTACAGCCCGGCCGCGAGGGCACACGCGGCCAAGGTGCCGACGGCATATTCCGCCGTGGTCATCCCGGCGTCCGACCGGCCCCGGCTCCGGGCCATCCCGCGCATCCGGTGGGCCGCCCAGCGGCTCCTGCGCCGCCATACCCCGGGCGCGTGCCGGAGCGCGAGCCCGCTGCCGGGCCTCGTTGCGATCACTGCGGTCATGAATCTCTCCTGTCTCCGAAATACGAAATACGAAATACCGATGCCCCCGCCGTACCGATGCCCCCGGTGCCGTCTACGCGGCTGCCGCCGACGCCGCTGCCCACGGATCCGCCGCCGATCCGCTTGGCGCGGCCCTCGTTCACCCGCCCTGGGCGAAGCGGGTGGTGAGGCCGATGACGACCGGCACCACGCCGATCAGGACGAAGGCCGGGAGGAAGCAGAGCCCGAGCGGAGCGGTGGCGAGCACCCCCGCCCGGCGGACCCGGGCGTGGGCCGCCCGGGCTGCCGCCGTCCGCCGCCCCTGCGCGAGCCCGATCAAGGGCCCGGCCGCCGGAGCCCCGCCGAGGCTCGTCCGGACCAGGCAGCGCGCCAGCGGGGCCAGCGACGGGTGCTGCTCGCCCAGACGGCTCCAGCACAGTTCCGGCGGTGCGCCCAGGGCCAGTTCGGCACCGATCGCGACCAGCCGGGGCCCCATCGGTGCCCCCACGCTCCGGCCGACCGCCGACACCGCTGCCGAGGGTGAGGCCGCCGAACCGAGGCAGGCCGCCAACAGCTCCGCACTCAGCGGGAGTTGCCTGGTCAGCAGCTCCTCCTCCAGGACCGCCCGCCGCTCCGTCGGGGACCGCACCCGGGCCGACCACCGGTGCACACCCGCCGCAAGCAGCGCCCCGACGACCACCCCGACGGCGCCGCCGAGCAGCACCGCCGCGCCGGCCCCGGCGCCCACCGCCAGGGCCACGGGCCGCCACCGCCCGCCACCGCCGCCACCACCAGAAGCCGACGCCCCCACCCCCGCCCCCGGCGACACCCGCGCCAACACCCGGCCGAGCGCCCGCCGCTGTCGCGCCCACCCGCGCACCAGCACCGCGCCGGCCACCACCACCGGACCCCCGACGATCACCCACCCGACTCCCCGATTCACCCCGACACCACCTCCGCCCGTGTCCGCACCCGCGCCCGTACCCGTGAGAGCCCGCAGCTCCCGCCACCACCAGCGCCCCGCGCCCCGGCAGCCCGCCGGGGCGCCTCCAAGGCGCCCTGGGCCGCCGCCCGGACGATGCGCGCCGTCCAGAGCACGCCCAGCCCCTCCAGTGCCGCCCCCGCGGCGAGGCACCCCAGCCCGGCCGGCGTGTGCAGCAGGACGCCCACCGGCCGGGCCCCGAGCGCCGCCCCCAGCAGCAGCCCGGCGGCCGGCAGAGCGGCCAGGACGGCGATCGTGGTCCGCGGGCCCGCCAGCTCCCCGGCGATCTCCTCCGCCAGCGCCCGCTCGCCGCGCAGCGCCTCCGCCACCCGGTCCAGCGCGACGGCCAGCCCCGACCCGCCGTCGGACGCGACCCGCCAGCAGGCCGCGATCGCCGACGCGCCGCTCCCGCCCGGCAGTTCGGCGAGCAGGTGCAGCGCGGCGGGCACGTCCCCGCCGTACCGGCCCGCCGCGAGCCGCGCCACCGGCTCCTCGCCGAGCCTGCGCAGCCCGTCCGGGTCGGCCGCGAGGCGGGCCGTGACCAGGTACAACGCCTGCTCCGGCGTCGCCCCGCTGCGCAACTCCCCTGCCAGCCCTGCGCAGAGCTCCACCACGGCGGCCGCCCGCCGCCCGGCCTCCACCGTCACGCGCCGCCGCAGCCGCCACCGCCGCAGCGGCAGCACGGCCAGCCCGGCGGCGAGCACCGGCAGCGGCGAGGAGGTCGCTTGCCCGACGGCCAACCCTGCGGGCAGGAGCAACAGTTCGGGAGCCCTCCAGCCGGACGGTCGCGGCCGAGCGCGCCCCGTGGTCACCGCCGGCGGGCCCGGCACCGGAACGGGCGGGGGCCCGCCGCCGGCCAGCACCAGCCTGTACCGCCGCCCACCCGGCAGCTGCTCCTGCACCGCACGCCACGCAGCGAAGGCCACCAGGCACAACACCAATGCCCAGCAGAAAGAACTCTGATCACCCATCACGTCAGGAACCTCCCGGTCGTCGGTCTTTCCCGTTCCACACCCCGAGCAGCGTCAGGGCGCCCGCCGCACAACCGCCCAGCAGCAGGACGAACGCGAGTTCCACCGCCCGCGCCCCCGCACCCGCCAACCCGGCCACCGCCGCCGTCACGTCGGCCCCGCCCCGAGCGACACCCCGCGCACCGCCAGCAGCCCGACCAGTCGCTCCCAGCCCGCCCCGGGGACCAGGCCGCCCACCACCGGGAACTCCACCGCCGGGGTGGTGACGGCCAGCCCGTCACGGCCGGCGGCCAGCGTGTGGATCTCCGCCACCCGGCGGCGCCCCGAGCCCGGCTCCCTGACCAGGTGCACCACCAGGTCGAGTGCGGCCCGGAGTTGGCTGTGCAGCGCGGGCCGGTCGAGCCCGGCGAGCGAGCCCAGCGCCTCCAGCCGGACCGGCACGTCCGCCGCCGTGTTGGCGTGCACCGTGCCGCAGCCGCCTTCGTGCCCGGTGTTCAGCGCGGCCAGCAGGTCCGACACCTCGGCCCCGCGGACCTCTCCGATCACCAGCCGGTCCGGACGCATCCGCAGCGCCTGCCGGACGAGGTCCCGCAGCGTGAGCTCACCCAGCCCCTCCTGGTTGGGCGGTCTGCTCTGCAACCGGACCACGTGCGGATGGGCCGGCCGCAGTTCGGCGGAGTCCTCCGCGATGACGATCCGCTCCTCCGGCCCGACCAGGCCGAGCAGGGCCGCGAGCAGCGTGGTCTTGCCCGTGCCCGTCCCGCCGGACACCAGCAGCGACAGCCTGGCCCGCAGGATGCCGGCCAGCAGGCCGGCGCCCTCCGGCGGCAGCGCCCCGCCCGCCACCAGTTCGTCGAGCGTGAACGGCTGGGGCCGGCAGACCCGCAGCGAGATGTGCGTGCAGCCGGCCGCGATCGGCGGCAGCACGGCGTGCAGGCGGGTGCCGTCCGGCAGCCGGGCGTCCACCCAGGGCCGCGCGTCGTCCAGCCGCCGCCCGGCCGCGGTGGCCAGCCGGTGGGCCAGCCGCCGTACCGCCTCGGCGTCGGCGAACCGGATTCCGGTGGCCCGGTGCAGGCCGCCGCCACGGTCGACCCACACCTCGTCCGGACCGTTCACCAGGACGTCCGTGACGTCGGGCGCCGCCAGCAGCCGCTCCAGCGGGCCCGCACCCACCAGTTCGGCACGCAGCGAGCGCACGGTGTCCAGGACTTCGTCCCCGCCGAGCGGCGGCCGGGTGGCCCGCAGCACCGCCGCGACCGACCCGGCCGTCGGGGCGGCACCCGACTCGGCCAGCCGCAGCCGGACCGCGTCCACCAGCTCCGCCGTCCGCTCCTCCCGGGCGGTGCGCCCGTACGGGCAGGGGTGGCGCGGCGCTTCGGGTGACCCGCCGGGCGGCGGCACGCTCCTGAGCGGCCGGTGCTCCCGCGCACCCTCGCCCCGGCTCTTCGGACCGCCCCCCGCCCGCACGGTGGGGCCTGTTCTGCGCAGACGGACCATCAGTACACACCTCCTCCGACCGCCGGCACCGGCGGCAGCACCTCGTCCAGGAAGGTCTCGCAGAAGCGCGCGAGCGGGCCGCCGTCCCGGATTCCGGGCGGGACGCCCTTCTCGACGTCCTCCGCCAGACCGGGTTCCGGCTCCAACTCCCCCGCGAGCTCCAGCCGCAGCCCGCGGGCGATCCGGTGGGCCGGGAGTCCGAAGGTGCGCGGCGACCGCACCACCGCCCGGACGTCCCCGAGCCGCATCCGGGTGGCCGCCGCGACCCGGTCGGCGGCGGCCACCGCGCGCAGTTCGGCCGGCACCACCAGCAGCGCCAGGTCGGACTGCTCCAGAGCCTGCCCGGCGGCCGCGTCGAGATGGCGCGGCACGTCGACGACGACCAGCCCGCCACGCCGCCGGGAGGCGGCCAGCACGCTGCGCATGGCCTCCGGCGGCACGGTCAGGGTGTCGCCGCGATCCCAGGACAGGCAGGAGAGCGCGGAGAGCCGTTTGAGCACCGGTAGCGCCCTGGCCAGTTCGACCCCGCTGACCCGCCCGCGCGAGCCGGCCAGATCGGGCCAGCGCAACCCGCGGGCCGCCTCGCCGCCGAGCAGGATGTCGAGGCCGCCGCCCAGCGGATCTCCGTCGATGAGCATCGTCCGCCGCCCCGTCCGCGCGGCCGTGACCGCGAGGGCGCAGGCCAGGGTCGAGGCTCCGGCCCCGCCCCGGCCGCCGAGCACGGCGACGGTGAGCGCCGGGGAGCCGGCGCCCTCGGCCGCGTCGGCGATCCGGTCGAGCAGCCAGGCCTCGGCGTCGGGGAGGAACAGCACGTGTTCGGCGCCGAGTTGGACGGCTCTGACCCACACCCCGGCGTCGTCGAGGTCCAGCCCGAGCAGCAGCACCCCGCCGCGCCGGCCGAGCCCGGCGCACCGGGCGGCCTGGTCGTCCCCGATGAGCACCAGTGAGGCGCCCTCCCAGAGCTCGCGCGGCGGTGGTGCGCCCCGGATCAGCCTCGGTTCGGTGCCGGCGGCCGCGCAGAGCCGCAGCAGGTGCTCGGCCAGGCCCTCGTCCTCGGTGACGACGAGCGGGCCGCTGGCCCCGGGCCCTTCGGTGGTGGCGTGGTCGGCGATCGGCGTCGACATGGCGGGCTCCCCTCTGCGCCGACGGCCGCCAGAGGCGGTCCGGGGCGCACGTCGGACGGTTCCGGCGAACGGCCGCCCGGCAGACCTCGTGGGAGAGAGGGAGGTGAGATCCGCCCGGCGACCGCCGCCGACCATCACGGTGGGGGGAGATCGGGATTCCGTCATCCACGATGCGAATACCTGTGGATAACTCGTGGGCTGTGGAGGAAAACGTTCACCCGGGCGAGGGATTTATCGTCAAAGAATTGACAATCGGGGATCACGGATGCGAACCGGAAGCCCGTCGCACCCTCGCCGGCCACCCGACGGACCCTCCCGGCCGCCCCCTCGGGCACCCCGCCGCAGCAGCTCTGCCCACCGATCGGAACCAGCCGAAGAGCCACGGGCAGCCATGAGCAAACAGCGACGCAGAGTGACGAAAGGTGGTCAGTGGACCAGGGTGTCGACACCCCCTGTACACCGTCGACGGGGCGGCCGCGGCGCTCGCCGCGAGGGGCCTTCAGGGCCTAAAAATGGCCCCGGACGTGCGACGACCCCCGCCGGGGGGGAGAGCGGGGGTCGTCTATCCACGGCCCGACTCGGGGGGGAGGAGCCGGACCGGGTTAGCACGGTCGCGAACGATCCGTGACTTCCATGGTGTACCCGAGCGGCCAGAAACACAAACCCGCACGCCCACGAGTACACCGAATGGCGGCCTGTTTTGCGGCTCCCTCTATCCTCGGTTCCCGTGGACACCACCGAGAACGCCGACGACCACGCCGACGAGTCCCCGGGCGAGGCCACCGGGCCCGCGCAGACCCGCTCACCCGTTCGCCCCGGGCCGGACGGGCCGCGCACGGCGGCCTTCTTCGACCTGGACAAGACCATCATCGCCAAGTCGAGCGCGCTGGCCTTCAGCCGCCCGTTCTACCAGGGCGGTCTGATCAACCGTCGGGCCGTACTGCGCAGCGCGTACGCCCAGTTCGTCTTCCTGGTCGGCGGCGCGGACCACGACCAGATGGAGAAGATGCGCGAGTACCTCTCCTCGCTCACCCGGGGCTGGAACGTCCAGCAGGTCCGCGAGATCGTCGCGGAGACGCTGCACAACCTGATCGACCCGATCATCTACGACGAGGCCGCCTCACTGATCGAGCAGCACCACGCGGCCGGTCGGGACGTGGTGATCGTCAGCAGTTCGGGCTCCGAGGTGGTCGAGCCGATCGGCGCGCTGCTCGGCGCGGACCACGTGATCGCCACCCGGCTCAAGGTCGAGGACGGCTGCTACACCGGCGAGATCGAGTACTACGCCTACGCCGAGAACAAGGCTGCCGCCATCCGGGAGTTGGCCGAGTCCGAGGGCTACGACCTGGCCGCGTCCTACGCCTACAGCGACTCCTCCACCGACCTGCCGCTGCTGGAGGCCGTCGGCCACCCGTCGGCGGTCAACCCCGACCGCGCGCTGCGGAAGGAGGCGCAGGCCCGGGAGTGGCCGGTGCTGGTCTTCGACCGGCCGGTGGAACTGCGGCGGCGGCTCCCGGAGTTCTCCGCGCCGAGCGGCTCGGTGCTGACGGCCGTGGCGATCGGGACGGCGGCCGTGACCGCCGGGGTCATCTGGTACCTGGCCCACCGGCGCCGCCCGGAGGCCTGAACCGCCCGCCGCGGCCCGCAACGCGGGCAACCGCGGGCCCCGCAACGCGGGGCAAATCAGACAATCAGCACAGAGTTCTCTTTTCGGGTTCCCCTTTCGCCCGAAACGCGATACAAATGAAGCACGGCCCGCGAGACCCGGTCAGGACCCGAAGAGGTCAAACCGACAACGCAGTTAAGGCCCCACGGACCGCGTGTACAGGTAACCGAGCACCCACATGCAGCCGACCCGCTGTCGGGCCGCTGGACCAGACGAACGGGCAGGATCCCCGTCTGATCAGCACTTCCGGTGCATGCATGGTCACCCGGTATCTGCACCAGCGGCGGCACCAGGCAGGATCGGGTGCCGCCGCATCTTCGTGCCGGGAGCGCCAGAACCGCCCGCGGCCCCCGCCCGCTCAGACCATCCCGCGCTGCATCGCCTCGCAGACCGCCGTACTCTCCCGCACCCCGAGCCGCAGCGCCCGCCCGCAGTGCGCGATCCAGGCCGCCATCCCCTCGGGCGTGCCCGCCAGGTAGCCGGCCAGGGCCCGCCGGTAGGCGTCGGTGCCGAGTTCCGCCAGCCCGACCTCGGCCGGGCAGATCGACTTCGGGTCGAGCCCCTCGGCGAGCAGCACGATCCGCTGGGCGGCCCGCGCGATCACGCCGTTGTACGCGCCGAACGGCCGCAGCGCGAGCAGTTCGCCGTGCACCACGGAGGCGACCACCAGGGCCGGCGTCCCCACGCCCTGGCCCTCGGCGCGCGCCACCAGCAGTCGGGAGAGCTGGTCGAGCCGGGCCGCGACCTCCTCGGCACCCGGGGCGGGCGGCAGCACGGGCAGCGGTTCGTCCACCTGGACGACCTCGACGCTCTCCACCGGCTCGAGCCCCAGCGGGAACAGGTCCTCGACGCCTTCGCCCGCGCGGCGGGGCCGCCCGGCGGACGGCTCGCCGTCGCCGACGGCGAGCAGGTGCAGCCGGGCCAGCACCTGGAGCGGCGAATGCCGCCAGATGCTGAGCAGCTGGCCGGCCTCGGCGGCGATCCGCAGGGCCGCGCCGACCGTCCGAGCCCCGGGGTCCGCGCTGAAGTCGCTGCGGCGCCGGACCTCCTCCAGCGGCCAGTCGGCCCCGGCCAGCGCCGCCGACGCGCGGGCGCCGCGCAGCGCGGACTCGGAGGTGACCTCGGCCGCGCGGCGGCGCATCACCCGGTGGCCGTAGAGCCGGTCGACGGCCTTGCGGACCTCGGCCACGGCGTCGGGCACCCCGGGGAGCTGGGCCAGCGGGGCGAGGGGATCTGTTCCAGTGCTCACCTACCCGAGAGTAATGAACAGCCGCCCCCTCCCGGAACAGCAACCCCGGATCACCCGTTAGAGGCAATCCTCACTTCCCTCCGCCGAGGAGGCCCAAACCCCGGCTAGCATGGCCACTATCGGAGACGATAACTATTTCCACTTAGGGCGCCTCGGCACGTGCGGCCCCTGAGCAGGTGGCCCCGAGCGCGGGCCCAGAGCGAGAGCCGGAGTCCCAGATGAAGATCGCCTTCGTCGGCAAGGGCGGCAGCGGGAAGACCACGCTGTCCGCACTGTTCATCCGCCATCTGGCCGCCGCGGGCCGGCCGGTCATCGCCGTCGACGCCGACATCAACCAGCACCTGGGCCCGGCCCTGGGTCTGACGGATGCCCAGGCCGCGGAGCTGCCCTCGCTCGGCGCGCACCTGCCGGAGATCAAGGAGTACCTGCGCGGCAGCAACCCGCTGATCCGCTCGGCCGACGAGATGATCAAGACCACTCCGCCCGGCCGGGGTTCGCGCCTGCTGCGGATCGTCGAGGAGAACCCGGTCTACGCCGCCTGCGCCCGCCCGATCGCCCTGGACGAGGGATCGGTCCGACTGCTGGCGACCGGCGCCTTCACCGAGGAGGACCTCGGGGTGGCCTGCTACCACTCCAAGGTCGGCGCGGTGGAACTGCTGCTCAACCACCTGCTGGACGGCCCCGACGAGTACCTGGTCACCGACATGACGGCGGGCTCGGACTCCTTCGCCTCCGGCCTGTTCACCCGCTTCGACCTGACCTTCCTGGTGGCCGAACCGACCCGCAAGGGCGTCTCCGTCTACCGCCAGTACAAGGACTACGCCCGCGACTTCGGCGTCCGGCTGCGGGTGATCGGCAACAAGGTGCAGGGCCCGGACGACCTGGCGTTCCTGCGCCGGGAGGTCGGCGACGACCTGCTCACCACCTTCGGGCACTCGGACTGGGTGCGCCGTCTGGAGCAGGGCGCCGAGCCGCCGCTGAAGTCGCTGGAGCCGGCCAACCGGGCCGTCCTGGAGGAGCTGCGGGCCGAGGCCGAGTCCGCGTACGGGCAACGGGACGTGCGCCGCTACACCGAGCAGGCCGTGCTCTTCCACGTGCGCAACGCGGAGAGTTGGGCCAACGCCAAGGTCGGCGTCGACCTCGCGACCCAGGTGGACGAGGCCTTCGTGCTGGGCGGGGTCGGCGAGCGGCCCGCCCCGGCGGGTGCGCGCGCCTGACGCCGCTCCGCCCGAACGGGCCGTGGCCCTCCCCCCTTCCCCGGGGAGGGCCACGGCCCGTTCCGCACGTCCGGACCGCCCGGCGCCACCGAACGCCCGGCCGTCCCCGGCTTCGCCAGCAGATTCCCAGCGGTTCGAACACCACCCAATGGGGTGAATCGGGGGGTTTTCCCCTTCCCTCCCGGAATGACGCTGTGCAAAGCTTTCATTACCCTCGGTTTACCGAGTCTTGATGGTCCGTCCCGACGGCCCTCGGCGAGACGTCCCGCACCTCGCCCAGGTCCCTGGCGGGCCCTGATGGTCGAGGTCCGGCCGGTGACACCCGCACTCCCCGCCGCGCCCACGCCATCCCGCCACACCGTCGCGACCCACGACAGCCGATCCGCCCCGGAGCCCCACCCCGGACTCACCGCCGGACCTGACTGCGTTCGTTCCCCCGGACAGACGGGAAGACAATGACCCTCGACATCTCCAGCGCCCCCATCGCCTCCGACACCACCGACCACGCACCACCGGGCCCCGGCACCAAGGCCCGCTGGGCCCAGGACCTCTCAGCCTCCCTGGTGGTCTTCCTGATCGCCGTGCCGTTCTCCCTCGGCATCGCACTCGCCACCGGCGCCCCGCTCACCGCCGGCCTCGCCGCCGCGGCCGTCGGCGGCATCGTCGTCGGGCTATTCGGCGGCACCCCGCTCCAGGTCAGCGGCCCCTCCGCCGCGCTGACCGTGATCACCGCCGGACTGATCGTCCAGTACGGGTGGCGGGCCACCTGCGCCATCACCCTGGCCGCCGGGCTGCTCCAACTCCTGCTCGGCGTGCGCCGGGTGGCACGGACAGCGCTCGCCGTCTCGCCCGCCATCGTGCACGGCATGCTGGCCGGGGTCGGGCTCACCATCGCCATCGCGCAGTTGCACGTCGTCCTCGGCGGCTCCCCGCAGAGCTCCGCGATCGCCAACCTCCTCGCGCTGCCAGGCCAGTTGGCCGGGCCGCACCCGCCCGCGCTGCTGGCCGGATCGGTGACCGCGGCCGTCCTGCTGGGCTGGCCCCGACTCGGCCGACTCCCCGGCCGCGCGGGCGAGTTCGGCGCCAGGCTGGCCAAGGTGCCGGGCCCGCTGGCCGCCGTCGCCACCGCGACCGCGCTCGCCCTGGCCCTGGACCTGCGGCTCGCCCACATCGGGCTGCCCGCCTGGCAGCCGCACGCCCTCGTGCCCGCGCTGCCGCACGGCCCGCTGGCCGGAGTGCTGGCCGCCGTCCTGACCGTCACCGCCGTCGCCAGCGTGGAGTCGCTGCTGTCCGCCGTCGCGGTCGACCGGATGTCCCGCCGCACCGGCGACCTCGACCGCGAACTGCGCGGCCAGGGCCTGGCCAACATCGTCAGCGGGCTGGTCGGCGGGCTGCCCGTCGCCGGCGGCGCCGTCCGCAGCACCGCCAACGTGCGGGCCGGCGGCCAGAGCAGGTGGTCCTCGGTGCTGCACGGCGTCTGGGTGCTCGCCGCCGCACTGGCGCTGACCGGCGGGCTGCGCCGGATCCCGCTGGCCGCGCTGGCCGCGCTGGTGCTGGTGGTCGGGCTGCAGATGGTGAGCTTCGCGCACATCCGCAACGTGCACCGGCACCGCGAGTTCCCGGTCTACCTGACCACCGTGCTCGCCGTGGTGGCGCTCGGCGTGCTGTGGGGCGTCGCGCTCGGCGCCGGCACCGCCGTGCTGCTCGCGCTCTACCGGCTGACCCGCGCCCACGTGGACGTGCTGGCCGGCCCGGCCGGCGTGGTCACCGTCCAGACGCACGGGCCGCTCACCTTCACCGCCGTGCCCCGGCTGAGCCGGGCGCTGGCCGGGATCCCCTCCGGCGCCGAGGTCACCGTGCTCCACGACGGCTCCTTCCTGGACCACGCCGCGTACGAGACGCTGCACAGTTGGCGGACGGGCCACCAGGCCGCGGGCGGCCGGGTCTCGATGGTGACGCGCCGCAGGGACGACGAGGTGCTCGACCCCGACGGCACCGTCCGGGCGGGCAGTTCACCCGGTCCGCACCGCTGCCGGGCCTGGACGCCCTGGGTCGGCCACCACTGCATCGAGCAGCAGGAGGACCCGCACGGCCGGCTGCTGGACGGCGTCCGGGTGTTCCAGCAGCACACCGCCCCGCTGATCCGGCCCGAACTCGCCCGCCTGGCCCGGGAGGGGCAGACGCCCTCCCAGCTCTTCCTGACCTGCGCGGACTCCCGGATGGTCACCAGCATGATCACCAACAGCGGCCCGGGGGACCTGTTCACCGTCCGCAACGTCGGCAATCTGGTGCCGGCCCCGTACGAGCCCGGTGCGGCCGACGACTCGGTGGCGGCCGCGGTGCAGTACGCGGTCGAGGTCCTGGAGGTCGGCTCGATCACGGTCTGCGGCCACTCCGGCTGCGGCGCGATGAAGGCCCTGCTGGACGGCGTGCACGAGCGCCCCGGGCCGCCCACCCCGCTGGCCCGCTGGCTGCGCAACGGCCGCGGCTCGCTGGACCGGCTCCGCCGGGTCCCCGCCGGGTTCGACGCGCGGCCGGTGGTGGACCTGGTGGAGCAGCTCTGCATCACCAACGTGGTCCAGCAACTGGACCAACTGCTGGCCAACCCGGCCGTGGAGCGCCGGGTGGAGGAGGGCACCCTGCGACTGGTCGGGATGTACTTCGACTTCGCGACCGCCCAGGCCTACGTGCTCGACCGGGCCGAGGGGACGTTCAGTCCGATCGAGGCGCGCATCGGGACGGCAGCGGCCGGAACGACCGCCGGCCGGTCAGCGCCAGGGGCACCGCCGACCGGGTCGCCGGCGGGCGACACGCCCGAACGGGTGAATGAGGATGGCCGGGTTCCCGCCGACGGCGCCGAGGACGGCCCCCGGCTGGCCGCCTGAGAGCCGGGCCCGCGTCCCCGCCGGGCGGGCCGGGGCGCGGGCCCTCCGGCCGCCGTACGGCGCACCGCCCAGAGGCGGTGCGCCGTACGATGGTCCGTTCGACTGCCGGTCAAAGGTCTACACCAATTACCCGGAGGCTCTTGTCAAGTGCCCCATTCGCCTGGTGAGCTGTGCGCTGGGACACACGGGACAATCCCCACGCACGGGATCGTCTCCGATCATGACTCGATGAGGAGTGCGCGTTGAGCAACGAGAGCCTGGCCAACCTGCTCAAGGAGGAGCGGCGATTCGCCCCGCCGGCAGAGCTCGCCGCCGCCGCCAACGTCACCGCGGCCGCGTACGCGCAGGCCTCCGAGGACCGCCTGGGCTTCTGGGCCGAGCAGGCCCGCCGCCTCAGCTGGGCCGTCGAGCCGACCGAGACGCTGGACTGGTCCAACCCGCCCTTCGCCAAGTGGTTCGCCGACGGCAAGCTCAACGTGGCCTACAACTGCGTCGACCGCCACGTCGAGGCCGGACTCGGCGACCGGGTCGCGATCCACTTCGAGGGCGAGCCCGGCGACAGCCGCTCGATCACCTACGCCCAGCTCAAGGACGAGGTCTCGCAGGCCGCCAACGCGCTGCTGGAGCTCGGCGTCCGCAAGGGCGACCGGGTCGCGGTCTACCTGCCGATGATCGCCGAGGCGGTCGTCGCGATGCTCGCCTGCGCCCGGATCGGCGCCACCCACTCGGTGGTCTTCGGCGGCTTCTCCGCCGACGCCGTCGCCTCCCGCATCGAGGACGCCCAGGCCAAGCTCGTCATCACCGCCGACGGCGGCTACCGCCGCGGCAAGCCGTCCGCGCTCAAGCCGGCCATCGACGAGGCGCTCACCAAGGTCGACGGCGTCGAGCACGTCCTGGTGATCCGCCGCACCGGGCAGGACATCGCCTGGACCGAGGGCCGTGACGTCTGGTGGCACGAGATCACCGCGCGCCAGTCCACCGAGCACACCCCCGAGGCGCACGACGCCGAGCACCCGCTGTTCATCCTCTACACCTCGGGCACCACCGGTAAGCCCAAGGGCATCCTGCACACCTCGGGCGGCTACCTCACCCAGGCCAGCTACACCCACCACGCGGTCTTCGACCTCAAGCCGGAGACCGACGTCTACTGGTGCACCGCCGACATCGGCTGGGTCACCGGCCACTCGTACATCGTCTACGGCCCGCTCTCCAACGGCGCCACCCAGGTCATCTAC
This sequence comes from Kitasatospora sp. NPDC087271, assembly GCF_044744605.1. Taxonomy (NCBI): domain Bacteria; kingdom Bacillati; phylum Actinomycetota; class Actinomycetes; order Kitasatosporales; family Streptomycetaceae; genus Kitasatospora; species Kitasatospora sp. NPDC087271. Next base: position 290,844 of record NZ_JBIUYQ010000002.1, read on the forward strand.
GAGGGCACCCCGGACACCCCGCACCAGGGCCGGTTCTGGGAGATCGTCCAGAAGTACGGCGTGACGATCCTCTACACCGCGCCGACCGCGATCCGCACCTTCATGAAGTGGGGCGACGACATCCCCGCGAAGTTCGACCTGTCCTCGCTGCGGGTGCTGGGCAGCGTCGGCGAGCCGATCAACCCCGAGGCCTGGATCTGGTACCGCGAGCACATCGGCGCCGGCAAGACCCCGATCGTGGACACCTGGTGGCAGACCGAGACCGGCGCCATGATGATCAGCCCGCTGCCGGGCGTCACCGAGACCAAGCCGGGTTCGGCCCAGCGTGCCCTGCCGGGCATCGCGGCCACCGTGGTCGACGACGAGGCCAACGAGGTCCCGAACGGCTCCGGCGGCTACCTGGTGCTCACCGAGCCGTGGCCGTCCATGCTGCGCACCATCTGGGGCGACGACCAGCGCTACATCGACACCTACTGGTCGCGCTTCGCGGGCCGCTACTTCGCCGGTGACGGCGCCAAGAAGGACGAGGACGGCGACATCTGGCTGCTCGGCCGGGTCGACGACGTCATGCTCGTCTCGGGCCACAACATCTCCACCACCGAGGTCGAGTCCGCCCTGGTCGGCCACCCGTCGGTGGCCGAGTCCGCCGTGGTCGGCGCCGCGGACGCCACCACCGGCCAGGCCATCGTCGCCTTCGTGATCCTACGCGGCGGCGCCACCGAGAGCCCGGAGCTGGTCGAGGAGCTGCGCGCGCACGTCGGCCGCACGCTCGGCCCGATCGCCAAGCCGAAGCAGGTCAAGGTGGTCGGCGAGCTGCCGAAGACCCGCTCCGGCAAGATCATGCGCCGTCTGCTGCGCGACATCGCCGAGGGCCGCGAGGTCGGTGACACCACCACCCTCGCCGACAGCACGGTGATGAGCCAGATCCAGGCCCAGCTGCCGCCGGCGGGTGGCAACGGCTGAGCCGGCCGACACGGTGAAGCGTGCCCCGGGCGGTGGTCACCGCCCGGGGCACAGCCATGCGTGAGTCCGAAGCCCGCTTCCGGTCGGCCGCCGGGGTGTGCCAGCGGGGCGGCCGGGGCGGGGCGGCCGGGGCCGGGCGGCGCCTGCGACCGACGGCAAGGGCGACGGAGACCACAGGGACGACAGAGATGACAAGGACGACAGGGACGGCAGGGCCGCGTTCACCCGTCTGCGAGCGGCCTAGGCCATTCGGGTGCCGTGCTACTGCTCCTCCGGAGTGCAGAACCAACCCGCAGGGCTTAAGTCCTTGAATAGGACAATCCGGATGTCACCCGAACGATCCCCTAGACTGTTAACGACGTATCAAGATCCCTGAACGGGAATCCGAGCGTCACAGGGCGCGCCGGGAAGTCTGGTCGGCAACTGCACCACACGTGCATCCGTTGCCGCTCCCAGCCCCTCAGGAGGTCCTCGTGACCGACCAGCCGCCCGTCCACGAGCCGACGACCCGCCGCCGGCAGCTGCTCGGCCGGCTGTCCCTGCCCGAGCGGACGTTCATCACCGACGCCCTGCGCACCGAGACCGTCGGCGGCGTGCTGCTGCTGCTCGCCGCCGTGGTCGCACTGGTCTGGGCCAACGTCTGGCCACACGCGTACGAGAGCGTCCTCGACTACACCGTCGGGCCGTCCGCCCCGCTGCACCTCGACCTCACCCTCGGCAACTGGGCCAAGGACGGCCTGCTGACGATCTTCTTCTTCGTGGCCGGGATCGAGCTCAAGCGCGAGTTCGTCGCGGGCGAGCTGCGCACCCCGAGCGCCGCGCTGCTCCCGGTGGTGGCCGCCGTCTGCGGGGTCGCGCTGCCGGCGATCCTGTTCGCCCTCGTCAACTCGGGCAGCGGCGGTCACCCCAGCGGTTGGGCCATCCCGACCGCCACCGACATCGCCTTCGCGCTCGGCGTGCTGGCCGTGGTCGGCAGCCACCTGCCGTCCGCCCTGCGCGCCTTCCTGCTCACCCTCGCCGTGGTGGACGACCTGATAGCGATCCTGATCATCGCGGTCTTCTACAGCTCCGGCATCAAGTTCTGGGCGCTCGGCCTGGCCTTCGCCGGCCTGGTGCTGTTCTGGTTCCTGCACCGGCGCGGGGTGCACGGCTGGTACCTGTTCGTACCGCTGGCCGTCGTGAACTGGGCGCTGATGCACGAGAGCGGCATCCACGCCACGGTCGCGGGCGTCGCGATGGGCCTGATGCTGCGCTGCCACCGGGAGGGCGACGAGCAGCACTCCCCCGGCGAGCACATCGAGCACCTGGTCCGTCCGCTCTCGGCCGGCCTGGCCGTCCCGGTGTTCGCGCTGTTCGCCGCCGGGGTGACGATCTCCGGCCCGACGCTGCGCGAGGTGTTCACCCAGGCCACGCCGCTCGGCATCGTCATCGGCCTGCTGGTCGGCAAGACGGTGGGCATATTCGGCGGCACCTGGCTGGCCGCCCGGTTCACCCGGGCCGAGCTGAACCCGAAGCTCAAGTGGGCCGACATGTTCGCGGTCTCGGTGCTCGCGGGCATCGGCTTCACCGTCTCGCTGCTGATCAGCGAACTGGCGTTCCGCGACGACCTGGCCCTCGCCGACCTCTCCAAGACGGCCGTCCTGGTCGGCTCGCTGCTCTGCGCGACGGTGGCCACCGTGCTGCTCAAGCTCCGCAACCGGCACTACCGCGAGCTGTGCGAGGAGGAGGAGCGGGACGTGGACGGCGACGGCGTCCCGGACGTCTACCAGGAGGACGACCCGGCCTGGCGGGCCCGGGCCGCCGAGCTCGCCCCTCGGCCCGACGGCGAGGGGCCGGAGAAGCCCCGCTGAGGCCCGTCGGCGGCCCGGCAGCGCCCGGACACGTCCCCCCGGCGGGGCCCCGGAGTGGTGTGCGACTGACCGGTAGGGGCATGATTCTGAGCTGTCGACAGTCCACTGACGCCTCCGGGCCCCTCCGGCCCCCCGAACCGCACCACGCGGCGGCGTCACGCCGCACAGCCGCAGAGGAGAACCGCTGATGCCCGCAGGAGCCGCAGACCCGTCCAGCAACGGCCGGGCGCCCTACGAGGGCGAGCGTTCGGTGGGGCAGCTGTTCGCGGCGGCCACCGCCGACCTGTCCGCACTGGTCCACGACGAGATCGCGCTCGCCAAGGCCGAGATCCGGGCGGACGTCAAGCGCGGCGTCTCCGGGGGCGTCTCGCTGGGCGTCGCCGCCGTGGTGGCGCTGGCCGCCGTCCCGATGCTGAGCGCCGCGGCGGCCTTCGGCATCCACGCGCTGGGCCTGTCGCTCGGCTGGTCTTTCCTCATCGTGGCCGGCGCCTACCTGCTGCTCGCGGTGCTGCTCGGGCTGATGGCCTGGCGCTCGTTCAAGCGGATCGAGAAGCCGCACCGCACCATCGAGGGCGCCCAGAAGACCGCCGACGTGCTGAAGAACGCCCGGCCGCGCCCGGCCACCAAGGAGGAGATCGACCGGGCCCTGGGCCGCATCCCGTAACGGCCCTTCCGGTGGCGGCGCGCAGCCGCCCGCCCGGACCCGCCGGGAGCGAGTACCGGGCGCCGTCCGGCGCACGGATGTGACACGCTCTCGGTATGCCGCTTGACCAGAAGCCCGTGCCCGCGCAGCCGTCCGCCGACTCCGGACCCGACCTGGCACCCGGGGGGGAGCCCGCCGAGGAGACCCCCGACACCGCCCCCCACGGCGGCGCCGAGGCCTGGAGCGTCCGGCAGAGCGGCCCGTGGACGCACCGCGACCTCGCGGCCAACGGCGCCCGGTTCCACATCGCCGAGCTGGGCTCGGGCCCGCTGGTGCTGCTGGTGCACGGCTGGCCCGAGTACTGGTGGGCCTGGCGCCACCAGCTGACCGCGCTCGCCGAGGCCGGCTACCGGGCGGTGGCGCTCGACCTGCGGGGCATCGGCGGCAGCGACCGCACCCCGCGCGGGTACGACCCGGGCAACCTCGCCCTGGACATCACCGGGGTGATCCGCTCGCTCGGCGAACGCCGGGCGCACCTGGTCGGGCACGCCGCCGGCGGCACGCTGGCCTGGGTGGCGGCGGTGATGCGCCCGTCGGTGATCCAGAGCCTCACCGTGGTCTCCGCCGCGCACCCCCGGGACCTGCGCCGGGCCCTGCTGACCGACCGCCGCCAGGCTGCCGCCTTCGAGCACGTGCTGGGCTTCCAGCGGCCGTGGATACCGGAACGCCGCCTGGTGGCCGACGACGCCGCGCTGGTCGGCCGCTACCTGGACGCCTGGGCCGGTCCGAACCGGCTGGACGAGGAGGCGGTGCACGCGTACCGGCAGGCCATCCAGATCCCCAGCACGGCGCACTGCTCGATCGAGCCGTACCGCTGGCTGCTGCGCTCGATGGCGCGCCCGGACGGCATCCAGTTCGCCCGGCGGATGAAGAAGCCGATCACGGCGCCGACCCTGCACGTCCAGGGCGCGGCGGACCCGGTGCTGCTGTCGCACACCGCGCTGGGCGGCGGCGAGTACGTGGCGGCGCCGTACCGCTGGCGGCTGATGCCGGGGGTCGGGCACTTCCCGCACGAGGAGGCCCCGGAGCAGTTCACCGCGGAGTTGCTGGACTGGGTCGGCCGTCACAAGGAGTGACGGCGCAGGAGCGGCGAAGGGGCCGGGAGGGAAGGGCCCTTGGTCCCAACTCCCTTGATCTGACGCACATATGACAACCGCATAGGCCAATTTCGACGCGTGCCCGGCGGTTACCCCCACCGGCCCAGGGGCATCCATTCCGGTATGACCTGGATGCCCGATCGCGGCGGCGCCCCGCGCGCCCGACGCCACAACAGCTCCCAACGCTCCGCCCACCGCCCCGACTGGGCGGACGACCTCGGCTACGACGGCCCCGACCGCCGTCCGCGCCCGGCGCAGCGGCAGCTCGGCATCCCCCGCATCCTCGGCCGCCGCGCCCGCTGGGTCGGCGCACGACTGCGGCGCGAGACCTGAGGCCTCGCGCCGCGTCATCCGGCCGGTCGGTCCCGTCGGCCGGGTCGGCCGGCCGATCGGTTCGGCCGGTCGGGCCGGACGGTCAGTTCACGATCGTCGGCGACACCGCGGTGAACCAGAGCAGGACGAAGGTCGCCACCGACATGATCGGCACCAGCACCTTGGTCTCGACGTTGTTGCCGCTGCGCTTGATCAGCACCACCTCGTAACGCTCCTTGTGCGGCCAGAGCAGCGGCGCGCCCTTCTTGGTCAGGCAGTCGCCCAGCAGGTGCGCCAGGGTGCCCAGCGCCACCGCGTACGGCAGCCAGCCCGGCGAGTTCGGCATCCAGGTGTTCATCCCGAAGGTGCCGAGCGCGGACAGCCCGATGACGGTGATCCAGCTCTCCGGGCCGTCCCCCGGCGGGCAGAGCCGCAGCGCCCGGATCGCGAGCGCGATCAGGAAGAACGTCAGCACCAGGGTGAAGTTGCGGCCCAGGTAGGTGACGCCCGCCCAGGTGCCGGCGCCCATCAGCGCGACGAACAGCAGCGAGTGGGTGGCGTGCCGGTGCCCGCCGGAGGCCCAGGCCACGAAGCGGCAGAGCGCTTTGGAGATCGGCCCCAGGAAGTTGGCGATCGAGCCGTCGTGGTGGTCGAGGTCCGGCAGCAGGGCCGCCCCCGCGCACAGCACCGTGCCCATCAGTATGTCCGCCGGCTGCAGCGTGGTGTGCAGCAGCAGCGGGGGCAGGAACGGCGCGGAGGCGGCGTACAGCATCGCCCCACTGACCGCGTGCGAGTGACCCATCATCGGACTACCACGACCTCCCGTAAGACTCACTCCGGGACGGCGCCCGGTTGAGCCGAACGGGTGAGCGCGGCAGAGGCTACCAGGGCGGACTGACGGTGTGACGGATATCGGATCGTCGGATCCGGCGCGTCGGACCGCCCCGGGGCCCGGTCAGAGCGCGCAGCCCTGGGTGTCCACCCGGGTGCTCGCGGTGCCGCCCTTCTCCGCGTCCTCCCGCACCTCGGCCGCGGTCAGCACGTACCCGGTGTCGGCGCTGTCCAGCGACTTGGCGAACACCACGCCGTAGACCTGGCCGTCCGGAGTGAGCAGCGGGCCGCCGCTGTTGCCCTGGCGGACCAGCGAGCGGACCGAGTAGACGTCGCGGACCACCTGGCCGCGGTGGTAGATGTCCGGGCCGTTGGCCTGGATCCGGCCGCGGATACGGGCCGGCTGGACGTTGAAGGCGCCGTTCTCCGGGAAGCCCGCCACGATCGCGCTGTCGTTGGTCTTCGCCTCGCCCGCGAACGACAGCGGGGGCGCGTTCAGCTTGGGGACGTCCAGGACGGCGATGTCGCGCTGCCAGTCGTAGCGGACCACCGTCGCGTCGTACAGCTGGCCGACCCCGCCGATCTGCACGGTCGGCTCGTCGACCCCGCCGACCACGTGGGCGTTGGTCATCACCCGGTGCGGGGCGAAGACGAAACCGCTGCCCTCCAGGGTCTTGCTGCAGGAGGTGGCGGTGCCCACCACCTTGACCAGGCTCTGCTTGGCCCGCGCCACCGCCGGGCTGCCGGCCAGCGCCGGGTCGGGGGTGTCGACCTGGGTGATCGGCTCGTGCTCGAAGGGGTTGAAGACCTGCGGGAAGCCGTTGCGGGCCAGCACCTTGGAGAAGTCCGAGAACCAGTTCGGCGCGTCGTCGGGCAGCGCGTTCTGCACGCCGCCGAGGATCGCCGAGGAGCGGACCTGCTTGGACACCGTCGGCAGCGACGCCCCGGCCAGCGCCGAGCCGATCAGCCAGGCCACCAGCAGCATCGAGACCACGTTCACGGCCGCGCCGCCGGTCGCGTCCAGCACCCGCGCCGGACGGCGGCCGATGTGGCCCCGGAGCTTCCAGCCGAAGTGCGCGGTGACCGCCTGGCCGATCGCGGCGCACACGATCACCACCACCACGGCCACCACCGAGGCCGTCGTACCCGGGCTGAGGTGGTCGAGCAGCAGCGGCAGCAGTTGGACGGCCAGCAGGCCGCCGCCCAGGAAGCCGACCAGGGACAGGACACCCACGACGAAGCCCTGCCGGTAGCCCGACACGGCGAATGCCACGGCAGCGGCGATCAGCAGCACATCCAGGACGTTCACCCGGACACCCTCCCACGGCCCGCGGCCCGGCCGTGCAGACGGCCCCTCACGTGGGACCGGCGTCGCCGCCGGGCAGCGCCCGGGAGTGGTCGAGATCGCCCTGCACCAGGGCCAGCGCCTCGTCCGAGAGGTCGACGATCCGGGACGGGTCCCAGGGCAGCTCCAGCCCGCCGTGGTGCAGCACCCGGTCGATCACCCCGGCCGTGAACCCCCAGACCAGCCGCCCGGCCACCGCGAAGGCCGGCCCCACGTGCCCGGACGGGTGGCGCAGCCGCACCCGGTTCGCCGGGTCGGCCAGATCGGCGACCGGCACCCGGAACACCGCGCCGGTCTCGCCCTGGTCCACCGGCCGCACCGGCGACTCCTCGCGCCACCAGCCCAGCACCGGCGTCACCACGAACCGGCTGACCGGGATGTACAGCGCCGGCAGCACCGCGAACACCTGCACCCCGGCCGGGTCCAGCCCGGTCTCCTCCCAGGCCTCGCGCAGCGCCGCCGCGACCGGGCCCGGGCCGTCCGGGTCACCGTCCTCCGGATCCAGCGCGCCGCCCGGGAAGGACGGCTGCCCGGCGTGCGAGCGCAGCGAGCGGGCCCGCTCGATCAGCAGCAGGTCCGGCCCGTCCGGGCCCTCGCCGAACAGCATCAGCACCGCCGCCGCCCGGCCGCCCTCCACCGGCGGCAGGAAGCGGCTCAGCTGCTCCGGCAGCACCCGCTCGGCCGCCTCCCGCACCGGCTCCAGCCAGGCCGGCAGGCCGTCCGCCTCGACCACCCGCACCGCCGACGGCTCCGGAGTCCGCCGTGCCTCGCGGGTCACTCGCCCACCGCCAGGTCCGCGATCCGCCCCTGGTGCTCGGCGGCGTCGGCCCGGGCGGCGGCCTCCCCCGGGAAGTCCCCCGGCGGCCTCAGCCGCTGCCCGGGCTGCCCGCCCAGCTCGTACTTGAGCAGCTTGCGCGCCTTCTCCGGGTCGGTCTCGCCCTCCCCGTACGACGGGCAGAGCGGCGCGACCGGGCAGGCGCCGCAGGCGGGCTTGCGGGAGTGGCAGATCCGGCGGCCGTGGAAGACCACCCGGTGCGACAGCATCGTCCACTCCGACTTCGGGAAGATCTCGGCGACGGCCGCCTCGACCTTCACCGGGTCCTCCTCCGCCGTCCAGCCGAACCGCCGGGCCAGCCGCCCGAAATGCGTGTCCACGGTGATCCCGGGCACCCCGAAGGCGTTGCCGAGGACCACGTTGGCGGTCTTGCGGCCCACGCCCGGCAGCGTCACCAGGTCGTCCAGGCGCCCCGGGACCTCGCCGCCGAAGTCGTCGCGCAGGGCGATCGAGAGGCCGATCAGCGACTTCGCCTTGTTCCGGAAGAACCCGGTCGGGCGGATGACCTCCTCCAGCTCCTCCGGGTTCGCGGCCGCCATGTCCTCCGGCGTCGGGTACTTCGCGAACAGCGCCGGCGTCGTCTGGTTCACCCGCAGGTCAGTCGTCTGCGCCGACAGCACGGTCGCCACCAGCAGCTGGAACGGGTTCTCGAAGTCCAGCTCCGGATGCGCGTACGGGTACAGCTCCGTCAACTCGCGGTTGATCCGCCGCGCCCGCCGCACCATCGCCAGGTGCGACTCCGGCTTCCCCGGCTTCACCCCCGGCACGGCCTTCGCCTTCGGTGCCGCCGCCGCCCGGACCTTGCTCTCTGCCATGCACGAAGGCTACGCCGAACGGCCGACGGCGGGCAGCGGATCACCGGAGCCCGCGGGAGCCGCGGGCCGACCTTCGGATGGGCGCGGTCTGGTGGCTCGCGACGGCGGGCTGCCCCAGGCTGAGGGCTACGACGACGCGAGGTGCCCATGTTCGACGAGAGCTTCGCCTTTCCCAGCAGCCTGCTGCGCCCGGTGACCGGCGCCACCGGACGCGTCGCGGTGATCGGGGCCGGGGTGGCGGGCCTCGTCGCCGCCTACGAGCTCCAGCGCAGGGGCTTCGGCATCGTCCTGTACGAGCGGTCGAACCAACCCGGCGGACGGGTGCGCACGCACCGCTTCTGGGACGGCACGCACGCCGACCTGGGCGCCATGCGCATCCCCGGGAACCACCACTGCGTCCTCCACTACGTGTCCCAGTTCGGCCTGCGGACCAGGCCGTTCGTCAACTTCAACCCGGACGCCTACTACCACCTGCGCGGCCGTCGCGCCCGCGTCCAGGAGGTGCACGCGCTGCACCCGGCGTACGCGCTGCGCGCCGCCGAGAAGCAGGACCCGGTGCGGATCCTGGACCGGCTGCTGACGGCCGCCTGGGAGACGCTCACCCCCGACCAGCGCCGGCGGGTGCTGGACGGCCACTGGGACGACCCGGCGCTCGACCGGCTCGTCTCGGTGTCGCTGTGGCAGTACGTCCACGAGCACCTGTCACAGGACGCCTGGGACCTCCTCGGCCACGCCAGCGGCCTGGTCCACTACGAGCAGTCCTCCCTGCTGGAGGTCCTCGTCGACTACTTCGGCCTGTTCCACGCGGGCCAGGTGGAACTGGTCGACGGCACCGACCGCCTGGTGCACGCGTTCGTGCGCCGGCTGCGGCCGAGGACCCTCCAGCTGTCCACCCAGATCGACGAACTCTCGCTGACCCGCCGGGGCGTCCGGGTGCACGGGCGGCGCCTCGGCGGCACGATCACCGAGGACGTCGACTTCGTCGTCTGCTGCGTCCCCGTCCCCGCCCTCGACCAGATCAGCTTCCGGCCCGGCCTGCCCCACCACCAGCGCCACGCGATCCGCGGCATCAGCTACGCCAGCAGCACGAAGACGCTCGTCCACACCAAGCGGCGCGGCTGGGAACTGGACGACCGGATCTTCGGCGGCGGCAGCTTCACCGACATGCCGATCCAGCAGTGCTGGTACCCGTCGGACAACGCCCGGCCCGTCGACGGCCGGACCAACGGGAGCACCGTCGGCAGGCGCTGGGCCGCCCGGGACCCGCAGCGCTCCCACGAGCCCGCGGTGCTCGTCGGCGCCTACCTGTGGGGGGCCAACGCCCGCCGCTTCACCACCCTGCCGCCGGCCGACCGCGACCTGCTGGTCCTGAAGTGCCTGGAACGGCTGCACCCCGGCATCCTCCGCGACGCGGACGACATCGTGCACTGGAACTGGGACGACCAGGTCGGCATGGGCGGCGGCGCCTTCGCCCACCTCGCGCCCGGCGAGCACACCCGGTACCTGACCGGGCTCGGCGCCCCGCACCCGACCGACGACCCGAGGATCTTCTTCGCCGGAGAGCACCTGTCCGGAGCGCACGCCTGGATGCAGGGCGCCGCCCAGTCGGCCCTGGCCGTGGTCGGCCAGGTGATCGACCGGGGGCAGCACGCCGACGACACCGCCCGGCTGCGGGCCGGGTGAGCGCGGCACCGGCGCCCCGGCGCCGACCCGGCGAGCAGAGCGGCGGCCCGGCGACGGGAGCGGCGCTGCGCCGCGACGACCTCGGACCGCTGCTCGCCCCGGCGGCGTCCGCGACCGAGCGGATCGGGCTGGAGATCGAGAACGGCATCGTCGACCCGGAGACCGGGCTGGCCGCCCCCTACGAGGGGAGGAACGGCGTCCGGGCCGTCCTGGAGGCCGTCCTCGCCGAATGGGGCGGCACGGACCGGCGCGACAACGGTCGGCTGACCGGCGTGGACCTGACGGACACCGCCCAGATCACGCTCGAACACGGCGGCCAGGTCGAGTACTCCTCCGCCCCGGCCGCCGACCTGGCCACGGCCGTGGACGACATGCGGGCCACGATGGAGCGCCTCGCGGAACTCGTCGGGCGCTTCGGCCTGGCCCTCCTGCCCGGCGGCAACCTCCCCTTCGACCGGCTCGACACCGTCTCCTGGGTGCCGATGCTCCGCGGTGCCGTCATGCGCGACTTCTTCGACCGGATCGGCGAGGCCGGCAGCGGGGCCCCGAAGATCATGTCGATGTCGCTGTCCACCCAGGTGCACCTGGACTACCTGTCCGACGAGGACTTCACCCAGAAGCTGCGGATGCTGACCGCCGCGTCCCCGGTGGTCGCCGCACTCCTCGTCAACTCGCCGCTCCAGGGCGGCCGATCGAACGGGCTGCTCTCGCACAGGTCGCAGAACTGGCTGCGGATGGACCCGCGCCGCTGCGGCGTCCTGCCGCCCGCGCTGCGGCCCGACGTGACCGCCGACGACGTCATCGACTGGGCGCTGGGGATCCCGATGATCTACTACCGCGACCCGGACGGACGGTACCGGCTCGCCCCCGACCGGCCGTTCGCCGAGATCCTGCGGCAGGGCTTCGACGACGGCACCATGCCGACCTTCGACCACTGGGTCTCCCACATGTCGCAGATCTGGACGGACGTCAGAGTCCGCCGGACCCTGGAACTGCGGGCCGGGGACGGCCCGCCGTACCCGCACATCCCGGCCGTACCGGCGCTGTGGGCGGGGCTCGCCTACCACCCCCCGTCGCGGACGGCGGCCTGGGAACTGCTGCGCCACCACGGCGTGGCGGAGCACCGCGCGGCGAAGGCCCGGCTCCCCGCCGACGGCCTGGACACCCTGCTCGGCGGCGACCGGGTCCGCGAACTCGCGGCGGAACTCGTCCGGCTCGCCCGGGCAGGCCTGCGGGACCGGGTCCGCGCCGGCCTGGAACAGCCGAAGGTGCTGGACTACCTCGACCCGCTCGACGAGGTGCTGCGCACCGGGCAGACCTTCGCGGAACAGTGCACGGCCCGCTGGGACACCGACCTCCGCCGCGACCCCCGCCGCTACGTCGCGGCCTTCCGCGTCTGAGCCCCCGTCCGACACGGCCGCCCGGCACGGCCGCCCGGGTGCGCGGGTGCACGGGTGCGCGGCGACGCAGCCCACCCCGCCCGAGCCGGTGCAGTTCTCCGGCCGAAGGGCCTTCCTCGCCCGAACCGTCGCGGGTTAGCGTGACCGGCGGCGGCCGGCCGCCGCCTGCCCACCGAAGAACGAGGAAGCATGGACCAGGACTTCAAGGACATCCCCACCACCACCCTGGCCGACGTGCTCGGGCGCGCCCAGGTCATGGACATCGGCATCCGTCCGCTGTGGGCGGGGGCGCCGCGGGTGGCCGGCCCGGCGTTCACCGTGCAGTGCCCGCCCGGCGACAACCTGATGCTGCACGCGGCGATCCACCGGGCCGAGCCGGGCGCCGTGATCGTCGTCGAGTCGGGAGACCTGGACTACGCGCTGGCCGGCGGCAACGTGTGCGCCGTCGCGCAGCGCCGGGGCGTCGTGGCGTTCGTCGCCGACGGCCTGATCCGGGATCTGGGCGAGGTGCGGGAGCTGGGCTTCCCGGTCTTCGCCCGCGGCGTGATCCCGATCCCGGGGGCCAAGCGGGAGCTCGGCACGCACGGCGCCCGGGTGCGCTGCGGCGGCGTGCTGGTGGCGGCCGGTGACATCGTGGTGGCCGACGAGGAGGGGGTCGTGGTGGTGCCCGCCGACCGACGTGCCGAGGCCCTGGAGGCGGCCCGCGCCAAGCTGGCCAAGGAGGCCGCCGAGACGCTGGACGACTGGGAGGCGGCGCACCGCACCCGGATCGAGAAGACCCTCGGCGAGCTGGGCTTCACCGGCTGACCCCCTGCCCGGCGAGCCCGGCCCGGGTGAACGGGCCGGGTGAACGGGCCTGGTGAACGGGCCTGGTGAACGGGCCGGGTGAACGGGGCCGAGCGGCCGTGCCCCCGGCGGGCCCGCGGTCAGCCCCGGTACAGCCCGTTCAGCTCGCCGAAGCCGAGCGCGCCGTCCAGCTCCGCCAGCGTCCCGGCGCCGAGCAGTTCGGCGGCCGCGCGGCGCGCCGCGGTGTACGCGAGCTGGGCGAGCCCGGTGCCGACGCTGACACGCCGCACCCCCGTGGCGGCGAGTTCGGCGACGGTCGGCCCGCCCGCGACGGCCATGGCGTTCACCGGCAGCGGGGAGCGCTCGCACAGCCCGGCGAGGGCGTCGAGGTCCAGCAGCCCGGGGACGAACAGACCGTCGGCGCCCGCCTCGGCGTAGGCCTCGGCCCGGGCCAACACGTCGTCGAGACCGCCCAGCCCGAACAGGAGGACGTCGGTGCGGGCGTTGACCACCAGCTCGGGCAGCCCGGCCGCGGCCGCCGCCGTCCGGGCCGCCCGCAGCCGGTCGGCCTGCTCGGCCACCGGGAACAGCGGGCCGCCGACGGCCGTCGAGTCCTCCAGGTTGACGCCGACGGCACCCGCCCCGACCAGTGCCGCCACGGTCGCGGCCACGTCGGCGGGCGTCGGCCCGTAGCCGCCCTCGGCGTCGACGGTGACCGGCACGTCCACGGCCGCGACGATCCGGCGGGCCGCCTCGACGGCCTGCGCCCGGTCCAGCCGGTGGCCGTCGCCGTGGCCGAGCGACCAGGAGACGCCGCCGCTGGTGGTGGCGATCGCCGGGGCGCCGGCCGAGGCGATGACGGCGGCGCTGCCCGCGTCCCAGGCGTTGGGCAGGACGAGCGGGCCGTCCACGACGAGCTCCCGCAGCCGAAGCGCCCGCTCGCGCGGCGTGGGGGTGGGGGTGGGGGTGGGGGCCTGAGGGGGAGTGGACATGCGGGGTCACCGTTCTTCCGTGCCGTCGGGTGCTGCCTCGGTTCCCCCGCATCGTGCGGCCCGGCCCGGGCGGGTCACCACTGATTAAGCTGGGCCCGAATCTTCTGGGAGGGGCCCGGCATGCGGACGGCACTGCACTTCTCCGCGAACGACCTGGCGCTGACCCGCTTCGCCCTCTCCCCCCTGCAGGAGGTGGTGACCAGCCTCCGCGCCCTCGCCCACTCCCCCGTCCCCGCGCTGCACCGCCGCTGGGCCGACCAGGTCCGCGACCGGCTGGCCGCCACCGGACTCGACCGCGGCCGGCTGGCCGTCATGGTCCCGGCCGTCGGCCACCTGCCCGACTTCCTCAACCCCGCACCGGCGGGCTTCTCCCCCGCCCTCGCCGACGAACTGGCCGCGATCGCCACCACCGGCGCCGGGCAGGTCCGCGCCGACCTGGACATCCTCGCCGCCGAGGCCGGCGGCCGCCTGCCGCCCGTCCTGGAGCCGCTGTACCGCGACCCGGCGGCGCAGCTGCCCCGGCTCACCGCCGAGATCGAGGCGTACTGGCAGCTCGCGCTCGCCCCGTACTGGGCCCGGATCCGCGCCCTGCTGGAGGCGGACGTGTTCCACCGCTCCCGGCAGGCCGCCGAGCACGGCACCGCGCGGATGCTGGACGACCTGCACGAGACGGTCCGCTGGGACGGCGCGGCGCTGCGCCTGGAGCGGCGGCACTGCGCGGTCGCCCGGCTGAGCGCCGGGGCCGGGCTGCTGCTCCTGCCGTCCGCCTTCGCCTGGCCGCGGGTGCTGACCCGGGTGCTGCCGCCGGACCCGCCGCAGCTGAGCTACCCGGCGCGCGGCGCGGCCACCCTGTGGGAGCCGCGCCCGAACGGGCGCCCGGACGCGCTGGCCGCCGTCCTGGGCCGGTCCCGGGCCCGGCTGCTGGCCGAGTTGGACTCCCCGGCCTCGACCACCGAGCTGGCCCGCCGCACCGGTCTGTCCGCCGCCGGCGTATCGCAGCACCTGACCGCCCTGCGCGCGGCGGGCCTGACCAGCGCCCACCGGGCCGGTCACAGCGTCCTCTACGCCCGTACGGCGGTGGGCGATTCACTGTTCGAACCGTCCGATGACGCGTTCGACCCGGTGCCGCCCCCGCGACGCCCCACCCGGTGACCCGCCGGTACGAATGGCCCCGCACCGCACACCTCGGCACACCCCCTCCTCATATGATCGGAGCGACATGCGCCATGCTTGGTGATGCAGAGCACGGTACGGAACTTGCGCCGGACGGCCCACCCGCCGAACGGCCGAGAAGGAGGAAGCACGTGGACGACGTTCTGCGGCGCGCCGCACTCTTCGCGGCACTCGACGACGAACAGGCCGGCGAGCTGCGCGCTTCCATGACCGAGGTGACCCTCGCCCGTGGTGAGTCGCTGTTCCACGAGGGCGACCCGGGCGACCGGCTGTACGTCGTCGCCGAGGGCAAGGTCAAGCTGCACCGCGCCTCGCCGGACGGACGCGAGAACATGCTCGCCGTCCTCGGCCCCAGCGAGATGATCGGCGAGCTGTCGCTGTTCGACCCGGGCCCGCGCACCGCGACCGCCAGCGCGCTGACCGAGGTCAAGCTGCTCGGCCTGGGCCACGGCGACCTGCAGCCCTGGCTGCACGCCCGCCCCGAGGTCTCCATCGCGCTGCTGCGGGCCATCGCCCGCCGCCTGCGCCGGACCAACGACGTGATGTCCGACCTGGTCTTCTCCGACGTGCCCGGCCGCGTCGCCAAGGCCCTGCTGGACCTCTCCCGCCGGTTCGGCGTGCAGTCCGAGGAGGGCATCCACGTCGCCCACGACCTCACCCAGGAGGAGCTGGCCCAGCTGGTCGGCGCCTCCCGCGAGACGGTCAACAAGGCGCTCGCCGACTTCGCCGGCCGCGGCTGGCTGAAGCTGGAGGCGCGCGCGGTGGTGCTGATGGACGTCGAGCGGCTGTCGCGCCGCTCGCGCTGACCTCGGCGCGCACGTCTTCACGCCTTCACGCCGTAAACGCCGAAGGGCCCGTCCGAGCGGACGGGCCCTTCGGCGTTCCCCTTCGGCGTTCCCCTTCGGCGTTCCCCTTCGGCGTTCCCCTTCGGCGTTCCCCTTCGGCGTTCCCCTTCGTGTTCCGTTGCCCGCCCCGCGCGCGACGGGATCAGTCGAGGCCCGGGATCAGCCCGTGCTCCTCCAGGTACTCCAACTGCGCCCGGACCGAGAGCTCGGCGGCCGGCCAGAGCGCCCGGTCGACGTCGGCGTAGACCCGGGCCACCACCTCGTCCGCGGTCCGGCAGCCGGCCTCGACCGCGGTCTCCACCTGGGCGAGCCGGTTGGCCCGGTGGGCGAGGTAGTAGTCGACGGCGCCGAGCGCGTCCGCGAGCGCCGGACCGTGGCCGGGCAGCACCGTCCGCACACCGTGCGCGGAGGCCATCGTGTGCAGGTGGCGCAGCGAGTCCAGGTAGTCGCCGAGCCGGCCGTCGGGGTGGGCGACCATCGTGGTGCCGCGGCCGAGGACGGTGTCGCCGGTGAGGATCGCGCCGTCGGCGGGCAGGTGGAAGGTCAGCGAGTCCGAGGTGTGGCCGGGGGTGGCGACCACCCGCAGGTCGAGGCCGCCGACGTCCAGCCGCTGGCCGTTGACCAGGCCCTCGGAGCCCAGCCGGTGCGCCGGGTCCAGCGCGCGCACCTCGGTGCCGGTGAGTTCGGCGAAGCGGGCCGCGCCCTCGGAGTGGTCGGCGTGGCCGTGGGTGAGCAGGGTCAGCGCGACGCGTTTGCCCTGCTCTTCCGCGAGGTCGACCACCCGGCGCAGGTGGCCCTCGTGCAGCGGGCCGGGGTCGACCACCACGGCGAGGTCCGAGCCGGGCTCGGAGAGCAGCCAGGTGTTGGTGCCGTCCAGCGTCATCGGCGACGGGTTGGGCGCCAGCACGCACAGCGCCCGGGCCGTGGCCTCGCCGTCGATGGTGGCGGCCGGGTCGCCCGGCAGGAGCCCGCTCACCGGTTGTCCCCGCCGGGCCGGTGCAGGGCCCTGAGCGGCAGGACCCGGACGAGCGGCCGCTGGGCCGTCTCGACGAACGGGACCGGACTCTCGCAGGCCGGGGTACGGGGGATCAGGCGGCGGGCGGGCAGCTCGGGTGCCGTCCGGCGAGCCACGGCGTTGTGGGTCATCGGGCGTCGGTCCTCTCTGTTTCGAGTCTGTTCGGCGGCGTCGGCGGCGTCGGCGGCGACAGTGCCGACGAGGGCGGCGCCGGGCGGTCAGGCGTCCTCGGGGAAGTCCCCGTCGATGGTCAGTTCGTCGTACCCGGGCCAGCGGACCGTCATCCGGTCGCCCCGGACCTCGGCCCGGCCCAGCACCGGCTCCAGCGACCGCCCGGCGGCCGCGGCCAGCGCCTCCGCGGCGGTGCGCACCGGCGCCAGCTCGCGCAGCACCGTCACGGTCGGCGGCAGCATCCCGAACCGGCCCTCCCGGTAGCCGAGAACGGCCTCGGCGGGCGTCAGCCAGGCCACCCGGTCGGCCTCGCCGACCTCCAGGGCCGCGCTCTGCCCGGCCGGCAGCACCGCGACGAAGAACCACGTGTCGTAGCGGCGCTCCTCGAACTCCGGGGTGACCCAGCGGGCCCAGCCGCCCAGCAGGTCGCTGCGCAGCACCAGAGCATGGTCGCGGAGGAACTCGGCGAAGGACAGCTCGTGCGCCTCCAGCGCCGCCCGCTCGGCGCTCCAGTCGCGCGGCGCGGCGACGCTGTCCGCGTCCGGGCCGGCCAGCAGGACGCCGGCTTCCTCGAAGGTCTCGCGGACGGCCGCGCAGACCACCGCCCGCGCCGTCCGGGCGTCCACCCCGAGCCGTCGCGCCCACTCCTCGGGCGCCGGTCCGGCCCAGCCCGTCTCCACCTCGGCGTCGCGCGGATCCACCCCGCCGCCCGGGTAGGCGTACATGCCGGCCGCGAAGGCCATCGAGGTGCGCCGGCGCAGCAGGTACGCCTGCGGCCCGGCGGCCGCGTCGCGCAGCAGCACGACCGTCGCGGCCAGCCTGGGCACCGGCGGGGTCAGCACGCCGGAGTCGACCGCCCGGATCCGGGCGGGCCAACCGGGCGGCATCGGGAGCGTCGTCGCTCGATGGTCCATGCCCGGATGCTAAGCGCACGAAGGCGGGGTTGGACAGGCCCAACCCCGCCTTTCGCGATCACGCTCAGCTGTTCTTGACGCGCACCTGGAGCTCGACCTCGACCGGGGCGTCCAGCGGCAGCACCGCGACGCCGACCGCACTGCGGGCGTGCACCCCGGCCTCGCCCAGCACCTTGCCCAGCAGCTCGCTGGCACCGTTGATCACGCCCGGCTGACCGGTGAAGTCGGGGGCGGAGGCGACGAAGCCGACCACCTTCACGACCCGCTCGATCTGGTCCAGATCACCGATCACCGACTTGATCGCGGCCAGCGCGTTCAGCGCGCAGGTCTGCGCGAGCTCCTTGGCCTCCTCCGGGGAGACCTCCGCGCCGACCTTGCCGGTGCTCGGCAGCTTGCCACCGACGACCGGCAGCTGGCCGGAGGTGAACACGAACTCGCCCGAGCGCAGGGCCGGCACGTACGCGGCGACCGGAGCGGCCACCGGCGGCAGGGTCAGCCCCAGGTCGGCGAGCTTGGCCTCGACCTTGCTCATGCGTTCTTCTCCCGCTTGAAGTAGGCCACCAGCTGCTCCGGGTTCGGGCCCGGCACGACCTGGACGAGCTCCCAGCCGTCCGCGCCGAAGTTGTCCAGGATCTGCTTGGTGGCGTGCACGAGCAGAGGCGCCGTCATGTATTCCCACTTGGTCATGGCCAGACTCTAGACGAGCGGCCACCGCGATCGGCGCCGCCCACGGACCGGCGTGTGAGGTGGCCCACAAAGGGGGCATGATTCAGGCCCGGCCCCCCTGGTGCTCCGGGCATCCGGCGCGCTCCCTGGTTACCCTCGCGAGAGGGCACCGGTAGTTCGGGCCGGCCGACGGAGCGGCCCCGGCCCACGAGACGGACGGAGACGGAGCGTGGCACGCACCCCCGGCCAGGCGGCCCGGCGCGACCCCGACTGGGAGGGCGTCCGGCTGCACGTGGTCAGCGGCAAGGGCGGCACCGGGAAGACCACGCTGGCCGCCGCGCTGGCGCTGGCGCTCGCCGCCGACGGCGGCCGGGTGCTGCTGATCGAGGTCGAGGGGCGCCAGGGCATCGCCGAGCTGTTCGGCATCGCCGCCCTCCCGTACGAGGAGCGCCGGATCGCCGCGGTCTCCCGCGCCCAGCTGGGCCTGCCCCCCGACGACGGGGGCGGCGGAGGCGGCGGCGGCGAGGTGCTCGCGCTGGCCATCGACCCCGAGCAGGCGCTGCTCGAGTACCTGGAGATGTTCTACAAGCTCGGCCGGGCCGGCAAGGCGCTGCAGAAGGTCGGCTTCGTCGACTTCGCGACCACCATCGCGCCCGGCGTCCGGGACGTCCTGCTCACCGGCAAGGCCTGCGAGGCGGCCCGGCGCAAGGGCCCGGACGGCCGCCGCCGCTACGACGCGGTCGTGATGGACGCGCCGCCGACCGGGCGGCTCACCCGGTTCCTGAACGTGAATGCCGAGGTCGCCGGGCTGGCCCGGATCGGGCCGATACACACCCAGGCGCAGGCCGTGATGCGGGTGCTGAAGTCGCCGGAGACCGCGGTGCACCTGGTCACCCTGCTGGAGGAGATGCCGGTGCAGGAGACGGTCGACGGCTTCGCCGAGCTGCGCGAGGCCAGGCTCCCGGTGGGCGGGGTGATGGTCAACATGGTCCGGCCGCCGGTGCTGGACGCCGCGGCGGTGGCCGCGGTGGACGGGGACCACCGCGAGGAGGTCGCCCTGGCCCTCGGCGAGGCCGGGCTCGGCGGGCGCTCGCGCAAGCCGGAGACGGTCCGGGCGGCGGTGGAGCCGCTGCTCGACCCGCTGCTGGAGCAGGCCAGGGAGCACGCCGAGCGGGTCGAGCTGGAGCGCGAGCAGCGCGCCGACCTCCAGCAGCTGCGGCTCCCCACGTACGAACTGCCACTGCTGGGCGAGGGCGTGGACCTCGGCGGGCTGTACCAGCTGGCGGGCCAACTGAAGCGGCAGGGGGCGGCGTGACCACCAACGGAACCAACGGAACCAGCGGGAACGGCGGGGCCGGCCGGGCCCACGGCGGCGGTAGCAGCGGCGGGGTCGGCGACGGCGGCAGCGGTGTCCGGGCCGCCGGCAGCCGGCTCGCCGTCGACGGGCTGATCGACGACCCGAGGACCAGGATCATCGTCTGCTGCGGCTCCGGCGGCGTCGGCAAGACCACCACCGCCGCGGCGATCGGCCTGCGGGCCGCCGAACGCGGCCGCAAGGTCGTCGTTCTGACCATCGACCCGGCCCGCCGGCTCGCCCAGTCGATGGGCCTCACCGAGCTGGACAACACCCCCCGGGTCGTCAAGGGGGTCACCGGCAACGGCGAGCTGCAGGCCATGATGCTCGACATGAAGCGGACCTTCGACGAGGTCGTGCTCGCCCACGCCGAGCCCGAACGGGCCAAGGCGATCATGGAGAACCCGTTCTACCAGTCCCTGTCGGCCGGCTTCGCGGGCACGCAGGAGTACATGGCGATGGAGAAGCTCGGGCAGCTGCGCGATGCCGAGGAATGGGACCTGATCGTCGTCGACACCCCGCCGTCCCGCTCCGCACTGGACTTCCTGGACGCGCCCAACCGGCTCGGCTCCTTCCTCGACGGCCGGGTGATCCGGATCCTGACCGCCCCGGCCAAGGTCGGCGGACGCAGTGCGATGAGGTTCCTCAACGCCGGCATGGGCCTGATCACCGGCACCCTGGGCAAGATCTTCGGCGCCCAGCTGCTCACCGACGTGCAGACCTTCGTCAGCGCGATGGACTCGATGTTCGGCGGCTTCCGCGAGCGCGCCGACCGCACGTACCAGCTGCTCAAGGCGCCGGGCACGGCGTTCCTGGTGGTGGCCGCGCCGGAGCGGGACGCGCTGCGCGAGGCGGCGTACTTCGTCGACCGGCTCGCCGCGGACCGGATGCCGCTGGCCGGTCTGGTGCTCAACCGGGTGCACGGCTCGGGCGCGCCGCAGCTCACCGCGGAACGGGCGCTGGCGGCCGCCGAGGCGCTGGAGGAGAACGGCTCGGAGCACGCCTCGCCCGAGGCCGAACTGCTCGCGGCCGGGCTGCTGAGGCTGCACGCCGAACGGATGCAGATCATGGGGCGGGAGCGCCGAACCCGCGACCGCTTCGTCTCCGTGTACCCGGACGTGCCGATCGTGGAGGTCGCCGCGCTGCCGGGCGACGTGCACGACCTGGACGGGCTGCGCGCCATCGGGGACCGGCTCAGCGGCACCGCGTAGGCACCGGCCCGGCCCGGGCGCCCAACACCGGTGCGCCCGGCGCGAACGTCGTCGGCACGGATGTCCTCAGCCCGAACGTCGTCGGTGCGGATGTCCTCAGCCCGAACGTCCTCAGCGCGGATGTCCTCAGCGCGGGTGCGCCGGACACGGGTGCGCTGGGCACCGATGTCCTCAGCCCGATGGCCCCCCGGCACCGGTCTGCCACGGCGCGGGTCCGCACCGCGCCGGTGTGCTCAGCCCGCCTGGGCGTAGTCCGTCAGTATCACGCCGGTCGCGAGGGACTCCTCGTACTCGGTGCGGGCCGTCTCCAGCAGTCTCCGCCACGAGATGACCGTCGGGCGGCGGCGCAGCAGCGCCCGGCGCTCGCGCTCCGTCATCCCGCCCCAGACCCCGAACTCGACCCGGTTGTCCAGTGCGTCCGCCAGGCACTCCGTGCGGACGGGGCAACCGCTGCACACCGCCTTGGCGCGATTCTGCGCCGCCCCCTGGACGAACAACTCGTCCGGATCACTCGTGCGGCAGGCGGCCTGCGCACTCCAGTCGTCAACCCAGCCCATCCCGGCGCCGTCCTCTCCCGTATCGAGGCTCCCCCACGGCGGCAACGGCATATTCACCGTTGCCAGTTGAGGACGTTACGGAAGAACGACAGCGAGCAACAGCCCCTCCGGGCTCAATCTCGAATGACCCGATTGGACTATGGGTACCGGTCAGCTCACTCGTTGGAGTGATCGCAGGTCGCAAGCCTTGTCAATCGCGGCGCGGCAACTCTCGCCACGCGTGTCATCACGGAGCGCTACCGTTCACACGGGTACAGCAGGCCACAGCTGCCTCAAAAACCCTCTAATATCGGGCAATTCGGGCAAGTCTCTGCACTCACAAGAGTGAATGGTGTTGACGCACCGAAGCTGTCGCAAGCTTGTGACAAGCGTAGGGGAACACCTGCCCCTATGGGCGGGATTCCGCGACGTAGGGTTCTCCTCATGGCACCGAAGCGCCCCCAGGCATCCCAGCCCCCAGGCAACACCGGAGCTCCGCGCGATAAGCGCCGCGAGTCGCCGCTCGACATCGCGGGACACGGAGTGAAGTTCCTGGGCGTCAGCGTGCTCTCCGGAGTCCTGCTGGCAGGCCTCGCCCTGCCCGCCGTCGGCGCCATCGGGCTGACCGCCAAGGACACGGCGGAGAGCTTCTCCAACATCTCCGACGACTTCAAGACCCCGCCGCTCACCCAGGCGACGCAGATCTTCGACGCCAAGGGCGGCCTGATCGCCAAGGTGTACGAGCGCGACCGCACCGTCCTCACCGCCGACCAGATGTCACCGTTCATGCGGCACGCCCAGGTCGACATCGAGGACGCCCGCTTCTACGAGCACGGCGCCGTCGACCTCAAGGGCGTGCTCCGCGCCATCGGCAAGAACGCCGAGAGCGGCACCACCTCGCAGGGCGCCTCGACGCTGACCCAGCAGTACGTGAAGAACGTCAACGTCGAGAAGGCCGGCGACGACCAGGCCGCGGTGCTGGAGGCTCAGCGCAAGACCCTGGGTCGCAAGATCCAGGAGCTCAAGGTCGCGATCAAGCTGGAAGAGGACCTGTCGAAGGACCAGATCCTCACCAACTACCTCAACATCACCTTCTACGGCCACCAGGCCTACGGCATCGAAGCCGCCTCCCAGCGCTACTTCAGCAAGAGCAACAAGGACCTGACCGTCGCCGAGGCCGCCACCCTGGCCGGCATGGTGCAGAACCCGTCGTCCTACGACCCGGTGCGCTACCCCGACAACACGGTCAAGCGCCGCAACGTCGTGATCGACAAGATGCTCGAGAACAAGCACATCACCGCGGACCAGGCCAAGGAGGCCAAGGCCGCCCCGCTGGGCCTGAAGTTCAAGGACCCGCAGAACGGCTGCATCACCGCCCAGGCCGGCATGGGCTTCTTCTGCGACTACGTGCGCCACGTGGTCAAGCAGGACCCGGCGTTCGGCAAGAGCGCCGCCGACCGCAAGAAGCTGTGGGACACCGGCGGCCTCAACATCTACACCACGCTGGACCCGGACAAGCAGGCCGCCGCCCAGAACGCCGTCACCAAGAAGGTCAACGTGACGGACACGGTCTCGGCCGCCGCGACCATGATGGAGCCCGGCACCGGCAAGATCCTGGCCATGGCCCAGACCCGCCCGTACGGCCTGGACCCGAACAAGAACCAGACCGTCGTCAACCTCAACGTCGACTCCGCGATGGGCGGCGGCAACGGCTTCCAGACCGGTTCGACGTTCAAGCCGATCCTCGCCGCGGCGGCCCTGGAGTCGGGCCTGTCGCCCACCCAGCCGTTCCCCTCCGAGAACAAGATCGACTACCCGCAGATGACCACCTGCACGGGCACCTGGAGGAACACCGACAAGCCCAGGGCCACGGTGAAGAACGAGTCGGCCGGCGAGGTCGGCCCGTACGAGCTCAAGCAGGCCATGGCCCTCTCGGTCAACACCTACTTCGTGCAGATGGAACAGCAGGTCGGCCTCTGCGCGATGAAGCAGATGGCCAACAAGCTGGGCATCACCCAGTCCGCCAAGGGCGACGCCTTCCAGGAGGTCCCCTCGATGGTCCTCGGTACCCTGGAGCTCAGCCCGCTGACCATGTCGAACGTCTACGCGACCTTCGCGGCCCGCGGCAAGTACTGCACCCCGATCGCGATCAACAAGATCAGCACGGTCGACGGCAAGGACGTCAAGGTCCCGCAGACCACCTGCAGCCAGGCCTTCTCCGAGCAGACCGCGGACGCCCTCAACACCGTCCTGCTCAACGTGACCGAGAAGGGCACCGCGGCCGCGCTCAAGCTCGACGACGGCCGGCAGATCGCCGGCAAGACCGGTACCACCGACGAGAAGAAGGCCGCCTGGTTCAGCGGCTACACCCCGTCGCTGGCCACCTCCGTCTGGCTCGGCGGCCCGGCCGGCGGCGTCAAGATGAAGAACATCAACATCGGCGGCAAGCACTTCGACGAGGTGTTCGGCGCCGACGGCCCCGGTCCGATCTGGCAGCTCGCGATGAACCAGGCCCTCAAGGGCTCGTCCCCGGAGCAGATCCAGACCATCAACATCCCGGACCCGGCGCCCAAGACCGACCCCAACGCCAACCAGACCGGCGGGGCCACGCCGCCGGCCGACCCCGCCCAGCAGCAGCCCGGCGGCAACCCGCCGCCCCAGGGCGGAAACCCGGGCGGCAACCCCGGTGGCAACCCGGGCGGGAACCCCGGCGGCGGCAACCCGGGCGGGGGCAACCCTGGCGGCGGCAGCAACAACGCCGGCGGGATGATCGGCGGTGGGTTCACCTTCCCGCCGGGCGTCATCGGCGGGAACAACGGCGGCAACGGTGGAAACGGCAACGGCGGCAAGCACGGCGGCAACAACGGCTGACCGGCCCCCGACCCGGGCACGACACGACGAAGGGGCGCCCTCCGAGACCACTCTCGGAGGGCGCCCCTTCGGGCTCCGCGGACGGTGCCATCCGGGCCCTGGCCGGCTGGCACCCTTCGGGCCTGGCGGCGGGGCTCAGCCCGTCAGCGCCGCCCTCACCGCGGCGGCCACCCGGCCGCCCTCCGCCAGGCCGTCCACCTTCGGCTTCACCAGCTTCATCACGGCGCCCATCGCCTGCGGACCGGCCGCCCCGCTCTCGGCGACGGCGGCCGCCACGATCGCGGTCAGCTCCTCGTCGGAGAGCTGCTTGGGCAGGTACCCCGCCAGCACCTCGCCCTCCTCGCGCTCCCGGGCCGCCTGCTCCACCCGGCCGGCGGTGTCGAACGCCTCCGCCGCCTCCCGGCGCTTCTTCGCCTCGCGGCCGATCACCTTCAGCACCTCGTCATCGGACAGCTCGCGCTTCGCCTTACCCGCCACCTCCTCGCTGGTGACGGCGGCCAGCGTGAGCCGGATGGTGGACGAGCGCAGCTCGTCCCGGTCCCTGATCGCGGCCGTGAGGTCCTCGTGCAGCTTCGCCTTGAGCGTCGTCATGGCCCCGAGTCTCCCACCTGCGACGTTCGGTCGCTTGCCATTAACCGGCCCGGCGGCAGGCAACGGGCCCGCTGGCACGTAGCGGACCCGCCGGCGGCCCCGTATCCGCGCACGGCCACCGGACGTTCACCGGCTGATCCACCGTCTGAGAGCATGGAGCGATGCGACCGCTGTACTCCGTTCCCCTCGGCTTCGCCGCCGCCGGCGCCGCCTGCCTCGCCTACTCCGTCGGGTACGAGGTCCGTTCCTTCCGGCTCCGCCGGGTCGAGGTCCCCGTCCTGCCCCACGGCGCCCGGCCCATCCGGGTACTGCAGGTCTCCGACATCCACATGGTGAGCGGGCAGGGCAAGAAGCAGCGCTGGCTGCAGAGCCTCGCCGGCCTGCGCCCCGACCTCGTCGTCAACACCGGCGACAACCTCTCCGACCCCCTCGGGGTCCCCGCCGCCCTGGACGCGCTCGGACCCCTCATGGACTTCCCCGGCGTCTACGTCTTCGGCTCCAACGACTACTACGGCCCGGCCCGCAAGAACCCGGCCCGCTACCTCCAGGCGATGCGCAGCGGCGCCCACGGCCTCAACAACGCCGACGGCACCGGCCGCCGCGGCGTCACCGGCGCCGTCCACAACCCGTGGGAGAAGCTCCGCGACGGCTTCGACGCGGCCGGCTGGCTCGACCTCACCAACACCCGCGGCCGGCTCACCATCGGCGGCCTCGACCTCGAATTCACCGGCCTCGACGACCCGCACATCCGCCGCGACCGCTACAGCGAGGTCGCCGGCGGCCCCTCCCCCGATGCCGACCTCTCCCTCGCCGTCGTCCACGCCCCCTACCTGCGCGTCCTCGACGCCTTCACCGCCGACCGCTACCCGCTGATCCTGGCCGGCCACACCCACGGCGGCCAGCTCTGCATCCCCTTCTACGGCGCCCTGGTCACCAACTGCGACCTCGACGCCCGACGGGTCAAGGGCCTCTCCACCCACCAGGCCGGCGGCCGCCGCTCCTACCTCCACGTCTCCGCCGGCTGCGGCACCAACCGCTACACCCCCGTCCGCTTCGCCTGCCCCCCCGAGGCCACCCTCCTCACCCTCACCCCGGCCCCCCGCTGACCTGCACCGGACGCCCGCCAAGAACCGGATTTCGTGTCTCGGCGAGCGTCCGGTAGAGTTCTACTCGTTGCGAAGGAGACGGAGCAACAAACCGCAGGACCGGGGTGTGGCGCAGCTTGGTAGCGCGCTTCGTTCGGGACGAAGAGGCCGTGGGTTCAAATCCCGCCACCCCGACCCAGTGACATCATTCAGGCCCGGCCTCCCGCAAGGGAGGCCGGGCCTGAATGGCTTTTCGGGGCCTCTCGGAAGAATTCCTGGGAGAAACCCCGTCCCGGAGGCCCTCCCCGCCGGATCTACTGACCGGCCCTCAGCAGGGTGTCGAGCGTCCTCATCGGCGAGCCTGGCGACATCTCCCGGCGCAGGGCGAGGGATTCCTCCCACACCCGGGCGAGGTCGTCCATCAGGGTGCGGCGCATATCGGCGGTGGCGTGCGAGTAACAGGCCTGGACGGACCCGTCCTCGTGGCCCATCCGCTCGCCCTTGAGCTTCGGCGGCGTACCGAACTCGTCCATCATCGTCTTGTGCGTGTGCCGCAGGCCGTTCGGCGTGAGGCCGCAGGCGATCGACAGCCGGCACGCCTCAGTGCGCTGGGAGGCACCCCGCCACGGGCGGGAATCCCGGCCATGGATCGGCCAGCAGCGGCACTGGGTGCTCATCCTGGCTCGCGCGCTTCGGGTACCGGCCCGTGGCGGCCGGCCGGAACAGCCAGATGGCGAACCCGCTGCGTCGCCAGTGCGCCGCGTTCCCCCCGGACGGCCGGCACCGGATGCACCCGAGATCGGTGATCGCTTTCTCGACCCGGTCCCGGGCGTCCGGGGCGACGGCATGGGGCCGGCCGGCGGGCCAGAAGCTGCCGAGCATGCCCTGACCGGCTTTACGCCTCGGAACGGCGTGCGCTCTGCGGCCACTACTCCTGACGGTGTGTCATATATGGTGACCGAGTACGGCATGGCGACGTGGAGCGAAGCCTTCGGCCTGCTCCGCGCTGGCGGGCCTGCCCGCCTGATCAGCGCTGTTCAAGAGGTTGAGGCCACAGATCCGAACGGACAGCGGTGGCCCCGCTACAAAGCTGGCGACGACGCGGCAGTCGCCTACTGCTTTCTCTGACCGGGCGGAAATAGACCACTGCTCGGTAGCCTGGCCCTCCCAGGTCCGCCCCGCGTCCCAACGGAACAGATGCATATATGCGGCCCCGGTCCCGTGCGAGACCGAGTGCGCAGGCATTAGAGGAGGCAGGAGGTTGGGGCAGATTTGCCAGTGACAGGGTCAGGGATCTGGGACAGTCAGTGGCTCGGTGATGCCAAAGACTCCGGGATGGGGAGAGGTACATGGCGACAGCATTCGGGCTGTTCGACGGGTTCGAGGCCCATCGGACTCCGAACGATGACAACTACAGTGCAGTCCTGACGAGCGGATTGGTGGCGCTGGACACCAATGTCCTACTCGACCTATATCGGATGAATGCCCGGGTCCGAAAGGACATGCTCAAGGTTCTCAAGGCCATCGATGCCCGCATCTGGATCCCACACCAGGTCGCCATGGAATTTTGGCGGAATCGTCAGAGCGAGGATCTTGTCGGCTACCACGACCGCAGAGCTGACTCCACGAAGAAGGACCTGCAAGACTCGGTCCTCAAGGCCCGACGCACCATAGAGGAGTGGATCAAGCAGGTCCACATTGAGGACGGCAGCGAAGAAGCCCTCGCCTTGCACAGACAGCTGGAGAGGTCGAGCGAGAACTTCAAGGTGCTACAGGACATGCTCGATGCCCAGGCGGAGCGCGACCGAGTGCCTGGCATCCGCGATACCAACACTGATCCGGTGATCAAGTTTCTAGAGGAGCTATTCACAGGGCGTGTCGGCGCTCCCTACGATGAGGAGCGTCACCAGGAACTGGTGACTGAGGCCAAGCGTCGGAGCGATCTCAGGATCCCTCCGGGCTATAAGGACTTCGAGTCAGGCAAGAAGGGCGACACCGAAGCGGCGGGTGACTACCTGGTCTGGCAGCAGCTGCTCGACGAGGCCTTGGACCGGAAAACGGACGTCCTTTTCGTTACCCGTGACATCAAAGAAGACTGGTGGCGCGCTGCTTCCTCTAGAGCTATTCGCATGCCGCGTACAGAATTGGTCGACGAGCTACGGAACGTAACTGGCCAGCGACTCTTCATGGTCGAGCCCAGCCTCCTGATGCAGCAGGTGATCCGTGTCTTCGGCCTGGGCGGGAAGACGGACAGCAATTCAGTCGCGGCATTGCAGCAGTTCGAGTCAACCGAGGCGACGGCGGAGGCGATTCGCCGCTCCAATTCAAAGATACGCTATCGGCTCGCTCAGCTTCCAGGCGGCAGAAGCGGTGATTACTTCGAGATCATCATGATCATGGCCAGGCTAGTGGCAGCGAATCCTCGGATGAGCGACTGCCTGCAGAGATTCATGGAGGAGTTCCAAAGCGTCACACTTGAACCGGAGGCGCGCAGACGCTTGATGAACCTGGCCTCCCTTGGCCTCGCCGTTACAAAGGGAGACGAGGTACATCTAACCGATGCCGGCGAGACATACGTCAGGAACTACGACCGGGAACTGCTGACTAACCTGTTCATGGAACGCATCGAAGGGGCATCCGAGGCTCGGGAATTGTTGCATGGGGGGGTACCGGCGAACGGCCTTAGGGACCTACTGGCCGAGTACCCTGCACTAGAGCTGAGCGCCACTCAGAGCGAGCTGCTCTTGCGCTGGATGGAGAGGTTGGGCCTCCTCATCTGACCGCCGATCTCCATGAACCGGCCTCCGATTTCGTAGCGGATCGGGGCCGTAAGTGCTTCCCGGTTCGGTGATCTTCCAGAGCTGCAGAGGCCCGGTCAGATGGTCTGACCGGGCCTCGCGGCATCTCCGCAGCCTGGAGTGCGTACCTACCCTCTGCCGGGCGCCCCGGCAGCTACTCGTCGCTGGGCAGTTCGCGCAGGAAGGCCTGTGTGTACTGGCCCCAGTAGCTGCGGAGGTCGTCGAACTGGTTGGGGTCGACGTGCATGTTCTCGGCCTTGGCGTAGGCGAGGATCAAGACGTCGAGGGCCGTTTCAGTCTTGCGGATGAGCTTGACCAACTCTTCCGTAGTGGTTCCATTGGCGCCGCCGTCGGCGACGGCCTTGAGCCGGTCGTAGACATCGCGGATGAACGGGTGCCGGTGGTTTAGGCGGACGATCGCCTTAGCATTGAGGTGATCGATGTTGAACATCTCCTTGCCTGGCCAGGCGCCGTCCACCAGGGTGAAGGGCTGTTCCCTCACCTGTTCGCGCACCTGCTCGGCCTGCTCCTGATCGTCGGCGACGCCCAGGTCCTCGATCAGGTCCTGGATGATCTGCTCAGTCTCCTCCTCGCTGAGGTCCTGACCTGCCTGCCCAGGAAGCATGGTCCTATCGGCTCGGGCAGCGGCGGCCGCGGCCTCGGCGTGCTGGCGAGCGGCGGCACGCTCCTGCGTTTCAACATCACCCCAGTGAGCGCGGATCTCCTTGCGAGCCTGCCTTATCGGGCGCTCCAACCAGCTCCTGAGCTCGGTGCGGAGCTTGTCGACCGGCACAGCACCGCGCTTGACGTTGCGCACCTGGAAGAACTCGTCCAGTTCGGCGGGGAAGGCGACCTCGATGCCGATATAGCGGTCGACCTTTTCGACCCCAGAGGGGAGTAGCTTCGCGACGATGTCGTAGTTGATCTCCCGACCGTTGCGGATCATGCTGATCTTGCCGGCACTGTCGGGGATCTGGAACTCCCGGATGTCCCGGCCGCCGCGGTCCTTGTAACCACCCTCGCCTGAACGCCAACGGAACTGTTCTGGGGCGATTGTGACGGTGACGTGGATAGCGTGCCCGTCAGCGATCGAGATGTCATCCTCGTCAACGACCGTGCCGCGGACGTCCTCCTTGGGGTAGTTCTTGAGGATGCGCGGGTTGTTCAGGAGGAACAGCGGGTCCGAGAGCGTGACCGTCGTGGTGTTGAGCCGGATCACCAGGCCCTGGTCGAGGAACTTGCGGTAGGCACGGGCGATGAAGCTACGCAGGTCAGCAAGCTTCTCGTCAAGGCTGGTGCCGTAGTGGCCACCTGAGGCGAGGCGGTCGATCTTGCCGTAGATCACCAGGGTTCCGGAGTCGAGGGGAGCCTCGTCCGGCGTACGCATGGTGCCCGCGTACGCCGCGGGCCAGCCGTCGACCTCACGAGCCTGGATGTCCCTCTGCTGCCCAGCCGAGATTTCGTCCAGGTCGAGGTAGGCATGGCGGATGGTGTTGTCACCGGCCTGCTTGGTGTAGACGTCGATACGCCGACCGAGGCACAATCCGGCCAGCTTCATGCCAACGCCGAAGCGGCCGAGGCTGCCGCGCTGCCCGTATCGGGTGCTGTAGCCCATGGACAGGGCATGGGCGAGGATGCCGGACTTGATGCCGCGGCCGTTGTCAGCGATGGCGATCTCGTCGATGCTGGTCTTCTTCGGCCCGAAGGCTGTCAACACCTGGATACGGGCGGCCCCGGCCTCGATGGAGTTGTCGATGGGCTCGCCGATCGCCGCGGTCAGGTCGAACCCGGAGTCGCGCATGGACTCCAGCGCCGTGTCGATCTTGATGATGTCGGCGACGGGCTTCGGCCCGGTGGAGGGATTGCTGGGCTCGGAGGGCTGGAAGAGGGGGTTGGTGGTCACCGGGTTCCTTCTGCAAGAGAGGTGGTTCTCGGGGCGGGAATGCTCAGGCGCTGCTGCCGGACGGCCAGCAGAGTGGCTGGGCAAAACGGGCACTTCGCCTGGGAGTAGTTGGGGCGGTCCGGGTGCAAGACGTTGGTCAGGTGGGGGCGTAGGACGTGGTAAAGACTGCATTCGGCGGTGAACGCCTGATCTGCGGAGGTGTGGACGTCGTACGTGAAGTACTCACCGCGAACCGAAGCGCAGTGCTGGAGAAGCCGGCGTCGCACGCAGGTGTCGCTACGACCGATGTAGTGCGGCGCGCCGTGGCGGTAAAGCACATACGCGCCGATGTAGCCGTTCGGGATGAGAGCGCGGACCACCCACGGCGCGAGCCGGAACGAGCGGGGGCGCGTCATGCGGCAACAACCTCCGAGGCGTATGCCGTGCGGGCGAGCTTGCGTGCCCGGGAGATCTGCTCGCGCATGCGGGGCAGCGGGATACCGCGCCGCGACGCGAGAGCGTCCGGCTCCAGACCGGCGGCCAGGTTCTGGAGCAGAGCACGCTGGGGTTCGGCGAGAGAGGGCGTGGTCTGCAGCCAGTGGTAGGTGTCGACCGCGGCGAAGGCCATCTCCTCCGTCTCGGGCTCATCCTGCGGCTCCACCTCGCTCAGCCGCATCGACGGCACGAGCTTGCGCCGCTCGTGGAGCACCGCACTTGCATGTGCCATGGCACTGCGTAGCTGGAACGGAGCCGGGCTGCTGGAGTTCAGCCGGATGATCTCGTCCTTCGCGCGGTCCACGCGGTCGAGAGTGAAAAGATCGCCCGTGTTGTCGGCGCGACGGGTCAGCAGCACAAGGGCGCGCTGCGCCTGCTCGGTGAGCGGCATCTGGGATCTCCTGGTCTAACTGCGGCCCCCATGCGGTGGGACGCGGTCGAAGTAGCGGAGCGTCTGAAGTTGTGGTTCGAGGGTACCCGGAGCCGGCTCACCCCCACCAGGGATTTACCCGCTCGCTGCCGTGCTGCCCTCAATATGGGAGGGCGGCCTGGGCGGCCAATTGTTGCGCGCCTTCGCGACTCGCCGGATCACGAGCGCGGTCAGCGCTGCGGAGTCGTGCACGGCATCGGCCGGAGGCGTGCGGTCTGAGCAGGCCAGGGCGCCTTCGGGTGCAGAGTGCGAAGGCGCTGACACTTCACCTCGTGAAGGATGTGGTCCTGGGAGAATCTCGGGAGAAGATCTTGCTTGCAACGCTCGCTAAGGCTGTACCAGGCCTCCCCAACCAACGCCCTGGCCTGCGCTGACCCCAATCCCGGCAGGTTGGACGAGCCCTTAGCCCTCATTCGGGACGAAGAGGCCGTGGGTTCAAATCCCGCCACCCCGACCCAGTAACACCAGCTCAGAGCCGGTGACCCGCAAGGGTTGCCGGCCCTGACTGCTTTCCCCAGGGCCCCCGGAGACTTTCCGGAGAGAGCCCTCAGACAGCTGGCCCCTCGGCCCAGGGCTGACCGGGCTTCAGGCGGTGGAACCGTAGCGAGCCTGCACGCGTTGCGCGAATATAGATCGCTTGGCGGGTCGATCGAGGACCCGATGTCGGAGACGAGCCGGGTAAACGCCCGCTGCGCGACAGTGGATGTCTTGCGCGTCGACGAGTCCTCCGGCCAGCCAGGTCAGCAGCAGACCGTCGACGCCTTGGTGAACCGTTTCTTTAGCGCTGAGAGGACCGACAGCTTTGCGGATAAACACCCTTCTCACTGTCCCCACCGGCTTTGACGGCTTCGGGTCGGTACCGGGGATAGCGACCGGACGCGTCTTCGTGAATCGGCGGGCTCTGAGCGAGGCAGGCGTGCACCGGCCGCTGCAGGCAGGCATCTGTGGCACCAAGAAGCTCGGTGCGGAGTCGATCGTCGTGTCTGGCGGCTATGAGGACGACCTGGACCACGGCAACGTCATCGTCTACACCGGACAAGGGGGCCGTGATGCCGACACAGGCCAGCAGGTGGGCGACCAGACGCTCACCCGCGGAAACGCTGCGCTGGCGACCAGCATGGCTACTGGCATCCCGGTGCGAGTCGTACGCGGCTCACAAGGTGATCCTCAGCACTCACCCACCACTGGCTACCGCTACGACGGGCTCTTTCGTGTCGAAGACTTCTGGCGCGAGACCGGTCAGTCCAGCTTCGCGATCTGGCGCTACCGGCTCGCAAAGATCGCTTCTGAGGAAACCGTGAGCGAGGGTCCCACGCTTCAGGAGCCGGTAGGCAGGGAGACGCCGACGCGATTGGAAGCGACGATTCAGCGGATCGTCCGCAGTACCAAGGTGGCGAACTTCGTGAAGCGCGTCCATGACTTCACCTGCCAGGTATGCGGCACCCGACTTGCCACGCCCACGAGTGCCTACGCAGAGGCTGCTCACATTCGGGCCCTGGGGCAGCCGCACAACGGGCCTGATCTCGCGGGCAACGTGCTGTGTCTGTGCCCCAACCACCACACGCTGTTCGACTTCGGCATGCTGTCCATCGCGGATGACCTGACGATTACCGACCGCGCCACAGGTGCCGGCCTTGGGAGGCTGCGCGAGGCTGACGGCCATCGGATCGACCAGGCGCACCTGGCGTATCACCGAGAGCATCACTCCCAGGGATGGAAGCATGCCCAGGACGGGGGCCTCGGCGACGAAGGTGGCACCGGGACCAAGGAGTAGCGAGCCGACGAGTGGAGAGCAGGGCCCTGCCGGAGGTGTTCGGGAGGGCCCTTTGGTGTGGGCGGGGTGTCAGAGGGTGGTGGGGAGGTCGGTGCGGGAGGTGATGTGGAGTTTGGGGTAGGCCTTGTAGAGGTGGTGGGCGATGGTGCGGGGGCTGAGGAAGAGTTGGGCGGCGATCTCGCGGTTCGTGAGGCCTTGGGCGGCCAGGCGGGCGATCTGGAGTTCCTGGGGGGTGAGGGGGGAGTCGGGGGTGCCGGTGGGGCTGGTGGTGGGGGCCGGGGTGCCGGTGGCGGTGAGTTCGGTGCGGGCGCGGGCGGCCCAGGGGTGGGCGGCGAGGCGTTCGAAGGTTTCGAGGGCGGCGCGCAGGTGGGGGCGGGCGTCGGTGCGGCGGCGGGAGCGGCGCAGCCATTCGCCGTAGAGGAGGGCGGTGCGGGCCTGCTCGAAGGGGCGGTGGGTGCCTTCGTGGAGGTCGAGGGCGGCGCGGTAGGCGGATTCGGCGAGTTCGTCGGGGCCGAGCAGGGCCTGGCAGCGGAGTCGGAGCGCTTCGGTCCAGGGGCGGTCGGCGGCGGCGCTCCAGCGGGCGAAGCGTTCGTAGGGTTCGGCGGAGCGTTCGGGGGTGCCGAACCGGACGGCGGCTTCGACCAGGTCGGGGACGGCCCGGGTGGCGCTGACGTGGTGCCGGTGGGGGCCGGTGGTGAGGGTGCGCAGGCGGTCGGCGGCGTCGCCGGCGCGGCCGTGGCCGAGGTCGAGCAGGGCGAGTGCCCAGTGGGCCCAGGGGCGGCCGGCCGCGGGGGCGGCGGTCTGCGGGCCGGTGGTGGCGAGGGATTCGGCGGTGAGCCGGGTGCAGCGGTCGGTGTCACCGTCGAGGGCGGCCAGGTAGGCGAGGAGCGCGGTGAGTTGGCTGGTCCACTGGTGCTGGCCGGTGTCACGGGCGAGGGCGAGGGCTTCGGTGGCGGTGACTTCGGCGTCGCGGTGGCGGCCGTGGAAGAGTTCGGCCTCGGCGAGGAAGAACTGGAGGGTGGGCATCACACCGATGGTGCCCTTGGCGCGGGCTTCGGCGACGAGTTCGCCGCCGAGTTCGGCGGTCTCGTCGTCGCGGCCGAGGATGAGGGTGGCGCCGCAGAGTTGGACGAGGTCGACGGGGGTTTCGGCGCCGGCCTTGCGGGCTGCCGCAGCGGTGTCGCGGGCGGCGGGGGGCTGTGGTGCGGGCCGGCCGAGGGCGGGGAGTACGGCGGCGGGCAGGTGGCGGGCGAGCGGGGCGAGCGGGTCGTCGTCGGCGAGCGGTAGCGCGGCCAGCCGGTCGAGGACGGCGATCACCGGTTCCTCGCCCGCGTACCAGGCGGTGTGGAAGGCCTGGAACAGCATCCGGGCGGCGTGCGGCGCCTCGATGGCGGTGCCGGCGGCGTCGAGCAGCAGCCGGTAGGCGGTCGGGTAGGAGCCGCGCCAGAAGTGCGCGGTGGCCCGGACCTGGTCGAGCAGGGCGTGTGCCAGGGGGTTGTCGGTGCGGGCCCCGGCCTCGTCGGCGAGCGTCTCGGCCCGCACCAACTTCCCTTCTTCGGTGGCGGCTTCGGCGGCCAGGACGAGGCGGCGGGTGGCGGCGTCGCGGTCCGGGGTGAGCCGGGCGGCCCGCTCGTACGCGGCGGCGGCGCCGCCGTGGGCGCCGCGGGCCTCGGCGCGGACGGCGGTGCGTTCCAGCGCGTCGGCGAGGGCGGCGTCGGGGGTGGTGGCGGCGTGGGCCTGGTGCCAGGTGCGGCGGTCGCCGTCCGGCAGTGCTCCGGCGATGGCCTGGTGAATCGCCAGCCGCTGGTGGTGCGGGGCGCGTTGCAGGATGGCAGCCCGCAGGAGCGGGTGGCGGAAGGCGATCCGGCGGTCGGGGGTGACGCTCGCCAGGCCGGATTCCTCGGCGGGGCCGAGGTGTTCGGCGGGGACGCCGAGGGCGTCCGCGGCGGGCAGGACGACGTCGAGCTCGCCGGTCTCCTCGGCGGCGGCGACCAGCAGGAGGGTCTGGGTGGCCGGGGGCAGGCCGGTGACCTGGCCGTGGAAGGCGATCAGCAGCCGGCTGGTGAGCGGCAGGCCGCCGGGCGCGGGCGGCGGCGAGCCGTGGGTGTTCGCCTGCGTCCCGGTGGCGATGGGGAGTTCGGTGAGGGCGAGCGGGTTGCCGGCCGCCTCGACGAGCAGCCGCTCGCGGACGGCGGCGGACAGGCCGGGGCCGGCCCGGTGGTCCAGGAGCCGGGCGGCGTCGGGCTCGGGCAGGCCGTTCAGCCGGAGCTCGGGGAAGCCCGTGGTCGGGAGTTCCGGTGCGCCGCCGCCGGTGCGGGCGGCGAGCAGCAGGGCGACTCCTTCGGCCTGGAGCCGGCGGGCGGCCAGCAGCAGGGCGTCGAGGGAGGCGTCGTCCAGCCACTGCGCGTCGTCGAGGACGCACAACAGGGGCTTTTCGGTGGCGAGTTCGGCGAGCAGTCCGAGGGTGGCGAGCCCGACCAGCAGCCGGTCGACCGGGGCGCTTTCCTCGGAGAGTCCGAACGCCGCTTCCAGGGCGCGCCGTTGCGGCCCGGGCAGGGCGTGCAGCCGGTCGAGGCCGGGTGCGAGCAGCAGGCTCAGCCCGGCGAAGGGCAGTTCCGCCTCGTACTCGACGCCCGCCGCCCGGATCACCCGGAACGCCTCGCCCGCCCGCCCGACGGCGTGGTCCAGCAGCGCGGTCTTGCCGATCCCGGGCTCGCCCCGGAGCAGCAGCACCCCGCTGCGGCCTTCGCGTGCCGCGTCCAACAGTCCCGCCACGACGGACTGTTCGTGTTCCCTCCCGTACAGCATGCCCCCGACCCTACCGAGGCCCTCCCGGCCGCAGGTGCGGGCGGGCCCGCCGAGCACACCTACGTACCCCCCGCCGGACGCTACGTACCCCCATGCCGATACGTGACTGATTCGCCCGCGCCGGCCCGTCCCTACCTTGGTGAGCAGCGGGAACGAGCCGCTCAACCACCCACCGGGACACGGGAGAAGACCATGACCGAGATCACCGCCACCGCCCTCCAGCAGCTCGCCGAGCGCTACCTCGCGGTCTGGAACGAGACCGACCCGGGCGCCCGCCGCAAGCTGATCGACGAGGTGTGGGCCGTGGACGGCCGGTACACCGACCCGCTGGCCGCCGTCGCCGGCCGGGACGCGATCGACGCGCTGATCGGCGCGGCCCAGGCCCAGTTCCCCGGGCTGGAGTTCACCCTCGGCCCGGTGGACGCGCACCACGACATCGCCCGGTTCACCTGGAACCTCGGGCCGGCCGGCGCCGAGCCGGTGGTGATCGGCTTCGACGTCCTGGTGGCCTCGCCGGACGGGCGGATCGGCTCGGTGTACGGCTTCCTGGACCGCGTCCCGGGCGCCTGACGGCAGGCCGGACGGGTCGGGGGCCACCCCCACCGCCCCCGACCCACTCCCCCAACCCCACTGAGGAGAAGCCGAGATGAGCTCCGCCCTGACCGCCCGCCCATCGACCGCGACCGGCAATGCGCCCGACGATGCGCCCGGCACCGCGGGCACCGCCGCGAGCACCACCGCGCCCGGGGCCGAGGCGGCGGCCGACGCCCCGCGCGGCCTGCTGGCGGTCGTCCTGACCGCCACCTTCATGACCGCCCTCGACTTCTTCGTCGTCAACGTCGCCGTCCCGTCCGTCCAGGCCGACCTGGGCGCCGGACCGGCCGCCGTCCAGTGGGTGATCGCCGGATTCAGCCTGGCCCTCGCGGCCGGCCTGATCACCGCCGGCCGACTCGGCGACCGGTACGGCCGGCGCCGAGTGTTCGGGCTCGGCCTGGCCCTGTTCACCCTCGCCTCCGCGGGCTGCGGCCTCGCCCCCACCGCCGCCGCGCTGGTCGGCGCCCGGGTGGTGCAGGGCCTGGCGGCGGCGCTGATGGGCCCGCAGGTGCTGGCGATCCTGCGGACGGCGTTCAGCGGCGCGGCGCAGGCGCGGGCCTTCGCCCGGTACGGGCTGACCATGGGCGTCGGCGCGGTGTTCGGCCAGTTGATCGGCGGGCTGCTGATCCGGGCGGACCTCTTCGGCCTCGGCTGGCGCAGCTGCTTCCTGATCAACCTTCCGATCGGCCTGGCCGCCCTGGCCCTGGTCCGCCGCTGCCTGCCGGAGTCGCGCGCCCCGCAACGGCCGGGCCTGGACCCGGTCGGCGTGCTGCTGGTCACCACCGCGCTGACCGCCCTGGTGCTGCCGCTGATCCAGGGCCCCGCGCAGGGCTGGCCGCTGTGGACCTGGCTCTGCCTGGGCGGCGCGGTCGCCCTGCTGGCCGGCTTCGTGGTGCATCAGCACCGCACCCGGACCCGCGCCACTGCCCCCGGCTCCGTCACCGCCCCCGCCACCGACTCCGGCAGCAGCTCCGGCAGCGGCTCCGGCCCCGCCGCCCCGCTGGTCGACACCCGGCTGTTCCGGACCAGGGCCTTCGGCGCCGGTCTGCTCGCCCAGCTCGCCTTCTGGCTCGGCCAGGCGTCCTTCTTCCTGGTGCTCGCCCTGTACCTCCAGCTGGGCCGCGGCCTGGACGCGCTCGGCGCCGGACTGGTGTTCACGGCGATCGGCCTCGGCTACCTGCTCACCTCCAACGCCACCCACCGCGTCGCCGCCCGGCTCGGCGGGGCCCGGACGATCGCCGTCGGCGGGCTGCTGATGGCCGTCGGGCTGGGCCTGCTCGCCCTCGCGGTGTACGGCGCGCCGGGCGGGAGCGTGTGGTGGCTGACGCCGGGGCTGTTCGTGGACGGCCTGGGGATGGGCCTGGTGATCGCCCCGGTGACCTCCGTGGTGCTGGCCGGGGTCGAGCCCCAGCTGGTCGGGTCGGCCGCCGGGGTGCTGGCCACCGTGCAGCAGGTCGGCGGGGCGCTGGGCATCGCACTGATCGGCCTGCTCTACTACGGCGGGGGCGACCCGGCGGCCGCGTTCGGCCGCAGCGTGACGGCGCTGGCGGCGCTGGAGCTGGTGCTGGTGGGCCTGGTCCGGCTGCTGCCGCGGAAGGGCTAGCGGGACCGAGCGGGCGCGCACGAGCGGACGGGCTCACAGGAGCGGACGGGATCCCGGGAACGGGGGTGGGAGGGACGGGGCGGGTGGGGCGCGCGGGTGAGCTGCGGCCACCCGTCCGCCCCGTTCCGTCCCCCGCCCGCCCCGTTCCGCCGCCCGCCCGTTCCGTTCTGTCCCCCCGATCGGGTTGGATGGTCGGATGAGCGAGGAGAAGAGCGCCGTACCGGCGTGGGAGCAGCGGTTCAGGGCAGCACGGGTGTCACTCCCCGACTGGGCCGAGGACGCCCCCGACCGGGCGCTGTACGTGTCCAACGCGACCGGCACCTACGAGGTCTACGCCTGGGACCGGGTCACCGGCACCCACCGGCAGGTCACCGACCGGCCGAACGGCACCACCGACGCCGAGCTGTCCCCCGACGGCGCCTGGGTGTGGTGGTTCGACGACCACGACGGGGACGAGTTCGGCGTCTGGCGCCGCCAGCCCTTCGCCGGCGGGCCCGCGGACCGCAGCGCCGGCACCCCCGACGAGGAGGCCGTGCCCGGCCTCGCCCCCTCCTACTCGGCCGGCCTGGCGCTCGGCCGCGACGGCACGGTGGTCGTCGGACGTTCCACCGACGAGGACGGCACCACCCTGCACCTGCGCCGCCCCGGAGCGGCCGAGGCCGTCGAGATCTACCGGCACGCGGAGTACGGCGGCGTCGGCGACCTCAGCTACGACGGCACGCTGCTCGCCATCGACCACACCGAGCACGGCGACGCGATGCACTCCGCGATCCGGATCGTCCGCCTCTCGGACGGCACGGGCAGCACGAGCGGCACGACGGGCGAGCCCGCCGAAACCGTCGAAACCGTCGCCGAACTCGACGAGGTGACCGGCCGGGACGACCCGCGCGGCGTCGCCTGCCTCGGCTTCGCCCCGGTCGACGGCGACACCCGGCTGCTGGTGGCCCACCAGCGCACCGGCCGCTGGGAGCCGATGATCTGGGACGTCGCCACCGGCGCCGAGACCGCGCTGCCGCTGCGCGACGAGCAGGGGCGCGAGCTGCCCGGCGACGTCTCCGCGCAGTGGTGCCCCGGCGCCGAGGCGCTGCTCGTCGAGCACGAGTACGAGGCGCGCAGCGAACTGTTCTCGTACACGCTCGCCGACGGTCGGCTGACCCGGCTGGACACCCCGCGCGGCACCGTCGGCGGCGCCACCGCCCGCCCGGACGGCACCGTCGAGTACCTGTGGTCCTCCGCCGCCGAGCCCTCCGCCGTCCGCTCCACCGCCGGGACGGTCGTGCTGCGGGCGCCCGGCGCGGTGCCGCCCGGCTCCGTCCCGGTCGAGGACATCTGGGTGGACGGGCCCGGCGGGCGGGTGCACGCCCTGGTGCAGCGTCCGGCCGGGGCGGGCGAGGGGCCCTTCCCGACCGTGTTCGAGATCCACGGCGGCCCCACCCACCACGACAGCGACTCCTTCGCCGCCGGCCCGGCCGCCTGGCTGGACCACGGCTTCGCGGTGGTCCGGGTCAACTACCGCGGCTCCACCGGCTACGGCCAGGCCTGGACCGACGCCCTGCACGAGCGGGTCGGCCTGATCGAGCTGGAGGACATCGCGGCCGTCCGGGAGTGGGCGGTCGCGAGCGGCCTCGCCGACCCGCGCCGGCTGGTGCTCACCGGCGGCAGCTGGGGCGGCTACCTGACCCTGCTGGGCATCGGCGTCCAGCCGGACAGCTGGACGCTGGGCGTCGCCGCCGTGCCCGTCGCGGACTACCACGCCGCGTACGCCGACGAGATGGAAGCGCTCAAGTCGCTGGACCGCACCCTCTTCGGGGGCACCCCGGAGGAGGTCCCGGAGCGATTCACCGCCTCCTCGCCGCTCAGCTACGTCGAGCAGGTGCGGGTGCCGGTCTACATCAGCGCCGGGGTCAACGACCCGCGCTGCCCGATCCGGCAGATCGAGAACTACGTCGAGCGGCTGGAGCAGCTGGGCAAGCCGCACGAGGTCTACCGGTACGACGCGGGGCACGGGTCGCTGGTGGTGGAGGAGCGGATCAAGCAGCTGCGGCTGGAGATCGACTTCGTCCGGCGGCACCTCACCGCGGCGTCGGAGGCCGAGGCCGTGGCCGGAACCGAGGCCGGGACCGAGGCCGGCGACGGGGAGACGGTGTGAGGCGTCTGCTGACGCTCGCGGGGGTGGCGGTGGCCGGGGCCCTGGTGCTCACCGGCTGCTCGGGCGGGCACGGCGCCGAGGCCGCCTGCCCGCCCCCGGCCGGCCCCACGCCGACCACGGCCGCGCCAACCGCACCGGCCGCCACCGCGACCCGCGCGAGCGCAGCGGGGCCGAACGCGCCGGGGCCGGGACCCGCCGTCGCCCGGGCGGCGTACGCGCCTGCGGCGGGCGAGGACGCGGTCCAGCTCGCCAGGGGATCCAGCGGGTCGAAGGGCTCGTCCGGCTCGAAGGGCTCCGGGTCGAAGGGCTCCGGCTCCAAGGGGACGAAGACCGGGCGCACCGTGCACCACCACATCGACCGCTACGACTCGAACGACGACGTGAGCGGCGGCCACGGCCGGTGCCACGACGAGCCGGCGTTCACCGAGTCGCCGACGCCGGTGCCGTCCTCCCCGACGGCGCCCGGTAAGCCGACGACCGCACCGGTCGTCCCGGCCCTGCCGTCCGCTCCCTCCGTCCCCGGCAAGCCGACCCGCTGAGGCGGGCCGGCCGAGCAGGGGCCGGCCGAGCAAGGGTGGGCCGAGCAGGGGCGCCGAACCGCGGAGGTCAGTCCAGGACCGGGTCCAGTCCGAGGGCCCGGTCCTGCTCCGCCTCCCCCTCGCGGCGCACCAGGCGGAACCACATGAAGATGACGAAGCCCCCGAAGACGAACCACTCCAGGGTGTAGCCGAGGTTCTGGAACGCCCGCAGGGTGAGCCCGTCGCCGCCCTGCGGCTGGACCGTCGGCACCGGGGTCAGCCCGGCCGGCACCGCGTCGGCGGCGACCCAGCCGTCGTACCAGCCGTCGTACGCGAGCGCGTTGAGCAGCGCCGCCCGGTTGACCGTGCCGAGCTGACCGGCCGGCAGACCGCCCGCCACGGCGCCGTTGCTGCCACTGGACTCACCGGCCTGCAGCCGCCCGGTGACGGTCACCTGGCCGGGAGGCGGCGGCGCGGCCGCGGACGCGCCCTCGGCGGGCGCACCGGGCGCCCAGCCGCGGACCACGGCGGCGAACCGGCCGTCGGCGGTGCGCAGCGGAGTGAGCACGTAGTAGCCCTGCTTGCCGTCGACCATCCGGTTCGGGACGAGGAGCTGGTGCTCCGCGTCGTAGCTGCCGGTCACGGTGACGGGCTTGCCGACGGTCTCGGTGGTCACCTGCGGGGTGGCCTGGTTGAGCAGGTCGTCGATCGGCCGCACATCACTCGAAGCGGTGACGGTCTGCTTGGTCTCCTGGTGCGACGAGAACCGGTCCTCGAACCGGCCGAGCTGCCAGGAGCCCAGCCAGACGCACACCGCCACGGCCGCGACGGCCAGCGCGGTGCCGCCGAGCCAGCGCGGAGTCAGGAGGAACCGGTACACACCCCCACGGTAACCACTCCTCACACCCGTCCCGGCCGCAGGGGTCCGCCATCGGCCACTCCGGACCGGCTGGTCGCCCGTCCGACCCTGCCCGCCCGGCCCCGACCGCCTCCCCTGACCGCCCGCCGCCGGACCGCCGCCGGACCGCGGAGCCCGTCAGCCCGCCGGGGGCGTGTCCGACGGCGGCGACGCCGGTGCGCCCACCGCCTGGACGCCGCCGCGGTACAGGGTGCCGGCGCAGGCCACGGGGAAGGTCGCGGTGGCAACGGCAGGGCTGCCGGGGGCGGGGGTGTGGGCGATGGTGGCGGTGGCCGGCGCCGTGGTGGGGTTGCCGGTCGGGGTGGCGGTGGGGCTGGGGGCGTTGGTGGGCCCGGCGCTGGGGGACGAGCTGGCCTGGGGGTTGGTGCTGGGGACCGCCGAGGCGTCCGAGGCCGCCGGGGCGGCACCGGTGGCGGCGGCGGGTGCCTGGGAGGCCCCGGCGGCCTGGTTGGCGCCGCCCTGGCTGGTGGGCCCGGTGGTGGCGGTGCTGCCGCCGGAGGTGGGGCAGGTCCGGTCGGGGATCCAGTCGAACGACACCCGGTAGCCGGCCTGCGGGGCGAGGACGGGGGGCTCCGCGTCCATCGCGGGCAGGTCGCCGGCCGGGTCGCCGGCGGCGTGGTCGGCGGTGCGCACGCGGCTGCGGTCGGTCCCGCTCACCGCCGTGACGGCGACGGCGCCGGGGCCGCCGAGCCGGCAGCTGCGGCCGGAGACGTTGTACACGGTGAACGAGCCGTGGATCCGGCCGTCGGCGTCGGCCGGGCCGACCTGTGCGCCGCCCTGGCCGAGGTCGGCCCGGGTGCAGAGCGGGGTGATCGGGCTGTCGCCGGTACTGGCGGCGGGGGCGGCCGGGGCGGTGGTGCCATCGGCGCGGGTGGTGCTGGCGCCGGGGCTGGGTGAGGCGGTGGGGGTGCCGGAGGGTGACGCGGTGTCGCCGGTGCCGCTGGGGCCGGGCCGCGAGGGCGTGCCGGTGCCGGGGGCACCGCCGGCCCTGGTGCCGGTCGGTGCGGCGGGGGCCGGGCTGCTGGCGTCGGCCGAGCCGGGGCCGCCGGACAGGCCCAGGTGCTCACCGTCGTGCAGGGCGGGCAGGGCGACGGCGACGGCGAGGGCGAGGGCGACGGCGCCGGTCCAGGCTCCGCGCCGGGCGGCCCGGCGGCGGGGTACGGCGTACCGGATCCGCGGCAGGCCGCCGGGTTCGGGCTGGATGCCGGCGACGGCGCCGCGCATCAGGTCGCGGACGCTTCGTTCCTCGGCGGAGAGCCCGTCGCCCTCACCGTCCGAGGGCCACCGCCCGGCGCCGTCAGCCATGCCCGGCCTCCATCTGGATGCGCAGGGCGGCGAGTCCGCGCGAGCCGTAGGCCTTCACCGATCCGAGCGAGATGCCGAGGGTCTCGGCGACCTGCGCCTCCGTCATGTCCACGAAGTAACGCAGCACCAGAACCTCCCGCTGACGGCGTTGCAGACCACGGAGCGCGGCCTTCAACTGGTCGCGCTCCAGCGCATCGTAAGCGCCTTCTTCTGCACTGGCCATGTCAGGCATGGGCTTGGGCAGCAGGCGCAGGCCGAGGATCCGTCGGCGCAGGGTCGAGCGGGACAGGTTGACGACGGTCTGCCGCAGGTAGGCCAGGGTCTTCTCGGGCTCGCGGACCCGGCGCCGGGCGGCGTGCACCCGGATGAACGCCTCCTGGACGACGTCCTCGCAGGTCGAGAGGTCGTCCAGGAGCAGCGCGGCGAGCCGCAGCAGGGAGCCGTAGTGGGCCTGGTAGGTCTCGGTGAGCAGGTCTTCGCTGGTACCCGCGTCGGTACCGGCACCGGAGCCCGCCGCACCGGGTGCGACCGCGGTCATCTGGTCGTCTTCCGGCCTACTCGCCGGCCACGGGGCGCGCGAGGGGAAGGCCACCACGGCTCTCGCCGGGATGCCCGCCCCTGCTCCCACCATCACGTTCGCCACGCCCGTTGGACACTCGATCCCCTGTCATGGTTGCCCAGCCCGGGGGCCATTCTTCCGCATCGGCGGAAGAGGCCTCCAGGGGATTCCATCGGGATTCCGGACAGATTGTGTCGAGGAGCGGACACGTCCTCCCCGGATCGGGGGCCGCGCGGGCCCGGGAGCGGGCGGCTCCAGGCCTTCCCGGGCCATCTCCCGGGCCTCCTACCAGGCCTCTTC
This sequence comes from Kitasatospora sp. NPDC087271, assembly GCF_044744605.1. Taxonomy (NCBI): domain Bacteria; kingdom Bacillati; phylum Actinomycetota; class Actinomycetes; order Kitasatosporales; family Streptomycetaceae; genus Kitasatospora; species Kitasatospora sp. NPDC087271. The sequence goes on from NZ_JBIUYQ010000002.1 coordinate 335,022, forward strand.
CCGCGCCCTCTCCCAGGCCTCTCCCAGGCCTCTTCCCGTGCCTCTCCCGGGCTTCCTGCCAGGCCTCTTCCCCCACCTTCTCCTACGCCGCTCCCGGCGCGCCTTCCTGCGTCACCGTCAGCTCACCCGCCACCAGCTCCGCGATCTGCAGCAGGTTGAGCGCCGCACCCTTGCGCAGGTTGTCGCCGCAGAGGAAGAGGTCGAGCGCGGCCGGCTCGTCGAGGGCCCGGCGCACCCGTCCGACCCAGACCGGGTCCGTCCCGACCACGTCGTTCGGCGTGGGGAACTCGCCGGCCGCCGGATCGTCGTACAGCACGACCCCGGGGGCGTCGCGGAGGATCTGCTGCGCGTGCTCCTGGGTGACCTCGCGTTCGAAGAGCGCGTGCACGGCCAGCGCGTGGGTGCGGACGACCGGGATGCGGACGCAGGTCGCGGAGACCTTGAGGGCGGGCAGGCCGAGGATCTTGCGGGCCTCGGCACGGATGCCGACCTCCTCGGAGGACCAGCCGCCGTCCACCAGGGAGCCGGTCCAGGGCACCGCGTTGAGCGCGAGCGGGGCGGCGAACGGCCCGTGGTCGGCGATCACCGCGCGCAGGTCGCCGGCCTGCCGGCCGACCTCGGTGCCGGCCACCAGGGCGGTCTGCTCGCGCAGCGCCGCCTCGCCGATCCGGCCCTCACCGGAGGCGGCCTGGTAGGAGGCGACGACGAGTTGAACGAGCCCGTACTCGGCGTGCAGGGCGCCGACGGCCGCGATCATCGCGAGGGTGGTGCTGGCGGGGCTGGCGACGATGCCGCGGGCGCGCAGCCGCAGCGCGGCCGCGTTGACCTCGGGGACGACCAGCGGCACGTCCTCGGCGGTGCGGAAGGCGGCGGAGTCGTCGACCACCACGACGCCCTTGGCGGCCGCGATCGGCGCCCACTGGGCGGAGACCTCGTCGGGGACGGCGAACACGGCGACGTCGATCCCCTCGAAGGCCTCCTCGGCCAGCGGGACGACCTCGACCGGCACCCCGCGCACGACCGGCTTGCGGCCGGCCGAACGCGGGGAGGCGACGAGTCGGATCTCGCCCCAGACGTCCTGGCGCAGGGAGAGCAGGCCGAGCAGCACCTCGCCGACCGCGCCGGTGGCGCCGACGACGGCGAGGTTCGGCCGCCGGGTCATCGCCCGGTGCCTCCGTAGACGACGGCCTCGTCCGTCTCGCTGTCCAGTCCGAAGGCGCTGTGCACGGCGCGGACGGCCTCCGGCACGTCCTCGGCGCGGGTGACGACCGAGATGCGGATCTCCGAGGTGGAGATCAGCTCGATGTTGACGCCCGCGGCGGACAGCGCCTCGAAGAAGGCCGCCGTGACACCCGGGTTGGAGCGCATGCCCGCGCCGACCAGGGAGATCTTGCCGATCGCGTCGTCGTAGCGCAGCGACTCGTAGCCGATGCCCTCCTTGACCCGGCCGAGCGCGTCGATGGCCTTCTGGCCCTCCGCCTTGGGCAGGGTGAAGGAGATGTCGGTCAGCCCGGTCGACGCGGCGGAGACGTTCTGCACCACCATGTCGATGTTGACCTCGGCGTCCGCGATGGCGCGGAAGATGCGGGCCGCCTCGCCCGGCTTGTCGGGCACGCCGACGACCGTGACCTTGGCCTCGGACGTGTCGTGGGCGACTCCGGAGATGATGGCCTGCTCCATCTCGCCCCCTTCGGGCTTGTGCGGGTTCTCGTTGCTGACGATCGTCCCGGGAAGACCCGAGAAGGACGAGCGTACGTGAATCGGGATGTTGTAGCGCCGGGCGTACTCCACGCAGCGGTCGAGCAGCACCTTGGAGCCGGACGACGCCAGCTCCAGCATGTCCTCGTACGCGATCCAGTCGATCTTGCGGGCCTTCGCCACCACGCGCGGGTCGGCGGTGAACACGCCGTCCACGTCGGTGTAGATCTCGCAGACCTCGGCCTTGAGCGCGGCGGCGAGGGCGACGGCGGTGGTGTCCGAGCCGCCGCGGCCCAGCGTGGTGATGTCCTTGCTGGTCTGCGACACGCCCTGGAAGCCGGCCACGATCGCGATGTTGCCCTCGTCCAGGGCGGTGCGGATGCGACCAGGCGTCACGTCGATGATGCGCGCCTTGTTGTGGACGGAGTCGGTGATGACGCCGGCCTGGCTGCCCGTGAAGGACTGCGCCTCGTGCCCCAGCGATTTGATCGCCATGGCCAGCAGCGCCATGGAGATGCGCTCTCCAGCGGTCAGCAGCATGTCGAACTCACGGCCGGCAGGAAGCGGTGACACCTGCTCCGCGAGTTCGATGAGCTCGTCCGTCGTGTCGCCCATTGCGGACACCACGACGACGACCTCATGGCCGGCCTTCTTGGCGTCAACGATTCGGCGGGCAACGCGCTTGATGCCTTCGGCATCCGCAACGGATGAGCCGCCGTACTTCTGCACGACAAGGCCCACGTGCGCTCCTCGACTTGTGTCGTCTTCCGGGGGCACCAGGCCCCCGCACCCCCGGGGAAAAGGGGCTGTGCGGTCGGCGCCAGTCTACCGAGCAGGGGTGCCACAACCGGCGCTTTCCATATGATGAGACGCCCGTTTCAGCAGGTGGTCGGCGAAACGGGCGGCACCACCGGCAGGTCTGCGGGCAATTCGCCACCGCCCCGAAGAATCGGCGGATCAACGGACGGCGATCCGGCGGGATTTCTTTTCCGCGCGGAATGCTGAGGCATTCGTCACAATCAGCCGACGACCGGCCGATGCCCGGCAGATGCCGGACAGACGACCGCCGGGGGCGCACCGAAAACCGGCGCGCGCCGGGGGCGACGTTCGGGCGTGCCGGAATCGCGCGGACGTGCCGGAATGACACGGGCAGCGGAGGGCGGCGCTACCGCCCGAGGCCCAGCTCCGCCGCCATCAGGTCGCCGGCCTGCTGCTCCAGCTGCTCGTCGGTGAGCCCGTCGTCGTCGGTGTCGGCGCCGTCCGGCACCGCACCGATCGGACTGTCCAGCCGGACGTGCGCGATCAGTGACTGCAGCGCCCGCAGCACCGCCGTGCAGGTCGTGCCCCAGTTGGAGAGGTACGAGAACTGCCACCACCACAGCGCCTCGCTGACCCGGCCCTCGCGGTAGTGGGTCAGCCCGTGCTGCAGCTCGCCGACCACGCCGGCCAGGTCGTCCGAGATCCGGAAGGCGTTCGGCTTCTCCGGCGGGCCGTACGGGTCGAAGACCTCGTGGTAGACGTCGATCGGCGCGAGCAGCTCGGCCAGTCGCTCGCGCAGCTGCTCGCCGTCCGGCTCCGGCCCCGCGTCGGGCTCGAAGCGGTCCTCCGGGACGACGTCCTCGATGGCGCCCAGCCGGCCACCGGCCAGCAGCACCTGCGAGACCTCCAGGAGCAGCAGCGAGACCGCGCTGCCCGGCTCGTCGCCCTTGGCGACCTCGGTGACGGCGAGCACGAAGCTCTCCACCGAGTCGGCGATCTGCACGGCGAAGTCGTCCGGCTCCGAACCGTGCGCATGGATGTGCGGGGTGTGGCTCTGCGGCTCCCCGTGCGGCTGTCCGGGGGCCGGCTGGTGGGCCTGCCCGTGGGACGGCTGGTGGGGCGTGTGGGGCTGCTGGTCGAGCGTCCGGTCAGACATCGAGAAGTCGTCTCCCTTCGAAGGCGCGACCGAGGGTGACCTCGTCCGCGTACTCCAGATCCCCGCCGACGGGCAGGCCGCTCGCCAGCCGGGTCACCTTCAGGCCCATCGGCTTGCAGAGCCGGGCCAGATAGGTGGCGGTCGCCTCCCCCTCCAGGTTGGGGTCGGTGGCCAGGATCAGCTCGGTGACCGTGCCGTCCGCGAGGCGCGCCAGCAGCTCGCGGATCCGCAGGTCGTCCGGGCCGACGCCCTCGATGGGGCTGATCGCGCCGCCCAGCACGTGGTAGCGGCCGCGGAACTCGCGGGTGCGCTCGATGGCGACGACGTCCTTGGACTCCTCGACCACGCAGATGACGCCGAGGTCGCGGCGCGGGTCCAGGCAGACCCGGCACTGTTCGGCCTCCGCGACGTTGCCGCAGACCGCGCAGAACCGGACCTTGTCCTTGACCTCCAGCAGCGCGTGCGCGAGGCGGCGCACGTCGGTCGGGTCGGACTGCAGGATGTGGAAGGCGATCCGCTGGGCGCTCTTGGGCCCGACGCCGGGCAGCCTGCCCAGTTCGTCGATCAGGTCCTGAACCACGCCCTCGTACAACGTCGCGCCTTCCCTCGGATGGTCGGTGGTGCTCCGGTGCCATCATCCAACGAATCGGGCGCCGGACACACCGCCCGACGCCCGACTCCCACATAAATCACATGGGTCCGTTGTCTGAACTTCAGAACTTCAGGACCTCAGACCTGCCTGCTCGGAGCCCCCGTCCGGGAGCTCCCCCAGGTCAGAACGGCAGACCGGGGATGCCCCCGCCCAGGCCCTGGGTCAGCGGGCCCATGCGCTCGGCCTGCATCTTCTGCGCCGACTGGTTGGCGTCCCGCACGGCCGCCAGGACCAGGTCGGCCAGGGTCTCGGTGTCCTCCGGGTCGACGGCCGCCGGGGCGATGGTCAGCGCCACCAGCTCACCGGCACCGGTCACCGTGGCCTCGACCAGGCCACCGCCCGCCGAACCGCTCACCTTCGTCTCCGCCAGCTCCTGCTGCGCCTGCGCGAGATCCTGCTGCATCTTCTGCGCCTGCTTCAGCAGCTGCTGCATGTTGGGCTGGCCACCACCGGGGAACACGGCTCACTCCTCGCTTCGTGCTTGCTGTCCTGCGTCGCCGTCCTGCCTGCGGTCACGTCCGCTTGCAGTCCCGCTCGCGTCGTCACGGCCGAGCCTACGTGCTGCCGGGGCGGACCGTCGCTCAGTTGCCGCGGTGGTGGATCTCCTCCAGAACCGTCGCGCCCAGCTCCCGGATGATCAGCTCCTGACCGGAGAACGCCTCCTCGTTGAGGTCCGGGTCGTCCTCCTCCGGGATGTCGTCCTCCGGCGCCACCGCGCGCACCGGACGGGCCGGCGGCGCGGCCACCGGCGGCGGGGCCTGGACCGGCGCGGGCGCCGGGGCGGCCTGCACCTGCGGGGACGGCTGCGACCGGACCGGCGCGGGCACCGGAGCCGGAGCCGGCACCGGCGGCGCGGCGGCCGCCGGACGGGCCGGGGCCCCCCAGCCGCCACCGCTCGGGGCGGCACCGCCCAGGCCACCGCCGCCGATGGCCGTACCGCCGCCGAGGGAACCGCCCCCGGACGGGTCGACGATGCACTCGATCCGCCAGTCCACACCCAGCGCGTCGGTCAGCGCCTGGCGCAGCACGTCATCGCTGTTGCTGCCGACGAAGCTGTCCCGGGCGCCCGCGTTGATGAAGGACACCTGGAGCACGCTGCCGTCGAACCCGGCCACCTGGCCGTTCTGGCTGAGCAGGATCCAGGTGAAGCGGCGGCGGTTCTTCACCGCCTCCAGAATCTGCGGCCACAGCTGCCGGACCTGCGCCGCGCCCTGTTGCGCGGCGGCCGACGCCGGCTCGGCGGGCTGCCCGGCCGGGGCGGGCGCGGGCGCCGCGGGGGCAGGGGCAGGGGCGGGGGCGGGGGCGGGGGCGGACACCGGGGCCTCGACGGCCTCGGCGGCCTGGGCCGGCGGCTGCGGCGAGGGGGCCGCGGCCGGGGCCCCGCCCGCCGGCGGGAAGCTGCGCGGGATCGGCCAGGCACCCGGCGCGGGCCCGGCGGGCGCCGCGGGGGCTGCCGGTGCTGCCGGTGCTGCCGGTGCGACTGGCGCAATCGGTACCGGAGCCGCCGCAGGGGCCGTCGCGACCGGCGCGGCCTGCACCGGGGCGGCCTCCGTCACCGGCGCCGGCGCCGGAACGGGCGCGGCCATGGGCGCCGCCACCGGCACCCCCACCGCCATCGGCGCGGCGAACCCGCCGGCCGCCGCCCGGCGCTCCAGCTTGTCCAGCCGCGCCTGCAAGGACAGCTCGTCGCTGTACGCGCCCGGCAGCATCACCCGGGCGCAGATCAGCTCCAGCTGCAACCTCGGCGCCGCGTTGCCGCGCATCTCGGTCAACCCGGTGTTGACGATGTCCGCCGCCCGGCTCAGCTCCGCCGAGCCGAACGCGTCCGCCTGCGCCTGCATGATCGCGACCCGGTCCGCCGGGGCGTCGATCAGCCCCTTCTCCCCCGCCTCCGGCACGGTGGCCAGGATCACCAGGTCGCGCAGCCGCTCCAGCAGGTCGGCGACGAAGCGGCGCGGGTCGTGCCCGCCCTCGACCACCCGGTCGATCACCTGGAACACCGTCGCCCCGTCGTGCGCGGCGAAGGCGTCCACCACCTCGTCCAGCAGCGCCGAGTCGGTGTACCCGAGCAGCGAGGTCGCCATCTGGTACGTCACGCCGCCCTCGGCGGCGCCGGCCAGCAACTGGTCCATGACCGACATCGAGTCACGCACCGACCCGGCCCCGGCCCGGACCACCAGCGGGAACACCGAGTCCTCGACCTGGATGCCCTCCCGGCCGCAGACCTCCGCCAGGTAGTCGCGCAGCGTGCCCGGCGGGACCAGCCGGAACGGGTAGTGGTGCGTCCGGGACCGGATCGTCCCGATCACCTTCTCCGGCTCCGTGGTCGCGAAGATGAACTTGAGGTGCTCCGGAGGCTCCTCGACCACCTTGAGCAGCGCGTTGAACCCGGCCGAGGTCACCATGTGCGCCTCGTCCAGGATGAAGATCTTGTAGCGACTGTGGACCGGCGCGAAGAACGCCCGCTCCCGCAGCTCGCGCGCGTCGTCCACACCACCGTGCGAGGCCGCGTCGATCTCGATCACGTCGATCGAGCCGGGCCCGCCGGTCGCGAGGTCGCGACAGGACTGGCACTCCCCGCAGGGCGTCGGCGTCGGCCCCTGTTCACAGTTCAGACAGCGGGCCAGGATGCGCGCACTCGTCGTCTTCCCGCAGCCGCGCGGCCCGCTGAACAGGTACGCGTGGTTGACCCTGTTGTTACGCAGGGCCTGCTGGAGCGGAGCGGTCACGTGCTCCTGCCCGATGACCTCCGCGAAGGTCTCGGGGCGGTAGCGGCGGTACAGGGCTAGGGACACACCCCCGACGATATCGGGACGCGCCGACAAACGCGTCGCCCCTCGCCTCGCCGCCGTCCCCCACCGCCCCCCGGCGACCGCCCGGGAACGCAAAGACCCCCCGTGCACCCGCCAGAGCCCTCTTACCCTTGCTGCCTTCCGGCCCTGGGGGGGTTCAGAGAGATAACGCCACACGAGGGGCTGACCCCCACACTACCGGATCCGAGCCCCGACGATCCACAGGCAACCCCACCCTCCCGCCTACGGGATCGCTGGTCGCGACCACCCCCGAACATGTACTAAGCTCTCCCACGGAGGATTCGCCTAGAGGCCTAGGGCGCACGCTTGGAAAGCGTGTTGGGGGCAACCCCTCACGAGTTCGAATCTCGTATCCTCCGCCGGCAGAAGGCCCGGACCGTTCCGACGGTCCGGGCCTTCGTCGTTCTGCCCGGCCTCGCTAGGCGCTGTCGATGAGGGCTTGGACGCCGTCGAAGATGCGGTCGAGGCCGAACTCCAGCGGGTCGACGGTCTCGGGGACGAAAGCGCCAGCGGCGATGGCGCGGATCAGGGTGGGAAAGCGGTCGGCATGCCGGTCGAGCAGTGCACCGCTGAGGCGGGCCCACTCCTGGCTGTGCTCCTCGTCGAAGTCGAGCTACTGCTGATGGGCGCCGACTCCGAGCCGCTTGCGCTCGAAGCCGTGACCATCGACGAACGGGCCGAGGGCATCACGTTCCACCTCCCGTTCTTCATCTTCCAGGGCGACGGCGACGTGCTCACCCAGCCCGCCCGGCCAAGCGCCTCTTCGACGTGACCGCCCCGGTCAAGACTTCGCACTCATCCGGGGCGCCGGCCACTTCGCGTCCTTCCGCCACCCCAACCAGGTTCCTCGACCTGAGCCCGGCGACAACCGTTGCGGGCCGCGGAAGCTCGCCGTTCCCCACCTGTTCCGGGCCTTTCATCGCGCTGAAGGCGAACGGCTGTGCCGCGCACGCTTCCTGTTTCGACCCAGGAGCCGCGTGACTATCCGTGTGGCTGGTCCACCGCCGGATCGGGTCTTGGGAGCCTCCGGATCCGCCTAGGATCCGAGATCTCAGCGGCTCCGGTCACGAAGATGGGCGATACGGGCAGCGTGTGGGTCAAAGGGCAGGAAGTCATCGAGTATATGAGCGAATTCGTCGGCTTCAAGCTCGGACTGACCGTCTCCGCAGAACAGCTCGCGCAGGCGGTGAGGACGCATGGTGCGCTGGAGCTATGGCCGGATGACCTCGAAGTCACCTACCGCTACCAGTCCGAAGCCATGGAGTACCTCGGCCACACGCTCCTCACCGCGTTCGGCGACCCGGATGCCGCCGACGTCCGGGACTCGCCCCTGGCGATCGCTCCTCTCCTGAAGGAGTTCGCGGATCTCGGCGATCTTGACGAAGCGCTCAAGTTCGTCATGAACGGCCTTCCGGAACTACCTCTGAACGATCAGGGAGACGCGCTGGATCCGGCCCCGCTCCTCGAAGAGGTATCCCGGCGGTGGGGGGGCGGACGGAGTGGCAGTGACTCTGCGGCTCATGGGAACCGTCAATGCGCGTCTCACATCCAACCTCTGGATCCGGGTCCGGCGGACGGAACACAGCTCCCGGGTCGACCTTCGCGATCTCTTCGACTCGGAATCGCTGCCCCTGCCCCTGGGCGTGTTCATCGATCAGCGGTTCATCGACTACCTCGACGCCAACACCAAAGAGTTGGCTTGCATGCACTGGCGACAGTTCGAGGGACTCGTTGCAGAGAAGCTGCGCCGTGAAGGCCTGAAGGTAGGCCTTGGCCCCGGCCGCGCCGACGAGGGCGTGGACGTCCGCGCATGGGATCCTGACGCACCAGCGGATGCACCAGCGGTCCTACTGGTGCAGTGCAAGCGAACCCGCCAAAAGATCGAACGCGTGGTCGTCAAGGCGTTGGCTGCAGACGTGATCTTTGAAGGGGCTCGCCGGGGAATGGTGGCTACCACCTCCGCCTGGTCGCCAGGCGCTCGCTCCACGGTGGACGCGCGGAGCTACCCCGTAGACGAAGCGAACCAGGACACACTGATCGACTGGCTTGCCCAGATGCGGACCCCTGGCGCAGGTCTCTGGCTACCAGAGGGGATCCGTCAGGTCCCCCGTGTATGAACCCGCGGGCCTACTGAACATGAGCTCCGAGCTGTGCAGGGACGACCCGCCGTGGTTCCAGTCCTGGCTGTCTTCACCCCCGTTCCGGCGAGGTTCGGAACACGTCCAGTAAGTCGTCTCCAACAGATCAGGGCGCCCACGTTCGCCGACAACGCCCAGACGAACATTGGGAAGGCGCGGCTGGGGCAGCTCCTCACGAATTCGAATCCCGCCCCCTGCCAACGTCGACCGGCCGGGGCCACGTTAAATCGCGCTGTTTCAGCCACGCGCCAACGGATCCTCTCCAACGGAACTCCCGGAATCTGGTGACGGCCTGGATTCGTTGGTCGCTCCACGCCGCGACGAGGTACCCCAGATCACGCTGGTCGTGTCGTGGTAGTCGTCCGCGATGTTCGGCCCCCCAATTCGGTCTGCGTCTGATGCCTGGCCGACGCGGTCATCGAGGTGCGGCCGATCTTGGTACCCAACTCGCGGATCCGGGCCGGTTCCCCCGGAGTCCGCGAGTCGAGAGTCCGTCTTCGGCTGTTCGGGCTTGTCGCGAGCGGGGTGTGTCGCAGCCGATGCCTCTTCTTCGAGCCACGTCTCACCGGCCCACCGACCCGACAAGTGCTGTCGGATCCGTTCGGCCGCCACGACTCGGCCGGAGGCGTCCGTTGAGCGTGCGATCCGGTGCACAAGCACCTCCCGCTCGACAGATCCCTCCTCCAACCCGAGCTCCTCCAGCAGTTCGCGCACGCGTTCGACCACGGTCGAGTCCGGATCCACCAGTGACGGAGCAACGGAATCGACGGGGATCGTCTCTCCATCGCGCTCCTCAGCCGAGCACTCCGGACCACCCGATCCATACCCTGGGATGCCCGGCGCAGGTGTCGACTCGCAGGTGGGAAAACCGGCCACCAAACGTCGAAACGGTTCAGGCACCTCGGTGTCATTCGCAGCGGCGGACAACTGGGCGAGAGGCCCGATCATTTCCACTGCCTTCTCCACTTCATCCTCGTGACGCGTCAGCCACCACACCACCGCACTACCGGGGCTCTTCAGCACCTCCTCGCCGATATAGGACCGCCTGTTTCGCTCGTACTGCTGGTGTTGTTCCCAGGCGTCCTCCGTCTTGCGAAGCCTGGCCAACTTCTCCAGCCGGTCACGGTCAGACTGGTTCAGGGTCAACGTGGCATTGGTCGCCAGTGCGGTGAAGAGCCCCGACGCATCGGCGGCCTCAGCACCCAGCGATCCGACCAACCGGTATCGGGCGGCGTCCCAGTGGTAGGGGTGTTCCTGACTGGTGATGAGCTGCGCCCGCTTCAGTACCGCCGACACGGCAAGGTTTCCCAGGCTGGCGTGTGGGAGGTCCGGATGACTTCGCGTCGGCCGCCAACGCACAGTGGCAGAGAACACGAAGTCGTAGTCAGGTAGCGCACTCGGAAGGGTCAGACCATCCACGTGGGTTTCTTGAAGCGGCTCTGCGGGAGGATTTGGCCTGATGTACAACGGCTCCGACAGCGGCTCTGCCACGGGTGAATGGCGTGGACTCTGACGCACCACCAACAAACCCAGGCCAGCTGCCATGGTCAGCGCAAGAAAGATGCCCACCCAGGCCGGCCAGTTGAACAGCCGACCGACCAGAGCAGGAACCGATGCACAGACGAAGACGAGGAAGACGGGTAGGGCCTTGTTTCGGTAATTCATCGAGGCTCCCTCTCTGGTACGCCAGGACGACTATCAAGGGTCTCAATGCCCTGAGCGAAGTCGATCTTCTGCCAAAACCGGTAGGCGGTCGCCTTCCGAGAGTCCGAGGACCCATTCGGAGCCGAAGTCTCTGCCACGGCCCAGTCGCGAGTGATCAGGTAGAGGTGGTTCAGAACGGACTGGCGGCCCTCGGCGGCCTGAAGCACAACGTCCAATGCATTCCGCCATCCGCGCGCGCCGTCTGCCGCGGTCAACCACTGGTGTGCTGTGGGCGCCCAGCTGTCAGTGGGCAAGGCCAGCACTGCCTGCCAGCTGGCACGAAGGGCCTGCCACGGCGGTGGGAACAGGATCCCGGCCGGCTTGAGGAGTGCGAGAAGCAGCGTCAGGTTGGGAGTCGGCGACGTACCTGACCGGGCGAGCAACCGGTCGATCAGTTGCTCGTAGAGGCGCCGGTCCGCCCTGGCCAGCTCCAGGAGTTCCGCCCGAGCGACATCGATCTCCTCACCGCCGGACCGCAACGCCAAGTGATGGAGCCGCACTACTGCCTGATCGGGGTGACTGGCGCCGATGACGTGGCGGCACAGGCCAGTCAGCACGCGTAGAAGATCTGGAGAGAGCCTTGGCCCGACCGCCCAGTCGTAGATCTTCGAACGGATCCTGGCGCCGTACCGTTCGTGATTGAGTCCCTGCTCAAGGAGGGCCGCCGCCTCAGCGTTCCACCGTCTGGAGGTACCGGATCGTGTCCAGAGTTCAGCCAGAGTGGAGAGGTCGCCAGGTCGTCCCGCAGCGAGTGACTGCTCTGCGAAACGCACAACCAGGTTCGTCCGGTCGTCGCCCGTAAGTTCCGGCAACGCGACTGACCGGCCGACCCAGTCCCGCAGGTTTTGTCGCAGGTCCGGGAAGTTGACCCAGAAGTGGTTTCGTACAGCGCCATCGTATGCGAGCCGCTCGAAGCGGACCCGGCCGTCGTGGTCGCGCCGAATATGCAACGACGTCAGCTGCTCGCCCAAGTCGGCCTGAGCCAGTCGGGGTGTCTCATCACCGTTGTGCCGCAGCTCGGCCAGTAGGCTGGCTGCACTGTGGAAGACAGCGTCAGCGGTGGCACCGTTGAGCATGGCCGCGGTGAGTAGCAACGCCCGCTCCTTCACCGTGCGGTGGGCACTCACCTGCCTGGCCACCTCGCCCGTCCAATTGGTGACTACGGCAACCGCCTCGTCCCGCCAGGCAGAGAAGTCGGAGCCGTAGGCGCCACTGTCCCGCGCACGGCACACCATCTCCGCGAACCTGGCCAGCTCACGCATAGGTGACTCGTGAAGCAGGTGTTTCAGCTCCGGTACGCTCAAATGTTCAGGCACGAAGTCGATGCCGCCCACTCGGAGGTAGCGGCTGAGCACCGCAGGCCCGTGAGGTCGTCCTACATGCACGACGAGCGGCGCGAACTCGGCATCCAGCAGATAGCCGAGACCGGCTGGCAGAACGACGACCATGCGTGCGGCGTTCTGTTCAACAACCGCCCGGTAAGAGGTCAGAACGCGCTGAGCGCCCAGGTAGGCGTCGTCGGGCGTACTGGACAGGTCGAGAAGGAACCGGTCGTCCGGTGCGATATCCAGGCCGCTTTCCTCGCGTTCCACCGACAGTTCTTCGAACCTCCCCGCTGGCAGGTCGAGTTGGTGCAACAGCATGGTGGCGGCGGCACGGCGACCGCTGCCTTCCGGGCCGTCCAAGAGGACAACGGAACCGGGGGTGGCCAGCCTCTCCACGGCGGTGCCGTAGCGATCCGGCGGCACGAACCAGCGGCTGAGTCGCAACCGGTGCTGGTGAGCGATCACCAGCGGATTGGTGCCCGTTCTGACCAGTCGATCGGACGTCGCGGTAGTGTGCCAGAAGTTGTACTGCGGTCCGCTTCCGCTGTGGAGCGGTCCCTGTGAGTCGTTGACCCAGCTGTAGGCCCCTTCGCTCACCTGTCTCCGTCCTCAGGGCAGCGACTGTTGTCGATGTTGGTACGGACGGTGCCGGAGTGCTTGCCGGCGATGTAGTTGACACCCATCCCGTCGCCGGAGAACCGCGGGGCCGTGTACTGGTGTCCGCTGCCCGTGTGCACCGGACCGCTCGGTTCACTGACAAAGGTTCCAGAGAAGCCCCCGGTCAGATTGCCGATACCGCCACGCTGCCTGCTGCGGATCTCGCGGGCACGGATCTGGATACCCGCCGATCGGATCTCGCCATCATCCGTGTCATCCAACCGCCGCTGATCGTGGCCGACGCCCAGGCGGTCGGCAGCGGCCAGCTGCGGAACGAGGGCGGCCAAGTCGTTCCCGATGCGGGTGAGGTCAGCTTCCGCATTTCGCAGGTCCAGTCGCCTGTACTGATGGTCCGCCAATCCGGACAGCACGAGGGGCAGGTCCGCGCGCTTCAAGCGAGGCGCGCGATCAACCAAGACAGGGACGATCAGAGCACCGGACTCGAACGCCTCGATGATCTCCCTGCGAGTCCAGTCCTCAGGGTTGTCAAGCGCCCGGCTTCCGTCTGCGCTCGACGCTTCCATCCAGCGCAGACCGATTACGGGCAACAGAACGCTACTGCGTCGAACGGCGGTGATCAGTGCCTGCGGAAATTTCTGACCTGCTTCGATCGACTTACTGGCCCGGAATACCCGATCGCTGCCGAAGCGCCGGGAGAGCTCCCGTTCGAGCAACGTGGCGGTGCCTTCCTCGTCTCCGGTACGGTAGTTGATAAAGATGTCAGGCATGGCGGATCTCCTCCCCGGAGGTACGTCTTTGGGTCCAGCAACGGAACGGCCGCGCCGACCTGCCGGTTACGCAGGCACGAGTCCCCGCTGCAGCGGCCGAACCGTTTGATGTGCTGTCAGGCTTGAATGGTGTGCAGTGCCCTGGCCAGGGCGGGTTGGAGATCACGCACGGATCGGTTGGTGCGAAATCGCGCCAACTCCCTGGCCAGCCGCCGAAGGTCCGCGGTCACCGTGGCGGAGCGCACGGCGATGACCATGTCGAGCAGTTCACCCGCGATTTCACAGGAGTGCTCGATTTCGCCGGCCGCAGCGTGTGCCAGCGCCCGTCGCAGGCCGTACCTGGCCCGGGTGCGAAGTGCCTGTGGCGCAATGCCCAGGCACTCCCGATCGAAGACCTCAGCGGCCTCCCGGGGACGTCCTAGATCGAACAAGCACCAGCCGGTCACCATGGCCGCCGGATCCGTCAAATGGGAGGTGCCGATTACCGGTCCGGTGCCGGTCCTGCCTGAGGCCGAGTCGAGCAGGTGCCGAGCCCGGTCAAGACTCCGCATGCAAGAGTGCTCGTCCCCGATCAGGGCATGTCCCTGCGCCTCGCGCTGGGCAGCCAGCCCCCGGATCCGGAATGGCAGTCGGCTCTCCTGCGCCCGGCTCGCGAGGGCGATGGTCTGCTCGGCATCAGCGTCGTAGAAGGTGACGAGCGCACGCCGGACGAGAGCGTAGAAGGCCAGGTCACGATCACCCCCTGCCTGCGCGAGTTCGACGGCGCTGGCGGTCCAGCCGAGGGCCGACTCGTTGTCGCCGGCCTCCTGCGCCATCCAACCCGTGAAGTCGGCGAAGTGGGCGGCAAGCACAAAGAGCCGCGCTCCGTCGCGCGAGCCGCTCGTAACAGCGAGCTTGGTAACAGTGCGGGTTTGGGCCTCGAGCAGGTCGAGAAGAGCGGTCGGCTCGGTAACCTGGCCTAGCTGTCGCATCTGGTCAAGCTGCGCTAGAAACGGCCCGGTGAGTGACACGCCTTCTGGTCGGTCTACCCGTTCACCGTCCACCGAACCGAAGCCGATCAGTGATGCCGCTCCAACCGTGAGCGTGCTGCGGCGTGCCATCGACTTGCCTGCCCTGCGCATCCGTTCAACGCGCTTGGACGGGTAACGACCGACCAACCTCTGCAAGCGCCCGCCTGCTCCGAACAACGTGTCGCAGCGTCGGGCCAAGTCCATGGAAGGTCGTTTCTCGCCGCGTTCGATTCGGCTGAGGTGGCTCCTGCTGTAGTTGACCTCTTGGGCAAGATCCCCAAGGGTGAATCCGGCCTCGCCTCGCAGTCGGCGCAGTTCCCAGCCGAATCCTAAGGGCATGGCCATGCCAAGCACCTCCATGGTGATGTCTGAAACTGAGCAATCCCGGTGAGTGGTCGGAGCGCCCCGCCGCTCCGAAAAAGATTTTGGCACGCGCCATGCCCACCAAGGGGCGATCCGGCCGAGTTGTCCGTTGCCTCTTCCGATCGTCGCTGCATGCACTGACCGGCTCGGAGACGGACCGCGAGAGTCGGAAGTCGAGGACCACGCCGCCGACCACCGCCACGCACCTCCGGCAGTCGCCGAGCAATGGCGGACAGATTCGCGCCTGCCCCGCAGGCCACGAACACCGGACTCGGGCACGCTCGGGCCGAATCGCCATCCTCGACCCGTGCACCGAGGCGACACCTCGCGCCGCCTCCTCTCGACTGCCGACAGGCGGCGAGCGCGAGAAGATGGAATTAATAGCAACTCATCACCAACCTAGTCCAGGTTAGTGCCTGGACACGTGGAGACATGACGTGCAAGTATCTGTCCTGCCGCCAGACGGGCGACACGTCGGAGGGGAAGAAACATGACGCAGGACAACCAGCAGTTCATCTCGGTGCCGGTGCCGGCTCAGTACGTCACGCAGGTGTACGCGTTCCTCGCGGAGCTTTCGGGCGCCGCTGCCGGGCCCGCGGTGGCGGCGCCGGCCGAGGGGGGTCCGCAGGAGGACGGCGAGTGGCCGTTCGTCGAGTGGACCGTGCAGGATCTGCGCCGGCTGACGGCCGATCCGCTGGACTCGGTGCAGGCGGTGACCGGGGTGCTCGACATCCTGGCGAAGCAGCCCGGCGAGCGGGTGAGTTACACGTCCCTGGTCGAGCTGCTCGACGTGGACCGGAAGCGGCTGCGCGGCGTGCTGTCCGCGTTCACCCGGGTCGTGCACAAGCACTACGGCCGGCGGAACTGGCCGATGAGCTGGGTGGAGGCGCTGAGTGACGGGGCCGAGTTCAAGTCGGAGTTCTTCTACACGGTGAGCGAGACCACCGCCAACCGGTGGCGGGCGGTCCGCGCCCAGGGCTGACGGCGCGCAGGGCTGACGGCCGCAGGGCTGACGGCCGCAGGAGTGACGGCCGCAGGAGTGACGGCGCGCAGCCGGTTCGAGGCGGACGCCGCGGTCAGGCCGCGGTGTCCAGCCGCCGGCGCTGGTCCTCGTCGAGCACCAGGTCCAGGGCGGCCAGGCTCTCGTCCAGCTGGGCGACGGAGCTGGCGCCCACGACCGGGATCGTCGGCACCGGGTGGCCCAGCAGCCAGGCGAGCACCACCTGGTTGACGGTGGCCCCGGTCTCCTTCGCCACCTCGGCCAGGGCGGCCAGCTGGGCCTGCACCACCGGCCACCGGTACTTCTCGGACAGCGGCCGGTCGGGCCGGCAGTACGCGCCGCCGAGCAGCGGGGAGTACGCCAGCAGCAGCAGCTCCGGCCGCCGCGCGACGTACGACAGCAGCTCCTCGTCGGCGTGCTTCTGGATGCCGAAGTCCGCGTCCGGCCGCGGCCGGAGGTAGCTGTGGCGCTGCTGGACGCACCGGTAGCCCGGCCAACTCCGCTGCTCGGCGATCTCGTTGGCGGCGGCCAGGTCCGCGGCGCTGTGGTTGCTGCAGCCGAGCCGGCCGGCCTTTCCGTCGGCCACCAGCTCGGCGAAGGCGCCGAGGGTCTCCTCGACCGGGGTGGACGGGTCCGTCACGTGGGCGTAGTAGACGTCCACGCGGTCGGTGCCGAGCCGGCGCAGGCTGCCCTCGGCCGCGTTGCGCAGCGCGGCGGCGGACAGCCCCTCCATGTGCGCGGGGAAGGGGAGTTCGGGCACCGGGCGGGCTCCCGCCTTGGTGGCGAGCACCAGTTCGTCGCGGTTGCGCCGGCGGGCGATCCAGCGGCCGAGCAGTTCCTCGCTCTCGTACCCCGTCCCGCCGGGGGCCCAGAAGGCGTAGTTGTTCGAGGTGTCGACGAAGGTCCCGCCGGCCTCGGTGAACCGGTCCAGGATCGCCGTCGCGGTCTGCTCGTCCACGGTGGTGCCGAAGGTCATGGCGCCGAGGCACAGCGCACTGGCCTTCGGTCCGTCAACTCCGAGACTGCGGTACAGCATCAGTCATCCCTCCCAGGGGGTCGTCGGCAACGGTGGTGCGTGCCGGGATCGGGTCACCGGAATCATTACCCCGGCCGTGCCCGACTCGGCCAGTGTGCAGACCGGCCGGGAGACCGTCCGATTCGTTCAAGACGGGCGTCCGGGCGCCGCCTACCGTGACGGGCATGAACAGCACACCAGCACCGCAGTTCGCCGTCGTGGGCCTCGCCGTCTCGGACCTGGCCGCCTCGATCGCCTTCTACCGGCGGCTCGGACTCGCGTTCCCCGACGGGGCCGAGCAGGAGCCGCACGTCGAGGCCGTGCTGCCGGGCGGGCTGCGCCTGGCCCTCGACCCCGACTCCACCATCCGCTCGTTCCACCCGGACTGGCGTCCGCCGGCGGGCGGCGGCCGGACGGCACTGGCGTTCCGGTGCGCCGACCCCGCCCAGGTGGACGCGGTCTACGAGGACCTGGTCGGCGCCGGGTACCACGGCGAGCTGAAGCCGTGGGACGCCTTCTGGGGCCAGCGGTACGCCGTGATGCACGACCCGGACGGCAACGGCGTCGACCTCTTCGCGCCGCTGCCGGACGCCGCGGCCTGAGTCAACGGGGCAGCAGGACGGTCGCCGACACTCCCGCCAACTCCCGTACGTCACGCGCCAGATGGGCCTGGTCGGCGTAGCCCGTCCGGGCCGCCGTCTCGGCGAGGGGCACGCCGGAGCGGGCCAGCGCGATGGCGCGCTGCAAGCGGAGGATCCGGGCCAGGGTCTTGGGGCCGTAACCGAAGGCGGTCAGTGAGCGGCGGTGCAGTTGCCGCGCGCCGAGGCCGACCGCCTCGGCGGTCGCCGCGACCGAGCGGCCGGCCGCCAGGGCATCGGCGGCCGCCCGGACGAGCGGGTCCACCGGCCGCGCGTCGGCCGCCAGGCGCAGCGCCAACTCCTCCAGGGCCACGGCCGGGTCGGGCGCCGCGTCGATGCGTCCGGTACGGCGGCGCACCTCGGCGCCGGGCCGGAGGTCGGCCAGGTCGACCCGCCGGTCGCGCAGTTCGTACGCGGGCACGCCCAGCAGGGCGGGGGCGGCGCCGGGCGGGAGGCGGACGCCCGCCCACGGGCCGCGCAGCCCCGGTCCGAGTTGGAAGGCGCGGGTGTCCGGCCCGGCGACGAAGAGCCGGCCCTCGGTCCAGAGCAGGTCCATGCAGCCGTCGGGCAGGACGAGTCCGGCCGCGCCGCCGCCCGTGCTCCCGACGGCCCGGCGCTTCCACACGACCGCTCCCGGCAGCTTCGACGCCCGCTCCGCGTACTCGGGGGACATGGGGCCCAGGCTACGCGCCGCCTCCGGGGGTCGCCGGGGGGCGGCGACAAACCGGCGGCACGCCGACGGCCCCGGCCGCACGAGGCAGGCAGGGCCGAGGCGGGCAGGCTCAGCCCACCCGCTGGACGACCCCCGCCTCCGCCGCGCCCTCGACCGCGTCCTCCACCGGGCCCGCCGCCGGAGCGGCCTTCCGGCCGTCCCGCATCAGCACCAGCGTCAGCCCCGCGGCCGCCAGGACGGAGATCCCGCCCGCCGTGAAGGTGACGGAGGCCGCGGTGTTGAACGCGTCGCGGGCGGCGGCGGCCAGTCCGCCGTCCCCGGTGCCCGCGGCGAGGGCGAGCGCGTCGGTGATCGCGTGCTTCCCCGCCGTGGGCGCGTCGGTGGGCATCGCGCCGGTGTAGGTGCTGGACAGGACGGCGCCGAGGATGGCCACGCCCAGCGCGGAACCGGACTGCTGGATGGTGTCGTTGAGCGCGGAGCCGACGCCGGCGTGCTCGCCGGGGATCGCGCCCATCAGCGCGTTGGACGCGGCCGGCATCGCGAGGCCGGAGCCGGCGCCCAGCACCAGCATGGCCAGGGCGACCTTGACGAAGCCGTCGCCGACCGAGAGCGTGGCCAGCAGCCCGAACCCGGCCGCGATGACCAGCATGCCGACCGAGGTCAGCACCCGCGGGGCGACCTTCCTGCCGAGCGCGGCACCGACGGCGTTGAACACCAGCGAGGCGACGGCCAGTGGGATGAACGCCAGGCCGGTGTCGGCGGGCGAGAACTTCAGCACGAACTGCAGGTACTGGGTGAGGACCAGCATCAGGCCGCCGGTGGCGAAGGTCAGCAGGACGAGCGAGAAGCTGGCCCCGGTGAACACCCGGTTGCGGAACAGCTTGAGCGGGACCATCGGCGAGTCGGTCCGGAGCTGGCGGACGACGAACCCGGTCAGCGCGAACACCCCGACGACGAGCGGGCCGAGCGTGCCGGGGCTGGTGAGGCCGTCCCGGGGCAGCACGGTGATCGACCAGACCAGCGCGGTCATCCCGGTCATCGAGAGCACCATGCCGGGCAGGTCGGGCCGACGCCACGGCCCCTTGGACTCCGGCATCAGCACGACCGCCGCGATGACGGCGACCACCGTGACCGGCACGTTGAGCAGGAAGACCGCGCCCCACCAGAAGTGCGCGATCAGCGCGCCGCCGAGCACCGGCCCGCCGACCATGCCGATCATGGCCACCGCGCTCCACACGGCGATCGCCTTGGGCCGTTCCTCGGCGTCGAAGACGGTGATCAGGATGGAGAGCGTGCTCGGCATGACCAGGGCTCCGCCCACGCCCATCAGCACGCGTCCGGCGATGAGCTGGCCGGGGCTGTCGGCGACGGCCGCGACCAGGGAGGCGGCGCCGAACAGCACCAGCCCGATGATCATCACCTTCCGCCGGCCGAACCGGTCGGAGAGGCTGCCCGAGGTGAGCAGCAGCCCGGCGAAGACCAGGATGTACGAGTCGATGATCCACTGGATGTCCTGGGCCCCGGCCCCGAGGTCCGCCGCGATCTGCGGGATGGACACCGCGAGCACCATGTTGTCGACCACCAGCACCAGGCTGCTGAGACAGAGCACGACCAGGATGAGCCAGCGGCGCGGCTGACGGTCCACCGCGGTCCCCCTTCGAAGTGAGCGCGCCGGCCGCGGCCGGACGAAAGTCCTCGCGGGCGCACCGCGGTCCGTCCCCACGGCCGCGGCGCGCCTCGCTCCGCACACCGTGCGGACACCGAACACTGTACGGAGACCGCACAGTGTTCGCAACGCCGTACGGCGTGCGGCGCGGCTTATGCTGAACGGAGCAGCCGAGCCGAGCACAGGCGGGCGAAGACCGAGAGGAGGGCCGGATGCCGGCCAGGTCGAAGGACGCGCCCGGGACACCGTGGAGCCGCCCCGAGCGCCCCCGGCGCGAGCAGCCGGCGCTCAGCCGGGCCCAGATCGTCGCGGAGGCCCTGGCCATCCTGGACAGCGACGGCATCGAAGCCCTGAGCATGCGCAAGCTCGGCGCCCGCCTCAACGCCGGCGCCACCTCGATGTACACCCACGTCGCCAACAAGGACGAACTGCTCGCCCTGGTCGTCGACGAGGTGTTCGGCAAGATCCGGATCCCCACGGTCACCGACACGGACCCGGCGGACTGGCGCACCACCCTCGCCGAGTGCGCGGCCAGCACGCGTGAGGTCGTCCTGCGCCACCCGTGGATGGTGTCGGTGATCGGCGACCTGGGGCTGGTCTACTTCGGGCCCAACTGGATGCGCCTCTCCGAGGCCCTGCTCACCTTCCTGGATGCGGCCGGCTTCACCCCGACGGAGGCCAACGACGCGATGGGGGCCCTGCTCGGCTACGTCATCGGGACGGCCAGCGTGGAGGCCGCCTGGCTGAGCGCGCTGGCCCGGCAGGGCCGGGACGAGCAGGGCTGGATGGACGAGCTCGTGCCCGCCGTCATCGAGGCCACCCGGGACTTCCCGCGCCTGCACCACCTCTACACCACCGAGGTCGGCTCAGCGACCGACGGCGGCCGCGACAGCGGCTTCACCAACGGCGTCCGACTGATCCTGGCCGGCATCGAGGCCACCCGGCAGGACCGACCCGGCAGATGACGCATCGTCACTTCCTGCTCAGCTCCTGGACCTCGGCGTAGCCCGGCACCGGACCGACCTCATCGCCCGCACCGACGGCCGCCGCCGTGGCCACCGCCGCCGCCAGCGCGGAGCGGTACAGCAGCGAGCCGAGGCTGACCCGGGCCACCCCCAGCGCGGCAAGCTCGGCGAAGCCCGGACCGGCCGGCGTCCAGAGAACGTTGAGCGGGGCGGCCAGCCGTTCGACCAGCGCCACGATGGCGGCCGGATCGGCCAGCCCCGGGACGAACACGCCGTCCGCGCCCGCCTGTTGATAGGCCTCCAGGCGGCGGACCGTCTCCGGCCCGGGGCCGTGGCGCCCGGCCCAGCAGGTGTCGGTACGGGCGTTCACGAAGAGCTCCGGCACGGCCACCTTCACCGCCGCGATCTTCGCCGCGAGGACGGCGGACGGCGCCAGGGTGCCGTCCGCCCGGCCGTCCTCCAGGTTGATGCCGACCACCCCGGCCTGAGCCAACTCGACGGCCAGGGAGGCGACTTCCTCCGGATCGTCACTGAACCCGGACTCGGCGTCCACGCTCAGCAGGAACCCGCTACGGCCCAGCCGGCGGGCCAGCCGCACGGTCTCCGCGCGGGTGACGGCCACGCCGTCGGGCAGGCCGGCGGCGGCGGCCACGCCCAGGCTGGTGGTGCCGATCGCGGCGTAGCCCTCGGCGGCGAGCGCCACGGCCGAGGCGTGGTCCCAGGCGTTCGGCAGCAGCAGCGGCCGGCCGGGGCGGTGGTGCAGGGCGGCGAAGGGGGTCATCGGGTCACCTCCGGGGAGTGGTCGCCGACGGCGCCCGCGCAGAACGCGGACCCGACGACGTGGTGGACGAGTCGGCGCGAGCCCCAGCCGGTGCCCGGCGAGTCGTCCGGGGCCGCGGTCACCTCGCCGCAGCGGGAGAACACCGTGGGATCGTCCATACCGGCCATCCTGGCTCCGGCTCGTTTCGGCCCGCGCCGAACCGTGCCGGGGCGACCATGGAGGCATGTCGCTCGCCGCCTTCGCCGCCCTGCTCGCCGACCCCACCCGCGCCGCGTTCTGCACCGCACTGCTCGACGGCCGCGCCTGGACGGCCGGCGAGCTGGCCCGGCACGCGGGCGTCGCGCCGTCCACGGCCAGCGAGCACCTGTCGCGGCTGATCGCCGGCGGGCTGCTGGCCGAGGAGCGGCAGGGCCGGCACCGGTACGTCCGGCTGGCCACCCCGGAGGTCGCCACCCTGATCGAGGACCTCACCGCCTTCGCCGACCAGGGTGACCGGCCCACCCCGCACGGCCTGCGCGAGGCCACCCGGCAGAGCGCCGAGGCCCGCGCCCGCACCTGCTACGACCACCTGGCCGGCCGCCTCGGCGTGGCCGTCGCGGACGCGCTGCTCGCCCGCGGCCTGCTCACCGACGACGCCGGGCTCGCCGTCACCGGGCGCGGCCGGGCCTGGCTGGCCGCGCAGGCGATCGAGCTGCCCGAGCGGGCGGGCCGCCGGGGCGGGCGCCCGGTGGTGCGCAGTTGCCTGGACTGGACGGAGCGCCGCAGCCATCTCGGCGGGGCGCTGGGCGCGGCACTCTGCCGGACGGCGCTGGACCGGTCCTGGGTGGAGCGGATCGGCTCCGGCCGGGCCCTGCGGGTCACCCCGGACGGCGACCGCGCACTGCGCGAGCTGCTCGGCGTCGAGCTCTGAGCGATCGGGCCGCCGGGGCGGGCCTCGGCATCAGCCGGACCTCAGGACCGGACGCCCCTCAGCCCCGGGCGACCTCAGCCCGTCGACTTCGCCCCGTCCAGCGCGGCAGATCGCGGTACCCGTCCAGCGGCTCGACGAGTTCCTCCCGCTCCCCCCCTCAGGCGTCCGCCACCTCGGGCGGCTCTCCCGAGGTCCGGCCGAGGTCGATGATCCCGAAGGCCGCGCCCTGCTGGTCGCCGACAGCGGCGAACCGGCCGAACGGGCTGTCCATCGGCCCGAAGTGCACCGTGCCGCCGCGCGCCCGCAGCCGTTCGAGCGCGGCGTCGGTGTCGTCGACCGCGAAGTACACGCTCACGTACGAGGGCGCCTCGGGCGGTAGGAAGTCGCCCTCCGCCCCCATCCGGCCCAGCACGGGTCGGCCGTCGACCTGGAACATCCGGTAGTCGAAGTCCTCGGCGTCCATCCGCTTCACGCCGAACGGGAAGACCGCGGGGAAGAACGCGTCCGCCTTCGCGGGCTCGCGGGTCACCACCTCGGCCCAGCTGTACGCGCCGGGCTCGCCCTGCTTCTCGAAGCCCTGGTGGCGGTCGCCCTGCCAGACGCCGAACACGACCCCGCCCGGGTCCCTGGCGATCACCATGGTGCCGAAGTCGCCGATCTGCATCGGCCCCATGACCACCTCGCCGCCGTTGGCGCGGATCCGCCCGGCGGTGGCGGCGGCGTCCGGCGAGGCGAGGTACAGGCACCAGGCGGACTGCGCCTGCGCGCCGGGCATCGACGGCACGATCGCGGCGACCGCCTTGCCGTCCGAGTACGCCTGCGTGTAGTTGCCGTACTCCGACGAGCTCTCGCCGAAGGTCCAGCCCAGGACGTCACCGTAGAACGCCTTCGCGCCCTCCGGATCGGTGAACATCGCGTCGACCCAACAGGGCGTGCCCTCAGGTAGCGCTGCCATCTCTTCCGCCCTCTCGCCTGGCGACGTGCGCCCGCGATCCGGAGCGCACCCGGCCCCGTCCGGCCACCCTAGCCAGTACCGGGCGCACCCGCGCGGGATCGGCCCGCACGGGTGCGCCGTGGGCTGGTCCGCCCGCCGGTCAGCCCAGGGCCGCCACCCCGGCGGCCGGGGCCGCACCGGCTCGCGGCAGGCGCAGCGAGGCCGTGCCCAGGCCGGTCGGGCCGACCGGGAAGGCCGCGGGCCCGGGCAGTTCCTTCACCGCCGCCCCCGCCTTGAGCTCCCGCTCCGCGCCGAAGTGCCGCAGCAGGTCCTCCTCGCGGTACCGGCGGCAGTCCCGGTGCCAGACCAGGATGCCCGCGAGCCAGTTCTCCAGCTCCTCCACGTACCCGTCCAGCAGCTCCCTCGCCTCCGGCTCCAGCGCGAAGTCGTCGTACAGGACGGGGAGTTCCTTCCCCGCGACGTGCTGGAACTGGTCCAGCCGGGAGTGCATCAGGTCGTCGACGATCCGGACCGCCGACGGGTAGTCGCAGTTGAAGAAGTTCTGCACCACCAGGACGGCGTTGTGCACCTCGCCCTCGTACTCGATCTCCTTCTGGTACGAGAACAGGTCGTTCATCATGCACGCGTAGTCCGCGGCCGAGTTCTCCAGCGAGCGCATCGAGCCGTGCTCGTACACCGCGGGCGGCACGACCTGGCCGTGGGCGAGCCGGCACAGGCTCATGGTGAGGTCGGAGCCGAAGGTGGCGCGGCGCATCTCCAGGTAGTCCACCGGGTCCGGGATCCGGTTCTGCACCTGGTTGTTGAGCTCCCAGATCCAGCTCGCGGTCATGTCCTCGACGGTCTGGCGGAACTTCCGCCGGGCGTCGGCCGTCATCGGGCCGGCGGTGCGCTCCCAGATGTCGGCGAGTCCGCGTTCCAGGGCGTTGGCGGGCTCGGGCGCGGGGCTGCCGTCCACCGGCATGAACAGCGGGAGCCGCTCGTTGGCGAGCTTGGCGCCGGCCAGGTCGCGGGTGCGGCCGAAGACCACCGGGTAGTAGTCGTCGGCCCAGGTGCCCCAGGCCAACCAGGCGGAGGAGACGTCGAGTTGGTCGGCGGTGGCGTCCGGGTGGATGCCGGCCGCGCAGAGCGGGAGGTCGTAGTCCCGCATGGACGCGGCGTCCCAGATGCCGGATCCGGGGATGCCGGGCTGCTCCTCCAGCATGCCCATCCGCGCGGCCCACTCGATCACCCGGTCCCGCGCGCCGTCCAGGTGCGGGCTCAGCGTGGCCTCGAACGGCAGCTTGAACTCGGGCAGTTGGGACGGCCCGACGGCCTGGTACGGCACGTGGCTGTGCGACCGGGCCCGCCGAACGGCCGGTCCGACGCCGCCCGGGCCGCCCGAACCGGCCGGACCGGCCGCAGGTCCACCGCCGCCCATCGCCCCGCTGCGCAGGATGTCAAGCGCCGAGGTGCCCACCCCGCCGATCGCGAACGGGTCCCACCAGTTGCCGGTGCCGGGCAGCGCGCCGCCCGTCCCCGCCGCGACGCGGCCGCCCGAACCGGCCGCCGCACCACCGCCGTTCATGTACCGGCTGGAGCGCATGTGCCACTCGTGGCCGCCGGACTGCCAGTCCTGGAGGCCCTTGACGTACGCCAGCACCCGGGCGCGGCCCTCGGGAGCGAGCCCGGTCTCGGCGAACAGCACGGGCAGTTCGGTGAACACGGTGTTCTCGAACTGCTGGAGCCGCGAGGTGAGCAGGTCGTTGACCGCCTCGGCGGCTTCCTGGGTGGAGCACTCCAGGAACTTCTCCAGCACCAGGATGCCGTTGCTCAGCTCGCCCTCGTCCTCCACCTCCCGCTGGTAGGAGAAGATGTCGTTGCGCAGGTGCACGCCGTCCGAGAAGGCGTCCATCAGCACCCGCAGCGCGCGCGAGCCGGAGACCTCCTTCGGGACCTCGGCGCCGGCCGCGTACTCCACCAGTTGGGCGGACCAGGGCGCACCGCCCACCTTGCGGCGCATCTCGATGTACTCGACCGGGTTGGAGACCCGGCCGGCGTTGATGTTGGCGAGCTCCCAGAGCGACTCGTTGAGCAGGTTGCGGGTGCTCTCCGCGAAGCGGATCCGCCAGTCCTCGCCCATCACCGGCACGGTGCGCCGCCACAGGTCGGCCAGGCCCGCCTCGACCGGGTTCTCCGGCTCCGGCATCGGGGTGGCCGGGTCGGCCGGCATGAACAGCGGCAGCCGGTCGAGGTGCGCCTTGCCGGCCTCGCGGTCGTTGGTGCGCTTGAACATGTCGAGGAAGTGGTCGTCGAAGAAGAAGACCCACACGTACCAGTCGGTGACCAGCGAGAGCGCCTCGGCGGAGGCGTCGGGGTGGGTGTAGGCGCAGAGCAGACCGTAGTCGTGGGCGTCCAGGTCGGCCTGGTCCCAGATGCCGGAGCCCTCCAGCATGCCCATCTCCCTTGCCCAGACGGAGGAATGGGCCCGGGCCTCGTCCAGGTGGGGGTTGAGGCGTGCCGGGTGCGGCACGTAGAAGGACGGCAGTTCGAACGGCTGGGTCACGGCGGGCGAGCCTTTCTGGACGCGTCGATTGCACCAAGAATGACCCGCCGGCAGGTCGCCGCACCGGCGCAACAGAAACAGTCATACAAGATGACCTACCTCCCTCCAGCCCGCCCGGGCCGCCCGCCTCCTCGCCACCCGAAGCGGGCAAAAAGTATTCCGCCGGCTCTCCCGACCGCCGGAGCTGGCATCCCAGGCGGTCGCTCCGCCAACGAACAAGCCAGCTACGCCAAGGCCCTGGAACTCCAAGACTTCCCCTGCTACGGGCGTGTTGACCGCCCCCGCCCCCGCCCCGTCCACCAGACTGGGCGCCGACCCGACGTCAACTCCGAGGAGGGCAAGCCCATGAACGTCACCGTCCGGCTCGCACAGCAGCCCGAGGCCGACGAACTGCTCGGACGGAGTGCGCTGGCCGCGCTCGTCGGCATGTTGCTCGACCAACAGGTGCCGATGGAATGGGCGTTCACCGGTCCGCTGACCATCGCCCAGCGGCTCGGACGGAACGACCTGGACGCACGGGAGATCGCCGTGTACAACCCGGAGGAGTTCGTCGCCCTGCTGTCCGCGAAGCCCGCCGTGCACCGTTACCCCGCCGCGATGGCCAAACGGGTCCAGCAGCTCTGCCAGTTCCTGGTGGCGCAGTACGACGCCGACGCCGCCGCGCTCTGGAAGGACACCCGCACCGGCAAGGAGCTGCTCAGCCGCCTCAACGCCCTGCCCGGTTTCGGCAAACAGAAGTCGCAGATCTTCCTGGCCCTGCTCGGCAAGCAGTACGGCGTGCGGCCGGAGGGCTGGCGCGAGGCGGCCGGCGTGTACGGCGAGGAGGGCGCGCACCGCTCGGTCGCCGACATCACCGGGCCCGAATCCCTCGACCTGGTCCGGGAGTTCAAGCAGGAGATGAAGCGCGCCGCGAAGGAGGCCAAGTCCGCGGCGAAGACCACGCCCCGGACGACGGCGGTGAGCACGGCCGGGGCGCGCTGAAAGCCGATCGCCCGGCCGGGAGCCGTTGCCGAGCCGCCGAGGAGTCCACCGCCGTACGGTCCCTGGCCCTCCCAGGATGCGCCGAAGGCCCCGGTCGCACCGCGCGACCGGGGCCCTCACCCGTGCCCGTCAGGCCAGGACGGGCTCCCGCTCGTCCGTCGGATCCGCCGCACCCGCCGTCGCCGGCGCGTCCACCGCGCCCGCCGCATCCGCGTCGGCCTGTGCGACCGCCTTGCGCCGCGGCAGCGCGAACATCAGCAGGAACACCACCAGCAGCGCCCCCGCGACCCACCACATCGCGTGGACGAACGCCCCGCCGAACGCGGTGCCCATCGCCTCCGGCGCGACCACGTCGTCCATCGCCCCGAAGAAGGCCACCGACACCAGCGCGAGCCCCAGCGCGTTCCCCATCTGCTGGACGGTGTTGATCAGCCCCGACGCCGAACCGGCGTGCGCGCGCGGCACCTCCGCCAGGATCGCGTCGGTGATCGGCGCGACGATCAGGCCCATCCCCAGGCCCATCACCACCAGTGGCAGCGCCATCTGCCAGGGCGCGATCGCCGTCCCGTACCGGTCCGCCTCCCAGATGTACGTCAGCACACCCGCCGCCATCACCAGCGCGCCGGTCTGGAGCACCCGGCGCCCGAACCGGGGCACCAGCTTCTGCACGGACAGCCCGGCCGCGGCCGAGACGGCGAGCGAGAACGGGATGCCGGTGGAACCGGCCTTGAGCGGGCTCCAGCCGAGGCCCAGCTGCATGTACAGCGTCCAGACCAGGAAGAAGATCCCGCAGACCACCCCGAAGGCCAGCTGCACGCCGATACCGGCCGCGAAGCTCTTCACCCGGAACAGCGACAGCTCGACCAGCGGCGAGCCGTCCCGCCGCGTCTTGGCCTTCTCGTACGCCACGAACAGCGCGAACACCACCAGGCTGCCGGCCATCGACAGGTAGCCCCAGAGCGGCCAGCCGGCCTCCCGCCCGTGCGTCAGCGGGTAGATCAGCATCAGCAGGCCGACGCTCGCCAGCGCCACCCCGACCAGGTCCAGCTTGAGCGCCCGCTCGGCCTTCGACTCGTCGATGAAGCGGCGCCCGAGCAGCAGCCCGGCGATGCCGACCGGCAGGTTGATCAGGAAGATCGGGCGCCAGGCCAGGCCGAACAGGTCCCACTCGGTGAGCAGCGCGCCGATCAGCGGCCCGGAGACGGCGCCCAGCCCGACCACCGCTCCGAACATGCCGAACACCTTGCCGCGCTCCTCCGCCGGGAAGGTCGCGTGGATGATCGACAGCACCTGCGGCACCATCATGGCCGCCGTGCCGCCCTGGAGCACCCGCATCCCGACCAGCATCTCGGGGCCGGAGGCCAGGCCGCACAGCGCGGACGCCACGGTGAACCCGCCGATGCCGATCAGGAACAGCCGCTTGCGGCCGTAGATGTCGCCCAGCCGGCCGCCGGTGATCAGCCCGATCGCGAAGGCCAGCGCGTAACCGCCGGTGACCCACTGGATGGCGCTGAAGGAGGCGCCGGTGTCCTCCTGGATGCTGGGGATGGCGATGTTGACGATGGTGACGTCCACCAGGTCCATGAAGGAGGCGACCATCACGATCGCCAGCGCGATCCACCTCCGTCGGTCCGCGTCCGCGGTCTTCATTCGGTACTCCTCATTCGTCCTGCTCGTCCTGCTCGTCCTGCTCGCGCTGCTCGCACTGCTCGTCGGCACGTCCACGAGGGTACGGGGCATGTAGGTCAGATCCTGTCCCAGTTGTCCGGCATCCTGGACGGCATGACGGACACCCCCGCACGGCTGCTGAACCTGCTGTCCCTGCTGCAGACCCCGCGCGAGTGGCCCGGCAGCGAACTCGCCGAACGGCTCGGCGTCAGCCCCCGGACGATCCGGCGCGACATCGACCGGCTGCGCGACCTCGGCTACCCGGTGCAGGCCACCATGGGCGCGGTCGGCGGCTACCGACTGGTCGCGGGGACGGCGATGCCGCCGCTGCTGCTGGACGACGACGAGGCCGTCGCCATCGCGGTCGGACTGCGGGCGGCCGCCGGGCACGCGGTGGTCGGCATCGAGGAGGCCTCGGTCCGCGCCCTCGGCAAGCTGCTCCAGGTGCTGCCGGGCCGCCTGCGGCACCGGGTGGGCGCGCTCAACACCGCCACCGTGCCGCTGCTCACCGGCGACGGCCCGACCGTCGACCCGGACGACCTCACCGTGCTCGCCGGCGCCGTCACCAACCGGGAACGGCTGCGCTTCGCCTACCGGGCCGGCGACGGCGCCGAGACCAGGCGCAACGTCGAACCCGAGCGGCTGGTCTCGGCCGGCCGCCGCTGGTACCTGGTCGGCTACGACCTGGACCGGGACGACTGGCGGCTCTTCCGCGTCGACCGGCTCAGCGAACCCCGCGCCACCGGCGCCCACTTCACCCCGCGCCCGCTCCCGGCCGAGGACGCCGCCGCGTACGTGGCGGGCAAGCTGCGCCGCCAGTCACCGGCCCGCGCCGTGGTCGCCACCGTGCACGCCCCGGCCGCGAGCGTCCGACGGCACTTCGACCGGGGGGACTCCGAGATCGAGCCGATCGACGAGCACCGCTGTCGGCTGCGCTCCCGCACGGACTCCTTGGAGTGGACGGCGGTGCGACTGCTGACGCTGGACTGCGAGTTCGACGTGCACGAGCCCCCGGAGCTGATCACCCACCTGCGCGCCCTGGCCGCCCGCGCCGACCGGGCCACCCGCGCAGACGGTTAGGCCTCGATCCGGTACCAGCGGTCCCCCGTGCGGAACCACAGCGCGCCGACCCGGCCGTGCGCCCGCGCACCCGGTCGAGCGCGCCGGGCACGCCCGGCTGCCGGCGCCGGGTCTGCTTCCACTCCTCGCCGATCAGCTGATACCGGGTCAACTCCCCGCCACTGGCCAAGGAGACGCCCTGACCGCCGTGGACCGCGAAGCCGACCGGCAGCCGGACCGGCGGCCAGGATCCGGCCGGCGCCAGGTGCTGCTCCGGCGCCACCAGGAGGGCCGGTTCCCCGGCCGGCCCGACCGTCCAGGCCACGGCCCTGCGACCGGCCGACCGGTCCTCCTCGGGCAGCCGCCGGACCTCGACCGGATCGTGGCCCCCGTGCTCAGACCCCGTACTCGGCGGTGAGCAGCGCCCGCCCCAGCGTGTGGAAGGTCAGGTGGAAGCCGATCTGGGCCGCCGGGGTGTCGGCGGAGACGTCCAGCTTCTCGACGTCCAGGGCGTGCACCGCGAACACGTACCGGTGCGGGGCGCCGGGCGGCGGGGCGGCGCCGTCGTACTGGTGGCCGGGGAAGTCGTTGCGGCCGTGGAAGGAGGCCGCGCCGGGCAGGTCGTCGTCCGAGGAGCCGGCGCCGCGCGGCAGTTCGACCGTGTCGGCGGGCAGGTCGAGGGCGAGCCAGTGCCACCAGCCGGAGCCGGTGGGCGCGTCCGGGTCGTAGCAGGTGACGGCGATGCTCCGGGTGCCCTCGGGCAGGCCCGACCAGGCCAGCTGCGGCGACCGGTTGCCTCCGGCGTGGCTGAACTCCCCGGCCAGTGTGCCGCCGTCGGTGATGTCCTGGCTGGTCAGCGGGAAGGACGGCACCTGCGGCAGGAAGTCGTACGGCAGCGGCGGGCGAACGCTCATGGGGTGGTCACCTCTCAACGGGCCGTGCACGGCCTCGGGCTGAAGGACGTTGAAGGACACGGTCCGACGGGCACGCACTGTCGGACACGCGCTGTCGGACACGGCCTGACGGACACGGCTCACTGTAGTGGGGGCCCGTCCGGTCCGGCCGCCCCGATCCGGCCGCCCCTCGTTCGGGCCCGGTCCGCTCGAATTGCCAGGTATAGACCAATCAGGCGCCTGCGGCTAGCGTGGACAGCGCACCCGCCCCCAGCTCCGGAGCCGCACCGTGGAGTCGTCCGTCCTCGCCTTCGCCACCGACCTGCTCGACGAGGGCGCCGACACCTTCTTCGGCAACCTCACCGACCGCGCCGGGGTCGGCGGCGTCACCCTCGCCTCGGTCTACCACGAGGCCCGGGACGTCTTCCCGCACAACCCCCGCCGGGTGATCCGCTACCTGGAGCCGGGCGCGGCCTACTTCCGCCCCGATCCGGCCCGCTGGCAGGGCCGTCGGCTGGCGCCCGTGCCCTCCACCGCGATCGGCGACCGCGACCCCTTCGCCGAGGCCGCCGCCGAGACCCGCCGCCGGGGGCTGAAGCTGCACGCCTGGACGGTGTTCTGCCACAACGACCGGCTCGGCTTCGCCCACCCGGACTGCGCCCCGGCCAACGCCTTCGGCGACCGCCACCTCACCGAGCTCTGCCCGGCCCACCCGGAGGTCCGGGAGTACGCACGGACCCTGGTCACCGAGCTGGCCCGGTACGGCGTGGACTCGATCCGGGCCGAGTCCCTGCACTTCCACGGGCTGCGCCACGGCTACCACCACGAGCGCTACTTCGAGGAGCTGGGCGCGGGCGCCGAGGCGCTGCTCGGCATCTGCTTCTGCCCGCACTGCCGCGCCGCCGCCACCCGCGCGGGCGTCCCGGCGGAGGAGGTCGCGGAGGCCGTCCGCACCGAGCTACGCCGCCGGCTGGCCGACGAGGCGGCCGCCGCCGAACCTGCGGACCTGAGCGCGCTCGCGGACGGCGCCCTGGCCGCCTACCTGGACGCCGCCACCGCCACCGTCACCACGCTGGCCGCCGAACTGACCGAGGAGGCCAGGCGCCACGGCATGCGGCTGAGCTTCATGGACGGCGCCGGCCCGGGCAAGGGCTGGCTGTCCGGCATCGACCTGCCCGCGCTCGCCGAGGCGACCGACCAGATCGAGACGCTCGGCTACGCGAAGACCCCGGAGGCCGTCCGGGAGAAGGTCGCCGCGTTCGCCCTGCACGGCGTCCGCCCCCAGGACATGGCGGTGATCCTGCGGCCGATGGCCTCGGACTGCGACGGTCCGGCGAACCTCGCCGCCAAGATCGCCACCCTGCGCGAACTGGGCGTCCCCGAGGTCGAGTTCTACAACTACGGCCTGATGCGGCTGTCCTCGCTCGACCGGATCGGCGCCGCCCTGGCCGGCTAGGCGCCCACCCCCACCGTCCGGGGCCCGGCCGCTACCGCCGCCGCTTGGACGTCCCGAACAGGCTGCGCGAGATCTCCTGCCCGAGCTGCTTCCCGGCCGAACGCGCCAGGGACTTCACCGTCGGGTTGCTGAGCAGCGAATCGAGCAGCCCGCCCGCCCCCTTCGGCTCCTCCCGCCGCGGGGCGGGCTCCCGCTCCTTCGGCGCCCTGGCCGGTGCGGCGGCCTCCGGCCTGGGCGCCCGCGCCGCCCGCGCCGCCAGCTTCTCGTACGCCGACTCCCGGTCGATCGCGTCCCGGTAGCGCGCCGTCAGCGGCGAGGCGTCGACGACGGCCCGCAGCGCGCCCACCTCGATCGGCCCCATCAGGGACTGCGGCGCCCGCAGCCGGGTGGCCGCGACCGGCGTCGGCGCGCCCTTCTCGGAGAGCACGGTCACCACGGCCTCGCCGGTGCCGAGCGAGGTGAGCACCGCGCCGAGGTCGTAGGAGGAGCGCGGGAAGGTCGAGACGGTGGCCTTGAGCGCCTTGGCGTCGTCCGGGGTGAAGGCGCGCAGCGCGTGCTGCACCCGGTTGCCCAGCTGCGCGAGCACGTCGGAGGGGACGTCGCGCGGGGATTGGGTGACGAAGAAGATGCCCACGGCCTTCGAGCGGATCAGCCGGACGGTCTGGGTGATGGCCTCCAGGAAGGCCTTGGAGGCGCCCTTGAACAGCAGGTGCGCCTCGTCGAAGAAGAACACCAGCTTGGGCTTGTCCAGGTCGCCGATCTCGGGCAGTTCCTGGTAGAGGTCGGCGAGCAGCCACATCAGGAAGGTGGAGAACAGCCGCGGCCGGTCCTGGACGGCGGGCAGTTCCAGCACCGAGACGACGCCCCGGCCGTCCGGGGCGGTCCGCAGCAGTTCGGCGGTGTCGAACTCGGGCTCGCCGAAGAACGCCCCGGCGCCCTCGTTCTCCAGCACGGTGAGCGCGCGCAGGATCACCCCGGCGGTGGCCGACGAGAGGCCGCCGATGGTCCTCAGCTCCTCCTTGCCCTCGGGCGAGGCGAGGAAGGCGATGACGGCGGTGAGGTCCTTGAGGTCGTACAGCTCCAGGCCCTTGGTGTCGGCGTAGTGGAACACCAGGCTGAGCGAGGACTCCTGGGTCTCGTTCAGGTCGAGCACCTTGGCGAGCAGCAGCGGCCCGAAGCTGGTGACGGTGGCGCGGATCGGGATCCCGGCGCCCTGGCCGCCGAGCGAGTAGAACTCGACCGGGCAGCCCTGCGGGGTCCACTGCTGCCCGACCTCGGCCGCGCGGGCGGCGGTGCGCTCGCTCGGCGCGCCGGGCGCGGCGACGCCGGAGACGTCCCCCTTGACGTCGGCGAGGAACACCGGCACGCCCTGGGCGGAGAGCTGTTCGGCGATCAGCTGGAGGGTCTTGGTCTTGCCGGTGCCGGTGGCGCCGGCGACCAGCCCGTGCCGGTTGAGCACCCCGAGCGGGATGCGCACCTGGGCGTCCGGGTAGGCGGTGCCGTCCAGCAGCACCGCGCCGAGGTCGAGGGCGGGCCCGGTGAAGGCGTACCCGTCGGCGATCTCCCGGACGGCCGGCGGGGTGGGGGCGGAGGACATCGGGGCACTCTCCTGGGCGGTGCGGGGAGGCGGGGCGGGCCCGGAACCCGGTCCCGGGCGGGCCGTGTCCCGATCGGAACCGGGCGATGTTCGCGACATTTCCCATCAAACAGCCGCAATCGCCCTCCCGCAGCTCACACCCGAGCGCGTGGCGGCGTCGCGGCGGCTGCGCCATCCGCCGCCCAAACGGTAGGCTTTCCGTGTGATCTTCAAGCGCATCGGCAATGGGCGGCCGTACCCGGATCACGGCCGGACGAGCACCCGCCAGTGGGCTGACGTCGCCCCACGCCCGGTGCGGCTCGACCAGCTGGTGACCACCAAGGGGCAACTCGACCTCGAAACCCTGCTCGCCGAGGACTCGACCTTCTACGGGGACCTCTTCGCGCACGTGGTGAAGTGGCGCGGCGACCTGTACCTGGAGGACGGACTGCACCGGGCGGTGCGGGCCGCGCTGCAGCAGCGCCAGGTGCTGCACGCCCGGGTCCTCGAAATGGAATGACGGACCCTCTGCACGGGCTCCTGGACCGCCCCCTCGCCATCCGGCGGAGGGCGGTCCGCGCGTACCCGGGTACCTCCTTTCGGGTACCGGCGTACTCCAGATGATGATCATTTAGTACCTTCGCGGTCTGACGGCACTACGCTGCTGACTACGGCCGCGACCAGGGGATCCGCCCGCACCACGGGATCCACCCGCACCAGCCGATCCGTCATCCCGACCCCGCCCTGGCACGAGGGGGAGACAAACCGTGAGCATGTTGACTCCCCAAGGCCTCAAGGGGAAGCAGTACCGCGTCACCGGCAACGCCTATCCACGACTCGGCCGGCCCCCGAGGAAGAGCCGCAAGGTGATCTCCGGGCTCGCGAGCCTGCTCGCCCTGGCCCTGATCGGCCTCGGCGGCGTCCAGCTCTACGACATCTTCAGCGGGAAGAACAAGAACTCCTCCGCCCAGGCCTGCGTGACCCCGTCGGGCAAGCCGCTGGCCGCCCCCTCCCCGGGCGCCACGCCCGGTGCGCCCACCGACTCCGGCGCCCCCGCCGCCCCGGGCGACCCGCACGCGATCCCGCAGCCGGCCGGCGTCACGGTGAACGTCTACAACGCCACCACCAAGGGCGGCCTGGCCGGCCGGACCGCCGAGGAGCTCAAGAAGCGCGGCTTCACCATCGGCAAGGTCGGCAACGCCCCGGCCGAACTGGACAAGAAGGTGCCCGGCACCGCCCAGGTGATCGCCGGCCCGGCCGGCGCCGGCGCCGCCACCCTGCTCGGCTCGCAGATCGCCGGCGCCACCACCACCGCCGACGCCCGCACCGACGGCACCGTGGACTTCGTGGTCGGCGACAGCTACAACGCCCTGCTGGACGAGACCCAGGCGGCCGCCGCCCTCGCCCTCGCGACCAAGCCGTCCCCCACCCCGACCGCCACCGGCAGCTGCTGAGGCCGGTCGTCCGGCGCAACAGGAGAGCCCCCCGGCAGCGCGCCGGGGGGCTCTCGTCCGTTCGGGGGATTCGCTCAGCCGGCAGTGCCGTACAGGCGGTCGCCCGCGTCGCCGAGGCCGGGCACGATGTAGCCGTTCTCGTTGAGCCGCTCGTCCAGGGCGGCGGTGACGACGGTGACCGGCAGGCCGGCCAGCTCGCGCTTCATCACCTCGACGCCCTCGGGGGCGGCCAGCAGCACCACGGCGGTGACGTCGGTGGCGCCGCGCTCGATCAGCATCTTGATCGCCGCGACGAGGGTGCCGCCGGTGGCCAGCATCGGGTCGAGCACGTAGACCTGGCGGCCGGAGAGGTCGTCCGGCATCCGGGTGGCGTAGGTGGAGGCCTCCAGGGTCTCCTCGTTGCGCACCATGCCGAGGAAGCCGACCTCGGCGGTCGGCAGCAGTCGGGTCATCCCGTCCAGCATGCCGAGACCGGCGCGCAGGATCGGCACGACCAGGGGGCGGGGGTAGCTGAGGCGGGTGCCGAGCGTGACCGCCACGGGGGTGGTGATCTCCACCTCGTCGGTGCGGACGTCCCGGGTGGCCTCGTAGGCGAGGAGGGTCACCAGCTCGTCGGTCAGGCGACGGAAGGTCGGCGAGTCGGTGCGCTCGTCGCGCAGGGTGGAGAGCTTGTGGGCCACCAGGGGGTGGTCGACGACGTGGAGACGCATGTATCGAGGTTAGCCCGGGTCTGGACGCCTGTACGACTCGCCGCGTGCCGACCGCCCCCGTCGCCGGGGTGCACCCGGCCGTGCCGCGCCGTGGCGCCCCGCGAATGTCCGGACGGAAGCGCCTCCTGTGGTATCAACCGGGCTGATCTGGGAATGTCACGTCTTATGACGAGCAACCCGAACGCCGGGGACGGCTCGGCGGACGAGCCCGCAGGCCGGTCGGGCAATCGCCCCGGCCCGCCACAGGACCCCCCGGAGACCGAGGCGGACCGCCGCAGGCGGCGGGCCGTCTTCCTGCGCGAGCTCACCGAGGCCCGCGAGCTCCGGGAGCGGGTCCAGCCCCGGCGGACCAAGGAACGGCGGATGCGCGAAGCCATGCGAATGCGAACCTTCCGGATCTGACGAGGATCCGAAGCGGTTCCGGCGCGGCTCCCCCCGCGGCTCCCCCCGCAGCTCCGCCGACCGGCTGGTCCGGATCCGACGGGCCCCGGGCGGTGGCGCCGGCGCCACACCGGCCGCCGGCCGGACCTTCCGACACGACCTGCAAAGACGCGCTGCCGAACACCCCCCGCAAGGGCGGGCTTTCTGTCACGATTCCGATGGGACGGTCCGAACGAGCGGACCGCCTCTGGCGCGGGGGCGGCCAGATTTTCGCGTTGCCCGAGCGCGCCGACAGCCGAGACCGAGATCTTGGGAGTGTCCCTGGTGGCGTACTTCGCTGCAGTGCTTGCTCGCACCGAGGACGGGTGGGATGTGAGCGAGACGGAGCTCGACGACGTCGAAACCCTCGCCGACCTGACCGAACTGGCCCGCGACTCCACGCAGGACGACGACAGCGTCCTGATCTTCATCGAACAGGAGGACGCCTGGTTCGCCATCGTCCGGGTGGACGGCGAGGAGGACCCACGGATCTTCGTGTCCGACGGCGCCGCCGCCGCCCGCAGCTCCTACGGCTCCGTCCTCACCGACGAGCTGGTCGACCAGGCCGGTGAGAGCGAGTTCGGCGACCTGGACCACCTGGTCGTCGAGCTGGAGGAGGACGAGGAGACGCAGGAGCAGGACGAGGACGCCCGCAGCGGCGTCCCGGTCGGCCCGCTCGGCGACGCCCACCTGCTCACCGAGTTCGGCCTGGCCGCCGAGGAGCTGCTCGCCCTCAGCGGCGAGGGCGCCGTCCCGGGCGACGCCCTGGAGGAGATCGCCGAGGCCCTCGGCTGCGGCGAGGTCCTGGAGGCGGTCCGGTAGCGGGCGGTGACCAGGCCGGTGCCCACCGCCGGATACCCGACACTGGATGCCATGCAGTCCGCATCCACCCCGCAGGCCGTCCCCCGCATCGCCCCTCTGCCCGCCCCCGTCCGCCCCGACCCGGTCCGTGACCGCTGGGCGGCGCCGATGCGCCTCGCCATCGCCGAGGCCGCCCTGGCGCCGGCCACCGGCGACGTCCCGGTCGGGGCGCTCGTCCTGGGCCCGGACGGCGAGGTGATCGGGCGCGGCCACAACGAGCGCGAGGCGGTCGGCGACCCGACCGCGCACGCCGAGGTGGTCGCGATCCGGCAGGCGGCCGAACGGATCGGGGAGTGGCGGCTCAGCGGCTGCACCCTGGTCGTCACCCTGGAGCCCTGCACGATGTGCGCCGGCGCCATCGTGCTGTCCCGGATCGACCGGGTGGTCTACGGCGCCCTCGACGAGAAGGCCGGCGCGGCCGGCTCGCTCTTCGACGTGATGCGCGACCGCCGGCTCAACCACCGCCCCGAGGTGGTCTGGGGCGTCCTCGCCGACGAGTGCGGCGAGCAGTTGCGCGAGTTCTTCGAGTCCCACCGCTGACGTCCGGCGCCGACTTCCGCCGCCGGCTCCCCCGTCGGCCGCCCGGCCATACGGATTTCGTGACCGCGCCACCCGTCCGGTAGAGTTCCCCTCGGTAGCGTGTCCGAGCGGCCAAAGGAGCACGCCTCGAAAGCGTGTGTGGGGGCAACTCCACCGTGGGTTCGAATCCCACCGCTACCGCTGTAGAGCCCGAGGGCCCGTCCGATCCGGACGGGCCCTCGGCGTTTCCGCGCACCCCCGAACGCGAAAAGGGCTCCGCACTCCGGGCTGATGACCACCAACGCCCGGAGAGTACGGAGCCTGGAAAGGGGGAGCGGCTCGGGGGGACGACCGCTCCCCCGGCGGAGTCCCACAACCGGCGCCGCGTCGGGGGGAAGCCGCGGCGCCCGGTCCCACAGCGGGGAGCTCCGGATCCACGCACCGGGGATTCCTGCCAGATCCTCGGCACGTCTCCCATCCTGCCGCCCGGGACGTTTCCGGGCATCCGGAGAAAGGCCCCACTCACGGGGACCTTCGTCCCGCCGGGCGAACGCGTCGCACACTTGATAGCCCGTCCGATGGATAAGCTGCTTCCGCAGGGCCGCTCGGGGACCCGGATGGCGGCGGCCCACAGCAGGAGAGGACGACACCCGATGGCGCAGGCGAAGAAGATCGGCATGGCCCTCCTGCTCATCTTCGTCCTCTACTCGATCATCAGCTCGCCGGCCCGCTCCGCCCAGCTCGTCCAACTGGGCTTCGAGGGCATCTCGAACGCGGCCAAGGCGGTCGGCACCTTCATGACCGGGCTGATCAAGTGAGCCGTCCGGTCGCGTAGGGCCCGTCGTCCCGCCCCGGCGCACCGGCTACGGTGTGCGGGACCCTCTGTCCCCGTCCGCGAGGAGCGGCAATCGTGATCCGGCATCTGGTCCTGTTCAAGCTCAACGAAGGCGTCCGCAAGGACGACGAGCGCGCGCTCGCCGGCGCCAAGGCGTTCGCCGAGCTGGGTTCGCTGATCCCCGAGCTGCGCGAGTGGGAGTGCGGCTGGAACACCACCGAGCGGGACATCGCCCACGACTACGCGATCAACAGCCTGGTCGAGGACCGCGACGCCCTGCACGCGTACCTGACCCACCCGGCCCATCAGGCCGCGGCCGGCCAGTGGCGCGAATTCGCCACCTGGGTGATCGCCGACATCGAGGTCTGACACCCGAGGCACCCGGGTCCGTCCCTCGGACGGCCCGCCGCGCCCCGTCCGGCCACCGGACGGGGCGCCTTGCTCCGCCCCGGAACGATCCGTGCGGCGCCTGGGCGGGAAGCCCGGTGAAGCCCCGACCCCGCACCAACACACCTCCGCCGGGTGCTTGCCCGACCTGCGCCCGCCTTGTGATGCTATGACCGGTTTTGCCGGACATGGCGAGGTGGTGAAGCAGCCGCGACACCCGATCCGCAGGGCCCTTCGTTATCGACTGAGGGAGGGGTGACGTGTCCGACGAGGTACTGGCGTCGATCATCAGCCCGGCCGGCGAGCTCCGCCCGGACGGTCTGCGCGGCCCCGGCGGCCGCCCCGCGGTGGACGTCCGGACGCTGACCCGGGTGCTGTTCGAACGGCTCGCGGAGCTGCCCCCGGGCACCCCCGAGCGGGAGCGGGTCCGGGCCGCCCTGATCGAGGTGAACATCCCCCTGGTCCGCTACGCGGCCACCCGCTTCCGCAGCCGCAGCGAGCCGATGGAGGACGTCGTCCAGGTCGGCACCATCGGCCTGATCAACGCGATCGACCGCTTCGACCCCACCCGCGGCGTCCAGTTCCCCACCTACGCACTGCCGACCATCCTCGGCGAGATCAAGCGCTACTTCCGGGACAACGTCCGCACCATGCACGTCCCGCGCCGGCTCCAGGAACTGTGGGTCCAGGTCAGCGGCGCGATGGAGGAGCTGACGGTGCTGCACGGCCGGGCCCCCAAGGTGCCGGAGATCGCCGCCAGCCTGCGGATCCCCGAGGAGGACGTCCGGGCCTGCCTGGACGCCGGGCGGGCCTACAACGCGGCCTCGCTGGAAGCGGCGCAGGAGCACGAGGGCGGGCTCGCCCTGCTGGACCGGCTCGGCTACGAGGACTCCGCGCTGGCCGAGGTCGAGCACCGGGACATGGTCCGCCACCTGCTGGTCCAGCTGCCCGAGCGGGAGCGGCGGATCGTGATGCTGCGGTTCTTCGCCAACCTGACCCAGTCGCAGATCAGCACCGAGCTGGGGATGTCCCAGATGCACGTCTCGCGGCTGCTCTCCCGCATTCTGACGAGGCTTCGGACCGGCAACTCCTGGGAAGACTGAGATTGCAGCGCGTTACCCTCGCGTGACATCTTGCGACGTTCGGGTTTGCCGTGGACCGTGTTCCGGTATGGAGGGGGAGGGCCCCCGCCGGGAACCTCCGTGCGACGGCCCCCGTTCAACTGTCAGTCACAAGGGGGTGGGCGCATGTCCGGAGAGCTGGGCACTGCGGAGATCCACGCTGGTCAGGCCAACGGTACGGCTGTCGCCGAGGACCGGATCCCGCTCCAGCGGGTCCCGGCCGCCGCGCCGCCCGGGCCCGAGACGCCGCCCGGCTCCGGGCTGGACACCCGGACGCTGTCGCGCTCGCTGTTCCTGCGGCTGGCCGCCCTGGAACCGGGCAGCGCGGAGCACACGTACGTCCGCGACACCCTGATCGAGCTCAACCTGCCGCTGGTCCGGTACGCCTCGGCGCGCTTCCGCAGCCGCAACGAGCCGATGGAGGACATCGTCCAGGTCGGCACCATCGGCCTGATCAAGGCGATCGACCGGTTCGACCCCGAGCGCGGGGTGGAGTTCCCCACCTTCGCGATGCCCACCGTGGTGGGCGAGATCAAGCGCTTCTTCCGGGACACCAGCTGGTCGGTCCGGGTGCCCCGGCGGCTCCAGGAGCTGCGGCTGGCGCTCACCAAGGCCGGTGACGACCTGTCCCAGCGGCTGGACCGCTCCCCCACCGTCGCCGAGCTGGCCACCTGCCTGGGGGTCAGCGAGGAGGACGTGGTCGAGGGCCTCGCAGTGGGCAACGCGTACACCGCCAGCTCGCTCGACTCCAGCCCCAGCGAGGAGGACGGCGACGGACCGCTGGCCGAGCGGCTCGGCTACGAGGACCTCGCGCTGGAAGGCGTCGAGTACCGGGAGTCGCTGAAGCCGCTGCTGGCCAAGCTGCCGCCGCGCGAGCGCCGGATCATCATGCTGCGGTTCTTCGGCAACCTCACTCAGTCGCAGATCGGCGAGGAGATCGGCATCTCCCAGATGCACGTCTCCCGGCTGCTCACCAGGACGCTGACCCAGCTCCGTGAGGGCCTGATCAGCGAGGGCTGACAGGCCCAGGGAAGCCCTCCGTCGCCGTCCTGGCAGGCTGATGCGCAGCCTGCCAGGACGGCGCCGTCCATCACCCGGGCCGGCCACTGCGGCGGCGCGCTCGACGGTGCGCAGGTAGTCGGCGAGGACGGTTCCGCGGTCGGCGCCGGCGGCGTGCGCGCAGCGGGCCGAACTCGTCGGTAATGACATGGTTCAGGCCATCACTGCACAGGGCCGCGGCGCCCGCCCGTCGACCGTCCAATAGCCGCCGGGATCACGGTCGTCGAGCGCACCGCGCAGTCCGGGACTGCGCCCGACCAGCGCCGTTCGACCGGCTCCGGCGCCGCTTTCCGCCCGGCCCCGATTGCACCGGACTCGGTCCGCCGATCGGCCGCACGAGCACCTCCATTGCATATTCGGACTGTCACATGGCACAGCGGTGCCCGATATTGCATGAACCTGCCCAAGGCGTCGGCAAGATGTGCAAGAGTGTCATGCGCGACGACGACAGTGTAGGTGTCCGGTGGTCCGCCCAAGCCGCACGGGTGGTAACCAGGTGTAGCTCTCAGCTTCCGCTTTTTCATTCTCAATTCATTATTTGCATGGCCGGTCCGGTTCCGGTCACAATCGGCGCCTTCATGGCTTCGCCATGAACGTTGGTAACAGGTTCGCTGCACTCTCGCCCAATTGGTCCCTCGCAGAGGCCCCCCTCGACCAGGATGGGCGCCGGGCAGCCTGCTGCCCGCGAACAGCTACAGGGCAGGCGAGCGCTGAGCAGCGAGGCGCCTACCCAAGGGGAGGATCACCATGGGTCGAGCGACCCGAAGAGTTGCCGCGTGCGCGGCGGCAGTTCTGCTGGCCAGCGGCCTGCAGACCACCCTGGCCCACGGCGACACGCCGCCCAGGATCGACCTCACCATCCTGGTCATCGACGACGGAGGCCCGTCGGTCGCGGCGATCACCGCCGAACTCAAGAACCAGGGCACCCCGTACAAGGTCGTCAACCTCAACGACACCAACCGTCCCATCATCAACTCCGCTTTCCTCAGCGACACGGTGAACGGCCAGCCCCGCGGGAAGTACCAGGGCATCGTCCTTCCCAACGAAAACCCCTTCCCCAACAGTGCGGCCGAGATGACGGCCATCGCGGGCTACGAAGCCGCATTCGGAATCCGGCAGATCGACGCGTACACGTTCGCCAGTCCTGCGGTGGGGCTGAACTACGCGGTGAATCCCGGTTACTACGGCACGCTGGACGGATTCCAGGGAGCCACCACCACGGCCGGCACTTCGGGCCCGTTCGGGTACCTGAAGGGCAGCGTGCCGTTCGAGGACAACGATCCGACCGTCAGCGAGAGTTACGGTTACCTGGCCACGCCACTGGCCACCCTGCCGGCCGGCGCCTCGTTCGTCCCGCTGGTCGACGCCGCGATCCCGAGCACCACCTCGCGCGGTTCGCTGGTCGGCGAGTACACCCACGACGGCCGCAAGGAACTGGTCGTCACGTTCGTCTACAACCAGTACCAGCAGCAGTACCGCCTGCTGGCCCGCGGCATGGTCGACTGGATCACCCAGGGCGTCCACCTCGGCTACGACCGCAACTACTTCGCGGCCCACGTGGACGACGTCTTCCTGGCCGACGACCGCTGGGACACCGTGCTCAAGTGCACCCCCGGCGACGTCACCTGCCCGCCCGGCACCCCGGACACGGCCAACCCGATCCGGATGACGCCGGACGACGCCCAGCACCTCAAGCAGTGGCAGACCGCCAACAACTTCACCCTGGACATGGTGTTCAACGGTGGCGGCAGCGAGGACTGGAAGGCCGACCACCAGACCACGGTGGACCCCACGGCCAACCAGATGATCGCCGACCAGAACAGCTACCGCTGGGTCAACCACACCTACACCCACCCGTACCTGGGCTGCGTCCAGGACGTCACCGTGGTGCCGTGGCGCTGCACCAAGGACTCCTCGGGCAAGACCGTCTGGACCGACCAGAACACCATCTCGGG
The DNA here is from genome assembly GCF_044744605.1 of Kitasatospora sp. NPDC087271. Lineage (NCBI taxonomy): Bacteria > Bacillati > Actinomycetota > Actinomycetes > Kitasatosporales > Streptomycetaceae > Kitasatospora > Kitasatospora sp. NPDC087271. Next base: position 378,124 of record NZ_JBIUYQ010000002.1, read on the forward strand.
CCAGATCAAGGACAACTTCGACTGGGCCGCCAAGAACGGCCTGAAGGTCGACCCGCAGGCCCTGGTCACCGGCGAGCACTCCGGTCTGCTGACCGCCCCGCAGGAGACCAGCGACAACCCGAACCTGGCGCCGGCGCTGGCCGCCAACGGCATCAAGTTCACCGGCAGCGACGCCTCCCGCGAGCCCGCCCAGCGGACCGTCGGCTCGTCCACGCTGACCGTGCCGCGCTACCCGATGAACGTCTTCTACAACGCCGGCACGGCGAAGGAGGAGGCCGACGAGTACAACTGGATCTACACCAGCAAGGCCAACGGCGGCAGCGGCGTCTGTGAGAACAACGCCAACTCCACCTGCCTGACGCAGCCGCTGGACGTCAACACCGGATTCCAGTCGTACATCGTGCCGCTGGAGGCCCGGATCGACCTCGGGCACGTGCTGAGCAACGACCCGAGGCCGCACTTCATCCACCAGTCGAACCTGTCCGAGGACCGGATCCTCTACCCGGTGCTGGAGAAGATCCTCGGCACCTACCGGTCGCTGCACGCCGACAACACCCCGATCGTGAACCTCGGCGAGCGCGAGATCGGCCTGGAGTTCCAGCGCCGCGCCGCCTGGAACTCGGCCGTCTCGGCCGGCCAGGTCACCGGCTACCGGGTCGGCAACACCATCACGGTCAACGCTCCGGCCGGTGTTCAGGTCCAGGCCACCATGCCGACCGGAACTTCTCAGAAGCTGGTCATCGGATCGACCGCCTTCGGTTCGTCCTACGCCGGTACGCTCTCCGGTTGGGTGTCCCCGGGCACCCTGCAGAGCAGCGTCTCCCTGCAGCTCCCCTCGGCCGGCACCCCGGCCGCCCCGGCCGCCGTCGCCCCCGGCGTCGCGGCCAAGTCCGTCCCGGCCCCGGCCCCGGCGGACAAGAAGGTCGTCCCGCAGGGCGTCGCCACTCCCGTCCCGGTGGGCCCGAGCGACACCGGTCGTACCAGCGCCCCGACCCTGGTCCCCGGTAGCGGAACCCCGGTGCCCGGCAAGGGCGTCGCCACCGACGGCAACGGCGGCACCGCCGCTGCCGCCAAGAGCGGTAAGGCCACCGGGGGGGCGGCCTCGCTCGGCACCAGTACCACCGGACGCTCCGGCAACCGGTAGCCCGCAGCACCCGATGGCGGGGCCGGGCCGGTCGCCCGGTCCGGCCCTGCCTCGGGTCCCGTTCCGGCCACCCAGACCGGACACCGAAGCAAGGAACAGGAGGGGGGACAGGAGATGCGCGTCACCCTGCTCACCGAGGGGACGTATCCGCACCAGCACGGCGGTGTGAGTGTCTGGTGCGACCAGCTCGTTCAAGGCATGCCGGACGTCGACTTCGACGTCATCGCCGTCACTGGTACCGGCCAGGAACCGCTGGCCTGGGAACTGCCCGCCAACGTGCGGTCGGTCACGACCGCACCGCTGTGGGGCCCGGCCTCCGAGGCCGGACCGCCCCGCGGCAAGGAGATGCGGCGCTTCCTCAACGCGTACGAGCGCTTCCTCCACTCCATCCTCGATCCGGTCTACACCACCCACTTCGGCACCGAGCTGTACGGCTTCGCCGACCTCGCCCGGCGCGGGCTGCTCAGCCCGGCGCTGCGCAGCGAGCGCGCCCTGCGCACCCTCCAGCACGTCTGGACCCGGGACTACCTGCCCACCGCCGTCTCCCGGCCCACCATGCACGACGCCCTGAACGCCACCGACCTGCTGGAGCACGCCCTGCGGCCGCTCTCGGTCGAACCGCCCACCGGCGGCGTCGCGCACGCCGCCAGCGGCGGGCTGGCCACCCTGCCGGGGCTGATCGCCGCCCAGCAGTACGGCGTACCGTTTCTGCTCACCGAGCACGGCATCTACCTGCGCGAGCGCTACCTCGGCTACCGCACCGGCCCGTACCGCTGGCCGGTCAAGGCGCTGCTGCTCGGCTTCTACCGGATGCTGGCCGAGGAGAGCTACCGGCAGGCCGCGCTGGTCACCCCCGGCAACCGGTACAACCGGCGCTGGGAGGAGCGCGGCGGCACGCCGTCCGCCCACATCCGCACCGTCTACAACGGCGTGGACCCGGCGGCCTTCCCGCCCGCCGGGCCCGAACCCGAGACGCCGACCCTCAGCTGGGCCGGCCGGGTCGACCCGATCAAGGACCTGGAGACGCTGATCCGGGCCTTCGCCATCGTCCACCGTGAGATCCCCGAGGCGCGGCTGCGGCTCTTCGGCGGAACCCCCAAGGGCGGCGAGGCCTACCGGGACGGCTGCATAGCCCTGGCCGCCGAACTCGGCATCGCCGACTCGGTGGCCTTCGAGGGCCGCGTCGCCGACATCACCGACGCGTACGCGGCGGGCAACGTGGTCATGCTCTCCAGCATCAGCGAGGGCTTCCCGTTCACCCTGATCGAGGCGATGTCCTGCGGCCGCGCGACCGTCTCGACCGACGTCGGCGGCGTCCGCGAAGCCGTCGGCGACACCGGACTCGTCGTCCCTCCCCGCGAACCCGAACCGATGGCGGCCGCCGCGATCGAGCTGCTGCGCGACGCCGAACGGCGCGCCCGCCTGGGCGAACAGGCCCGGCTGCGGGTCATCGAACAGTTCACGCTCCGCCAGAACATCGACGGCTTCCGGGGCATCTACACCGAACTCCTCGGCACCGCCCGCTGGATGCCGGACGGCGTGGTGGCCGTCACCGACCAGACCCCCACCACCGACTGGGACCAGCAGCTCGCCGCCGCCCAGCCCCAGCACAGCGAGGTGGGCGCGTGAACGAGCGGAGCGAGAGAACCATCGACAGGTGCGTGTACCGCGAAGCGGCCGCCGAACGCAGCGAGGTGGCAGCATGAGTGGGCCCCTGCGGCTCGTGGAGGACGAGGGCGGCTCCGAGCGGACGATGCAGCTGCGCACCCTGCCGCTCAAGCGCCGCCGCCCCGCCCTGCCGACCCAGCCCGAGCCCGAGGAGCAGCTCGACCTCTCTGCGGACCCGCTGGACGAGCTCGCCGAGCGGCTGCACGACATCTGCGCCGATGCCGTCCACCCGTACGAGATCGCCGCGTTCCTGGAGTCCGACGGCCTTTCCGACGAGCAGGCTGCCCTGCTGTACGGCCGCCCCGACTCGTTCACCCTCGCCGAGGAGCTGTTCGAGAAGGTCGAGCGCCGCTATCCCGGCCCGAGCTCCGAGTTCGCCAACCCGTGGCGGGCCGACCCCTGGCGCTGCGTCGTGCGCGGCCTGGTGTTCGCCCTGCCCGGGCTCGGCTACCTGCTCGGCGCCAACCTGTTCGCGGCCACCCGGATGCGGTTCGGCCTGCCCTCCGGCATGCTCGCGCTGTCCGTCGCGACGCTGGTCAGCTGGGGCTTCAACCAGGCGCTGGCACACCGCTCGTACCGCTGGCTCGGCCGGCTGCGGCGCCGCGAGGCCGCGATCTGCCTGGCCCTCGGGGCGCCGCTGGGCGCACTGGTCGCGTCCGCCGCGGCGTACGTGGTCGGCGGGCCGCTGGGCGCGCTCTTCTTCGCCGCCGGGCAGTCGCTGTACCTGGGCGCGGCCACCGTCCTGCTGGTGCTGGGGCGGGAGAAGTTCCTGCTGCTGGCCCTGGTTCCGGCCTCGGTGGGCGCGGGCGTGGTGCTGGCCGCGGACGTCCCGCAGGTCGTGCGGACGGTCGTGCTGCTCGTCTCGCTGGTGCTGGCGGTCGGCCTGGCCGCCCGGGAGCTGCTGTTCTGCATCCGCGGCGGCGAGAAGGAGTCCGTCGAGCTGAAGCTGCCGATCCGCCAGGAGGTCCCGCACCTGCTGTTCGGCCTGGCCTGCGGCACCCTCACGCTGATCGCCGGCCTCGGCGAGACCATCCACCAGGCCGTGCAGACCGGCGCCGCGCACGGCGCGAAGGCCACCCCGACCGGACCGGCCATGATCGCGCTGACGCTCAGTCTCGGCCTCGCCGAGTGGCTGCTCTTCCGCTACCGGGCGATGGCCGTGGCCGCGCTGCGCACCAGTCACACCAGCGGGCAGTTCACCCGCCGCACCGGCGGGATCCTGCTCGGCTGCCTGTTCATCTACCTCACCACCGTGGCCGCGCTGGACGCCGCCACGACCGTGCTGTGGCCCGGCGCCCCCGCGCTCGGCGTGCCGCAGCTCGGCGCGATGCTGCTCCTCGGCGGCTCGCTCTGGCTGGCGCTGCTGCTGAACGCCTTCGGGTTCAGCTGGAGCACCGCCCTCATCTGTCTGGCCGCCGCGGGTGCCGAGAGCGCCGGGCTGCTGACCGGTGCGGATCCGATCGTCCTGCAGCTGATCGGCTGCGGGGCGGCCGCCTTGCTCCTCACCGCCATCGCCGGGCCTGCGCTCGGCCGCACCACCCAGCACCGCTGAACACCGAAATCACGCACGCCCAATTCGCGTGCACCGCTGGACCCGCTCCACCTGAACACGCTCCACAACGCGCTTCACCGCAACACGCTTCACCCGAACACGCTTCACGGCACAGCTGAACCACCACCGGCCGGTCGCCACCGGGAGTCCGGCCGTTCCCAAAATCGAGAGAGCGAATCACGCATGAGCAGCGTCGCGGTCACCGGAGCCGAGGGCTTCATCGGCTCCCACCTCGTCGAGTCCCTGGTTGCCGACGGGCACCAGGTCCGGGCCATGGTCCAGTACAACTCCTTCTCGTCCTTCGGCTGGCTGGAGACCCTGCCCAAGGAGGTGCTGGACTCGGTCGAGATCGTCCTCGGCGACGTCCGGGACCCGGGCTCGGTCAACGGCCTGGTCAAGGGCACCGAGGCGGTCTACCACCTGGCCGCCCTGATAGCGATCCCGTACTCCTACCGGGCCCCGCACTCGTACGTCGACACCAACGTCACCGGCACCCTGAACGTGCTGGAGGCGGTGCGCCACCAGGAGATCCCGCGCCTGGTGCACACCTCCACCAGCGAGACGTACGGCACCGCGCAGACCGTGCCGATCACCGAGGACCACCCGATCAACACCCAGTCCCCGTACGCCGCCTCCAAGGCCGGCGGGGACCGGCTGGCCGACAGCTACCACGCCAGCTTCGAGACCCCGGTCGTCACCCTGCGCCCGTTCAACACCTTCGGCCCGCGTCAGTCGATGCGCGCCGTCATCCCGACCGTGATCGCCCAGGTCGCCGCCGGCGAGACCGAGATCACCCTCGGCGACCTGCGCCCGACCCGCGACTTCATGTTCGTCAAGGACACCGCGCACGCGTTCCGCACGGTCGGCACCGCTCCCGCCGAGACCGTGGTCGGCAGGACCTTCAACGCCGGCACCGGCGGCGAGATCTCGGTCGGCGACCTGGTCTCCCTGGTCGGCAAGCTGATGGGCGTCGACCTCCTGGTGAAGGAGGACGAGCAGCGCATCCGCCCGGCCAACTCCGAGGTCATGCGCCTGGTCGCGGACGCCACCCGGCTGCGCGAGGCCACCGGCTGGGCCCCCCAGTTCACCCTGGAGCAGGGCCTGGAGCAGACCATCGAGTTCTTCCGCGACCCGGCCAACCTGGCCCGCTACAAGACCGACATCTACAACGTCTGACCGCCGTAGCGATCAATGCCCGTCCTGGTAACCAAGGTTCGTGTCCTGCACATCCTTTCCGTGGGGGAAACACCATGCATGCAGTGATCCTGGCCGGCGGTAAGGGCGTCCGCCTCCGCCCGTACACCACCGCGCTTCCCAAGCCGCTCGTCCCGATCGGCGACCAGCACGCGATCCTGGAGATCGTGATGCGCCAGCTCGCCGCCGCGGGCTTCAAGACCGTCACCCTGGCCATCGGCCACCTCGGCCACATCATCCGCGCGTACGTCGGCAACGGCTCCCAGTGGGGGCTGCGGGTCGGCTACGCCGTCGAGGACAGCCCGCTCGGCACCATGGGCCCGCTGCTCACCATGCAGGACCGCCTGCCGGAGCACTTCCTGGTGATGAACGGCGACATCCTCACCGACCTGGACTTCGCCGGGGTGCTCAAGCACCACGAGGCGTCCGGGGCGCCGCTCACCATCGCCACCTACGCCCGTCAGGTGAAGATCGACTTCGGTGTGCTGACCGCCGAGTCCGGCAGCATCACCGGCTTCCAGGAGAAGCCGAGCATCGACTACCGCGTCTCGATGGGCGTGTACGGCGTGTCCCGTTCGGCACTCGCCAAGTACACCCCCGGCCTGCCGCTGGGCTTCGACGAGCTGGTGCTGGACCTGCTCGCCGCCAAGACCCCGCCCGCCGCGTACGACTTCGGCGGCTACTGGCTGGACATCGGCCGCCCGGACGACTACGACCGGGCGAACGCCGAATTCTCGTCCATCCGACCGGTGCTGATGCCCTTCGAGTCGGCCGGCGCCGGCCAGGGCGCGGCGGAGCTGCCGATCCCGGCCGCCCGCACCGCCCCGGACGACACGGCCGAGGCTCCCGCCACCGCGGGCGCCCAGAGTGACGGACGGGCCGCGTGAGAATCCTGCTCCTCGGCGGCGACGGCTTCCTCGGCCGTCACGCCACCGCCGTCCTGCGGTCACTGCCCGGTGCCACCGTGCTGACCGCGGGCCGGCGGCCCGCCCACGACCTCCGGCTGGACCTGGCCACCGCCCAGGCCGGCCCGCTCGGCGAGGAACTCGCCGCGCTGGCACCCGACGTGGTGGTCAACTTCGCCGGCGCGGTGGCCGGCAGCGCGGTCAAGCTCGCCGAGGTGAACGCGCGCGGCCCGGCCGTGCTCTGCGAGGCGCTGCAGCTCGGCGCCCCGAAGACCCGGCTGGTGCACATCGGTTCGGCCGGCGAGTACGGCGTCTGTCCGGCAGGCAGTTCGCTGTCCGAGGACTCCGACGCCCGCCCGGTCGGCGTGTACGGCGCGACCAAGCTGGCCGGCTCCCTCGCGGTGGCGGGCTCGGCGCTGGACGCCGTGGTCCTGCGGGTGTTCAACCCGGTCGGCCCGGGGGCACCGGCGGGCTCGCTGCCCGGCCGGCTGGCCGCCGAGCTGCTCCGGGTGGCGCCAGAGGGCGCCGACGGCGTGATCACGGTCGGCGACCTCTCCGCCTACCGCGACTTCGTCGACGCCCGGGACATCGCCCGCGCGGTCGGCCTGGCCGCCGCCGCGGACCGTCCGCTCCCCCGGGTGCTCAACCTCGCCTCCGGGCAGGCCCGGCAGGTCCGGGCGATCGCGGACGGGCTGGTCACCGCGGCCGGCTTCACCGGCCGGATCGACGAGAGCGGGGCGGGCTCCGAGCGCTCGGCCGCGGTCTCCTGGCAGCAGGCCGACGTGTCGGCCGCCGCCCGGGAGCTCGACTGGCACCCGGAGACGGACCTCGCCGACACCCTGCGCGACCTGTGGCTCAGCACCGCCGAGCCCGCCTCCCCACCGGTCGTCGCATGACCGGCGGGATCATCCCCGACGGCCGCCTGCTGGTGCCGCTGTACGTCCACCCCGCGGTGGACCCGGCGGCCTGGCAGGCGGTCGCCGCCGCCGACCCGGGCCGGATCGCCGCCGTCGTGCTCAACCTCGCCGACGGGCCGGGCGAGAACCCGGACAACGTCTTCGCCGAGGCCGCCGACCGACTCCGCGCGGCCGGAGTGCCGTTGGTCGGCTACACCGACACCGACTACGGCCGCCGACCGCACGCGGCGGTGGTCGCCGACATCCTGACCTACCGTCAACGCCACGACATCACCGGCGTCTACCTCGACCAGGTGGCCACCCACCCGGGCGCCCTCGCGCACTACCGGCGGCTGGCCACGGCCGCGCGCGCGGCCGGCTGCGGCACCGTGGTCTTCGGCCACGGCGAGCACCCCGACCCGGGGTACGCCGAAGTCGGCCTGGCCGACCTGCTGGTCACCTTCGAGGGCGACTGGGACACGTACCGCGCGATGACGCTCCCGCTGTGGACCGGCCGCCACGCGGCCTCCCGCTTCTGCCACCTGGTGTACGACGTCCCCGCCGAACACGCCGAGGACGCCACCGCGCTGATCGCCGCCCGCCGGGCCGGCGTCGGCTGCGCCGTACCGGGCGCCGGGGAGAACCCCTGGCGCACCCTGCCCTACGGCCTGACCGCTGCTGAACTGACCTGACCCGATCCGGAGTTCGACTACCGTGAACCGCCGTACCCGGCTCCTGCCGGCCGCCATCACCATCGCCGCCGCCCTGCTGGCGACCTCGTGCAGCAGCTCAGGCTCGGACGACGACGGCTCCTCGGCCGACGGCTCCCCGAGCAGCCCGCCCGCGGCCACCGCCCCGACCACCCCGGACGGCAGCGCAACCCCGGGCACCCCGTCGGACGCCGGCACCACACCCCCGGCCCCCGGCACGCCCAGCGCCCCCGGCTCGCCCACCGCGCCCGCCGCCACCACGCCCCCGGGCGCCACCACCGCCCCGGGCACCCCCGGGACCCCGGGCGGAACTCCCGGCGGCACCACCGCCCCGCAGCCGGCCGGCGCCCGCTGGCAGCCCACCCCGGGCCTCGCCTGGCAGTGGCAGCTCGGCGGCACCGTCGACCAGTCCGTGGACGTCCCGGTCTACGACATCGACGGCTTCGAGAACGACGCCTCGGTGGTGGCCGCGCTGCACGCCAAGGGCCGCAAGGTGATCTGCTACATCAACGCCGGCTCCTGGGAGAACTTCCGCCCCGACTCCGCGGCCTTCGCCAAGTCCTTGCAGGGCTCCGACACCGGCTGGAAGGGCGAGAAGTGGTTCGACATCCGCAAGCTCGACCAGCTCAAGCCGCTGATGGCGGCCCGCTTCGACATGTGCAAGAGCAAGGGCTTCGACGCCATCGAGCCGGACACCATCGAGGCCTACAACCAGAACAGCGGTTTCCCGCTCACTCCTGACGACCAGATCAAGTACAACCGCATGCTGGCCCAGCTCGCCCACGAACGCGGCCTGGCCATCGGCCTGAAGAACGACCTCGACCAGATCCCGGCGCTGCTGCCGGACTTCGACTTCGCGGTCAACGAGGAGTGCTCGCAGTTCGACGAGTGCGACCGGGTCGCGCCGTTCGTCAAGGCGGGCAAGGCGGTCTTCCACGTCGAGTACAAGCTCGGCACGGACCAGTTCTGCGCCAAGGCCAAGTCGCTCGGCTTCAGTTCGATGCAGAAGAAGCTCGACCTGGACGCCTGGCGCAAGCCCTGCTGAGCACCGGCGCACCGGTCCTCGGCGCACCGGTTTCCGTCGCGCGGGTGACCCTCGTCCGGGTCACCCGCGCGAGGATCACTTGACCGCCAGCCAGATGACGCCGCCCAACACGGCCAGCACGATGACGGCGACCAGCGCGATCACGCCGGTGCGGCCACCACCACCGCTGTTGCTGCGGCCGTAGGTGGAGACGGTGCCCGGCGCCTGCGGGGCCGCCGGGGTCTCGTCGACGAACGCCCGGAACATCTGGGTGCTGCCGGCGGGGTCGTAGTCGTTGTCAGCCATGGCACGGACTCTAACGAATCCGCCCACCTCACGGACACCCCGGACCCCTCCTGCGCGACCCCCACCACCCGGTCGCGCAACGGCGGTACGACATCCTCGTGAAGTCCGCCCGACACGCGGAATGCCGCCCAGTGCGATCCGGTTGAATCCGACCATGACCGGAAACCACAGCGACGCCCCGGGCCGGGTCCGCCTCGGCGCCTCCGACCTGTCCGTCTTCCCGCTCTCCCTCGGCGGCAACGTCTTCGGCTGGACGGCCGACGAGCAGCAGTCCTTCGCCGTCCTGGACGCCTACGCCGCGGCCGGCGGCAACTTCGTCGACACCGCCGACGTCTACTCGGCCTGGGCCCCGGGCAACACCGGCGGCGAGTCCGAGACCGTCCTCGGCAACTGGCTGCGCAGCCGCGGCAACCGCGACGACGTCGTGATCGCCACCAAGGTCGGCATGCACCCCGAGGCCGGCGGTCTGGGCGCGGCCAACATCAAGGCCGCGGCCGAGGGTTCGCTGCGCCGCCTGGGCGTCGAGCGGATCGACCTGTACTACACCCACCGGGACGACGACACCCCGGTCGAGGAGTTCGTCACCGCACTGGACGAGCTGGTCCGCGAGGGCAAGGTCGCCGCGGTCGGCGCCTCCAACATCGGCGCCGAGCGGCTGTCCGAGGCGCTGGCCTTCGCCGACCGCGAGGGCCTGGCCAAGTACGTCGCCGTCCAGCCGCACTACAACCTGGTCTCGCGCGGCACCTTCGAGGGCCCGCTGGCCGACGTGGTCGCCGAGCACGGCCTCGCCACCGTCCCGTACTACGCGCTCGCCTCCGGGTTCCTCACCGGCAAGTACCGCCCCGGCGGCCCAGGCGTCGACAGCGCCCGCTCCGAGGGCGCCGCCCGCTACCTGGACGACCCGCGCGGCCCGAAGGTGCTGGCAGCCCTGGACACCGTCGCCGGGGAGCAGGGCGTCGCCCTCGCCACGGTCGCCCTCTCCTGGCTGGCCGGGCGGCCGACGGTCGCCGCCCCCATCGCCAGCGCCCGCACCGTCGAGCAGCTCCCGCCCCTGCTGGCAGCCACCACGCTCCGGCTCACCCCCGAACAGACCGCCCTCCTCGACGCCGCCTCCGCCTGACCCCGCCCCACCCGCAGGCTGCGAACCCGCCCCCACCCGGGCCCGTTCGCAGCCTGCGCCCGTTCCCGGCGAACCCCGCCCGGTTGGGAACGCCGTCCGCAGTGACGGACTTGGTCCACGAACGACCTGACGCGGAGCGGGACTTCAACGCCGAATCCACCACGGCGGCGGCATCGCCGCGAATCCCGCCCGGGACGGGCTCTTCGACGACGAGGACCGGAAGAAGTACGCGCGCCCGGCCCTCGATTCCGCAGACAATCCGGGCCCGGGCGGTAACACCCGCAGGATGACCCTCGGCCCCCGCCGATCTGAGGGCCCGCGCCGGCACCGTCGACGAAATCCGGGCGACTTTCCGGGCGGTCGGCGAATCGGCCCGGAAAAGGACGGCCAACGCGCTTGGCGCACCGGCCCATTGACGGATCGGGCCCGAACTGCGCACCCGATGCATCCGCGGGGACGACCAGGTGGCCACGGTCGCGCTTCGGGCCCCCGACAGCGGCGTGCTGTCGGGGGCCCGGTGCGCCCCGGCGCTACGGCCGCCCGAAGTGGGTCGGGTAGTAGCCCGAGTTGAGAGTGGAGACCCGGACCGTCTTGCCGGGCCGGGGCGCCTCGACGAACTTGCCGCCGCCCAGGTAGATCCCCACGTGGTGGATCCCGGAGGCCCGGCCGCTGTCCGACCAGAACACCAGGTCGCCGCGGCGCAGCTGCCCCGCGCTGATCGGCGTGGTGGCCGCGTACTGGTCGTCGGCCACCCGCGGCAGGCTGATCCCGCTGCGCCGGTAGGCCTGCTGGACGAGCCCCGAGCAGTCGTAGCCTGACGGGCCGTTGCCGCCCCAGACGTACGGCTTGCCCAGCTGGGCGAGCGCGTAGTCGATGGCCGCCTCCATGCTGCCGGAGGCCGGTGCCTGGTCCGCCGACGGCGTGGCCGCGGGCCGGGCGGGAGCGGGATCAGCGCCGCCGCCGGACTGGCCGGTGCGGCTCGCGTAGACGTCGTAGTGGCTGGTCCACCGCCACTCGCCGCTGCCGTTCTTGAACCAGTACTTCGACCCGTCCCAGCCCTGGCGCAGTCCGGAGGAGGAAGCGGAGGAGGCCGAACCGTTGGACACGGCGGCCGCCTTGCCACTGGCACCGCTGGAGCCGCCCGAGCCGCCGGACTGGCCGGTGCGGCCCGCGTAGACGTCGTAGTGGCTGGTCCACCGCCACTCGCCGGCGCCGTTCTTGAACCAGTACTTCGACCCGTCCCAGCCCTGCTTCCCGGCCGCGGCGTGCGCGGACCCGGCACCGGCCGTCAGGCCGACCACGCCGGCGCCCGCCAGCACGGTGGTGGCCAGGCAGGTACTTCGCACGGCGCGGTGTATTCGGCTGCCGCCTGTCCCCGCCGCGGGGCGGGCGGTGCGCGGCCGGGCCGCGCAGTTCGGGCAGCCGCACCCCGCGATCGCGGGGATGCTGCCGGTGCTCTCCTCGAAGCCGATCAGGCCCCGGTCGAGGGCGGCGTCGAAATCGGCGTCGAGGTCGAGACCGGGATCGGTGTACGCGCCGGTGGCTATCCTCATGCGGGTCGTCCTTCCTTGCGCCCGGCCCGTGCGGCCGGGGGCGGTACCGAGGCGGCCACTCCGGCCGGGGCGACGAAGGCGACCAGCAGTTGCTCCATCAGCGCGCTGCGGGCGGCCTCGTCCAGTTCGTGGGCGGTGGCGCGCTCCAGCCGCCGGACGGCGAGCGCCGCCGCCTCGACCGCGTCGTCCACCAGCACCGTCCGCAGGCCCGCGTCCAGGTCGGCCAGCCGGCGGCGGCGCATCGACTCGGCGACCTCGGGCGCGTAGTCCAGCGCCAGCGGCTGCGCCGAGTAGACCTCCAGGCCCGCCGGGGCGACCTCGGCGGCCAGTGCTCTGGTCAGCTCGTCGGCGAACCACTGCCCGTCACGCAGCGCGGGCCCGGGCGCCGCGTTGCTGTCGCACGGCAGGATGGACGCGGTGCGGGTGAGTACCGCCTGGACCTGCTCGCGCAGGTAGCTCTCGTGGTCCTCGATCGCCAGCAGCGCCCGCGCGGTGTCCTTGACCCGCCAGACGATCAGCAGCCGGACGACGATCGGCGTGCCGGTCCGGTCGACCGCCTTGACCGGCTCGCTGCGCCAGTGCCGCAGCCGCACGTCCACCCGGCGCCGGCGCAGCAGCGGGTTGACCCAGACCAGGCCGGTACGGCGGACGGTGCCCCGGTAGCGGCCCCAGCGGGTCAGCACCCGGGTCTCGCCGCCCGCGTTGGCCAGCAGCCCGGCGAGCGCGAACACCACGAGCAGGCCGACCGCGCTGACCGCGGCGACCGACTTTGCGTCCACCTCGGCCTGGCCGCTCGCCTGCGCGGCGGCGCTGCGCAGGTCGGGCAGCGCGTCCCAGTACGGGATGACGCCGTCGCGCAGCAGCATCAGCAGCACGCCGGCCACGCCGACCAGCACCACCAGCAGGGCGATCCAGCCGGGCAGGGCGGTGGCGCCGTGCTCGCGGACCGCCTGGTCGGCGCGCGGGGGCCGGCGGGAGGTGGCGGCCGCGGGGGCGCCGACCTGGATGGCTTCCGGGATCTCGGCGGTCTCCGGGGCGGCCGCCTCCAGCGGATCGCGCAGGTCGGCGGAGGCGCCGGAGGCCGGGCCGGGGACGACGACCAGCGGAGTGGTCGCGGGGCCGCCGTCGACCGGGCCGAGCGGCTTGGCCGTCTTGGCGGCCGTGACGGTGGCTGTGGCTGTGGCTGTGGCTGTGGCCAGCGGGCTGGCGCCGGAGGCGGAACGTTCCGGCAAGGCCGGTGGGAGCGCCTTGGGCAGGTGGTCGGGTCGCTGCGAAGAATCGCGGGTGACGTCCATGCACGGATCCTCGGGGTCGGTGTGTCGCGCAACGGGCGGCCCGGATCTGACGGGCAGTGCCAAGATCAGGCTAAGTTCATACGTCATCAAATGCGACATTTGAGGTGAGGTGTGTCGACATTTGCTGACGAATCGTCCGAAGCCGACCTGACGCGCAGGCACATGAATGGATGGTCGGGATGGTTCAGCGCAGGTCAGCGCCGCCGGACACCGCCATCACGGGCGAACACCCGGCGGGTGATCAGCCCGATGGCGGCGAGCACCAGCAGGCCAGCGGCGACCCCACCGCGCCAACCGCTCGCGGTGGACCGAGCGGCCGCCGCCTGCGAGGCCTCCGCGGCCGCCCCCACGGGCGACGCACTGGGCGGCGCCGGCAGCTGCCCGGCACTCTCCCCGGCGGACCCGAGCGGTTCGGCCGCCACCGGCGTCGATGACGGTGATGATGACGGTGACGGTGACGGTGACGGAGGCGCTGACGGAGGCGCTGACAGGGGCGGTGGCAGTGACGGCGACGGTGACGACGCCACGACGCCGACGGCCGCCCGGGACGGACTGGCACCCAGGGACGGAACGGTACGGAGCGTCGGAGGGACGGAACCGGCGGAGGTGGTGGTGACGGTCGGGACCGTCGGGACGGTCGGGGTGACGGAAGCAGCGGACGGCCCGGCCGCCGCCGGAACGGCAATCGGCAGCACGCCCACCGGCACCGGCGCGAGCACGGACGCATCGGGCGCCGCCCCCACAACCGGGCTCGGCGACGAGGTGACCGGGATCGAAGGCGTGGACGGAGACGGGGACGGGGACGTGGCCGTGGGCGACATCGCGGGACGGGACGGTACGGAGGAGGCCACCGGCGCGGAAGCACCGGCCGAGGGCAGCACCGGCACCGCCACGCTCGGACTCGGCCCGATCGGCACCGAAGCCGACGCCGACGGGCTCGGCACGGTCGCCACGGTCGGCACCGAGGCCGCAGGGCTGGGCCGCACGGGAACCGACGCCCCCGAACCCGGCACCGCGGAAGTCGACGCCGAAGCCGACGCCGACGGGCTCGGCGCCGACGCGACGCGCACCGGCACCGCGTCCGCCGCCGCCCCGTTCCCCGCCAGGTCGGTCGCCGTGACGACCAGCCACTGCTGCCCGTCCGTCAGGTCCCGGTTGGCGGTGCAGGTCCAGCTGCCGTCGAGGGCCGCCGTCGCCCCGCACAGCACCGTCCGCTCGCCCGAGACCGAACCCGAGGCCGAACCCGAGGCCGAAGCCGGCCCCGAGGCCGCCGAGCCGCCCGCCCGCGCCGTGACCAGCACCTTCGAACCCGGCTCGGCCCGCCCGGTGAACGTCGGCCGGCTGACCCGCAGGGTCTCCCCGGCGGCCGGCGAGCCGAGCACCGGCTTGTCCGGCGGGACGGTGTCGACGACCAGCGCGACCGCCTGCCCGGCCGTCCGGTTCCCGGCCGTGTCGACCGCGACGGGGGTGAGCAGGTGGCGCCCGTCCACCAGGTTCTCGACCGGCAGGCAGGACCACTGGCCGTCCGCCCGGACGGCGCTGCGGCACAGTTCGGCGGCCTGGTCGGTGACCGCGACGGTGCTGCCCGCCTCGCCGGTACCGGTGAGCTGGATCCCCGGGTCGTTGGTGTACTCCGGGAGGGTGAGGACGGGCGCGGCGGGCGGCGCCGTCTTCACGGTGACCCGGACGGCCTCGCCGCGCAGCACCACACCACCGCTGGTGATCTCGACCGGGGTGAGGGAGTGCGGGCCCGCGGTGAGCGCTTCACCGGGCCGGCAGGACCAGTCGCCGCCGCGCTCGACCCGGGCCCGGCAGGCCGTGGCGTCGCCGTCCCGGATCTCCACCGAGGCACCGGCGACCGCTCCGTCGCCGTGGACCCGCGGACGGGCTTCGGCGAGGACGGCGCCGTCGACGGGTTCGGCGATCTCGGGCCGGGCGGCGCCGACGGTCAATTTGATCCGCTGGTCGGTGACCTGCCCGGAGTCGGCGAAGCCGCCGGAGGGGACGAGTTGGCTGGCGTCGCGGGCGATCCGCAGCCGGGCCCAGGTGTCGCCGGAGCCGGCGCCGGTCGGGACGGTCCATTCCAGGGTCGCGGTGTCGGCGCCGGCCGGGATCTCGGTCTGCACCCGCTCGGCGGGGTCGAAGCGCCCGCTGTGGTCGAAGTCGATCCAGCCGGCCAGGGTCGCGGGCTGGTCGCCGACCGCCACCGGGACGGTGAGCCGGTAGTAGCGGCCGATCGCGGCCTCGGTGGGGAAGCCGATCGACGGGTCGGCGCCCTGGTACTCGCCGCGGCCGGGCTGGAGCTTGGGGGGCGGCGGGCTGGCGAAGACGCTGCGCCGGCCGGCCCCGTGGTCGAGCTGGACCAGCGGCTCGCCGGTCGGCCCGGCCGTGCCCCGGTCGTCGGCGGACCGGGGGCGGGTGCGGTGCGCAGCGTTGGCGGCGTCCGCGCCGAGGAACAGGTCGGAGAGCACGTGCGAGGCGTTGCCGTAGTTCTGCGGGGCGGTGCCGAGGTCCTCGTCGACGGTGACGGTGTAGGCCTGGCGCAGGACGGGCGGGGCGGTGGTGCTGCCGGCCCGGGCGGTGGAGCGCTGCTCGATCCGGAAGACCGCGGTGCGCAGGGTGCCGACGAGTTCCAGGGTGCCCTCGGAGGCGGAGCCGGCCGCGCCGTCGGAGCTGCCGTCGGCTCCGACGGGCGCGAGGGCGTTGGCGTCGACCGTCCAGCCGGGCCAGTCGGTGCGGTTGACCAGGGTGGGGGCGGCGGGTGAGCCGCCGGTGAGGGTCAGCCGGGCCGCGGTGCTGGTGGTGCCCGACTTCCCGGTGGCGAGCGCGACCAATCCGCTGAGGTGCAGCCGGGGGTTGCGGACCGGTCGGGAGAAGGCGAGCCGGAGCGTTCCGACGGTGCGCCAGGATCCGTCCGTCTGCGGGCGGTTCTCGGTGACGCTGAAGGTCTGCGCGGGGTTTCCGGGGCGCATTCCGTCCGTGTACGGCCCGGCCGCACGCCCCCCGCCGGAGCGGTCGGCCAGTTCGCCGGCCGCGGCGGCCACCTCGGTGCCCGGGGTGGCGGCGAATTCGAGCTGGACGGAGAGGCCGGAGGGCAGGACCGCCCGGTGTTCCCCCGACCAGGCGTCAGGGGACTGCTGGGCCACTGAGAGTGGGGCGTTCCAGCCGGTCAGCAGCCCGGCCACGAGGACGGTCAGGGCGACGGCCGTGCGGGGAAACTGTCGGCCCATCCGGCTCTCCTTCGCGGTCGGCTGCCGGGGTGCCGGGCAGCCTGGGCACAAGATCTGACAAAAAGGAATCACGATCCTGAACCGGTCATACTGCGACACCTGGGCTTATAGCCGGGTCCCACCCGTTTGGCGGTCATCCGAGCGACAGGACGGGATATACCCGAAACAGATGTATTTCATCCATTAGGCCCGCAATCCAGAACGGACCAGGCACCCGGCGCCCTGTCCGGGCCCGGAAACGGGAGAAGCCCCCGGCCGGTGGCCGGGGGCTTCTCGCTGGTGCGCTCAGCAGGATTCGAACCTGCAACCTCTTGATCCGTAGTCAAGTGCTCTATCCGTTGAGCTATGAGCGCAAGGAACGGGCGAACCCGATCTTGCGGAGATTGGTGCGCTCAGCAGGATTCGAACCTGCAACCTCTTGATCCGTAGTCAAGTGCTCTATCCGTTGAGCTATGAGCGCTCGCCCTGATGAACGGTGCCAGCGGGGCGTTGCGGGGACAACATTACATGACCTGCGACGCGGGACGAAATCGATTGCTCCCTCCCTCCGGGCCGACCCCCTGGAGGCCGCCCGGGCCCCCGACGGCCCCGGCCCGCGGGGCAGGTCGGAGAGGTGGGCGGCGGGGTGGGTCCGGAACCTCCCCGGGGACGGGGAAAGCCCCGCCGACAAGATCGTCGACGGGGCTTTCCGGCTGCGGAGGCTGAGGGATTTGAACCCTCGATCAGGAATAACCCCGAAACCGCATTAGCAGTGCGGCGCCATAGACCGGACTAGGCGAAGCCTCCTCCACAGGGACCACGTCCGCGTGAGCGGACCCGTTCCGTGTGCCTGAGATGATGCCACAACCGTGGGGCTCGGCACCAACCACCGCCCACGTTACTAGGCGGGTCGACCCCGCCGCAAAGAAGAATGAGATACTGCCGTCTCCGGAGGAGCTGCCCTGAGCCGAGGAGACCTGTCGACGTGAGCAGCAGGCCGATCCGAGGCGCTGCTCGCCTCGCCGCCATACTCGACGCCCTGCCCGACGCGTTGTTGCTGGTGAACAGCAACGGCACCGTCGTGGACGCCAACAGCGCAGCCGTCCAGGCGCTCCAGACGCCCGGCACCTCGCTGGTCGGCATGGGCGTGCTGGACCTCCTGCCCGAGTTCGACCCCAGTCGGATCCCCGGCTCGATGCGCCCGGCCGCCCGCGACGGCGACGAGCCCGACCGCCCGGTCCGGATGACCGCCCGGCGCACCGACGGCACCAGCTTCCCGGTCGAGGTCTCCGGCAACGACTTCCCCGACGACGGCACCGGCGAGGGCCGCGGCTACGGACTCACCTCGTACGACTCGTACCGCGAGCGCTCCCGCCCGTCCTCCGCGAGCGACCTGCTCCTGCTCCTGGTCCGCGACCTCTCCAGCCGGCTCGGCGTCGAGGCCGAGCTGCGCCGCCAGCACAAGCAGACCGAGATGATCCTGCGCGCCGCCGCCGAGGGCGTGCTCGGCGTCGACCTCGAAGGCCGCTGCGTGCTGGTCAACCCGGCCGCCGCGCACATCCTGGAGTACCGGGCGAGCGAGCTGGGCGGGCGCGAACTGCACCCGCTGATCCAGCACTCCCGGGCCGACGGCACGCCGCTGGCGCTGGAGGAGTCCGCGCTGCTGGACACCCTGACCTCCGGGCGCAAGCACCGGGTGCGCGGCACCGTGCTGTGGCGCAAGGACGGCCGCCCGGTCACCGTCGACCTCACCACCGCGCCGGTGCGGGACGGCGACCAGCTGGTCGGCGCGGTGATGACCTTCACCGACCGCAGCCGCGAACTCGCCCTGGTCGCCCGCAACGAACACCTCACCGCCGTCCTGGAGAGCGAACTCGGCGGCGCGCTGAGCGCGCTGAACCAGCGGCTGGACGCGCTCGCCGCCGACCCGGCCGGGCAGCTGTGGCCGGAGGCCAACTGGACGTTGCGCCGGCTCGCCGACGAGTGCCGCCGGTTCAGCCGGCTGATCGACGGCGTGCTCGCGCACCAGCGCTCCGAGGCCGGCGAGACCGGCGAGACCGCCCCGGCGGACGGCCCGGACGCGAAGGACGGCAAGGACGGCAAGGACCGCCGCAAGCCGACCGAGCGGCGGGTGCCGGTCGCCCTGGACAAGGTGGTCCGACGGGCCGTCGAGGCGGCCGGCGAGCTGGTCGGCCCGGGCCGGGTGCGGTTCTCGGTGCACGCCGCCGCCGTCGAGGTGATCGCCGACGAGCGCCGGCTCGCCCAGGCGCTGGCCCACCTGGTCGCCGACGTCAGCGGCATCGGCCTCGCCCTGGACGCCCCGACCGCCCCCTCCCCCGGCCTGGCCGCCCCCGGCGCGCCCGCCGCGCTGCCCTCCGGCGGCGAGCCGCCGACCGTCGTCCTGGCCGCCGCCCAGCGCGGCGAGGTCGCCCGGGTCGAGATCCGCGGGCCCGGCCTCGGCGGCAGCCCCGTCCACCTGCCGATAGCCCGCGCGGTGGTCGAGCGCCACGGTGGCGTGCTCCAGCCGCACGAGCTGCCCGGCAAGGCCGGCACCACGTACGTCGTCGAGCTGCCGTTGGACCCGGCCGCCGCGAAGGCCGCCGCCGAGCGCGCGGCCGCCGAGGGCCGCTCCGACCGGCCCAAGGAGGGCGACAGCGCCGTCCTGCCCGACCTGCCGGGCATCCCGCAGCTGCCCAGCAGCGACGGGGCCGCCGAGCCGGTCGCCGACGGCGGCGAGCAGCCCGACCGCGAGACCCCGGCCGCGGAGGCGGAGGCGGAGGCGGAGCAGCCCGCCGAGGAACCCGCCGCCGAGCGGCGCGGCCGCCGGGGCCGCCCCGCCGCCGAGGAACCGGCGCCGCCGGCCCGGACCGCCCCCAGCGCCCCCGCCGACCAGTGGCCGAACGCCCCCGCCCGGATCGAGCGGGCCGTCCCCGAACAGTGGAACGGCACCGGCAACGACCCCGCGTACGGCCGCCAGGGCCTGGCCGGTCCGGACGGCGCGCAGCGTGACCCCTGGGGCAAGGACGACGGCCGCTCCGGCCCCGCCTACGCCGTCCCCGTCGAGGGCGAGCGCCCGCAGCAGCACCGGACCGGCGGGCGCGAACCGCTCGCGCTCGGCCCCGGTGCCGCCCCCGCCGACGGCACCCCGGCGGGCGGCACGCCCGCCGCGGAAGGCGGCCCGGCCGCCGACGGCGCCGAGGCCAAGCCCCGCCGGCGCCGCGCCCTGCCCTCCACCGAGGACTCCTCCGGTGGCTTCGCCCTCCCCGGCGCCGCCGACACCCCGGTGTACCCCGGCCTGGAGCACGCCCTGCCGACCGGCCCGGCGCCCGCGCAGCCCGAGCCCGCCGCCCCACCGACCGGCCGCCGACGCCGGCTGGCCGTGCCGCCCGGCCCCGGCCAGGAGGTCCCGGCCGCGCCGTCCGACCAGGCCCCGCAGGAGGACCGGCCCGCGCCCGGCGGCCCCGCCGCGCTACCGGCCGCCCGCCCGGCGCTGCCCGCCGCCGAGGACCCGTCCGGCCCGCGCCCGGTCGGCACCGGCCTCGCCGAACTCGCGCCGCCGCGCCCGCTCGGCGGTTCGCCGACCCCCGCCGCCGGACCGCAGCCGCCCGTCCCGGCCGAGGCCAGGACCGCCCCGCGCCCGATGGCCGAACTGCCCGCCGCCGCCGGCGACCGGACCGAGGAGCAGCCGCCGGCCATGGCCGGCCCGAACGGCTCGACCGGCGAGGGCGGCAGCGCCCGTCGGCTGCTGGTCTGGCCCGAGCCCGATCCGGCCACCCGGCAGGCCCTCCAGGAACGCGGCTACCGCCCGGTGATCGTCCGCTCCCGCGAGGAGGTGGACGCCCAGGTCGCCGGCTTCCCCGCGGCGCTCTTCGTCGACCCGCTGACCAGCCCGATCACCCGCACCGCGTTGCAGTCGCTGCGCACCGCCGCGCTCAACAGCCGCGTCCCGGTGCTGGTCACCGCCGGTCTCGGCCAGGCCACCCGGGACGCCGCGTACGGCGCCGACCCGGCCGTGCTGCTGCGCGCCCTCGCGCCGCGCGACGGCGAGCACCACGCCCCGCGCGTCCTGCTGGTCGAGGGCGACCCGGACATCGCCGCCGCCATGATCAGCAGCCTGGAGCGGCGCGGCATGCACGTCGAGCACGCGGTGGACGAGAACGACGCCGTCGCCCGGGCCAGCAGCGTGCAGCCCAACCTGGTGGTGATGGACCTGCTCCAGATCCGCCGCCGCCGGGTCGGCCTGCTGGACTGGCTGCGCGCCAACGACCGGCTGCACCGCACCCCGCTGGTGGTCTACACCTCGGTGGACCTCGACCCGCGCGAACTGCCCCGGCTGCGCACCGGCGAGACGGTGCTGTTCCTCTCCGAGCGCTCGACCAGCGCCGACGTCCAGTCCCGGATCGTCGACCTGCTCGGGCGGATCGGCGCGATGGGCGAGGCGGGCGTCGCCGCGGCGGGCTGACCGCGCCCTGACGCCGAGGGCCCGGCGAGATCCACACGGCACGCGCCGAGGGCCGACCACCCCGCTGGAACGGGGGTGGCCGGCCCTCGGCGGTCGGGCGGGCGGCTACTCCTTGCCGAGCACCGTCACGTCCAGTTCGTCCGCCGCGTAGCTGGCGCGGATCACCTTCTTGTCGAACTTGCCGACCGAGGTCTTCGGCACCGACTCGACGATCGACCAGCGCTCCGGCAGCTGCCAGGAGGCGATCCGTCCGGCCAGGAAGGCCCGCAGCTCGCTCAGCCCGGCCGTGGCACCCGGGCGCAGCACGACCGTGGCCAGCGGGCGCTCGCCCCACTTCTCGTCCGGGACGGCGACCACGGCGGCCTCGGCCACCTCGGGGTGGGCCATCAACTGGTTCTCCAGTTCGACCGAGGAGATCCACTCGCCGCCGGACTTGATCACGTCCTTGGCCCGGTCGGTGAGGGTCAGGTAGCCGTCGGCGGTGATGGTGCCGACGTCGCCGGTGCGCAGCCAGCCGTCCTCGGAGAACTTGTCGTCCGGCCGGAGCGGGTCCTGCCCGGCACCGCCGTAGTAGGCCCCGGCGATCCACGGGCCGCGCACCTCCAGCTCGCCCGCCGCGACGCCGTCGTGCGGCATCCGCTCACCGGACGGGCCGACCAGCCGGGCCTCGACGGAGGCCGGGAAGATGCCCTGGGTGACCCGGTAGGGCCACTCCTCCTCCGGGGTGAGGCCGCCGGGCGGCTGGGCGAAGGAGCCGAGCGGCGAGGTCTCGGTCATGCCCCAGGCGTGCAGCACGCGGATGCCGTGGCGCTCCTCGAAGCCCTTCATCAGCGAGGGCGGGCAGGCGCTGCCGCCGATGACCACCATGCGCAGGCTGGAGGTGTCGTAGTCGCCCGCGTCGAGCTCGTCCAGCAGGCCGCTCCAGATGGTCGGGACGGCGGCGCCGACGGTGGGCCGGACGGCGGCGATCATCTCGGCCATCGGCTTGGGCTGGAGGAAACGATCCGGCATGAGCAGGTTGGCGCCGGACATGAAGGCGGCGTGCGGGATGCCCCAGGCGTTCACGTGGAACATCGGGACCACCGGGAGCGCGGTGTCGCGCGGGGTGAAGGCGAAGTTGTCGCCGGTGTTGACCTGGAGGCAGTGCAGGTACACCGAGCGGTGGCTGTAGAGCACGCCCTTCGGGTCCCCGGTGGTGCCGGAGGTGTAGCAGAGCACGGCGGCCTCGCGCTCGTCGAGGTCGCCGCGCCACGGGTAGGCGGTGGGCCGGCCCGCGATCAGTTCCTCGTAGTCGTGCACGGTGCCCGGGAAGCCGGCCAGCAGCGAGCGGTCGCCGGGGCCGTTCACCACGATGTGCCGGAGCGTCGGTGCGAGGTCCGGCAGGACGGCGGCGAGCAGCGGGAGCACGCTGCCGTCCACGATCACCGCGTGGTCGGCGGCGTGGTTGACGATGAACGACAGCTGGTGGGCGGGCAGCCGCAGGTTGAGCGTGTGCAGCACGGACCCCATCGCGGGGACGGCGAGGTAGGCCTCCAGGTGGACGGCGTTGTTCCACATCAGGGTCGCGACCCGGTCGTCCCCGGTCACGCCCAGTTCGTCGCGGAGCGCGTGGGCGAGCTGCGCGGCCCGCGCCCCCACCTCGGCGTACGTCCGCACGACCGGCCCGGTGCCGTCCCAGGTGGTGACGGTGGACCGGCCGTGGATGGTGGACCCGTGCTCCAGAATCCGGGCGACGGTGAGCGGGACGTCCTGCATCGTGCTGAACACGGGTCCTCCTTGACCTGGCGGCACTGGCGGCTGCGCCTGCGGCACCTACCGGGCGGTAATGCGCGCGGACGTGCCCGATTGTGCCGCCCCGCCCCGCCCGCTGTCAGTATCCCGGCCCCGTTGCCCGCATCACGGACCGGCGACGCGTCAGCCCGCGGTCGGGCCGTCGACGTGGTTGCGGTCGATCGTGAGGGCGGCGCCGCCGTAGGTCTCCTCGACGTTGCCGCGGTACTGGTGGACGCGCTGGTGGTAGCCCCAGAGGTCGGAGCCGAGGGCGCCGGAGTCGGAGGTGTCGGCCCGGTCGTCCCAGCGGGCGTACCAGAGGGCGTCGGGCAGCGGGAAGCTGCCGGCCCGGGCGGCGGCGGCCAGGTCGGCGATGCCGGAGTCGAGGCTGGAGTAGAAGCCGGAGCGGTAGCCGGCGGCGTGCAGGGCCTGGGTCCAGCCGACGGCGAAGTCGACCACCGCCTGGCCGCAGGCGGGGTCGCGCATCGGGTAGGCCTCGATGTCGAGGTAGACCGGGCCGCCCTTGCCGAATCCGAGCGAGCCCATCGCGTGGACGGCTTCGGTGGCCTCGTCCCGGCCCTGCTCGACCGCGTGGGCGGGGTCGATCCGGCGCGGCTTGTTGCCGAGTTCGCTGCACGGCGCCTGGAGCCCGACGTGGGCCGGCAGGAAGCGCCAGCCCAGTGCGCGGGCCTGGCGCACCCACTCGGCGGTGAGCCGGGGCTGGCCGCAGCCGCGCTGGGCGCCGCTGACGTAGATGCCGAGCGCGCCGTACGGGGAGGCCCCGTGCCAGGCCCGCAGGGTGTCGAGGGGCGGCGCGGTGCAGGCGTCGAAGGCGGGACCGGTGAAGTCGTCGTGGATCCTGGGCGGGCCGAACCGGTCGGGCAGGGTGAGGGCCCGGATGCGAGGGAGGGCGGCGGCCCCGGCGCTCACGCCCGTCCCGTCGGTGGCCAGCAGGAGCACGAGGGAGGCGGCGAGCAGGGCCACGGGGCGGAGATAGCGCACCCGCCCTTGCTACTGACGGACCATCGGACGAATGCGGCAACCACGCCGGACGCACCGGGGGAGCCCACCCTTTCGGCCGTACCCGTCCGCATCCGTCCCGATAATTGTAACGAGCTTGCCCGTTCATCACTCCTTACGGCAAACTCGCCCATATGCCCACCTCCCCTCCCAGCGAAACCACCGCCCCGATGCCGGCTGCCGCCGTCGCCGAGGCGCTTGCCATGCCGCCCGCCCCCCAGGGCGAGCCCGCCGGCGAGCGGGGCAGCTGGCGACGAGGCGGGGCACCCGGCTCCACGGCACCGCCCGACGCGCCCCCCGGCCGGCCCACCGGCCGACTCCCGAAGGTCCTGCGGCGCCCGGAGAGGATCCCGGCGCCGCTTCTCTGTCTGACCGCGATGTTCCTGGTGCAGACCGGGATCGCCCTGTCCAAGCCGCTGTTCGGCCCGCTCGGGGTCAGCGGCACCACCTTCCTGCGGCTGGGCTTCGCGGCGGTCATCCTGCTCGCCGTCACCCGGCCCCGGCTCCGGGACAAGCGCCCGCGCGACCTCGCCGCGGCGGCCCTGCTGGGCGTGGCCTCGGCCGGGATGACCTTCCTGTTCGCCGGGGCGATCGACCGGCTGCCGATGGGCACCGCCGCGACCATCGAGTTCCTCGGCCCGCTCGCGGTCGCCCTGGTCTTCGCCCGGCGTGCCAGCCACCTGCTCTGGGCGCTGCTCGCCGCCGGCGGCGTCGTCCTGCTGACCCTGCTCGGCGAGGGCGGCGACGGGGGCGGGCTCGACCCGGTCGGACTCCTCTACGCCTTCGGGGCGGCCGCCTGCTACGCCGCGTACATCCTGTTCACGGACAAGGTCGGCGCCGCCTTCCAGGGCTTCCAGGGCCTGGCGGTGTCGATGACGGTCGGCGCGCTCGCCCTGGCGCCGTTCGGACTCGGCCAGGCCTGGGACGGGCTGACCGCGCCCGGCGCCTCGCCGCCGGGGCTGCTGGCCGCGGTGGCCGGGGTGTCGCTGCTGCTGCCGGTGATCCCGTACGCGCTGGAGATGACCGCGCTGCGGCGGATGCCGCAGCGGGTGTTCAGCGTGCTGGTCAGTCTGGAGCCGGCGGTCAGCGCGCTGGTCGGCCTGGTGGTGCTCGGCCAGCTGCTGGGCGTGCCGCAGCTGGCCGGGATCGGCTGTGTGGTGGCGGCCAGCGTGGGAGCCACGCTGACCGGGCGGCGGTAGGGCAGCACGGTCGGTCCAAGGGCCGGGCCCTTGGACCGTCAGGTCGTCACGGCCACAGCAGGGTGCGCGACCACTCCGGGGTCCGGACCGGTCCGGTGCGGGTGTAGCGCAGCCGGACGTGCCGGCGCTGCGCGTCGCCCTGCCAGTACTCCACCTCGTGCGCCCACAGGGTGTAGACCGCGTGCCCGGCCGCGACGGCGTCCGGGGTGGCCTCCAGGCGGCGGCGGGCGACGGCGACGGCCTCGTCGTACTCGGCGAGCGAGGCCATCGGCTCGCTCTGCCGCCCGACCAGCGCACCGACCCGGGCGTCCGGGGAGCGGGTGGCGAACTCGGCGGCGGCGACCAGGTCGGCGGCCCGCTCGACGGTGCCGCGGACCCGTACCTGGCGGCCCAGCTGGGGCCAGTAGACGGTCAGCGCGGCGGCCGGGTGGTCGGCCAGCTGGCGGCCCTTGGGGCTGTCGGCGGCGGCGGAGAAGACCCAGCCGGTGCCGGCCGCGTCGACGTCGCGCAGCACCAGCACCCGGGCGTCCGGCAGGCCGTCCGCGTCGACCGTGGAGAGGGTGACCACCTGCGGGTCCGGCACGCCGGCGGCCAGCGCGGTGGCGAGCCAGTCCACGAACAGCGGGCCGGGCTCGGCGGGCGCGGCCTCGGCCTCGAAGGTCGGCAGCGGGCGGGCCATCGGCGGGCGGCCGAGCAGCAGCTCGGGCACGGACTTCGGCTCGGGCCGGTGCTCCGCCGGCTCCCGGCGGGCGTCCGGCCCGGATCGCGGATCCGGCTCCGGTGCAGGCCAGGCCTCGCCCGGGCCGGTCAGGCCCTCCTCCTCCGCCGCCATCGCGCGCCCTCTCCTCCGGTTGCCGCGGTCGCCGCCCCGGCCGGGCCGTCCTTCCCGGGCCCGGGCACGTGGTGCGCTGTCGGAGCGCAACCGTACCGCCGAACACCGACGGCTCCGGGCGCGGGCCCTCGCTGGACGCGTCCGGGCCGTCCGGGCCTGCCTCGACGGGCGGTCCCGGGCGGTCCCGGGCGATGTCGGCGGCGACGGGCAGCCGGCGACGAGCGGGCCCGGGCGGTTCGCTCCCGGCTCCGGACGCACTCGTGGGCGGTGCCGATGGCGGCACCGCCCACGAGGCCGGCTTCACGGTGACCCTTTCCGCTGGCCGGTCATGCGCTGTTCTGATCCGCGCCCGGGCGGGGATTCCGCCCGGAGACTGGTTCGAGCCCCTCCACGAGTGCTCAGCTCACCCGCGGCCGCCCACCTCCGGCGCCCCCGCCGTCGGTGGTGCCCGATCGGATCAGTGGAAGATCGGGGCGAACACGACGTTGATGTTCTTGTTGGACTGCCCGGCCAGGATGGTGCCCGCGTTGTCCTTCACCGCGAGGGTGTTGTTCTGGTTCGAGGCACCCGTCCCGGTGGCGGTCTGCTGGGTGGAGATGTAGTTGCCGTCGACCCCGCCGAACACGTTGCCCGTGCCGACGTTGGACACCACGCCGGCGTTGGAGCCGGCACCGGCGCCCGCACCGTTGTCGGCGGCCGCAGCGCCGGCGCCGGCCAGCAGCAGGCCGGCCGCGAGCGGGGCGGCGAGCAGGAGTCCGGCCACCCGGCGGGTGTGGATGCGAGCCATGAGAGCCTCCAAGAAGCTGTAAATCGTGCAATTGTCGAGCAGGGGGTGCGGGAGTTCGCCGGCCAGACGAACACCTGCGGGCTGCGACGCCGAGAGACAGACTTCCGCAACAAATCGACAAAGCACTAGTCGGCGAAGCAGTTTTCGCCCGTTAGCGTGATATCCACCCGGGCTGCGCATAACGGACCGAAAATCGGACAGTGCGCCGACACACCCCTATCGAGCTGGCACTTTGACCGGGCGATGACCTCCTGGAAGGCCCTCCAGGCAGGGCGCTCCGCCGTCACACGAACCACCAGGCGCACCACCCCGGCGCAGGGAAATCAGGAAACGCGCCCCCGAAAAGTTCGACCACCCTCCCATGTCGACTTTTCCAGCCATTCCCAGACCATCGGAAAGTCGTACTGGAATATGGGAGAAATAACATCACACCATCTTGCCCGGGTTCATGATTCCCAGCGGATCGAAGACCGCCTTCAGCTGTCGCTGGAGGTCCAGCGCGACCGGCCCCAGCTCGCGCGCCAGCCAGTCCCGCTTGAGCAGCCCCACCCCGTGCTCCCCGGTGATCGTGCCGCCCAGCTCCAGCCCCAGCGCCATGATCTCGTCGAAGGAGCGCTGCGCCCGCGCCGCCTGCTCCTCGTCCGAGCCGTCGAAGATCACGATCGGGTGGGTGTTGCCGTCCCCGGCGTGGCTGACCACCCCGATGGTCAGCGCGTGCCGCTCGGCGATCAGCGCCACGCCGTTCAGCATCTCGGCCAGCCGGGAGCGCGGCACCGCCACGTCGTCGATCATCGTGGTGCCCAACCGGTCCAGCGCGGGCAGTGCCAGTCGCCGGGCCTCCAGCAGCAGCTGCGACTCCGCCTCGTCCTCGGCCGGCACCACCTCGGTCGCCCCGGCCGCCCGGCAGAGCTCCGCCACCCGCGCCAGCCCGGCCTCCCGGTCCGGCCCGTCGAAGGCCACCAGCAGCAGCGCCCGGGTCGTCTCCGGCAGCCCCATCCGCCCCAGGTCGTTGACCGCCCGCACGCTGACCGCGTCCATCAGCTCCATCAGCGACGGGGTCAGGCCGCACGCCATCACCTCGCAGACGGCCGCGCCCGCCGCGTCCGCGCTCGGGAACTCCGCCGCCAGCGCCAGCTGCGGCGCCGGCGCGGGCCGCAGCGCGAGCACCGCCCGGACCACCACGCCCAGCGTGCCCTCCGAGCCGACCAGCAGCCGGGTCAGGTCGTACCCGGCCACGCCCTTGGCCGTCCGGCGCCCGGTGGACAGCAGCCGCCCGTCCGCCAGCACCACGTCCAGGCCGAGCACGTACTCGCTGGTGACGCCGTACTTCACGCAGCAGAGCCCGCCCGCGCCGGTGCCGATGTTGCCGCCGATCGTGCAGGACTCCCAGCTGGACGGGTCCGGCGGGTACGACAGGCCCAACTCACCGGCTGCTCGCGAAAGTTCGGCGTTCACCACGCCGGGCTCGACCACCGCGATCCGGTTCACCGGGTCGAGCTCCAGGATCCGGTTCAACTTCACCATCGACAGCACGATGCAGCCGTCCACGGCGTTCGCCGCCCCCGACAGCCCGGTCCGCGCCCCCTGCGGCACCACCGGCACCCGCAGCGCGGTGGCGGTGCGCAGCACGTGCTGCACCTGCTCGACCGTCTCCGGGAACACCACCACGGCGGGCGCACCGGCGGCGCAGAAGCCGGCCATGTCGTGGCGGTAGGCGGCGGTCACGTCCGGATCCACCACCACCGCCCCGGCCGGAAGGCCCTGCGCCAGTCGGTCCGTCAGGTCACCCATCGCCGCCTCCACTCGCCGCCAGCCGCCTCCACCGCACTCTGCCCGCCCGCCGGAGGCCGGGCAAGTGGGCCCCCGGCGGATCTGCGGGCGTGGGCCCCGGCCGGACCGGGCCTACCGGCGGACCACCGGCTCCTGGAACTCCGTGACCCACCGCGCCGGGTCGTCCGGGCACTCCAGGTAGAGCTCCCGGGCGTAGCCGGCCGAGCGGTAGCCGTTCGCGTCGATGAAGCGGGCCAGCTCCTGGAAGCTCCCCATCGCCTCGTCCATCGAGCCGCGGTGCACGACCGTCACCGCCTCCTCGATCGGCGGCAGGTCGAGCACCGCGAAGCCGTACCGGCCCGGCTCCACCGCCGGCCCGACCGGGACGGCCACCCGGATCAGCACCGTGCCCTCGCCCTCCGGCACGTCCTCGTACCGGGCGACGGACGGGCCCGCCTCGGCGATCCCGGCCTCGGCCAGCCGCCGGCACAGCTCCGCGAACAGCGGGCCGATCACCGGCCCGATGTCCTCCGGCTGGTAACTCGCGGCCACCGCGGTCAGTTCGGCCACCCGGACGGACGGCACCCGCTTCAGTACGACGTCGTGTGCGGACATGGTCCCCTCGCTCTCGATCGTCCGGAGCCTCGCCTCCACCCGGGTCAGCCGCTGCTCGTCCGCGGCGATCGCCTCGGCGAGTTGGGCCCGGCGCAGCCGCAGCATCCCGCGCAGTTCGGCCGCGTCCACCTGCTCGTCCAGGACGGCCCGCACCTGCTGCAGCGTGAAGCCGAGCTCCTTGAGCGCGATCACCCGGTTGAGCCGGGCGAGTTGGGACGCCTCGTAGGACCGGTACCCGCTGACCGGGTCCACCCTGGCGGGCCGCAGCAGCCCGATCGCGTCGTAGTGGCGCAGCATCCGCACCGACACCCGGCCGTGGCTGGCGAAGTCTCCGATGTTCAACATGGTGCCCCCACTCCACCCCCTGCCACCGTGTCAGGGTCAACCCCCGCCCGCCGAAAACGCGGAAGGCGGGTGCCGAGTGATCTCGGCACCCGCCCTGAGCAGGTGGTTCTCCAACCAGCGGAGAGCGTGGGATTCGAACCCACGGTACGGGGTCACCGCACGACAGTTTTCAAGACTGTTCCCTTAGGCCGCTCGGGCAGCTCTCCAGGCGGAGGTCAGCCTAACGGGTCCGGCGGGGTTCGGTGCACACCGTTTCGTGCGGGTGGGGGTCAGCTGTCGCCGTCCCGCTGGCCGAGGGTGACCTTGGTGTTGAACTGCTGGCCGTTGCGGGTGTACTCGACGTCGACGGTCTCGCCGGGCTTGTGCGTCCAGATCCGGCTGACCAGGGCGGGGCCGTTGTCGATCGGCACTCCGCCGAGCTTGGTGATGACGTCGCCCGGCTTGAGACCGGCCTTGTCTGCGGCGCCGCCGGGGGTGACGGCCGGCTGGCCCTGGATGTCGCGGGTCTGGATCTGCGCGCCGTCGCCCTTGTAGTCGTCGTTGCGCAGCACGTCGAGCTTGGCGTAGACCGGCTTGCCGGTCTTGATCAGGGTGTCGGCGACCCACTTGGCCTGGTTGATCGGGATGGCGAAGCCGAGGCCGATGCTGCCGGCCCGGCCGTTGGCGGAGGCGTTGGACTGGATCGCCGAGTTGATGCCGATCACCGAGCCGCTGGAGTCGAGCAGCGGGCCGCCGGAGTTGCCGGGGTTGATCGAGGCGTCGGTCTGCAGGGCGTTCATGTAGGAGGACTGGCCGCCGGTCTCGTCGCCGGAGGCGACCGGGCGGTCCTTGGCGCTGACGATGCCGCTGGTGACGGTGGACTCCAGGCCGTACGGCGCACCGATCGCGACGGTGGCGTCACCGACGTTGACCTTGTCGGAGTCGGCCAGCGGAAGCGGGGCCAGCTTGCTCTTCGGCGGGTTGTCGATCTTGACCACGGCGACGTCGTAGCCCTCGGCGTGGCCCAGCACGGACGCGTTGTAGGACGTGCCGTCGGCGAACTTGACCGTCAGTTTGCCGCCGTTGAGGGTCGGCGCGACCACGTGGTTGTTGGTGAGGATGTGGCCCTCGGTGTCGAAGACGAAGCCGGTGCCGGTGCCGGACTCGCCGTTGCCCTGCGCCTTGATGGTGACGACGCTGGGCAGCGCCTTCTGCGCGATGCCGGCGATCGAGCCGGGGGCGGGCTCGTTCTTCTGGGTGTTGCTGGCCTGGACGGTGGTGCTGCGGTGGTCGTCGGCGCTGTTGGTGCTGTCGTTGCGGTCCGCGACGGTCACGCCGAGCGCACCGCCGGCCACGCCGGCGACCAGCGCGACGGCGGCGATCAGGGCGACCAGGCCGCCGCGCTTCTTGCGCGGGCCGCCGGGGCCGCCGGGGTAGTCGGCCGGGTAGCCGAGCGGTCCGGCCGGGCCACCCGGGTAGCCCGCGCCGCCGCCGGCGTCGTGGGAGGCACCCCAGCCGCCGAGCGGCTGGCCGGCGCCGAACGGGTGGTGGCCGGGCGCGGGGTGCGCGGCGGGCGCGCCGGGGGCGGCCGGGGTGCCGTACGGGTCGTGCGGGCCGGCGGCGGGGACGCCGTGGGCCGGGGTGGCGTACGGGTTGGCACCCGGCGGCAGGGCCGGGCTCTCGGCGACGGGTGCGACGGGTGCCGCCGGCGCGGCCGGGACCGGCGGGGCGGGCGGCAGGACCGGCGGCGGCGCGTCGATGTAGCCGGTGGCGGCGTCGACCGGGGCGGCCGGTGCGTCGACGACCTGCGCGGCCGGGGCCTGCGGGGGCGCCTCCGGCGCGGGGACCTTGGTGAAGGCCACGGTGGGCTGGTACCCGCCCTCGGCCGGACCGCCCTCGGCCGCAACGCCCTCCGTCGGCGCCGCCTCAGCCGGTGCGGCCTCGGCGGCCGGAGCGGCCCCGGGCTCGGGGACCCGGCCGAAGGCCAGTGTCGGCTGGTGCCCGCCCGAGGCGTGGCCGTCGGAAGCGGGAACAGCCGCCGCCTGGCCGCCCGAGGGCTGCTCCCCCTGCGGCCCGGTGGGCCCAACCTCGCGCTCGGTGCTCACGAACGACCTCCATAGCTGACAGAACCAAGGACCATAGTTTTTCGTACTGCCGATTCGTTTGCCGTAAGGACCCCTCTGAATAACTCATAAGAATCCTTAGCCGCCGCCGACAGCCGGGCCGCCGACCAGGCTGTCCTGCGCCGACGACCGACCGACGACCGACCGACGACCGAGCGACGAGCAAGTCGACGGCCGAACCGAAGACCAGGCCGACGACCGGAGGCTCCCCACCTCCGCCGGGCGTCCCGCGATGCGGGCCGCACACCCCGTGGCCTTGGCGTTCACCCCCGGGCCGGTTAGCCTGTCGCTCACAACTGACACGCGGGAGCTTGGACCATCCAGGCTGAGAGTGCGCTGGTCGACCGTACGCCACGGGATCGTGGGCGGACCGTCGAGGGGGCGCAGACCGCCGGAACCTGTCCGGGTAATGCCGGCGTAGGGAGTATCGGCCATGTCGCCTGCTTCGCCATCCTCTTCTTCGGACGCGCCCGCGTCCAAGGGTTTCCCCGAACCGTCCCCGACCGCTCACGGCGGTGACAGCGGTCACGCGGGCCCCACCGGCACGGCGACCGCCGTCCTGGAGCGCCCGGAGCGTGCCGAGGCGCCGCTCGTGCTGGACACGGAGCCGCCGCGCACGCTGCGCTTCCGGGACCACTTCGCGCTCTGGATGAACCTGGGCGTCAGCCTGATCGGCTTCTCCACCGCCGCGACCGTGCTCGGCGCCAAGGGCGGCGAGCTGTCGCTGGCCGCCGCGGTGACCGCGATCGTGGCCGGCACCGTGGTCGGCACCGCGATGCTCGGCGTGGCCGCGCTGATCGGGGCCCGTACCGGCGCGCCCGCGATGGCGAACCTGCGCGGGCTGTTCGGCACCCGGCTGTCGTACGTCCCGACGGTGCTGAACATCGTCCAGTGCGTCGGCTGGGGCGTGTTCGAGCTGCTGACGATCGCGGCGGGCGCGCAGACCGTCGCCCACACCGACGGCTACCGCTGGCTGTTCGTGCTCCTGGCGGGCGCGCTGACCACCGCGCTGACCATCTGGCCGCTGGGCTCGATCGCGGTGCTGCGCCGCTTCGTGGCCGGTGCGGTCGCCGTCGCGATGGTGTACTTCACCGTCCAGCTGGGCCGCCAGGGGGTGCCCGACCCGGGCGCCGGCAACTGGCACGGCTTCCTGGGCGCCACCGACGCGATGATCGCGGTGTCGATCTCCTTCGTCCCGCTGGCCGCCGACTACACCCGGCACTCGCGCACCGCACGCTCGGCGTTCTGGGGCAGCTTCTCCGGCTACACGATCGCCCAGGTCTGGTGCTACGTGCTCGGCCTGATGGCCCTGCTGCAGTCCGACGGCGACCCGAACAAGATCTTCGACTCCTTCCTCGGCGTCTGGGCCGGCTGGCTGTTCCTGCTGGTGCTGGTGCTGCGCGAGACGGACCAGTCCTTCGCCAACGTGTACTCGACCGCGATGTCGGTGCAGAACCTGCTGCCGAAGGTGGACCGCCGGGTGCTGACCGGCGGGATCGGCCTGCTGATCACCGTGCTGGCACTGCAGATCGACAAGTTCACCGACACCTACACCAACTTCCTCGGTCTGATCGGCTCGGTCTTCGTGCCGCTGCTGGCGGTGCTGGCGGTGGACTACTTCTTCGGCGCCGGCCGGTACGGCTGGAACCTCTCCGCCGACGCGCCCTCGCGCCGCCTGATGCTGCTGCCGTGGGTGCTGGGCTTCGCGGTCTACCAGTTCATCGCGCCGACCGCGGTGGCCGGCTGGTGGACGGACTTCTGGACCTCCGCGCAGGACGCCCTGCACTTCACCCCGCAGGAGTGGACGTCCGCCTCGCTGTTCGCCTTCCTGGTGCCCGCACTGGTCACCTGGGGGCTCACCCCGCTGACCCGCAGGGCGGCGCTGAGCTGACCGACCGACACCGAAGACGGCCCCGCGGATTGGGGCCGTCTTCGCCTGCGCGTCACTTCCGCCGCCTATCGTGGGGCCCGTGACCAGCACAGACCCGTCCTCGACGGCGGCGCGCACCACGCCGCCCGTCCAGGTGATCGCCCACCGCGGTTCCTCGCACGCCCTGCCCGAGCACACCCTGGCGGCGTACCGGCGCGCGCTCGACGAGGGCGCGGACGCGGTCGAGTGCGACGTCCGGCTGACCGCCGACGGCGAGCTGGTCTGCGTGCACGACCGCCGGATCGGCCGGGTCTCCAACGGCCAGGGCACCGTCTCGGCGATGACGCTGGCCGAGCTGGAGGCGTACGACTTCGGCGGCTGGAAGACCGGCCGCCCCAGCACCGACCCCGAGCTGCGCGGCGTGCTGCGGCTGGAGCGGCTGCTGGAGCTGGTGGTGGACTGCGGCCGCCCGGTGGACCTGGCGATCGAGACCAAGCACCCGGTGCGCTACCGCGGCCGGGTGGAGGCCGAACTGCTGCGGACGCTCGAACGCTTCAAGATCGGCGCGAGCCGGGAGGGCGAGCGCCCCTCGGCCCGGATCATGAGCTTCTCCTCGGTGGGGCTGAACCGGGTGGCGGCCTCGGCGCCGGAGTACCGGCGGGTGTTCCTGTTCGAACGGACCCTGCCGCTGCTCGGCCGGCTGCGCCCGGGCTCCCCGCTGCCGGGCGGGGCTCGGATCGCCGGACCGGGCATCGACCTGGTGCGGGCCCGCCCTCAGCTGGTGACGCGGCTGCGCGAGCTGGGGCACGAGGTGCACGTGTGGACCGTGGACGAACCGGCCGACGTGGAACTGTGCCTGGAGCTCGGGGTGTCCGCGATCATCACCAACCGGCCCGCCGAGGTCCTGGCGCAGATCGGCCGGTGATCCGGCGTCGGACGGCGGGCCGCCCGCGAATCCACCCGCAAAGCCCGGACACAACCTGATCGTTCTGGTCGGCAGTCAAACCTTCCGGGCCCGTTATTGCCGGAATTCATGCGCCGGGGCGACGCACGGTGAGCACGGAATGACCTCGGGTCCACCCTCGGTCGCAATCACTTGAAATGTCCTCGCGGGATCGTCCGGCGGTCGTTTCCGACGCATTACCAAGGGGCATCTCTCCCTCGGCATACGCTGAAGGAGGTCCGGGGGTGGCGTTGATGGTGGCGCGTGAAGTGCCGGCTTCATCGACCATGGCAGTGCCGCACGGCCCGGCGAGTGTCGGGGTCGCACGGCGCCGACTGCGTCGAGATCTCGGCGACCGGGAGATACCGGAGCCGGTCGTTGATGATGCCGTACTGATCCTTTCCGAACTGCTGAGCAACGCCTGTCGGTACGCCCGTCCGCTCGGCCCGCTGCGGGCCCTGGGGCGCGGCGCCCGGGCCGAGGTGGTGGACCAACTGCTGGTCGGCGTCCCCTCCGGGGCGCATTCCGCCACGGGCGGCCGGGAGCGCGAGGAGCACGGGAGCGGAACGGACGGCGGCGTGCTGGTCCGCTGGCAGCTGCACGCCGACGGCGTGCTCACCCTGGAGGTCACCGACGGCGGCGCGACCACCCGGCCGCTGCCCGCCGGCCCCTCGCTGACCTCGCGCGGCGGTCGCGGCCTGAACATCGTCGACCAGCTGGCCAGCGACTGGGGCGTGCGCGACGCGCCCGGCGAGGTGACGGTCTGGGCGGCGCTGCCCGCCCGGGCCCGGCACGCCCGGCGCACCGGTGGTGACGCCCGCAGCGCCTGAACCGACGCGCGCTCCCCACCCGTCCGCCCGGCGTGTGCCCGCGCGCCGGGGGAACGTCAGTAGGCTGCCCGGAGCAAAGGACCACCGTTCCCGGGAGAGCCGCACCATGGGCAAGAAGGCCGCCAAGAAGGCGCCGCAGCGTCAGTCCACCACCGCCGTCGCGGGCGAGGTCCCCGTGGTGGGGGCCCGCGAGAACTGCCCCTGCGGTTCGGGCCGCCGGTACAAGGCCTGTCACGGCCGGGAGGCCTCGCACGCGGTGCAGGAGCTGGTGCACCGCCCGTTCGAGGGCCTGTCGGGCGAGGCCGACTGGGTCGCGCTGCGCGAGCTGGTGCCCGCCGCCACGGTGCCGCTGACGCTGGCCGCCGGGGTGGCCGAGGGCGCCACCGGCGAGGTCCCGTCGGTGACCCTGGCCACCGTGCTGCCGCTGGCCTGGCCGGCCCTGCGCCGCCAGGACGGCTCCATCCTGCTCGGCCTGCAGACCCAGTCCTCCTCCGGCGACCTCAGCCGCGACCTCGCGGACGCCCTGGAGCTGGCGCTGGCCACCGAGCCGGGCAACCCGGTGCCGTCCCGCCGGACCGAGGCGGGCGGACGCCGGCTCCAGGACCTGCTGGACGTCACCGCCGCGTTCACGCCCGCCGTGCACACCGGCTTCGAGTTCTGGCTGGAGGACGCCGAGACCGCGACCGGCGAGGTCGCCGCCTCCCTGGAGCGCGCCAACGCCTCGGCCATCCCGACCGAGAAGCTGGCGAGCGCCGACGCCGCCTACTGGTGCGGCACCCCCGACAAGAACCACCTGCGCTGGGTGATGACCGTGCCCGAGGAGCGGCTGCTGGACGCGCTGGCCCGGCTCAGCGCCGCCGACCAGTCCTCGCTCGGCCCGGACACCCGCCTGGTCGGCTCGTTCCGCGCGCACGGCCTGACCGTCCCGGTCTGGGACCTCCCGCTCGCCATGACCGCCGCCGACTGCGAGAAGCCGGCCGCCGAGTTCGCCGAGCGGCTGGCCTCGGTGCTCACCGACGAGACCCCGTTGACCGCCGAGGAGCGGCGTGCCCGCGCGAACCTGGTGAACCGTCAGGTCACCTTGAACTAAAGCGCCCGGGATCCGGGTGATACGCGTCACATTGTCGCCATGAAGCCGCAATTTCCGGGCTGGCAG
The DNA here is from genome assembly GCF_044744605.1 of Kitasatospora sp. NPDC087271. NCBI lineage: Bacteria > Bacillati > Actinomycetota > Actinomycetes > Kitasatosporales > Streptomycetaceae > Kitasatospora > Kitasatospora sp. NPDC087271. Next base: position 414,401 of record NZ_JBIUYQ010000002.1, read on the forward strand.
GGCGTCTTGGAAATTGGCGCGGGCGCGGATCCTTGTTACTGTCTAAAGAGTCCGGCCGCTGGTGCATCCCCCGTCGCCAGCGGCCGGATCTTTTGTTTTCCGCGGGGCCCCGACGAGCGGCCCGGGAACGGACCGGCGGATCAGTACGCCGAGCGACCGCTGTCCAGCCGGACCGTCGCCTCCACCAACTCGCCCAGCAGCGGCCCGACCTGCGGCAGCCACACGCCGCCGTCGGCGTCCGGGCGCGGGGCCAGCACCCAGCGCACCCGACCGGCCGCTCCACCGGGCGGCAGCGGCAGGAAGCCGTCCACCCCGTGATAGCGCAACGAGCCTGGCACCCAAGGGAGTTGAGAGAGCATCTCGCCGAGCGCGTCCAGCGAGTACGGGGCCACCAGCAGCGCGTACCGGCCCGGCATCGCCAGCACCGGACCGAGCGGCAGCCGCAGCGCGCCCAGGTAGACCAGCGCCCGGGCGCCGGCCGCCGCCGGCAGGCTGACCGCCGAGACCACCGAACCGGTGGCGGCCAGCACCGGAGCGTCCGGGCTCTGCCGCTCCCACCACCAGCGCACCATCCGGGCGTCCGTGGTGGCGGCCAACAGCGACGGGTCGTGCGGGTGCGCGCCCGGCACGACGCAGTCCTGGTCGCCGCAGGAGCACTGACCGCCGCGCAGGACGGCCCCGGGCACCACGGGCCAGCGGTGGTCGACGGCGGCCGTCAGGGCCGCGGCGAGCCGGGCAGGGCGCTGACGTGCGACGTCGTCCTGGACGGGGTGGTGGGGAGTGGCGGGCGGACACGGATCTTTCGGGTTCTCACGCATGGCGCTCGTTCCTTTCCCTGACCGCTCGGTTCGCTCCGGCCCGTCGGCACCGCCGGGACTCGTCACGCGGACCCGCGGTGGCACGGCCCCGGCGGCGCGAAGGGGGGCGGGCGGCATGGCGGGCGGCGCGGCGACGACGTGGATCACGGTGTGGAGCACGACATGAGAAGGGCCGCGCACTGAAACAGCCCCTGGAACGAGAATCCCGTATGCGACCGGATGGACGCCGCCCGGGCGCGCTTGGTTCCACCGTACGAGTGAGAGACTTCCGGCCAGCCCGGGTCCCGGGCGGCGCGGGCATACGATCCGGACGGCCGCCGGGTCCGTCCCCTCCGTTCTGCCCGCTCCCGGTCCCCTCCATGCCTCCCGACCGGACCGGCGCGCGCCCAGGCCGTACGCGCCCCCCGACCGGGTCTCGCGGATGTGGAACAGGCCACCGCGTCGTCCTGGATCTGGACATGCCCCAAATGGCCTGTGTAGAAGTGGTGGCATTGCTGTCGATCAATGACGAGTAGTAGCGAATCGAGGCGAAACGCGCCCTTTGGCCGTCATCGCTCCACACCGGCCGTACCTGGGGGTTCCGCATGGCACGTAGCACGTCAGGAGTGGCGGCATGACCGAGTCCCACCCGTCGTCGTCGACACCCTCCGAGCCGGGCGAGCCCGGCAGCGCCGGCGGGCTGACCGTCCTCGACCCACCGGGCTTCCCCGGCCCCGCCGACGCGCAGGACGGCGCGGCGGACGTCCGCACGGCACCGGCCGCCGGAGTGCAGGACCGTTTGGCCGGACGACTGTCCGATTTCGCCAGCCTGCACCGGCACACCGAACAGCTCGCCCGCGCCCGCGGCCTCGCCGCCACCCTGGACACCGTCCTCGCCTCCGGCGCCGCCCTGCTCGGCGCCCGACGCGGCGTCCTGGTCACCCGGATGCCCGGCGGCAGGCCCGGCCAGCCCGTCGGCCTCGGCCTCGACCGCGCCAGCCTCGGCGCGCTGGAGACCGTCCCGCCCGAGCAGAGCCTGCTCGCCAGACTGCTGCGCGAACAGGACCGGCCCGAACGGCTGCACTCCCCCGACCTCGCCGAGGACCCGGCCACCGGCGCCCGGCTGCGCGAACTCGCCACCCAGCTCGGCCTCGGCGGCTGCTACGGCCTGCCGCTCGCCACCGAGGAGGACGGCCCGCTCGCCGCCGCCCTCTGGTTCTACGACGAGCCCGCCGAACCCACCGAGCGCCAGCGCGAGCTCGCCCACCGCTACGCCGCGATCGCCGCCCCGCTGCTCGCCAAACAGCTGGAGGCGGACAAGGTCCGGCGCACCACCGAGGCGCTGCGCCGCGGCCTGCTGCCCGACCGGCTCCCCCAGCCCGCCGGCCTGCGGCTGGCCGCCCGGATCCTCCCGGCCGGCCTGGACCGCTCCTGCGGCAGCGACTGGTACGACGCCATCCCGCTGCCGGACGGCACCGTCGGCCTCACCGTCGGCTCCGTCTCCGGCGACGGCCCCGGCGCGGGCCCCGGCTCCGCCCCCGGCGCGGCCGCCGCGATGGGCAGGATCCGGGCCGCGCTGCGCGCCTACGCCGTCCTGGAGGGCGAGGACCCGGTCTCCGTCCTCGGCGACCTGGAACTCCTGCTCAAGACCACCGAGCCGGCCCGCACCGCCACCGCCGTCTACGCCTGGGTGGAACCCGAGGAGCGCCGGATCACCCTGGCCGGCGCCGGCCACTGCCCGCCCGTCCTGGTCGGCCGGCACGGCGCCGAGTTCGTGGAGACCTCGCTCTCCGCCCCGCTCGGCATGCTGGCCTGCTGGGAGGCCCCCGGCGTCGAGCTCACCGCCGACCGCGGCGACACCCTGCTGCTCTACACCGAGGGGCTGGCCCGCCGCTGCGGCCCGACCCTGCACGCCGGCCAGGCCAACCTGCGCCGGGCCGCCGCCGACGCCCCGCGCGACGTGCGGATCGACCCGGACCGGCTCTGCGCCCACCTGCTGGCCGTCTGCCCCGACCCCGGACCCGGACCGGCCACCGACGACCTGCTGCTGCTCGCGGCCCGCTTCGAATAGCCGCCCCGAACAGTCGTCCCGACCCCGAACGGGCGAGCGGCCGGGCGTCCGTACCATGGACGCACGGCCGCCCGCGCGTGTCGCGATCCGACACTCCCCCGAGGGGCGGCGGTACCACCCCAAGGAGGCGTTACACGTGACCGAGGACCGCACGCCCGCAGTGGCCGAGAACCCCGAAGCCGACGGCGGCGACGAGCCGCAGCAGTTCAAGGGCCGCAAGAACGGCCTGTACGGCGAGGTCTCCGACGAGCTGGCCGCCTCGATGAAGACCGGCTGGGCCGACACCGAGCTGCACGGCCTCGTCCCGGTCGCCCAGGCCCCGTACGCGGCCGAGCGCCGCGCCCGGCTCTCCGCCGCCTACCCCGGCGAGCGGCTGGTCGTCCCGGCCGGCAACCTGCGGGTGCGCTCCAACGACACCGACTACAGCTTCCGCGCCGCCAGCGAGTACGTGCACCTCACCGGCGACCAGACCGAGGACGCCGTGCTCGTCGCCGAGCCCACCGGCGACGCCGGCCACGAGTTCGCCCTCTACCTGCTGCCCCGCTCCGACCGCGAGAACGGCGAGTTCTGGCTGGACGGCTACGGCGAGCTGTGGGTAGGCCGCCGGAACAGCCTGGGCGAGCAGGAGCAGCTGCTCGGCCTGCCGGCGCGCGACGTGCGCAAGGCCGCCGAGGAACTGGCCGGGCGCACCAAGGACTCCGCGGTGCCCACCCGGATCGTCCGCGGCTACGACGCCGGCCTGGAGGACACCCTGGCCGACGTGCTGGACGCCGACCGGGACGCCGAGTTCAAGGAGTTCCTGAGCGGCCTGCGGCTGGTCAAGGACGAGTGGGAGGTCGGCGAGCTGCGCGCCGCCTGCGACGCCACCGTCAACGGCTTCACCGACGTGGTCCGCGAGCTCGGCCAGGCCGTCGCCACCTCCGAGCGCTGGATCGAGGGCACCTTCTGGCGCCGCGCCCGGGTCGAGGGCAACGACGTCGGCTACGGCACCATCGCCGCCGCCGGCCCGCACGCCACCACGCTGCACTGGGTCCGCAACGACGGCGACGTCCGCCCCGGCGAGCTGCTGCTGCTGGACGCCGGCGTCGAGACCCACACCCTCTACACCGCCGACGTCACCCGCACCCTGCCGATCGACGGCCGCTTCAACGACCTCCAGCGCAAGATCTACGACGCCGTGTACGACGCCCAGGAGGCCGGCATCGCCGCGGTGAAGCCCGGCGCCCGCTTCCGCGACTTCCACGACGCCTCGCAGCGCGTGCTCGCCGAGCGCCTGCTCGCCTGGGGCCTGCTGGACGCCTCGGCCTACGACGTCGAGAAGGTCCTGGAGCTGGGCCTCCAGCGCCGCTGGACCCTGCACGGCACCGGCCACATGCTCGGCCTCGACGTCCACGACTGCGCCCACTCGCGCCGCGAGGAGCACGCCGACGCGCTGCTGGTGCCCGGCATGGTCCTCACCGTCGAGCCCGGCCTGTACTTCCAGCAGGACGACCTGACCGTGCCGCAGGAGTACCGCGGCATCGGCGTCCGGATCGAGGACGACATCCTGGTCACCGCCGACGGCAACGAGAACCTCTCGGCCGGCCTGCCGCGCCGCGCCGACGAGGTCGAGGCCTGGATGGCCTCGCTGGCCTGAGCCACCCTCCGGGGGCCCGGCCTCCCCGTGGCGGGGAGGCCGGGCCCCCGTGTCACTTGGTGATCTTGAGCGAGACAACCTCGTTGCCGAGACCCGTGAGGGTTCCTCCCGTGTAGGGAAGGACGGCCCGCGTCATCACCCACAGTGGCCCGAGGCCGTGTCCGGCATCGATCGTCATCCGGTACTTGACCGTTCGGCTCTGCCCTGGAGCCAGGGGGAAGAGCGACTCGGGATCCGCCGTCGCGTAGTCCATCGCGCTTCCTCGCGTGAGCGGCTTTTCCTTCCAGGTGGCACCGTCGAGACGCTCGAGCTTGCCCGCGTTCAGCGACACCACATCCACCGGCGTGTCCACGGGCCACTCGGTGTAGACCAAGGGCTCCACCTGGGCGAAATTCGTCGGACTGTTGTTCTTGTAGGTCACCGAGAAGGTGACGGCCGGACTTCCCGCCTTCAGCTCCTGAACGCCCGTGAAGCCGCCCACGGTGATATCGATGTCGTTCTCGTGGTACTTCACCGGCGGCGCCTGGCGGCCGCTCAGGTCGAGGGTGTTGACGATCGTCATCAGTCCGGGCTGGTAGTCGGCCTTGAGGCCGATCGCCGAGACGGACACGAAGTCCTTCGGCAGGGCCCACATCTGGGCCGTGAAGGCGTCGCCGCCGCAGTTGATCTGCCACTGCGACTTGCGTGCGGCACGGCCTGCCACGGTGGGTGTGCTCCTGGTCGGGCCGACACTGTCGATCTGTCCGTTCCTGGTGAGCGTGGGGGAGTAGGACCACGCCGGGCACCAGGGCTGCGTGGACCAGCCGCTCTCGGAATCCAGGTCGGGCAGCCTCGGCCAGAGCTGCGACTCCTGGTCCGTGACCGTCAGAAGCACGCCGTGCGGCAGGCAGTCCCCGGCCGTCGCGTCCTGCGGAGCGCTCGGGCTCAGGATGCAGAGGGTGTTGGCGGAAGGATCCGGATTGACGGCCCGCCAACCTGGCGGGATCTTGAACTTGACGCCCCGGAAGGGGTAGGTCGTCCCGGCCGGCGCGGTGCTGGCCGGGGTGGTGGCGGGGGCGGTGGGCGGCGCCGTCGTCCGGGTGCCGGCCGACGTCGGGTCGGAGAGGGGGGCCCCGGTCTCCGGGTCGGCGGCGGGGCTGCCGGTGTCCGGCGAGGTGGCCGTGGGGGTCGGGGCGGCGGTCGGCTCGGGGGTCGGGCTCGGCGAGGTCGTCATGGTGGCGGCCGGTGGGGGGACGTCCTTCCTGGCCAGCGGGTCGCCGTGGAAGGTGAGCAGGCCGATCGCCAGGGAGGCGGCCAGCGCGAAGACCGGCACGGCGGTCAGGTAGACCGGGCGCAATCGCCACACCCGGCCGCGCGGCGGTTGCGCCGGGCGCAGGTCGTGCGCGGTGATCAGCGAGGCGCGGGCGTTCATCGCCTCGCGCAGCAGCCGTTCGGTCGCCGTCTCGGCCGGCCCGTCACCGTCTCGGCCTCCGCTCTCGCGGCCGGGGAGCTTGTCGGTCATCGAACCTTCTCCAGATGCTTTTCCAAGGCGTCCAGGGCCCGGCTGGCGGTGGACTTCACGGCGCCCCGGGACAGCCCCAGGGTCTCGGCGATCCGCGCCTCCGACAGGTCGGACCAGTAACGCAGCACCAGCACCTCGCGCTGGCGGGCGGTCAGCTCCTGCATGGCCGCGAGCACCCGCCGGTGCTCGTCGTTGAGCACCGCGTGGTCCTCCGCGGAGGCGGCGTCGGGCTCGTGCGGCGGGACGTACTCGCGGGCGGTCTTCCGGCGGCGCAGCACCGACCGGGCGCCGTTGACCACCGCGGTGCGCAGGTAGCCGAGCGCGTTGTCGAGGTCGTCCAGGTGCTCGCCGTACCGCTGGTAGAGCTGGGTGAAGGCCTCCTGGACGACGTCCTCGGCCAGGTCCTGGTGGTCGACCAGGAGGACGGCCATCCGCACCAGGCCCAGCCGGTGGACGTGGTACAGGTCGGTCAGGGTGGGCCGGTCCTCCGTGGGCTTGCGCCCGCCGCGCAGCAGCCGGAAGCCGGAGCGGCGCTGCGCCGCCTGCTCGTCGCCCGGGCCGGCGGGCACCTCGCCGGCCTCCTGCGCGCCGAACAGCACGGCGACCACTCCGCGAACGGAGAAACCGCGCCCCCTCGTCGGCCCGGCGATCGGCCCGATGGCCATGGACATGCGCGTTTCCGCTTTCCCCCGGGACGGTGGCGGCTCTCGCCGGACCGTCAGGACTCCTGATCAAGATCGTGACCGGGGAGATCCTGACAGCCGCCCTCGGCCCGACTCTCTCCGCCCCGTACCAATGGACGTGTGGCCGGGGTGGAGGTTGCAGGTGGATCCGAGGAAGATTCCCGGCCGGCCGGAACGGCTACACTCACCGCCATCCCGCCACCCGGCAGCAGGGGGTCCGCATGACCGAGCAGCACGTCGAGGGCCCGGTCGGCACCGGGCCGGGCCCGGTGCCCGTCGTCATCGGCCCCCGCCCGGAACCGGTGCACCACGTCGCGGTGTACGCCTTCGCGGGCATGGCGCCGTTCGAACTCGGCGTGGTGGTGGAGGTGTTCGGACTGGCCCGGCCCGAACTGGGCGGCCTGCTGGCAGCGCCCTGGTACGGGCTGAAGGTGTGCGCCGACCGGCCCGGGACGGCGCTGGACGCGGTGGGCGGGTTCGCGCTGACCGCCCGGCACGGGCTGGACGAACTGGCCTCGGCCGACACGGTGGTGGTCCCCGGGGTGCCGAACGCGTTCGGCGGCGCGGTCTCCCCCGGGCTGGTCGCCGCGCTGCGGACGGCGCACGAGCGCGGCGCCCGGATCGTCTCGATCTGCTCGGGCGCCTTCGCGCTGGCCGCCGCCGGACTGCTCGACGGGCGGGAGGCGACCACCCACTGGCGGTACGCCGACCTGCTCCAGCAGCGCCACCCGGACGTGCGGGTCAACCCGGACGTGCTGTACGTCGACAACGGGAACGTGCTCACCAGCGCGGGCAGCGCCGCCGGGATCGACCTCTGCCTGCACCTGGTCCGCCGCGACCACGGCGCCAAGGTGGCCAACAGCGTGGCCCGCCGGTTCGTGGTGGCGCCGCACCGGGACGGCGGGCAGGCCCAGTTCATCGAGGCCGCCGTCCGCCCGGTCGAGGAGGAGGACGACGGGGTCGCCCGCAGCATGCAGTGGGCGATGGGCCACCTGGCGTCCCCGCTGACCATCTCGCTGCTGGCCCGCGCCGCCCGGATGTCGGACCGCTCGTACCTGCGGCACTTCACGGCCCGCAACGGCACCAGCCCGATGCGCTGGGTCGTCACCCAGCGCATCGCGGCCAGCCTGCCGTTGCTGGAGTCACCGGAGGGGACGGTGGAGGAGATCGCGGCGGCGGTCGGCTTCGAGAGCGCCGCGACCTTCCGCCACCACTTCGGCCGGGTGATGCGCACCTCCCCGACCGCCTACCGGCGCTCCTTCGGGCGCGGGGTCGCGTAGCCCGCGGCCACGTGGCCCGGCATCCGGCATCCGGCATCCGGCGGCGACTATGCCTTCTCGTGCCGGTCCGCGTTGGCGAGGATGGCGTCGTGCAGCCACTGCGCCAGGCCCGGGGCGAGGTTCTCGTAGGTGGTGGTCCACCTCGGGTCCGAGACGTACAGCCCGGCCAGGCCGCGGTGGATGGTGAACGTGCAGTCGTAGAAGTTCTGGCAGATGTGCTGCCGGTGCGCCTCGGCGAGTTCCGTGGCGGCGGCGCCGTCGGCGGGTTCGCCGGCGGTGAGCGCCTCGACCAGGCGGGTGTTGAGGTCGGCCATCTCCGCCTGGATCCGCTGCCAGTCGGCCTTGTCGTAGCCGCCGGTGCGGCGCTGCGACTCGGCCCAGGCCGCGGTGTCGCCCCAGCGCTGTTCGGCCTCCTGCTCCCACTCCTCCTGGTAGCCCTCGCCGAAGATCTCGAACTTCTCCTCCGGGCTCAGCTGAATGCCCATTCTTCGTGCCTCCATGGCGTGTTCGACGGCTGTGGCGAGGTCCTGGAGGTGCCTGATCCGGTCGGTCAGCAGTCGGTGCTGCCGACGGAGGTGCTCGCTCGGACTGACCGAGTCGTCGTCCAGGATCGCCGCGATCCCTTCCAGGGGGAACCCGAGTTCGCGGTAGAAGAGGATCTGCTGCAACCGGTCGAGGTCGGCGTCCTGGTAGCGGCGGTAGCCGGTCCGGGTGCGGCCCGCGGGGGACAACAGGCCGATCTCGTCGTAGTGGTGCAGGGTGCGGACGGTCACCTTGGCGATCTTGGCCACGGCTCCGACCGAGTAGCCCTCGCTGCTCATCCGGGTTCTCCCTTCGTGCTGACCACCAGCCTCCGCTCTCACGCCGCGTGAGGGTCAAGCCGTCCTCGGGAGAGAGGGCCCCGGTCAGGCTCGGGCTCCGGGGCCGGTGCCGGTGCCGGTCAGGCTCCGGTGCCGGTCAGGCTCCGGTGCCGGTCAGGACGCGCTCGCGCCGCCGGGAGGAACGGCGCCGCCCCTCGCCGTCCGCCGGGGACCGCGGGCGGCGCGTCTGCTGGGTGGGCCAGAACAGCACGTACGCGGCGGAGACCACCACGAAGGCCAGCCGGACGAAGCCGCGGGCCGCGTCGGACGGGATGAACAGCGTCCCGCCGTACAGCGCGGCCAGCGCTATCCAGCTCCACCACGGGACGAGCCGCTTCTGCCCGACCGCGTCCCAGAGCAGGGTGCCGAGCAGGATCGAGGCCGTGTAGTAGGTGTAGACGCTCGGATCGAGCAGGATCCGGGCGTCCGCGCCGAGCAGCACCACGGCCGGCCAGCGGCCGCGCCAGACCGCGATGGTGCCGAGGCCGAGTCCGAGGGCGAACTGGGTCGGACGGTCCCACCAGGGGGTGGCCGGGTCGGTCACCCCGAACCAGCGCAGTGCGGAGGCCGGCTGGTTGGGGATGGTGAACTTGGCGGCGGCCAGGGTGTCCAGATTGCCCAGGTAGAACGGCAGCCAGGCGATCGCCACCAGTCCGACGAACCAGATCGCGCTGCGTAGCCAGGCGGGCCTGGGCAGCGCCAGGATCAGCGGGGCGAAGGCGATCGCCCAGGGCTTGGAGTCCACCGCCAGCGCCAGGTAGACACCGACCATGGTGGGTTTGCCGCGGGCCAGGGCGTGCGCGGCGAGGGTGGTGAAGAACAGCGCCAGGACGTCGTCCAGGTGCGCGAAGCGGACCGAGACCTCGACCCACATCGGGATGAACGCCAGTCCGGCGATCAGCAGACGCTGCTGGAGCCGGCGGTGGTTGGTGCCGGTGCCCAGGTAGTACAGGGCGGCGGTACGACCGATCAGGACCAGCATCACCAGGCCGAGCCCGGACATCGCCGCCTCGGCGATCAGCTGGCCGGTGTGGGCCGAGAACGGGGCCGTGAGCCGGGCCACGGCCAGGCTGACCGGGCCGATCTGCAGCTCCGGGTGGTGGGCGTAGAGCGCCAGCCCGCCGTCCGGGTGGTCGCTGAAGAGCAGCTGCTCACCCTGGCGCAGGTAGTGCCAGGAGAAGCCGCCGCTGGGCTCGACCAGGAAGAACCAGAGCACCGTCCAGGCCACCAGCAGAACGTGGTGTCTGCGCAGCGGCAGCCCCGCGATCCGCCCGGTCGCCGACTCGTAGTCGGTGGCCGTCCGTGCCGTGCGTGATCCCCGCACCTGTCCCTCTCCCCGCCGGTTCCGCCCCCCTCCGGCCGGACATCCTATGTGACGGAGGTGTCCCGCCCGCGCCGCCCGGAGGTCCGTCGAACGGACGGCCGGGCGGCTCGGGCGGTTGTCAGACGGGTACCGCCTCGGTGTAACGGCTGGAGCGTGCCTTGCGGCCGCGGTCAGCCCTGCTGGGCCGACTTGCGGCGGCGCAGCACCACGAGGGTGCCGACACCGGCGAGCAGCACGGCGCCGCCGGCCACGGCGATGGCGGTGGTGTCGTCACCGCCACCGGTCTGGGCCAGGGCCTTGTCCCCGTTGTCGGCGGCGGCCTTGGCCTTGGTGACGGCGGCCGGGGTGAGCGGCGGCGGAGTGAGGGTCGGGACGGCCACCGGGAAGTCGATCGGGCCGGCGGTGTCGCCGTTGCCGTCGGCCGGGGCCGGGGCGGAGGTCGACGCGGAGGCGGAGCCGGACGGCTCGCCCGTGGTCGGGGTGGTCGGGGTGGTCGGCGGGACCGACGGCGACGGCGTGGTCGGCTCGGCGCTCGGGGTGGCCGAGGTGGAGGGGGTGGCCGTGGCGGAGGGGGTGGCCGTGGCGGAGGTGGAGGCGGTCGGCGACGTGCTCGCGGTCGCCGAGTGGGAGGCCGTCGGCGAGGTGGAGGCGGTCGGCGAGTGGGAGGCCGTCGGCGAGGTGCTCGCGGTCGGGCTGGGCTTGCCGGTGTGGCTCGGGCTGATGGTCGGGCTCGGCTTGCCGCCGCCGCCCGCCTTGATCACGAAGCCCGCGCCGCGGACGCCGTCACAGCTGAGGTGGCCCCCGTCGACCGGCGCGTGGGTCTCGTCGTCGAGCTCGGCGGAGAACACCACCGGGACGACGCCGGCCCGGCCGAGCGGCGCCTCCGAGGTGAAGGAGACCCGGACCTTGATCGAGAAGCTCTTGCCGCGGTTCACGACGAGCAGGTCGTCGTCGGTGGGGTTGCCGTCCTGGCCGAGGGCACCGAGCAGGGTGAGGACGGACTTGTCCTTGTCCTCACCGCCGTCGGCGGCGACCGAACCGGTCTGCCACTGGCCGCCGGGCAGCTGGTACTGGACCTTGAGGTCCTTCGCCTTGAGCGAGCCCGCCTTGTTCTTGAACTTGAGCAGCGGGAGGAAGAGGAAGTCGTGCTTCGTCGAGTTGTCGATCTTGAAGGTGAAGTCGCGGGCGTCGCCGCCGGCGATGAAGGTGCCGGGCACGCCGTTCACCGAGAGGTCGAGGCTCCGGTGGGAGGCCTTGCCGGCCGCCTGGGCGGCGGCGGACGGGGAACCGGTGGTGCCGACGGCCATGGCGCCCTGGGCGCCGGACAGCACGAGCGAGGACGCGAGCGCGGCGACACCGGCAAGGGCAAGACTGCGACGTATGGACAAGGGAGACCTCACGGAAGAGTCCGGGCGAGGCCCGGGGCGCGGCGGGGCGGGCGGCCGTGGACGCCTCTGACCCCTCGCGAAGCTTGAAAGTCCGACGGAGATTACCGAAGGATCCGGCCACTCCGGAAGGCGGGTGTCACGCTGGGGACCGCTCACGGGACGGGAGTGCCCGAATCGCCCAATTCCGTCCCTTGGTAAGGCTTTTGCGCTTTACAGAAAGATGATCGGAGAGTGACGGGTACACGCCTGGGGGACCGTATCGCACCACCTCGCGTGGCGTGAAGCGATCGGTCGTGTGAACGTCCGGCGAATGCCCGGGTGAATGTCCTGTGAGGGTCGGCGCGAACGCCTTGCGCGCGCCGGTGCGAACGCCCTGCGGACGTCCACGCGAGCGCCCACGTCAACGTCCGCGTGAGCGCCCGCGTGCACATCCGTGCGAACGCCCGCGTCAACGTCCGCGTGAGCGCCCGCCGGAACGGGTGCGCGGGCTCAGCCCGCGAAGAAGGACTTGGCCGCGATCAGCGCCCGCTCGTCGCGCAGCACGTCCCCGGGGCGGGTGCCGTTGCCGAGCAGCGCGCCGCCCCAGCGCATCCCCATGTACTCGGCCGTCAGCCGGAGCGTGCCGATCAGCGGTTCGGCCTTGTCGTCCTCGGTGGCGAGGGCGGTGACGCCCCAGATGGTGCCGCCGCGCATCCGGGCGCGGAAGTCCGCCCCTGGCTGCCGGAGCCAGGACGACCAGTGGTCGAGGTAGAGCTTCGCGCTGGTCGGCAGCGAGTACCAGTACAGCGGTGCGACGAAGACCAGGTCGGTGGCCGCCAACGTGGCGTCCAGCAAGGTCCGTTCGTGACCGACCGGCTCGGGGTAGCGGCCGCCTTCGACGTGCCGCAGGTCCTCGAAGGGCGGCAGCGGGTGCTCGCTCAGCCGCAGCCAGCGCTGCTCCGACCCGGCCGGCAGGCCCGCCTCGGCGGCCAGCCGGGCGAGTTGCTCGGAGTTGCCGCCGGCCCGCGCACTGGCGTTGAGGAACAGAAAGGTGCGCGGCGCCTCGGCGCCCGTCGGCTGGTCAGCCATCGGAACTCCCCCGGTCGGTGGTGCGGATGGAAGTGCGAGCACCCCCCGCGCCCCGGTTGTTCCACGTCCGGCGCCCGGGAGTTCGCCCGGGAGTTCGCTCAGGCGGGCAGGCCGGCCCGGCGCCGGGCGACGGCCGCGACGGCCGCCCAGTCCTTGTCCGCGTCACCGTGGGCCAGCGCGTCCAGGAAGGCGTCCCGCAGGATGCCGCCGAACGGGAGCGGGACGTTCCGCGCGGCCCCGGCCTCCAGGGCCAGGCCGACGTCCTTGAGGCCCAGCGGCAGCCTGAACCCGGCCGGCTCGTAGCGGCGTTCGGCCACCATCGCGCCGTAGCCGGAGTAGACCGGCCCCGGGAACAGCGTGCCGGCGAACATCTCGACCAGGTCGGTCGGCCGGACGCCGTGGGCCTCGGCCAGGCTGCACGCCTCGGCCATCGACTCGATCGCGCAGGCCAGCAGGAAGTTGGTGCTGATCTTGGCGGTGTTGGCCTGTCGCGGGCTCGCACCGAAGTGCCAGGTGCGCTCCCCCATCGCGGCGAACAGCGGCTCCGCGCGGGCCAGCAGCTCCGGCGCGCCGGCGGTCAGGATGTTCAACCGGCCGGCCGCCGCGACCGGCGGACGGCCGAGGACCGGGGCGGCCAGGTAGCCGATGCCGTGCTCGGCGTGCAGTGCCTCGGCGCGCTCGGCGAGTCCGACGGAGATGCTGGCCATGTTGACGTGCAGGGTCGTCGCGGCGCCCGCGAGCAGGACGGGGTCGAGCAGCAGCCGTTCGACCGCCTCGTCGTTGGCGAGCATGGAGATCACGGTGTCGGCGGCGTACACCTCGGCGAGCGTGCCCGCCGCCTCGGCGCCCTCGGCCACCAGGGCGGCCACCGGCTCGGGCGAGCGGTTCCAGACCCGGACGGCGTGGCCGGCCCGCAGCAGGCTGCCGGCCATGCCCCGCCCCATCGCACCCAGCCCCACGAAGCCGATCGTCGCCCCGGCCATCACGCACTCCCGTCACCGTCACCGTCACTGTCACCGCACCTGCGGATGACTGTACGTCAGGAGACGGTGGCCTCCTGCGTACTGGACGGACTCACGCGCAGGCGCGCTCCGGCAACCGGACGCGGCCGCGCTCCAGTTCGGTGACCACCCGGCGGCTCAGCAGCTCGTACTGGGCCTGGAGCCGGCCGGGGCGGGCCGGGCGGGCGACCGGACGGCCGGGGCCGACCAGTTCGTCCGGTCCGAACTGCTCGCGGGTGAGGTCGATCTCGATGCCGGTGGCGAAGCGGTTCCACCAGTGCAGATCCGTCCGGACCCCGCCGACGTGCACCTCGCCCATCATCAGCTCGCCGCCGAGCAGGTCGTGCACCACCATCGCCGTCACCCCGCACTGGCCGCGGGCGGGATTGTCGGGACGCCAGTGGGCCAGATCCTCGGGCGCACAGGTGTCGACACCCCAGGAGGAGCGGATCGCACGTTCGATGTCGTTGAGGGTCCACGCCGTCATACCGGGAAGCCTGCCATGCACCACTGACAGCGGCACCGGCTTTTCAGAGGGCCACCCCGTGTTCTGCGGAGACCTTCTCGATCTTCACCCGAACGAGCAGTTCCCCCGGCACGCCGTTCCGGGCCCCGTACTGCTCCGCGACGTCCTCCCCCATGTACCGGGCGGCGATCCGGGTGGCCCAGGCGCGCACCTCGGCCAGGTCCTCGCTCAGCCGGGCGGTGCCCTGCACGAGGACGTACGCGAAGGGCGGCCGATCGTCGTCCACGCAGATCATCACCCGGCCGTCGCGGGCCAGGGTGCGGCCCTTGACGGTGCCCGCACCGGTGTTGAAGACGAGCTCGTCGCCGTCCAGCAGGAACCAGACCGGCGCGACGTGCGGGCGGCCGTCGGCCCGGGTGGTGGCGAGCTTGGCGGTGCGAGTGCCCTCGGAGAGGAACGCCCGCCACTGGTCATCGGTCATCGTCGGCATACCGCCCATCCTGGCCGGTCGGCCCGCCCCGCGCATCAGGGGACGGGCAACCGGCCAGGGGGTCACTTCGCCAGTGCGGCGACACCCGCCTGCGCGAACTGCTCGTCCAGGTCGCCGCTCGGCGCGCCCGCGACACCGATCGCCGCGACCGGGGCGCCCTTGGACTGCACCGGGGCGCCGCCGGCCAGGAACAGCGTGCCCGGGATGTCCTTGAGCGTCGGGGCCTGGGCCAGTCGCTTGGTCAGCTCCGAGGTCGGTGCGTTCCAGGAGACCGCCGTGAACGCCTTGCGCTGCGCCGACTCCGGAGACTGCGGGCCGGCACCGTCGCCCTTGAGCAGCACCCGGGTGACACCGTCCCGGTCGACGACCGCGACCGAGACGTGCTGGCCGGCCTTGGCCGCCGCGTCCAGGGTGGCCTGGGCGGCGCGGGTCGCGGCGTCGAGGGTCAGGCCGGTGCTCTGGGCGAGGTTCTTGTTCTGGGTGTCGACCTTCACCGCGGCCGGGGTCCCGGAGGTCTCGGCGCTGGCCGAGACGGCGCCCGCGGTGGCGGCGAGCGCGGCGGCGGCGAGCGCGGCGGCGGCGAGGGTGCCGGTCAGCACCCGGGTGCGCACGGAGATCTTCTTCATGGTCCAGCTCCTCAGCGGATCGGCGAACGGGATCGGGGCCGCCGGGCGGCAGGGGTCCGCCCGGCTCCACCCCGATCCTCCGGCCGGGGCGGGGCCCGCCACATCGACGCTCCGGCGCGACCGCGCGGGCATGATGGAGGACAACCCCGTCAACCGATCGGCTGATGCGGGACCGGGCCGACCGGGCCACCATCGAGGGATCGGTGCAGGTCGGTGCGCCGGGCGCACCGGGCGCACCGGGCACGTGGTCGAGGCGGCCGGTGCCCGTCCGGGTGCCGACCGCCCACCGAGGCGCCCAGGTGCCGATCGCCCGTCCAGCCAGGAGCCACCCGTGCAGCAGCCCCGCCCCGCCGCCGGTCACGACGCCGGCGACCCGGACGCGGGCCGCCTGGCGGTGCTGCTCGACTCCGCCTTCCTGCTGCTGCTCGCCGCCTCGCTCAGCCGCTACCTCACCCACCATCCCGGCAACCCCCGGATCCCCTGGGTGATCGGGCTCAGCATCGCCCTCGCCCTCGCCCAACTGGCCGGCTCCTGGCTCGCGCACCGCCACCCGCCACCGCCACCGCCACCAGCGCCCGCGCCCGGGGCTGAAGCCGCGCCCGGCGACCGGGTTCCGCGTCGGCGTCGGTGGCCGCTGGCCCTGGTGGTCGCGCTCTGGGTGGTGCTGGTGCTGCTCGCGCCGAGCTTCGCCTGGTGCGCCGTCCCGCTGGTCTACACCGCGCTGCGCACGCTCCCCGCGCGGGCGGCGATCCCGCTCGTGGCGGCCCTGACGCTGCTGGTGGTGATCGCCGAGCTCCGGCTGGCCGGCGGGGCGGACGCCACGCTCGTCCTGCTGCCGTTCGCGGTGGCCGCGCTCGCCACCGGCGTGTTCCTCTTCATGGACCGGCAGGACGCCCGGCAGCGCGCCCTGATCACCGACCTGGTCCGCACCCGGCGCGAACTCGCCGCCACCGAACGGCGGGAGGGCACCCACGCGGAGCGCGAGCGGCTCGCCATGGAGATCCACGACACCCTGGCCCAGGGGCTGTCCAGCCAGCAGATGCTGTTGCAGGCCGCCGAGCGCACCTGGGACACCGAGCCGACGACCGCCCGCACCCACGTCCGGACCGCCGCCGAGGTGGCGGCCCGCAACCTGGCCGAGGCCCGCCGCTTCGTCCACGACCTCGCACCGGCCGAACTCGCCGACGGCCGCCCGCTCGACCAGGCGCTGCGCGCGCTCGCCGGACGGGAGGCCGCCGAGAGCGGTCTGCCGGTCCGCTTCCACCTGGACGGCACGCCCGTCCCGCTGCCCGCCGCCGCGCAGTCCGCGCTGCTGCGGATCGCCCAGGGCGCGCTGGCCAACGTCCGGGAGCACGCCGGTGCGTCGGCCGCGGCGATCACCCTGTCCTACCTCGGCGACCAGGCCGTCCTGGACGTCGCCGACGACGGGCGGGGCTTCGACCCGGGCGCGGTCGGGGCGGCCGGCGGCCGCGGGTACGGGCTGCCCGCGATGCGCGCCCGGCTGCGGCAGTTCGGTGGCACGCTGACCGTGGAGAGCACCCCCGGCGAGGGCACCGTCGTCTCCGCCGCGATCCCCCTGGAGCACCGATGAGCGAACGAACCGGACCCGCCCCCGTCCGGCTGCTGGTCTGCGACGACCACGCGGTGGTCCGGGCCGGCCTGCTGGCGCTGCTCGCCAGCGCGGGCGACATCGAGGTGGTCGGCGAGGCGAGCACCGGGGAGGAGGCGGTCGCGCTGGCCGCCGGGCTGGCGCCGCAGGTGGTGCTGATGGACCTCCAACTCGGCGACGGCATCGACGGGGTGGAGGCCACCCGGCGGATCACCGCCGAACCGGGCGGCCCGCACGTGCTCGTGCTCACCACCTACGACACCGACGCCGACATCACCCGGGCGATCGCCGCGGGCGCCACCGGCTACCTGCTGAAGGCCGAGCGGCCGGAGGAGTTGTTCGCCGCCGTGCACGCCGCCGCACGGGGCCGTACGGTGCTCTCGCCGCCGGTCGCCTCCCGGGTGATGGCGCAGATGCGGGCGCCCGCACCGCAGCTCACCGAGCGCGAGCAGGACATCCTCGCGCAGCTGGGGCAGGGGCTGGGCAACCGGGAGATCGCCCGGGCGCTGTTCATCAGCGAGGCCACCGTGAAGACCCATCTCGGCCGGATCTACGACAAGTTGGGGGTGGACACCCGGTCCGGCGCGGTGGCCGTGGCCAAGGAGCGCCGACTGCTGCGCTGACGGGCCCTCACGCATGGCCGGCCCGGCCCGCCGGTGAACTCACTCCGCATCAGCCTGCCAGAGCACCACCGGACGCATCCGCTGCGCTCAGCGCTCGCGCGGTGTCACTGCGTGCTGCCATGATGCTCGGAATGTCGGATTCCAGCGCGGCCCGCCGCACGGCCCGCCGCCCGTACCGGAGCCCGTCGCGCGCCCGCCGAAGGGTCCCCGGGCGTCCTGCCGGGCCTCAATCCGCTGGTCCAGCGCCTAGCGGGACCTTACGGACCGACCATCACGTTTGTGGATTTTTCGTGGATCCCGCTATTGACAAACCAACCACGCGGTTTGTTAGCGTGATACCAACGACGTCCCCGGGGGTGGGGGCTCGCCGGGGCCTGTGCGGACCGCTCTCGCCGGAGGGTGCTGCCAGGGGGGAACGGCGGGGCTGCCGGGGAGTCGGGGGGAGCGGCAGCGCGAAGCCGCGCGACGAGGCGGTGCGGAGCGAGTCCGGGGGGACTCGCTCCGCGCCTCCCCTGCGTCCACGAACCTCTGCCGCCCCCAGCGCCTTCCGGTTCTTCCGGTTCCCCGGCTCTTCCGGTTCTTCCGGTTCTTCCGGTTCCCCGGTTCTTCCGCAGCCGGACAGGGCCTGGCTAGCCCATCGCGCTCCAGTACGGGCAGCACACGTTCGGCAGCGGTGCCGGGCCGCGACCGCCGGCGCCCTGCAGTGACGGCAGCCGCTCCGAGCGGGCCACGCCGGGCGAGCTCGCGGTCAGTCCAGCCTCGCCCAACTCACCGAATGTCAGAGCCAGTCGATAACCGTCCAGAGTGGCGGCGGCGACTCCGGGGCGGCTCCGGCCGGCGTTCAGCGAAGTGATCGTCCAGCCTCGCCGCCGCCAGTGCCGCTCGACCGCGTCCACCAGTGCCGCCCGCCGGACCGCCGAGACGATGGTGAGGATGTCCCGCCCCCGGGTGACGTACCAGCGCAGGTCCGGGTCCCGGCCCGGCAACGGCAGCCGCGCGCCCGCTCTGGGCGCCGCACCCTGCCAGACCGGCGCCGGCCGGACGGCGTCCAGGGTGTCCTGCAGCAGTGTCTCGCAGCGCTCGGCCGCTTCGAGCTGATCGACCGCCGACGTCGGGCCGAGCCACCGGGCGGGCGGCACGACCGGCACCCCGCCTCGGCTTCCACCCGGGAATCCGACGTTCAGTTCGGCACCACCTGGCTGCACTGGTCCCCTCCACGCTCCTCCCGGCGTTCAGACCGGGCCGGGATTCCGTCACTGCTTGGACGGTGGACGTGGACGGACAGTTCCGCCTCTTACCGTTCCCACACCCTCTTCCGCACTCCTCTCGCACGCCCCTCCCGCACGCCTCTCCCGCGCCCCCGCGTCCCCCGCATCTCCCGCATCCCGCAGTTCGCTCAGGCGCCGGACCTCGGTGGTGAGTTCGTCGATGCGCCGGTTCAGGGCCTGGATGCAGACCAGGGCGATGCCGTTGGCGTCGACGACGGGGATCACGCGGGTGTTCTCATGGTGGAAGTCGAAGGAGGCGTGCCAGTCCTGGGCCATCGGTCCGATGTGCCGCACCTGCTCGGGCTCCCACAGGTAGCGCCAGGTGCTGATGGGCAGGGCGACGACCGTCTCCAGCACCTGATGGCCGTTGACCGCCCCGGCCGGGGCGACCGCGGCGGTGTCAGCGGTCTCGGTGCGCTCCGGGGCGGTCCGAGCCGCCTTCCCGGAGCGTCGGAACAGACCCATGCTCAGCGGCTCCAGTCGATCGGGACGCCCATCCCACCCGAGCGCCCCGCCCGCCCACGTCCGACAATCGGGACATAGGGGACCTCGCCGCCACGCTTCCCCCCATCGAGTGAAGCCCCCGCCCGGACCCGCATTCGACCGCCGCACCACCTGTACGAGCCGCCGTCCGGTCCGTCGAGAGCCGATCATCGCGAAACCCAGGGCGAGTTGGCAGGAGCAACTGGCGGTGGACCTCGGATTCGCAGGCCGGGGCCGGATGTTAACGGCGGGTTTCCGACGGGAACTATGCTCACGGTCGGAAGTACGGGGGGCCTTGAGGTGAACGACGGGCCTCCCGTGCGCCCATGGCGGGTCAAGTCGCTTTTCGGGAGCTCTCATTGGGTCACGGCGCGTACCGACGGGGCGGCGATCGCTACTCGGAGTCGTCGGGCGAACGGCTCACCCCGAGGGATCCCCCGTCCCGCCTCACCAAGGCCATCGTGATCATGGTGACCCTCGGGTTCTTCACCGCCTCGGTCGTGGCCACCATCCGCAACCGCGACGGCCTCCCGTACCAACTCGCCGCCGTCACGGTCCTCTTGGTTCTGCTCGGCTTCCAGATCCTGCACGCCGGCCCGTGGCGCCACAGGCGGCCGTGGTGGCCGTGGAGCCTGCTCGCCCACGGAGTGATCACCTACCTGCCGTTCCTGGTCTTCGACGGAGCGTGGGTCGGCATCCCCGGGTCGTTCGCCGGATCGATGCTGCTGACCGTCGCCGCGCCCAGATCCTGGATCCTCTTCACCCTGCTGGTGGCGGGCCAGTACCCGATCTACGCGGCGCTGGGCGACAACGCCGGGCAGTGCCTCAACGCGAGCGTCTCCACGGCCGCGGGCGGAATCGTCGTCTACGGCGTTGCCCGACTGGCCGACATGACCGCGGAGTTGCGGGCGGCCCGCACCGAGCTGGCGGAGCGCGCCGTGGACCAGGAAAGGCTGCGCTTCTCACGGGACCTGCACGACCTGCTCGGCTACAGCCTCTCCGTAGCGGCGCTGAAGTGCCAGATCGCCGAGCGGACCGTACTGGAGGACCCGCGGCGCGCCCGGGCGGAGATCTCCGAGGTGCTGGCGATGGTGAGGCAGGCGATGTCCGACACCCGTTGGATCTCCAGCGGCGATCTCCAGATGTCATTGGCGCGGGAAACCCGCTTCGCCGCCTCGGCGTTGCGGGCGGCCGGCATCAGTGTGGAGGTCGACCTGGCCTACGGCGCCCTGCCGCCCGAGCACGACGCCGTACTGGCGACGGTGGCGCGGGAGGCCGTCACCAACCTGCTGCGGCACAGCGTGGCACGGCGCTGCGAGATCCGGGCTGTCAGGGGCGAACTCGGCGATGTGAGCCTGGTGGTGTCCAACGACGGCGTCCTGGCGGAGGGCGTCTCGGCGGAGCCGGGCGGCGGCCAGGGCATCGACAACCTCACGGAGCGGTTGCTCGCCGTCGGGGGACGGCTGACCGCGGAGGAGGGCGAGACCGGCTGGTTCCACCTCTCGGCGGTCATCGCGGCCCCGCAGAGCAGGACGACGTCCAGGGCCGGCTGACCGTGCGGTCGTGGCCGCGCGGCGCCCGGCGGCGACGGCCACGACCGCACGGCGCCCGCTACTACCGGAGTCCCATGGCCTCGACCGGCTCCCTGCGCAGCGCCAGCCGGGTGGTCAGCAGTACGGTGCCCAGACCCAACAGAGCCGCCCCGCCCAGCACCGCGGCCGCCCAGGCCGCGGATACGGACGGCCAGGCCGAGCCGGTGAGCGCGAGACTGACGGGCACCAGGACGGCGGCGGTGACCGCGGCACCGAGGGCGAGGGCCACGCCGACCGTGATGCCCCCCTCCCAGGCCATCATGCGCAGGATCTGACGGCGGGTGGTACCCACCAGGCGCAGCAGGGCGAACTCGCGCAACCGCTCGGTCGTGGCCATCACCAGGGTGTTGACGACAGCGATGGCCGTGAAGAGGCTGATCATGCCGAGGAGCAGCCGGCCGACGGCCGTGGCCGACTCCTGCCGGTGCCTGCGGGCGTCGTCGTACGCGGCCCGGTCGCTCGTACGGGCCATGGGGTAGTCGGCGGTGAGGCTTTGGAGCTCCCGGCCGACCTGCTGGGGGTCGGCGTCGGGGGCGGAGCGGACCAGGACCGTCGGCGCGAGGGGGTTCGGCGTGTGCGCGGCGGCGAACTCGGTGGGCATGAGGGCGTCGGCGAACCCCAGGTCGCGGTCGTAGACGGCGACCACCGTGGCGGTGCTCTCGCTGCCGTCCGTCCAGCCGATCCGGAGCTTGGCGCCGACGCCCGCGCCGAGTCCGGAGGCGGAGCGCTGCCCCAGCGCGACGCCGTCCCCGCGCAGTTGGTCCAGCGAGCCCGCGGTGACCCCGGGATCGAGCAGCTCGGACAGCTCGGTGGAATCGACCACCCGGGCACTGACGCCCCGCGAGCCGGCGGTGCCGGGCGATGCGTTGGACACCATGGTCATGGCGGGTACGACCCCGCTGACCGCTTTGACGCCGGGCAGTCGGCGGGCCGCGGCGACGAAGTCCGGGGGGAGCCCGACACCGTCGGCCTGGACCACGTGGTCGGCCCGCAGCCTTCGGCCGTCCTCGACCCCGGCGGCCTGGGCCTTGACGCCGGGGACGAACAGCACCGTGCTGGTGAAGGCCACCGCCAGCACCAGCGGGGTGACGGCGGCGGCGAAGCGGCGGGGCTGGGCGCGCAGGGCCGCGGACGCGAGGAACCCCGCCACGGGGAAGAGCCTGCCCACTGGTCCACCGATCACCACACTGGCGACCCGCCCGATCACCGGTCCGAGCAGCGCCACCCCCAGGAGGAGCAGCAGGACCATGCTCTCGGCCGTGCCCGCCCCGCTCCGGCTGCCCGTGGAGGACGCCAGCACCACGGCGCACACGGCGAGCGTCCCGGCCCCGAGCACCGCCCGCACCCAGCCGATCCGCGGCGCGGGCGCGGCGGACTCGCGCAGGGCCTGGGTCGGTTCGACCCGGGACGCCCGGCGCGCCGAGGCCCACACGGCGAGTTGCGCGGTGACGACGACCCCGCCGACGACGGTCAGCAGTGCGGTGGGCCCGACGTGGAGCGGGACGTCGGAGCGGACCACACCACGGTCGACGAGTACGCCGCGGAGCAGCGACGCGACGCCGACCCCGACCGGGCATCCGACCAGCGCGGCGCCGAGGGTCAGGACCAGCGTCTCCATCGCGATCATCCGCCGCACCTGTCCCGACGTGGCGCCCACCGCCCGCAACAGGGCCATCTCCCGCAGGCGTTGCTGGACGGTGAGCGCGAGCGCTCCCGCCACCACGAACACCGAGATGAACAGGGACAGGACGCCGACGGTCCCGGCGAGCGAGGCCAGGCCGTCCCCGGGCCCGGGTGTGCCCGAGAACTCCCGCTCGCCCCGCTGGTCGCCGGTGCTCACCTCGGGCCCGGACCAGAGCTCCGTCCCGGTGGCCGGGAAGGCCGTGGCGAGGACCTGTTCGACCTGCGCGGCCAGCGCCTGCGGATCGGCTCCGTCCCGTGCCGTGATGCCGATCGCGTCCGCGCCCTTGGTGGTGCCCGCGAGCCGGGCCGCCTGGTCGGGGCTGAAGAAGAGGGCGGCCTGGCGGGCCAACTCCCGTGGGGATGCGGCCAGTCCGGACACCGTGTAGGCACGGGGGGCGGTGGTGGTGGCCAGCCGCACGGTGTCGCCGGGCCGGAGCCCGCCGCGTGCGGCCGTCGCCTCGTCGAGGACCACCTCGTCGGGGCCGGTCGGCGGGTGGCCGGAGGCCAGGTGGAAGGGGGCGAGGACGGCGCTGGTCCAGGAGTGCCCGAGGGACGCGCCGCCCTGCGGGCCGGAGAGGACCTGCCCCGATCCGGTGATCACGGCGGCGGGGAAGGAGACCTCCGGGGCGACGGTCCCGGCGCCGGGCAGTGCGGCCAGCTTTCCGATCAGCGGGTCGACGTCGGCCATCCGGGTCGAGCCGCTGATCACGACCGGGGACGCCGCGTAGCGTTCGGTGGGGGTGCCCGCACGCAGGGCGGACTCCAGCAGGACACCGCACGCGGCGGTCAGGACGAGGGCGAACGACAGTGCGGTGAAAGCACCGGCGAAGCCCGCCTTGCGGGCGCGCACCGTCTGCCAGGCCAGTAGGAGCATGCCGTTCAGCGCCTTCCCAGGTGGGTCATCCGGTCCGCGACCTGCTCGGGCGAGGGGCTGGCGAGTGCCTCGACGAAGGAGCCGTCCGCCAGGAAGAACACCTGGTCCGCGTGGGAGGCGGCGACCGGGTCGTGCGTCACCATGATCACGGTCTGCCCCAGTCCGTCGACGACGTGCCGCAGCAGCCGCAGGACCTCCGTACCGGTGGTGCTGTCCAGGGCGCCCGTGGGCTCGTCCGCGAAGACGACCTCGGGTCGCGTCACCAGGGCCCGGGCGATCGCCACCCGCTGCTGCTGACCGCCCGACAGCTGGGTGGGCAGGTGCCGCACCCGGTCGGCGAGGCCGGTCCGGTCGAGGATCTCCCCCAGCCAGGCCCGGTCCGCCCGGCGCCGGGCCAGTCGCAGCGGCAGCGTGACGTTCTGCTCGACCGTCAGGGAGGGCAGGAGGTTGAAGGACTGGAAGACGAAGCCGATCCGCTGCCGGCGCAGGACGGTCAGCTCGGTGTCGCCGAGCGCCCCCAGCTCCACGCCGGCCAGCCGGACCTGACCGGAGGTCGGACGGTCGAGCCCGGCGGCGCAGTGCAGGAACGTGCTCTTCCCGGACCCCGAGGGCCCCATCACCGCGGTGAACCCGCCCCGCCGGAACTCCATCGACACCTCGCGCAGGGCGTGCACGGCCCCCGCCCCGCGCCCGTACACCTTGCTCACCCCGTCGAGCCGCACCGCCAGGTCCGGCTCCGAAGCGGAATGGGCCTGTTCCGGATCGCTGGAATCCGCAGTCCGCGAGAAAACGGGAATCCCCTCCTCGATGTGGCGCCCTGCCCTCATTTACCGCAAGCTTAGCCAAATCCACACCGCCCGCCTGGACCTCCGACAGCTTCCGGACAGCGGTCGGGCGGCACCCCCAAATGCTCCTTCCCAGGTCAAACGGCCACCAGGCCTTCTGGCGGCCCGTCCGGGAGGGTCCGGAAGTGGACAATCCATGGACACATCCATGCGAATCGCATGGGGCATTTCATGGAGTACCTCGTAGCCAAAAGGCCTCTCGGATGCCAGGATCGTACTTGTTCGAAATAATCAAACGCGAACCTCCGGAATTCGGCAAAGATAGCTTCTGTCCGGTTTTCCGGACTTCCGACGGTTCGGCCGCTCATTGCTTTGGAGTACTTCGGATAAGTCACGGGGGTAGTGATGTCCCAGCATTACGATGTGTACTGTATGGCTGATCCGACATTCTTCGACTCGCCCACCGAGTTGAAGGAGGAGGGCCTGGATTTCGCCTTGTCCGACCGGGCGGTGCCCGAGGGCTGGAGCCGGATCCGGAACGGTGACTGGGTGATATACCGCCCCGAGGGCGGCAGGCCGCTGCCCCGGCAGGGCTGGAAGATCCACACGTCCGGCCGAGCGGAGAACGCCGACAGGATTCTCGACGAGGTCTGGGACCACTGCATGAGCGAGCGCATCGCGTTCAAGCACCTGTCCGGCCGCCACATCCTGCACACCCGGAACATGAAGTACGCACACCGAGGCTCCAGCGGCAAGCTCGTCACCATCTACCCTCGGGACGAGGCCCAACTGAAGGCCGTGCTGGAGGCGCTCGACCTCCGCATCGGGGGCGAGACCGGGCCCTACATCCTGAGTGACCTGCGGTGGAACGCCGGCCCACTGTACGTGCGCTACGGCGGCTTCGCCGAGCGGCACATGGTCTCCGACCAGGGCCTGCTCATCCAGGCCATCGAGGCGCCCGACGGAACGCTGGTGCCCGACCGGCGCGATCCGGCCTTCCACGTTCCGCCGTGGGTGACGCTTCCGGACTTCCTGGCTCCCCAACTGAGGGCCCGGCAGCAGGAGTCGGTCGAGGACCTGCCCTACCGGATCCAGAAGGTGCTGCACTTCTCGAACGGCGGCGGCCTCTACGTCGGCGAGGACGAACGGACCGGGCAGCAGATCGTGCTCAAGGAGGCCCGGGCCCACGCCGGTCTGACCAGCGACGGGGCGGACGCGGTCGCCCGGCTCCAACGCGAGCGGGACGTTCTCGAACGGCTCGCCGGACTGAGCGTAGTGCCCAAGGCCATCGACTACTTCGTGGTCGGCGACCACCATTTCCTGGTCGAGGAATTCCTGGACGGTCAGCCGCTCAACAAGTTCTTCGGCCAGCGCTACCCATACAACAAGTCCAGGCCGGACAAGGCGGAAATCGCCGAGTACACGGACTGGGCCCTCGGGATCTGTCGCGCCATCGAGGAGGCGGTCGACGCGCTGCACGGGCGCGGAGTGGTCTTCGGCGACCTGCATCCGTTCAACGTCATGGTCCGGCCCGATGGCCGCGTCGCGCTGATCGACTACGAGGTCGCGGCCGGGGTGGAGGCCGAGACCAAACCGGCGCTCGGCAACCCCGCCTACGCGGCACCGCGCGACCGGACCGGGTTCGACATCGACCGGTACGCCTTGGGCTGCATCCGGCTCGCGATGTTCCTGCCCCTGACCGCCCTGCTCCGCCAGGACATCGGCAAGGCCAGGCACCTGGCGGAGGAGATCGCCGCCCGGTTCCCGGTGCCACAGGACTTCCTCGACGCCGCGGTGCGGGACATCCTCGGCCCGACCCGTACCGACGCCATTGGCTCCGGCTCCGGCTCCGGCTCCGGACTGGCCACGGCGCCCTTGCCGACGCCACGTCAGGACGGCTGGGCAAGCACCCGCGACTCGCTGGCGGGCGCCATCCTGGCCAGCGCCACCCCGGACCGTGACGACCGGCTCTTCCCCGGCGACATCGAGCAGTTCAAGACGGGCGGACTCAACCTCGCCCACGGCGCCGCCGGAGTGCTGTACGCGCTGGACGTGACCGGAGCCGGCCGTTTCCCGGAACACGAGCAGTGGTTGCTGGACCGCGCCCTGCGCAGGGACCAGCGCGCCCGGTTGGGTTTCTACGACGGCCTGCACGGCGTGGCCCACGTCCTCGATCGTCTCGGCCACCGGAGCGAGGCATTGAAGGTGATCGAGCTCTGCCTCGCCGAGGCCTGGGAAGGTCTGGGGACCGACCTCCTGAGCGGTCTCTCCGGTCTCGCGCTCAACTTCGTGCACCTCGCCGACGTCACCGGGGAATCCTCGCTGCGCGACGCCGCCTTCCGGGCCGCCGACCTGGTGTCGGGGCAGCTCGGCGGAGCGGACGACGTGCCCGTGACCAGCGGCGGACGCCATCCGTATGCGGGGCTGATGCGCGGCTCCGCCGGACCCGCCCTGATGTTCGTCCGGCTGTACGAACAGACCCGCGACGAGACCTTCCTGGATCTGGCCGCCACCGCACTGAGGCAGGACCTGCGCCGCTGCCTGGTCCGCGCGGACGGCGCCCTGCACGTCAACGAGGGATGGCGCTCGATGCCCTACCTCGCGACCGGCAGCGCGGGTCTCGCGATGGTTCTGGAGCTCTACCTGGCGCACCGCGAGGACGAGCAGTTCCGCACCGCCACCGCCGGTGTGCGGATCTCCTCGCAGTCCGAGCACTACGTCCTGTCCGGCCTCTTCAACGGCAGGGCCGGCATCCTGCAGCACCTCGCTTCGACGTCACGGCACCCACGGCCGGCGGACGACCCCGACGTGGCTGTGCAGATCAGGGCCCTCTCCTGGCACGCTCTCTCCTACCAGGGCCACCTCGCCTACCCCGGCGAGCAGCTGCTCCGACTGTCGATGGACCTCGCCACCGGCTCCGCGGGGGTGCTGCTCGCCCTCGGCTCGGCCCTGGGCGAAGGCCCGGTCCACCTGCCGTTCCTCGGCCGCACCGGCTCCGCCTGAACCGGCACGGACCGCCGGCCGCAGCGGCCCTCCCGGCCGGGCGACGCCCTCCACCGGGCCGCGTGACCGCGCCACCCCACAGACTTCCCTTCCGACCCCGGAAGGGTGCCCACAAGGGCGAGACCGCATCCACCTGAAAGGAACGACCATGGCACTGCTCGACCTGCAGACGATGGAACTCCCCACCGAGGCGGA
Source organism: Kitasatospora sp. NPDC087271 (assembly GCF_044744605.1). Lineage (NCBI taxonomy): Bacteria > Bacillati > Actinomycetota > Actinomycetes > Kitasatosporales > Streptomycetaceae > Kitasatospora > Kitasatospora sp. NPDC087271. The sequence continues at coordinate 441,707 of NZ_JBIUYQ010000002.1, forward strand.
GGAGATGACCCCGATGGGCAGCGGTCAGAGCACCGACTGCTCGAACTCCAGCTGGCTGTTCTGCAACTGACGCCGACCGGTTCGGTTCCGTCGCAGCACCCGGCACAGCACTGACCACCCGCACGACAACCCGAAAGGAACGACCATGGCACTGCTCGACCTGCAGACGATGGAACTCCCCACCGAGGCGGAGGAGATGACCCCGATGGGCAGCGGTCAGAGCTCCGACTGCTCGAACTCCAGCTGGCTGTTCTGCAACTGACGCCAGCCGACCCGCTAGTCGGTGAGGCCACCCGGTCCTGGGCGGGCACCTGCCCGGGGCCGGGTGGCCTGCGCCTTGCGTCCTCCGCACGGTCGACGCACGGCCGAAGATTCAGCAGTCCACCGCGACGACCTGGACGGGCAGAGCGATGACCGACCCCCTGGAAACGGGCGACCGTGCCGGCCCCCGATTCAGCCGTGCCGCTGACCGGCTGCTGCTGCGCACGGTTCGGCAAGCCGGCGGCTGGGCCGTCCTCCTGGTGCTCTCGGCGCTCGGGAGCGTGGTGGCCCAGGTGCTCCTCCCCGCCCTGGTCGGTGCCGCGGTGGACAGCGCGATGGCCGGCCGCACCGCGGACGGGCGGATCACCACCTGTTCCTTCGCGATCGCCCTGTTCATCGTCTGCGAGGTGCTGGCCGACCTCGCGGCGGGCCGGAGCTCCGCCACTGCCACGGCCTGGCTGCGCCGCGCCCAACTCGCCCACCTGCTGACCCTGGGCGGGCGGGCCACCGCCCGTTTCAGCCCCGGCGACCTCACCACCCGACTGATCGGCGGCGCTGCGGACGCGGGTGCCGTGGGGGAGGCCGCCGTGTGGGCGGCGCTGTCCGCCATCCCGACGCTCACCAGCGTCGTCGCGCTCTGGCTGATCGACCCGCGGCTGGCTGCGACCTTCCTCGTCGGCATGCCCGCACTGTTCCTCTTCCTGCGGTCGTACGCGCAGGACATGTCGGCCCTGATCGCCCGCTACCAGCGGGTCCAAGGGGCCATCGCCGCGGGCTTCGTCGAGGCCTTGGGCGGAATGCGGACCATCGCCGCGGCGGGGACCGCGGACCAGGAGGCGGAACGGGTCCTGCGTCCGCTCCCCGAACTGAGCAGCGTCGGACACGGGTTCTGGCGGGCACAGACCAAGGTGGCGGCGCAAAGCGCTCTCCTGGTGCCGCTGTTGGAGGTCGCTGTGCTCTCGGTCGCCGGGTTCGGCCTGGCGGCGGGCCGCGTCACGCCCGGTGAGATGCTGGCCGCCGCCCGCTACGCCGCCCTGGGCGCGGGAGTCGGCATGACCGCGATGCTCCTCGGCAGGATCGCCCGCTCCAGGGCCGCTGCCGGACGGATCGAGGAGGTCATGGCGGAGCCCGCCATGGCGTACGGGACCAGGGAGCTGCCGACCGGCACCGGGCGTCTGGAACTCCGCGACGTCACCGTGCGGGTCGCGCGGGAGACGCTGTTCGAAGGCGTCAACCTGACGGTGCCCGGCGGGACTTCACTCGCTCTTGTGGGCCGCTCCGGCGCGGGCAAGTCCGTTCTCGCCTCCGTTGTCGGACGATTGACGGACCCACAGGACGGCACGGTGCTGCTGGACGGGGTGCCGTTGCCGGATCTGTCGCACGACGGGCTCCGCGGCGCGATCGCGTACGCCTTCGAGCGCCCGGCCTTGTTGGGCGGGACCGTCGGGGAGGCCATCGCGCTCGGCGATGCGGCGGAGGCGGACCGGCCGCGAATCGCCCGGGCCGCTGCGGCCGCTTGCATCGACGCGTTCGTCCAGCGGCTGCCGGAGGGCTACCGCACCGACGTCCGGAAGGTGCCGATGTCCGGGGGCGAGATCCAACGCATCGGCCTGGCCCGGGCGTTCGCACACCAGGGCAAGGTCCTGATCCTCGACGACGCGACCTCCAGCCTCGACACCGTCACCGAGTTCCGGATCAGTGCTGCTCTCACCACCGGGTCGGGCAGCCGTACGCGCCTGGTCGTGGCCCACCGGGCCTCCACCGCCGCCCGGTGCGATCTGGTGGCGTGGCTGGACGACGGCGGCATCCGGCAGGTCGGCCCGCACAGCGAGCTCTGGGGTCTGCCCGAGTACCGGGCCGTGTTCCAACCCGAGCCGTCGCCCGGCGGGGGCGGCGCGGAGCACACCGCAGCGCGTCCCCGACAGGCCGAGGTGACCGCATGAGCAGCGTGAGCGGATCGCCGGCCGACCGGCCCGTCCCGCTACGGACCGAGCTGATCGCCCCGCTTCGCCGTCAGCCCCGCGTGGTCGGGCAACTGGCGCTGTGGTCGATGGTGGAGGCAGTGCCCGGGTTCGCCGCCGGCCGGCTGGTGGCGGCCTCGGTCGACTCCGGCTTCGGCGCCGGCCGGCCGATGGCCGGGATGGCCTACCTGGCGCTGCTCGGGGCCGCGGTCTTCCTCGGCGCATGGGCGACCCGCCAGGTGTACCCGCGATTGGCGGCCCTGGTGGAACCCCTCCGGGACGAGCTGGTGCGGCGGGTGGTGACCGGCGGGCTGCACACGGTCGAAGCACTTCCGGGGCGTCCCGACACATCGGGAGTTGCCCGGCTGACGCACCAGGTGGAGATCGTCCGCGAGGCGTACGCCGGGATCACCATGGTCGTCCGCAGGTTCGTCTTCACGGTGGGCGGCGCACTGCTGGGCATGTGCTTCCTGGAGCCCGTGGTCCTGGCCGTGGTCCTGCCGCCGCTGGTCGCCGCAGCAGGACTGCTGGCGCTGATGCTGCGCCGGACGACCGACGGCCAGCGCGAACTGCTCCTCGCGGACGAACACCTCGCCGCGATGGCCGGCACCGTCATCGCCGGACTGCGCGACGTGACCGCCGCCGGCGCCGAGCGGTGGACGGGCGACCGGCTGGAGGCGGCCGTCCGGCGGCAGGCCGACGCAGCGCAGCGGATCGCCCGGCTGACGGCGAACCGGACCATGGTGCTGGCCGTCGGCGGCTGGCTACCGCTGGTCCTTCTGCTGTCCAGCGCGTCCTGGCTGACCGGGCAAGGGGTGACGGCCGGGGCCCTCCTCGGCTCGGTCACCTACATCATGCAGGGACTCCAACCCGCGCTGCAGACCCTCGTCCAGGGCCTGGGCGGGAGCGGTGTCCGACTGGCCGTCACCCTGCGCCGCATCCTGGAATCCACTCCGGCCGTGCAGGCCCCGGCGGCCGGGGCCGTGGAAGGCCCCCACCAGCCGGCAGGCCCGCGCGGCGGGACCGGCCTCGGGCGCGGCGTGGAGCTGAACCAGGTCACCTTCGCCTACGGCCCCGGTGCCGAACCGGTGGTGCGCGACCTCGACCTCGTCATCGAAGCCGGGGACCACCTGGTCGTGGTCGGCCCCAGCGGGATCGGGAAGTCGACCTTCGCCGGCCTGATCGCCGGACTCCTCCGGCCCACGAGCGGCGAGGTGCGATTCGACGGCCGCCCGCTGCCCGACCTCGCAGCCGCGCTGGTCCACCGCCGCGTCCTGATCCCGCAGGAGGCCTACGTCTTCTCCGGAACCTTGGCCGAGAACCTGACCTACCTCAACCCCGCCGCGAGCTCGGACGAGTGGGAGGTGGCCGTGGCCGCCATCGGTCTGGAACGGCTGGTCGAGCGGCTCGGCGGCTATCGGGCCACCGTCCCGGCGGATGCGCTCTCGGCCGGCGAGCGCCAGCAGATCGCCCTGGCCCGCGCCTACCTGTCGCCTGCCGAACTCGTCATCCTGGACGAGGCGACGTGCCATCTCGACCCGGTCTCGGAAGCTCGGGCAGAGGAGGCGTTCATCCGGCGTCCGGGGACCCTGGTGATCATCGCCCACCGGATGAGCTCGGCCCTGCGGGCCCGTCGAGTCCTCGTGATGGACGGGACGGACGCCACCGTGGGAAACCACGAGGAACTGCTGGCGCGCTCGGGGCTCTACCGCGACCTCGCCGGCCACTGGCAGCGACCCGCCGGGGCCGGGGCCCTATGAGGGGCGAGGGCCGGCGGAGAGCCAGCCCATCTCCTCGGCGATCCGAATGGCGTCCACCCGGCTGCGTCCCCCGGCCTTGGTCACCGCGGCGGCCAGGTGGTTGCGGGCGGTTCCCGCCGAAATGAACAGCCGGGCGGCGATCTCCGTGACGGAGGCACCTTCCGCGGCCAGGCGCAGGGTGTCCAACTCCCTGGGCGTCAGCGGGTTCTCGCGCGCCCCCAGGGCGGCGAGGGCCAGCTCCGGGTCGATGGCGCGCTCGCCGGCGGCCACCTTCCTGATCGCCGCGGCCAGTTCCTCGGCCGGGGCGTCCTTGCCGAGGAACCCGAGCACGTGAACGGACATCGCACTGCGCAGATGCGCGGGTCTCGCCAGCCCGGTCAGGATGAGCGTCCCGCACGTCGGGAGCTTGTCGTGCAACTCGGCCGCGGCCCGGAGCCCGTCCAGACCGGGCATGTCGATGTCGAGCACCGCCACGTCCGGCCGGACCCGCAGCGCCGTCGGCACCACCAGGTCACCGCGTTCGACGTCCGCGACGACCTCCAGATCGTCCTCGTACGCGAGGAGTGCCATCAGCGCGCTGCGCACCATGGTCATGTCCTCGGCTAACAGAACCCTGATCATCTGCGTCCTCCCCTGGCAGGCAACCGCCGCCCGCGCGGCTCCATGAGACAACAGGGCTGCGGGCAGCCCGTATCCGATTGATCCACCATGCGTTACCGCGAGCGACGGAAACAACAGTGCGAACCCGATCGAACTACGGCCACCCCTCCGCGAACACGGATCCGGCACGGCGGACCCGAAGTGGCCCGGACAACACAAGAGCCGCAGGTCAGATGACCTGCGGCTCTCGGTATGGAGCGGGCGACGAGAATCGAACTCGCGCTCTAAGCTTGGGAAGCTCATGTTCTACCATTAAACTACGCCCGCCTGATGAGCCGTCAGAGACCGCTCAATCCAGTGTCACTGTACCCCATTCGCGACTGTGGTTGCACGGCCCGCCCGGGGAGTGGCGGGGCGGGCGGGGGTGGGTGGGGGGCGTACTGTGTGGGCCGCGTACGAGTGCTCCGGCGGGTGGGTTCGGGGCGGCGAGCCACGGTGTGGAATGTCCGGAGCATCCCCTAATGTGACGCTGTCCCGGGGCGAGGTCCCGCGGGGCGCGATGAGTACGGGTGAGTACTGGGTTAGGGATGGGAAGGGGATCGATGGAGCAGCGCGCCGTCGTTCGTTGTGCCGAGGGGCACCTGTTCAGCACCACCACGTTCCCGATGCAGAACCTCGGTCCGGGCCGGCTCGGGCCCGGGCGGCTGATCCGCTGTCCGCAGTGCGGGCGGCTGAGGAGTTCGGTGCTGGCCGACGTGCGGGAGCTGTCGGCGCCGCAGCTGGACCGGGCGCTGCGGCTGGAGGCCGCGGAGTTCCTGGCCTGACGGTCGACGCGAGGACGGAACGGGCCCCGGGCGGATTCGTCCGGGGCCCTGTCGTGCACGTAACCTCGAAGCGTGCTGCTCTCTGACAAGGACATCCGGACCGAAATCGACCTGGGTCGGGTCGTCGTCGACCCGTTCGACCCGGCGATGATCCAGCCGTCGAGCATCGACGTGCGCCTCGACCGCTTCTTCCGCGTGTTCGAGAACCACCGCTACCCGCACATCGACCCCTCCGAGGAGCAGCCGGACCTGACCCGGCTGGTGGAGCCCGAGGGCGACGACGCGTTCATCCTGCACCCGGGCGAGTTCGTGCTGGCCTCGACGTACGAGGTCATCTCGCTGCCCGACGACGTGGCGTCCCGGCTGGAGGGCAAGTCGAGCCTGGGCCGGCTGGGCCTGCTGACGCACTCGACGGCCGGCTTCATCGACCCCGGTTTCAACGGTCACGTGACGCTGGAGCTGTCGAACGTCGCGACGCTGCCGATCAAGCTGTACCCGGGGATGAAGATCGGGCAGCTCTGCCTGTTCCGGCTCTCCTCGCCGTCGGAGCACCCGTACGGCTCGGAGCGGTACGGCTCGCGCTACCAGGGCCAGCGCGGCCCGACGCCGTCCCGTTCGTTCCTGAACTTCCACCGCACCGACGTCTGATCCGGGCGGAGCGCACGCAGTACGGGCGGCCGACCCTCGCCGATGACGGACGAGGGGCGGCCGCCCGTCGCGTTTCCCGGGTGCTCAGGCCCGCTTGGGGCGGGTGACGGCGACCAGTTCGGTGCCGTCCTCGGAGAGCCGCAGTTCGGTGCGGAGTTCGGCGAGTTCGCCGAGGTGGTGCAGGTGGGTGCCGCCGCAGGAGATCTGCGCGCCGCCCTCGGGCAGCTCGCAGTGCCACTGGCGGCGGGCGGTGAGCTCGGGGCCGGGGACCTCGATGCGGACCGGGGCGTCGGCGGCGACCCAGGCTGCGAGCCGGGCGTTGACGGCCTCGGTGAGGGCGGGCAGGGCGTCCGCGAGGGCGGGGAGCTCGTCGGTGGCGTCCGCCGTGAAGCCCTTCTTCTTCAGCGACTTGCCGAGCCGGTAGGTGTCGGTGCTGGCCTCGGTGTCCATCACCGAGGTGGCCATCGCGAGGCTGTCGAAGTCGGGGTGGCCGAGGGCGTCGGAGCGGCCCGGATCCTTGCGCCAGCGCGGCGCGAGGGCCTCGTTGAGGGCGAGGGCGAGCAGGTGGCAGCCGCTGTGCGAGGCACTGAGGGCGGCCCGGCGGTCGGCGTCGACGGCGAGGACGGCGGTGCGCCCGACGAGGTCGCCGGGGTCGGTGTCGACGACGTGCAGGACCAGCCAGGACCACTCCTCGTCGCCGCGCCGGACCGGGATGTCGGCCCCGGCCAGCGGCGTTCCACCGTCCGGGCCGACGGCGCCGGTGAGGCAGTCGACGACGGCCAGCTCGGTGCCGTCGACGGTGAGGGTGCCGAGGTCCGCGGGCTGGTCGGGCCAGGTGTGGTCGAGCGGGTGGAACGGGGTGGCCCCGGTCACGACGGCGTGCCGGCCGTCCCCCAGCGGGTGCACCGCGATCACCGTCGACTCGCCGGTCACCGCCCCGGCCGGGAAGCTGACGTGCGTGGTGGGGAGGGTCATTCCTGGCTCCGGTGACGTGGAACGGGTGAGGGAGTGAGGGGGTGGGGAGTGAGGGAGTGGAGGCGTGAGGGGGTGGGGGGTGAAGGCTGAGGGGGTGAAGAGGGTGGACGGGCCCCGGCCTGACCGGGATCCGTCCACCATTGTGCCCTCCGGCCGTCAGCCCAGGGTCGGCAGCTTGATCAGCACCAGCAGCGCGAGCAGTTGCACCGCCGAGGCGGCGGCCGCCTTGCCCCAGGGCAGGTCGTGCACCCGCCGGACCATGCTGGTCAGCAGGTACGCGCAGAACGCCCAGGTGGCCCATCCGGCGACCTGGACGACCGCGCTGCCCGAGGGCAGCACCAGGTCGAGCAGCAGCCGGGGCGCGTCCGTCAGCCAGCCGATCAGCGCGGCCAGGCCGACCGTCGACTTCCACGGGCCGTCCCCGCCGAGCTGGCGGGCCAGCGCGTAGGTGACGCCGCCGAAGACCGCTCCGGCCACGGCGAAGCCGATCGCGGCGGCGGCGATGCCGGTCAGCGCGACGGTGAAGGTCGAGTCGACGATGTCGTCGTGGGTCAGGCCGATGCCGAGCACCGCGAGCGCGCCGTACAGCATCGAGACGGTGAGGGCGGGCAGCCAGACCTGGTGGTCGCGGGCGCGGTCGAAGGTCGCGGTGGGGGCGCGGAAGATGCCGATGAGCAGTTCGCGCCAGTGCGGGCGGGGCCCGGCGACGTGCGGGGCGGACTGGCCGCCGGCCCGGTAGACGGTGACGTTGTCCTGGCCGTACGGCGGCTGCTGCTGCGGCCCGTAGCCGTCCTGGCCGTAGCCGTCGCCCTGCGGGTGTCCGCCCTGGTCGTAGCCCTGGTCGTAGCCCTCGGCGCCGTACCCCTCCTGCGGGTACCCGGGGTAGCCGGCCGGTCCGGGGTGCCCGGGGTACTGGCCCTGGTCGTAGTACCCCTGGTGGGGCGGCTCCTGCGCGTACGGGTCGCCGGTCGGGAAGGCCCGGGTGCCGCCGGGCCGGTCGGCGGCGTACGGGTCGTAGCCGCCCTGCGGGCCCGGGGCGCCGGGGCCTCCGGGCCTGCCGTCGGGGCCGTCGGTCACGCCCCGGTGCGAGGTCGTGAAGTACTCCGGCCCGTCCGTCTGCCCGTGCCCCCCGGGCCCCGCCGGCGGCGGAGGGGGCGCCCACCCGCCGTGGGGGTCGGCGCCCTGCCCGCTGTCGTATCGATTACCAGCCACGCTCTGACGGTACCCGTCCGGCCCAATCCGCGTGGGGCCTGGACGGAGCCGGGGCCGGTTTGCAGCGAGCCTGAGACGAACGCGGCCGAAATCCCGCCGCCGACGGCGCCACCGCCGATCCGCCGACGGCGCTACCGCGACCCTGCGACAGCGACCCGGCGACAGCGCTACCGCGACCCGGCGTCCTGCTACCGCTGCGCGCTGACCGAGGGCCCGTGCACCGCGGCGGCCGCGGCGGTGCCGGCCGGGCAGCCGCCCGGGCCGGCCGAGGTGCGGACCGCGCCGACCGGCAGCAGGGTGCCGCAGGCGATCCGGATGCCGTTCGGCAGCTCGTTGTCGGACTCGACGATCGCGCCGTCGCCGATCACCGCGCCGTCCAGCGCCGAGCGGGCGCCGACGGTGGCGAAGGCGCCCACGATGGAGTCCTTGACCAGGGTCTCCGGGCCGACCACCGCGCCCGGCAGGATCACGCTGCCCTCGACGATCGCGCCGGCCTCGACCACCGCGTTCGCGGAGACCACGGTGCCGCCGCTGAGCACCGCGCCGGGGTGGACGGTGGCGCCGGGCAGCAGCAGGGCGTCGCCGGTCGGGCCGGGGACGGCCGGGGAGTCGACCTTGCCGAGCACCAGGTCGGCCGAGCCGCGGACGAACGCGGCCGGGGTGCCGAGGTCGAGCCAGTACGAGGTGTCGACGACGCCGCGCAGCAGCGCGCCGGTGGCCAGCAGCTCGGGGAAGGTCTCGCGTTCGACGGACACCTCGCGGCCGGCCGGGATGCGGTCGATGACGGACCGGGTGAAGACGTAGCAGCCGGCGTTGATCTGGTCGGTGACGATCTGCTCGGGCGTCTCCGGCTTCTCCAGGAACTCCAGCACCCGCCCGTTCGCGTCGGTCGGGACGAGGCCGAAGGCGCGCGGGTCCTCGACCCGGGTGAGGTGCAGGGTGACGTCGGCCCCGGCGGCCACGTGACCGTCGCGCAGGGCGGCGATGTCGACGCCGGAGAGGATGTCGCCGTTGAAGACCAGCACGGGCTCGTCGGGGCCGCAGGTCAGCCCGGACGCCGCGTTGCGGATCGCGCCGCCGGTGCCCAGCGGCTCGCGTTCGGTCAGGTAGACCAGCTCGATGCCGTACGGGGTGCCGTCCTGGAAGTGGTCCTCGAAGACCTCGGCCAGGTAGGAGGTGGCCAGCACGACGCGGGTGACGCCGGCGGCGGCCGCGCGGGCCAGCTGGTGGGCGATGAAGGGGACGCCCGCCACCGGCAGCATGGGCTTGGGGGTGTGGGTGGTCAGCGGACGCAGTCGCGTGCCCTTACCACCGACCAGCATGATCGCCTCGGTCATGGTCTGCGCTGTTCCCCTTGTGCTCTGCGGCCCGGCCCGGCGGGCCGATACCTCCGTCGGTGGTCAGGACCCGTCCGGCCGTCCGGAACGGGTCGACCGGCGCGAGGCCGGTCTGCCGCCTACTGTATTTCCTCCCAACGGGCGGACACTCAGGCGGCCGTGCGATTGGCACCACTCCCCTACGAGTCCCGCCCCGGATCCGCCCCCGGTCCGGCCCGTCCCGGCCCCCCAAAAGCCCGGCCCGGCGGGCGCTCTCGCGGCGACCACCGGGCCGGGCAGTTGTAGCAGAACTGTCGAACAGAGGACGCTACGCGTCCACCGTCGCAGGCTCCTCGGCGGCGGCCGGCGGGGTCGCCTTCACCGAGTCGAGCAGCAGCTGGGCGACGTCGACCACCTTCAGGTGCTCCTTGGCGGCGCCCTCGTTCTTCTTGCCGTTGACCGAGTCGGAGAGCATCACCAGGCAGAACGGGCAGGCGGTGGAGACGATGTCCGGGTTGAGGGACAGCGCCTCGTCCACGCGCTCGGTGTTGATCCGCTTGCCGATGCGCTCCTCCATCCACATCCGGGCACCGCCGGCGCCGCAGCAGAAGCCGCGCTCCTTGTGCCGGTGCATCTCCTGCTGGCGCAGACCGGGGACCTTGTCCATGATCTCGCGCGGCGGGCTGTAGACCTTGTTGTGGCGGCCCAGGTAGCAGGGGTCGTGGTAGGTGATCAGGCCCTCGACCGGGTTGACCGGGACGAGCTTGCCCTCGTCGATCAGGTGCTGCAGCAGCTGGGTGTGGTGGATGACCTCGAAGTGGCCGCCCAGCTGCGGGTACTCGTTGGCGATGGTGTTGAAGCAGTGCGGGCAGGTGGCGACGATCCGCTTGACCGGCGCGTCCTCCAGGGCCGCGTTCAGCGTCTCGACGTTCTGCGCGCCGAGCATCTGGAAGAGGAACTCGTTGCCCAGCCGGCGGGCGGAGTCACCGGTGCAGGACTCCTCCTTGCCGAGGATGGCGAACTTCACGCCCGCGGTGTGCAGCAGCTCGGCGAAGGCCTTGGTGGTCTTCTTGGCGCGGTCCTCCAGGGCGCCGGCGCAGCCGACCCAGTAGAGGTACTCGACCTCGGCGGGGTCGATGTCCTCGCCGATCACCGGCACCTCGATGCCGGTCTCCTTCTTGAGCTCCTTGACCCAGTCCAGGCGGGCCTTGGTGGCCATGCCCCACGGGTTGCCCTTGTTCTCCAGGTTCTTGAGCATCGTCCCGGCCTCGGTCGGGAACGAGGACTCGATCATCACCTGGTAGCGGCGCATGTCGACGATGTGGTCGATGTGCTCGATGTCCACCGGGCACTGCTCGACGCAGGCGCCGCAGGTGGTGCAGGACCACAGGACGTCCGGGTCGATGACGCCGTTCTCCTCGGCGGTGCCGATCAGCGGGCGCTCGGCCTCGGCCAGGGCGGCCGCCGGGACGTCCTTGAGCTGCTCGGCGGTGGCCTTCTCCTCGCCCTCCATGTCCTTGCCGCCACCGGCCAGCAGGTAGGGCGCCTTGCCGAAGGCGTGCTCGCGCAGGCCCATGATCAGCAGCTTCGGCGAGAGCGGCTTGCCGGTGTTCCAGGCCGGGCACTGCGACTGGCAGCGGCCGCACTCGGTGCAGGTGGAGAAGTCGAGGATGCCCTTCCAGGAGAAGTGCTCGACCTGGGAGACGCCGAACACGGCGTCGTCGGCCGGGTCCTCGAAGTCGATCGGCTGACCGCCGCTGGTCATCGGACGCAGGGCGCCGAGCGCGGTGCCGCCGTCCTCCTCGCGCTTGAAGTAGATGTTGAAGAAGCCGAGGAAGCGGTGCCAGGCCACGCCCATCGAGGGGTTGATGCCGATGGTGGTCGCCCACGCGAACGAGATGCAGATCTTCAGCATCGCGAAGAGGTAGATCAGGTTCTCCAGCGTGCCGTGCGACAGGCCGCTGAAGGCGGAGACCAGCGGGTACGAGACCAGGTGCTCGGGCCCGTACGAGTCGACGCCGTTGAGGGCGCCCTCCAGGGCGCGCAGCATCAGGATGCAGAGGCCGATGCCGAGGATCGTGTACTCGACGTAGAAGGCCTGCCAGGCGATCGAGCCGGCGAAGCGGGACTTGCGGCCGGACCGGGACGGCAGGCTGAGCAGCCGGATCACGATCAGCGTCGCGATCCCCAGCGTGGTGAGGGTGCCGACGAGCTCGACGAAGAGCTGCCAGAGCATCCAGTGGCCGATGATCGGCAGCGCGAACTCGGCGTCGAAGAGCTGGCCGAAGGCGTTGACGATGGTCAGCACCAGGCTGAAGAAGCCGACCGCGACGAACCAGTGGGCGATGCCCACGATCCCCCAGCGGTTCATCCGGGTGTGTCCGACGAACTCGACCGCGACGGTCTTCACCCGCTGGGCGGGCTGACCGAAGCGGGTGGGGTCCGGCTGGCCGGTCCGTACCACTTTGTAGATGTACAGCGCCGCACGGGCGGCGAGCGCGGTGCCGATCACGAACGTGACCAGCGAGATGACGATCGCTGCTAGCTGCATCGGCTCTCCGTCTCCTGCGGCTTGCTGTTGAGCGGTCTTTGAACGGTCTTGCGTGGAAGGGATTGTACTCGCCGGTAACTTCCCGGGCCGACGGCCCGGACATTACCGCCCACCACCAGTCCTCCAGAAGGTTCCCAAGCTATGGCGGCAGTCACGTGGCGCCACACGCGCCGCGGCCGCGACCACGGCCGCGACCACGGCCACGGGAAGTCACCGCGGCCGCGGGAAAGAGAACGCTCAGCAAAGTTGAGCGGCAGCGACTCATCCCTGTTGACGGCACCCATCCGGTCATGCATCCTTGAGCCTGTAAAGCTCAACTCTTCCGTGGAGGTATTTACGATGGCACGCGCGGTCGGCATCGACCTCGGTACGACGAACTCGGTCGTCAGCGTTCTGGAAGGTGGCGAGCCCACCGTCATCACGAACGCCGAGGGCGCGCGGACCACGCCGTCCGTCGTCGCTTTCGCGAAGAACGGCGAGGTCCTGGTCGGCGAGGTGGCCAAGCGTCAGGCGGTCACCAACGTCGACCGCACCATTCGCTCGGTCAAGCGCCACATGGGCACCGGGTGGAAGATCAACCTGGACGGCAAGGACTTCAACCCGCAGCAGATCAGCGCCTTCGTGCTGCAGAAGCTGAAGCGGGACGCCGAGGCCTACCTGGGTGAGACCGTCACCGACGCCGTCATCACCGTTCCGGCGTACTTCTCCGACTCCGAGCGCCAGGCCACCAAGGAGGCCGGTGAGATCGCGGGCCTCAACGTCCTGCGCATCGTCAACGAGCCGACCGCGGCCGCCCTGGCCTACGGCCTCGACAAGGACGACCAGACCATCCTGGTCTTCGACCTCGGCGGCGGCACCTTCGACGTCTCCCTGCTGGAGATCGGCGACGGGGTCGTCGAGGTGAAGGCCACCAACGGTGACAACCACCTCGGTGGTGACGACTGGGACCAGAAGGTCGTCGACCACCTGGTCAAGGTCTTCCAGGCCGGCCACGGCGTCGACCTGTCCAAGGACAAGATGGCCCTGCAGCGTCTGCGCGAGGCCGCCGAGAAGGCCAAGATCGAGCTGTCCTCGTCCTCCGAGACCTCGATCAACCTGCCCTACATCACGGCCTCCGCCGAGGGTCCGCTGCACCTGGACGAGAAGCTCACCCGCGCCCAGTTCCAGCAGCTCACCTCCGACCTGCTGGAGCGCTGCAAGGTCCCGTTCCACAACGTGATCAAGGACGCCGGCATCTCGCTCTCCGAGATCGACCACGTCGTCCTGGTCGGCGGCTCGACCCGCATGCCCGCCGTCGCCGAGCTCGTCCGCGAGCTGACCGGCGGCAAGGACGCCAACAAGGGCGTCAACCCGGACGAGGTCGTCGCCATCGGCGCCGCGCTCCAGGCCGGTGTCCTCAAGGGTGAGGTCAAGGACGTCCTGCTGCTCGACGTCACCCCGCTGTCCCTCGGCATCGAGACCAAGGGCGGCATCATGACCAAGCTGATCGAGCGCAACACCACGATCCCGACCAAGCGCTCCGAGATCTTCACCACGGCCGAGGACAACCAGCCGTCCGTGCAGATCCAGGTCTACCAGGGCGAGCGCGAGATCGCGGCGTACAACAAGAAGCTGGGCATGTTCGAGCTGACCGGCCTGCCGCCGGCGCCGCGCGGCCTGCCGCAGATCGAGGTCACCTTCGACATCGACGCCAACGGCATCATGCACGTCGGCGCGAAGGACCTCGGCACCGGCAAGGAGCAGAAGATGACCGTCACCGGCGGCTCCGCGCTGCCGAAGGACGACATCGAGCGCATGATGCGCGAGGCCGAGCAGTACGCGGAGGAGGACCACAAGCGCCGCGAGTCCGTCGAGACCCGCAACTCCGCCGAGCAGCTCGTCTACTCGACCGAGAAGTTCATCGCCGACAACACCGACAAGCTCCCCGCCGACGTCAAGGCCGAGGTCGAGACCGCCATCGGCGAGCTCAAGGAGGCCCTGAAGGGCGAGGACATCGCGAAGATCCGCGAAGCCTCGGAGAAGGTCTCCACCACCGCGCAGAAGCTCGGCCAGGCGCTGTACGCCAACGCCGACGCCGCCGCCCCGGCCGGCGAGTCCACCCAGGCCAAGGACGACGACGTCGTCGACGCCGAGATCGTGGACGACGAGAAGCCCAAGGGCGGTGCGGCATGACGGACAAGCCGCAGGGCGGCAAGCCCGGCGACGACTCCGCCGCCGACGAGGCTGTGATCAAGGCCGCCGAGGAGGCCGCCGCAGCCGGCGCCGCCGACTCCGGCTCCGGTGCGGGCTCCGACGAACTCGCCGCTGCCAAGCGGGAGTCGGCCGAGCGCACCGCCGACCTGCAGCGCCTGCAGGCCGAGTACCAGAACTACCGCAAGCGGGTCGAGCGCGACCGGCTGACGGTCCGCGAGATCGCGGTCTCCAACATCCTGGAGTCCCTGATCCCGGTGCTCGACGACATCGGCCGCGCCCGCGAGCACGGCGAGGTCACCGGCGGCTTCAAGTCCGTCGCCGAGTCCCTGGAGACGGTCGTCGCCAAGCTGGGCCTCCAGCAGTTCGGCAAGGAGGGCGAGCCCTTCGACCCGACCATGCACGAGGCGCTGATGCACAGCTACTCCTCGGACGTCACCGAGGACACCTGTGTGCAGATCCTCCAGCCCGGCTACCGCATCGGCGAGCGGATCATCCGCCCCGCCATGGTCGCCGTCGCGGAGCCCCAGCCGGGCACCCAGACCACGGCCGCGCCCGACGGCGAGGCGAAGTCCGGGGACGCGGACAAGTCCGACGGTGGTTCGGACAGCTGACAACCTGTGACAGCTGACAACCAGTGCGCTGCGGAGTCGTACGCCGGCCAGTACGGCGGCCGGCTCCGCAGCGCGCTGTCAACAGCGCCAGGTGAAGCGGCTGTTGACAGCGCAGCGACGATGGACATCGGGAGGTGGCGGCAGCTATGAGCAAGCGCAGCGAGCGAATCGTTGAAAAACGAATCGTTGAAAGGCGCGTGTTGCGCGGAGCGGCTGCCGAGCGGAGCGAGGTGGACGCATGAGTGGCAAGGACTACGTGGAGAAGGACTACTACAAGGTCCTCGGCGTGCCCAAGGACGCCACCGCCGCCGAGATCAAGAAGACCTACCGCAAGCTCGCGCGCGAGTTCCACCCGGACGCCAACAAGGGCGACGCCAAGGCCGAGGAACGCTTCAAGGACATCTCCGAGGCCTACGACGTCCTGTCCGACGAGAAGCGCCGCAAGGAGTACGACGAGGCCCGCAGCCTCTTCGCCAACGGCGGCTTCCGGGCCGGCGGCCCCGGCCAGGGCAACGGCAGCTACAACTTCGACTTCGGCGACCTCTTCAGCGGCAGCCAGAACACCGGCAGCGGCGGGCTCGGCGACGTCTTCGGCGGGCTCTTCAACCGCGGCGGCGGCCGGCAGGCCCAGCCCCGGCGCGGCGCCGACGTCGAGACCGAGGTGACCCTCGCCTTCGACGAGGCCGTCGACGGTGCGACCGTCCCGCTGCGGATGACCAGCCAGGCCCCCTGCCGCAGCTGCAACGGCACCGGCGCCAAGTCCGGCACCACCCCGCGGGTCTGCCCGACCTGCGTCGGCGCCGGCACCGTCAGCCGCGGTCAGGGCGCGTTCGCGCTCTCCGAGCCGTGCAAGGACTGCCGCGGGCGCGGAATGATCGTCGACGACCCGTGCGTCGACTGCCACGGCAGCGGCAGGGCCAGCTCCGCCCACACCATGCAGGTCCGCATCCCGGCCGGCGTCCAGGACGCCCAGCGCATCCGGCTCAAGGGCAAGGGCGCCCAGGGCGAACGCGGCGGACAGCCCGGCGACCTCTACGTCACCGTGCACGTCGGCCCGCACCCCGTCTTCGGGCGCAAGGGGGACAATCTCACCGTCACCGTCCCCGTCACCTTCCCCGAGGCCACCCTGGGCGCCACCATCGAGGTGCCCACGCTGAACGGGCCGGCCGTGAAGCTGAAGCTGCCCCCCGGCAGCGCCAACGGCCTCACCATGCGCGCCCGCGGCAAGGGTGCCACCCGCAAGGACGGCACCCGCGGCGACCTCCTCGTCACCGTCGAGGTCGTGGTGCCGCGGCACGTCACCGGGGACGCGCTGAACGCCCTGGAGCAGTACCGCGAGGCCACCGCCTCCGACGACCCACGAGCCGCCCTGTTCCGGGCGGCGAAGGGAGCGTGACGACCAGATGATCCCCGACAGCCCCATCGGCCCCGGCATCGGTGAAGGCCTGCCCGGCATCGGCTCCGGCCTGCCCGGCGACGGCCGCCGCACCCGGCGGCCCACCGCCCCGCCGCAGTACGTCCTCACCGAGGACACCCCGGTGTACGTCATCTCCGTCGCCGCCGAGCTCTCCGGCCTGCACCCGCAGACCCTCCGCCAGTACGACCGCCTCGGTCTGGTCAGCCCCGACCGCACCGCCGGCCGGGGCCGCCGCTACTCCGCGCGCGACATCCAGCAGCTGCGCGAGGTCCAGCGGCTCTCCCAGGACGAGGGCATCAACCTGGCCGGCATCAAGCGGATCATCGAGCTGGAGAACCAGGTCACCGCGCTCCAGTCCCGCATCGGCGAACTGGTCGACTCCCTCGAAGGCGCCACCAGCGCCCTCCAGCAGCGCGAGGCCGCCGTCCACGCCTCCTACCGCCGCGACCTCGTCCCCTACCAGCCCCCCACCCAGTCCAGCGCCCTGGTCGTCTGGCGCCCCAAACGCTGAGACTTGGCTGAACACCTCCGGCCGCCGGCTCCCCTCCACCCGGGGGGTGCCGGCGGCTTGATCGTGGTGAGAGAGTGCTGTCGAACAAATCTGGCCGCCCTCACCGATGCCACCCGATCTGGCATGCTGCACTGCGATTCCGGTATTGGTGCCCGGCAGGTAGTGCAGACACGGCCACGGCAAGGAGCCCGCAGATGAGTGGACGAGAACAGCCCAGTGCCGCCGCGATTGGGCCCTCCGTCCTCTCGAAAGAAGCGCGGGAGTTGTATCTGGCGGTCATCCGCGAGAACGGACGGCTTCCGAAGGACTCCGACCTCGCCAGGGCGGGCGGGGCCCAGGAGGAGCTGGTGGCCATAGGCCTTCTGGTCGCCGACACCGACGAGCCCGGTGTCCTCGTCGCGGTCGACCCCCAGCAGCTGTCCGAGAGCCTCTCCGTGACCTGGCAGCGCCAGGCGCTCGACCTGCTCACCCGCGCGTCGGCCCTCGCCACCGACCTCCACGACCTGACGGCCGCCTACCACTCACCGGAGCAGGCCGGCGGCGCGATCGAGTACGTGCGGGGGAAGGTGCTGATCAACCAGCGGGTGCAGCAGATCGTCGCCAGCGCCTCGGAGGAGATCCTCGCCGCCCAACCCGGCGGGCCGCGCCCGTCGGAGGCGCTCACCGGCATCCTCACCCGCGACCTCGAAGCCCTCCGCCTGGGCATCACGCTCAGGACGATCTACCATCCGAGCACCCGGTACCACGCTCCCACCAGGGAATACGTGGCCACGATAACCAAGGCCGGCGGACGGTTCCGGACGCTGGAGGAGCCCTACACGCGATTGATCGTCATCGATCGCCGAATCGCGGTCATCCCCATCGCCGAGGACCTCAATCTGGCCGCCTTCGTGCACGATCGGGCCGTCATCAGCTACCTGATCAGCGAGATCTTCGAGCGGAACTGGAGCCGGGCGCTGGACTTCGACGGCGCGCGCGCCGTTCCGCAGCAGGTGGTCTCCGGGATGCGGCAGACGATCATCGACCTCATGCTCGAAGGCGTGAACCACCGGGTGATCGCCCGCAGACTCGGCATCAGCGAAAGGACGCTCGCGCGGCACCTGGCCGAGATGCGCGACGAGCACAATGTCGAGTCGCTCTTCCAACTCGGGTACGCATTGGCCAGGAACAGCGTTCCGACCGACTCCGACAGCTATCACTGACCAAGCGTCGCGGCGGTCTCAGTTCCAGATCGTGTCATTGGCCAGCGCCATGGTCTTCGGCGCTGCCGCATCGTGGGAAACCCCGATGTTCCAGATCGTGTCGTCGGCCGGACTCGAACCGCTGCTGATAAAAAGCGCCAGACCCACAACGACTGGAACCAGGACAAACCGCACCACCCGGCGTATCCGAGACATGGTGCCCCCTCTCTTTGTTTAAGACTTGACGCGGGTACCCAGCCATTGTTTCGAACAACCTGCCACATAATGCCGCAAGCCCATGCCGGAAGCCAGGGGGCCTGCTACCCCAGTGCGTCATCTCTCTGCCAGGCATCGAGATGACACCACGGCTCTGTGGACGGTGGCGACGGTCGACAGAGACGATCAGTGCACTCCCCAACCCCTCTCGCGGGAGGGGGAAGACGGGGACACCACAAACAACATGTCCATGACTAGTTCGTTTCGACCACAACGAATGCACAGCAGCATTCCGATAGTCACCACCCAACGGGGCGATCGGCCTGGTTGGCACCTATCCCCGGAGTCGACAATGAGTGAGCCCTACCTGCGAGAGCACGCCGGACAGACCCCCGAGGGCCGGCGTGCGCGTGTGTTCCTGGCCGCGCCGCTGATGCGGCTGACCGGGCCCG
This sequence comes from Kitasatospora sp. NPDC087271, assembly GCF_044744605.1. NCBI lineage: Bacteria > Bacillati > Actinomycetota > Actinomycetes > Kitasatosporales > Streptomycetaceae > Kitasatospora > Kitasatospora sp. NPDC087271. The sequence continues at coordinate 460,396 of NZ_JBIUYQ010000002.1, forward strand.
CGGACAGTGTGGTGACGCTCGCCAGCCGGACGCGGCTGACGACGCTCCGTACCACCCTGCTCCGCAGCGGTGCCGCCGTGTACAGCGCGCACCACAGTGATGCCTGGACCGTCGCCGGGCAGGCGCCGGAGCCCCGGGTGCCGTCCGACTTCCGGGCCCTGCAGTCCGCGGACCTCGTGTTCGCCTACGTCGGGGCGCCGCTGTCGGCCGGGGTGAGCCTGGAGCTGGGGTGGGCGTCGGCGCTGCGGAAGCCGATCGTCCTCCTCGTCGACGAGGCCATCACGCACAACCCGCTGATCGCCACCATCGAGCAGGTCGCCCCCGTCCTGCCGCTGGTCTTCGACGACACCTGGTCGCAGGAGGCCCTCAACCACACCGTGGAGACCGCGCTCGACTGGGCCGGCATGGCGCTGTCCCTGCGCGAGGGCTTCTGGACCGCCCCCGGTGAGCAGTTCAACGTCCCCCGGCAGCAGCCCCCCGTCGTCGGCCGGGCCGGCTACTGGCCGACCAGCGCCGCCACCGGCTGAACAGCGCTCACCCATCGGGCTCCCCCGTCCGGGCGCCCCGCAGCTGCCAGCCCAGCTGGAACAGCGTCTCCGCGTCGTGCAGTTCGCGCAGCCGGGCGATGTGGCCGGCCACCGTCCGCTCGCTGAGGCCGAGGCGGCCGGCGATGGCGCGCTGGGTGAGGCCCTGGGCGAGGAGCCGGCCGACCTGCTCGTGGGCCGTCGACTCGGGAGCGGACGCCTGGTCGGCGCTCCAGAGGAGGCGGCCCGAGCGGGCCCAGTCCCGTTCGAACACGGCCAGGAAGTGGTCGACGGTCGCCGGATCCTCGATGAAGGTCGCGCTCCGGAGGTCGTCGGCGGACTGGAGCACGGCGATCCGGCGGTCGAAGATGTGCAGGTGGCGGAACGGCTCGGCCAGGACCCGGAAGCGGGCGCCCAGTTCGGTGCCGCGGGCGGTGTGGTCGGCGGTCGCCTGGTCCCGGACGGCGCCGGGTGCGTAGATCACCCGGATCCGGCCGCCCCGGCCGCAGAACCGGCCGATCCGTTCCAGGGCCTCCTCCAACTGGTGGGCGTGGCGGGGCCGGCCGGGCTGGGCGACGAGGATCTCCTGGCGACAGGCCGCCTCCACCTCGGTGAACCGCCGGATGACCGCGCCGAGGCCCTGGACGTGATGCACCGTACCGGCGCGGTCGGTCGGGCGCGGGGCCGTGTCGTAGGCCTTGGTCAGGTCGTCGAGGGCCTGCGGGAGTTGGGCGGCCTGCACGAGCAGCCGGGTGCCTTCGGCCCGGAGCTCGGCACTGATCCGGTCGCCGACCGTCCGCGGGTTGACGGCGGTGCAGACGTCGGATTCGGGCCGGGCGAGCAGCAGCCCGAGCGCGAGCAGGTGGTCCAGGGCCGGCCGGTCGGCGTCGGCCACCTCGACCCGGTCGATCCAGCCGCCGCGCCGGAGGATGCGCAGGTACAGGTCGTGTGCGGCCTGGTCGGGCCGCTCCGCGCCGCGCCCGTGCATCACGGCACCCGCCGACGGGCGGCGTCGGCCGCCGACCGGAGCTGCCAGCCGAGTTGGAAGAGCGTCTCGGCGTCGTACAGTTCGCGCAGCCGGGCGATGTGGCCGGCCACCGTGCGTTCGCTCAGGCCGAGGCGGGTGGCGATGGCGCGCTGGGTGAGGCCCTGGGCGAGGAAACGGCCGACCTGGTCGGGCAGGGAATCGGCTGGTTCGGGGGCTTCCGGGCCACGGGACCAGCGGACCCGGGCGGCGCGCTGCCAGTCGCGTTCGAAGGCGTCGGCCATGAAGTCGACCACCACCGGGTCCTCGACGAAGGCCGCGCGGCTGTTGTCGGACGCGGCGGGGATGACGGCCACCTTCCGGTCGTAGATCAGGACCCGCCGGAACGGCTCGCCCAGCACCCGGTACCGGCAGCCGATCTCGGCGGACGCGGCGGCGAAGGCGGCGGTCGCCGGGTCTGCGGCCGCCGCCGGCTCGTAGATGCCCCGGACGGTGCCGCCGCGCTCGGCGAGCCGCCGCATCCGGTCGAGGGCGTCCGGGAGCCCCTCGACGGGCCGGGCACCGCCGGGCTGGGCGGACAGCATCTCCTGCGAGCACTCGGCGTCGAGTTGGGCCAGGCGCAGGCGGATCTGTTCGAAGCCGTGCACGTACGTGACATCGACGGAGCACTCGGGGTGGCGCGGCGTGACGTCGAATGCCTGCGCCAGCTCGGCGAACCGCTCGGGCGCTTCGTCCGCCCTGGCCAGCAGTTCGCCGCCCACGGAACGCAGTTCGGACCCGATCCGGCCGATGACGACACGCGGGTTCACCGCGGCGTAGGCCGCGTCCTCGACCCTCGGGACGACCAGTCCGAGGTCGAGCAACCGCCCCAGGACCGGTTCGTCACCCGGAGTCAGGTCGGCCGCCCGGAGGATGCCGCCGTTGCCGACGACGGCGAGGTACAGCGCCCGGGCGGCGTCGTCGGGCAGGGGGGAGGTCGACGGGTCGGTCATGGGGATCCCCCCGGAGCCGCCCGCCGAGGTGGACGAGGGTGCGGGCGCGGGGCGGGCCGGTCGGCTGGGGCCCGCTCGGCGGGGCCGGGTTCATCGGTCATCGCGGGCGCCTCTCATCAGCCAGCCGAGTTGGAAGAGGGTCTGGGCGCCGTGGCGGTCGCGGAGGCGGGAGATGTGGGCGGCGACGGTGCGTTCGCTGAGGCCGAGGCGGGTGGCGACGGCGCGCTGGGTGAGGCCTCGGGCGAGGAGCCGGCCGACCCGGTCGGGGATGGTGCGGGTGGGGCCGAGGGCGGCGGAGGTTTCGGCGGTTTCGGCGCGGGCCCAGTCGCGTTCGAAGGCGCCGACCAGGAAGGTGATGGCGGCCGGGTCGGTGATGAAGGCGGCGGTGCTGTTGTCGTCGTTGGCGGAGATCACGGCGACGGTGCGGTCGAAGACGAGCAGCCGCTGGAACGGCTCGTCGAGGACACGGATGAGGGAGCCGTGCTGGGTGACCTCTTCGACGTAGGCGAGGGCGGGCGGGTCGGCGAGGGCGACGGGCTGGTAGATGGTGCGCAGGGAGCAGCCGCGCTGGAGCAGGTGGAGGTCCTGGAGGAGGGCGACTTGCAGGGTGCCGGCAGGGCGGTGGCCGGGTTGGGCGGCGAGGACTTCGGAGCGGCAGTCGGAGGCGAGCTGGGAGATCCGCTGGCGGATGTGGACGTGGCCCTCGACGTGGACGGCGCCGCCGGCCCGGCCGGAGGGCCGGGGCATCGCGTCGTAGGCGCGGGTGAGGCCGTCGAGGGCGCCCGGGAGGTTCTCCGCGCGGACCAGCAGCCTGGTCGCCTCGCTGCGGAGTTCGGCGCCCAGGCGGTCGGTGACGGAGCGCGGGCTGACGGCGGTGTAGCAGTGGTCCATCGGGTTGGCGATGAGCAGGCCGAGGTCGACGAGCTGCTGGAGCGCGGCCTGGCCGGTGTCCTGGGTGTCGGTGAACGGGATGCGGCCGCCCCGGGCGAGGATCGCCAGGTACAGCTGCCGGGCGGCCTCGTCGGGTTCCTCGCCCGGTGGCTGTCCGTGCTGCGGCGCGACCGCCGGTTCCGCCGTCACGTCGCACACTCCCTGCCGGATGCTTCTCCCTCGTCGCCGCGCCCGCGCCGTCGGGCGCGGGGCTCGGCGGTCACGGTACCGGGCTCGACGTCGGCCCCCGGGGCCCGGGTGCCGTCGCACTCCGGGGTGTCCTGGGGGCCGCCGTCGCCACGCCCGTGCCCAGGCGCTTCCGTCGAGGCGGAGCAGCAACGCCTCGACGGCTCCGGTCCCGGGGGCCATCACCACACATGGCGCCCCGGCCGGCGCTCTTCCCCCCCGTTTCACGAGTGCGGGACGTTGCACCCGTGGTCAGTTCCGAAGAGCAAGTCGCCACCATCGGGCTGCGGTGCCCGGACGGCCTGGCGTGACTCCACCCTCACAGCGTGACGGCCGGTGAACAAGTGTCGCCCGAGTGCAGGTTCGCGCAATTGCAGCTATCTGCACGACGGGTGCGGCGGGAGGGGTCGAGCGGCGGGCCGGGTTCCGGTAAAGGCCGAGGCCAGCGCGGTGCCCGGGTGGTGACCGCCCGTACGGTCGGTCGGCCGTGCGCGGTCGGGCCGCGGGTGCGGGTTCCTGCAACGGCGGCGTGCCGCGGGAGGAGTCAGGCACGCCCCAGCAGGCGTCCCCGGGCGAGCCCGGCGGCGGTCCCGCCGGCGGCGAGCACCCAGGCGGTGGCCAGCAGCAGGTAGAGCCCGGCGGCGATCGCGGTGAAGCCGCCGAACCCGGTGTGCCGGGCGAGCGCGGAGGCGCCGGTGACGCAGGTGCCGATCGGGAAGGTGTACGCCCACCAGGTCATCGCGAACGGCATGCCGGCCCGGCGGGCGCGCAGGTTGGCGGTGAGCGCGACGGCCAGCCAGAGCATCGCGACGCCGAGCACCGCGACGCCGTACAGCTCGGCGAAGGGGAGCATGGCGGGGGCCAGCGCGGGCAGCACCGGGCGTGCGGCGTCGGCGAGTTGGTGGACGGCGGTGACGGACTGGCCGAGCGGGCCGAGCACCAGGAACAGCGAGGGGGTGAGCACCAGGGTGGGCAGCTTGCTGTGGAACAGCCCGGTGAAGACCACCGGCAGCAGCACCAGGGTGGCCAGCAGGCCGATCCCGAAGAGGGCCCAGCAGGCGTACAGCATGGCCTGCTGCGGCAGCCCGGCCGGCAGGTGCGGGACGAGGGCCGGGCCGGTGGCGGAGGCGACCAGCGGGGCGACCACCGGCAGCAGCCAGGTCGGGTTGGCTTCCAGGGCGGAGACCGGGTGCCGGGTGATCATCAGGTACGGGATGCCGCCGGCGACGGCCAGCGCGTACAGGGTGCCGACGCCCCACAGCACGGCGTCGACGGCGACCGCGGGGCCGGTGCCGATCACCCGGGAGCCGAGCAGCAGGGTGCCGAGGCCGACCGAGAGCAGGGCCATCGGCGGGCAGCCGTAGAAGACGGCGGTGGCCGGGTTGTCCAGCAGCTGGGTGCGGGCGGCCTCGCGGTGCCGGGTGAGGTGGACCAGCCGGGCCGCGCCCAGCACCAGCAGGGCCGCGAGTCCGAGCACCCACATCACCTCGCCGAAGCCGATCAGCCCCGGCAGCCGGAGCGGCAGGACGGCCGCGCCGTTGCCCAGGATCGCGGTGCCCATGACGGCGGCGTACCAGTTGGGGCCGAGCTGGGCGAGGTCGAGGCGGGCACGCAGCGAGGAACGGGAGGGGCGGGTGAGCGGGCGGGCATCGGCCAGGGTGGACATGGTTCCACCGTGCCGCCCCGCGCCGGGCTCCGGTAGCGCCGCGGGTTCTATGAGGACATAGCCTGGACCTATGGCCCTCTCCCCCCGCGTCCCCGAACTCGGCGCCCTGGAACTGCTGCTCGCGGTGGCCCGGCTGGGCAGCGTCGGGCGGGCCGCGGCCGAACTGGGCGTGAGCCAGCCGACCGCCAGTGCGCGGATCAAGGGCATGGAGCGGCAGATCGGCGTCCCGCTGCTGGAGCGCTCGCCCCGGGGCAGCCGGCCGACCGAGGCGGGTCGGCTGGTGGTCGAGTGGGCCGGGCACGTGGTGGAGGCGGCGCAGGCGCTGGACGCGGGGATCGACGCGCTGCGCGAGCGGCGGGACGCCAAGCTGCGGGTGGTGGCCAGCCTGACCGTCGCCGAGTACCTGATGCCGGGCTGGCTGCTGGCCCTGGCCGAGGCCAGTCCGGGCACGGCGGTGACGCTGCGGACGGCGAACTCGGCGGAGGTCGCCGGGCACCTGCTGGCCGGGGACGCCGACCTCGGCTTCGTCGAGGGCCCGTCCACCCCGCCCGGGCTGGCCGGCGCGGTGGTGGCGGCGGACCGGCTGGTGGTCGTGGTGGCGCCCGGCCACCCGTGGGCGCGCCGCCGGGCGCCGCTGACCGGGCCGGAGCTGGCCGCCACCCCGCTGGTGCTGCGCGAGTCGGGCTCGGGCACCCGGGAGGTGCTGGAGATGGCGCTGGCGCCGTACGGGGGCGCGGTGCGGCCCCGGCTGGAGCTGGCCTCGTCCACCGCGCTGAAGGCGGCGGCGATGACCGGGGCCGGGCCGGTCTGCCTGAGCGAGCTGGCGGTGGTGGAGGAGTTGGCCGTCCGGCGGCTGGTGGCCGTGCCGCTGGCCGAGGGGCTGGACCTGCGACGGCCGCTGCGCGCGGTGTGGCCGGCCGGGCAGCGGCCGAGCGGGCCGGCCCGGGAGCTGCTGGGGCTGACCCGCCGGACGCCCCGCGCGCAGCGGCCACCCCGGGCGGAACGGGTGGAACGCGCGGAACGGGCGTAAGAACTTGAGCGGAATAGACTCAACTTAGTGCATGCTGTACGTAGCAGCATTGAAGGACGACGAGGGAGGACCCCCCAGCAGTGGACGCCAGCAAGTTCACCACCAAGACGCAGGACGCCCTGTCCGCCGCGATCCGGCAGGCGGGCGCGTCCGGGAACCCGGACGTCAAGCCGGTGCACATCCTGATCGCCCTGCTGGAGCAGCCCGAGGGCATCGCCCGGCCGCTGCTGGAGGCGGTCGGGGCGGACGTCACCCGGATCGACGCCGAGGCCCGCCGCCAGCTGACCGCCCTGCCCAGCGCGATGGGCTCGACGGTCGCCGCGCCGCAGCTCTCCCGGGACACCCTCGCGGTGCTCACCGAGGCCGGCAAGCGCGCCGACGACCTGGACGACCAGTACGTCTCCACCGAGCACCTGATGGTCGGCCTGGCCGCCGAGGGCGGGCCGGTCGCCGAACTGCTGGCGCGGCAGGGCGCGACGGCGAAGGACCTGCTCGCCGCGTTCAAGGACGTGCGCGGCAGCGGCCGGGTGACCTCCCCGGATCCGGAGGGCACCTACAAGGCGCTGGAGAAGTACGGCACCGACCTGACCCAGGCCGCCCGGGACGGCAAGCTCGACCCGGTGATCGGCCGGGACCAGGAGATCCGCCGGGTCGTCCAGGTCCTCTCCCGCCGGACCAAGAACAACCCGGTGCTGATCGGCGAGCCGGGCGTCGGCAAGACCGCGGTGGTCGAGGGCCTGGCCCAGCGCATCGTCGCCGGCGACGTGCCGGAGTCGCTGCGCGGCAAGCGGCTGGTCGCGCTGGACCTCAGCGCGATGGTCGCGGGCGCCAAGTACCGCGGCGAGTTCGAGGAGCGGCTGAAGGCCGTCCTGAACGACATCAAGCAGAGCGACGGCCAGGTCGTCACCTTCATCGACGAGCTGCACACCATGGTCGGCGCGGGCGCCGGCGGCGACTCCGCGATGGACGCCGGCAACATGCTCAAGCCGATGCTGGCCCGCGGCGAGCTGCGGATGGTCGGCGCCACCACGCTGGACGAGTACCGCGAGCGGATCGAGAAGGACCCGGCCCTGGAGCGCCGCTTCCAGCAGGTGCTGGTCGGCGAGCCCAGCGTGGAGGACTCGATCGCCATCCTGCGCGGCCTCAAGGGCCGCTACGAGGCGCACCACAAGGTGCAGATCGCGGACGCCGCGCTGGTCGCCGCGGCCACCCTGTCCAACCGCTACATCACCTCCCGCTTCCTGCCCGACAAGGCGATCGACCTGGTCGACGAGGCGGCCTCCCGGCTGCGGATGGAGATCGACTCCTCCCCGGTCGAGATCGACGAACTCCAGCGCTCCGTCGACCGGTTGAGGATGGAGGAGCTGGCCCTGGAGAAGGAGTCGGACGCCGCCTCGATCGACCGGCTGGCCCGGCTGCGGCGCGATCTCGCCGACAAGAACGAGCAGTTGAGCGCCCTGACCGCGCGCTGGGAGCAGGAGAAGAAGAGCCTCAACCGGGTCGGCGAGCTCAAGGAGCGGCTGGACGACCTGCACGGCGCGCTCGAACGGGCCCAGCGTGACGGGGACTTCGAGCGGGCGTCGAAGCTGATGTACGCGGAGATCCCGGCCGCCGAGACGGAGCTCGCCGAGGCCCAGGAGCGGGCGGCCGACCAGGACGCCTCCGCCTCGATGGTGAAGGAGGAGGTCGGCCCGGACGACGTGGCCGACGTGGTCGCCTCCTGGACGGGCATCCCGGCCGGCCGCCTGCTGGAGGGCGAGAGCGCCAAACTCCTGCGCATGGAGGAGGAGTTGGGCCAGCGTCTGATCGGCCAGGCGGAGGCCGTGCGGGCGGTCTCGGACGCGGTGCGCCGCACCCGTTCCGGCATCGCCGACCCGGACCGCCCGACCGGCTCGTTCCTCTTCCTCGGCCCGACCGGCGTCGGCAAGACCGAACTCGCCAAGGCCCTGGCCGACTTCCTCTTCGACGACGAGCGGGCCATGGTCCGGATCGACATGAGCGAGTACGGCGAGAAGCACTCCGTCTCCCGCCTGGTCGGCGCCCCGCCCGGGTACATCGGCTACGAGGAGGGCGGCCAGCTCACCGAGGCGGTCCGCCGCCGCCCGTACAGCGTGGTGCTGCTGGACGAGGTGGAGAAGGCCCACCCGGAGGTCTTCGACGTCCTGCTCCAGGTGCTGGACGACGGCCGGCTCACCGACGGCCAGGGCCGCACGGTGGACTTCCGCAACGCGATCCTGATCCTCACCTCCAACCTGGGCTCCCAGTTCCTGGTCGACCCGGCCACCCCGGAGGACCGGAAGAAGGCCCTGGTACTGGACTCCGTCCGGGCCGCGTTCAAGCCCGAGTTCCTCAACCGGCTGGACGACATCGTGGTCTTCGACCCGCTGGGCACCGCCGAGCTGAGCCGGATCGTCGACCTCCAGGTGGCCCGCCTCGGCGACCGGCTGCGCGAGCGGCGGCTCACCCTGGACGTCTCCGAGGCCGCCCGCGACTGGCTGGCCCTCACCGGCTACGACCCGGCGTACGGCGCCCGCCCGCTGCGCCGGCTGGTCCAGTCCGCGATCGGCGACCAGTTGGCCCGGGCCATCCTGTCCGGCCAGGTGCACGACGGGGACACCGTCCTGGTCGAGCGGGACGAGGAGGGCGACCGCCTCACCGTCCGCAGCCGCGGACCGCTGGAGAAGTAGCACCACCAGCCCGGGCCGCCCGCACGACAGCGCGGGCGGCCCGGGCAACACCCTTGCCGCACAGCACAGTTGACGGCCCACTCGACTACGGTCGCACCCCGCCGCACCCCGCCGGAGCCCCGGCGGCGACGGCCCTCCAACCGGACACGCTCCGTCACCATCACCGCTCGCGGCGGGCGTCGGAGCGCCCCGGACGAAGATCGACGCGTGGCCGGGTGCCCCTGTGAGGCAGGCCCCGGATGAGGCAGGATGGGAAGTGGAAAGGGCGGCCTCTCATTGCCGGCCACCACGTGCACTGAGGAAGAGGACCCCATGAGCATCGACCCGTCGTCCATCCCGTCGTTCGGCGCACCCCAGGGTGGCGGCCAGCCCGGCGACCAGGGGCGGCCGGCCGGCCCGCCGCCGATCATCGTCCCGGACCAGGGCCTGGTGGCCCAGCTGCTGGACCAGATGCAGCTCAAGCACGTCGTGGACGAGGAGGGCGACCTCACCGCTCCCTGGGAGGGCTTCCGCGTCTACTACATGTTCCGCGGCGAGCAGAAGGAGCTCTTCGCGGTGCGCGCCTTCTACGACCGCGCGTACCCGCTGGAGAAGAAGGGCGAGATCCTCGACCTCATCGACGAGTGGAACCGCGAGACCCTCTGGCCCAAGGTCTACACCCACACCCACGAGGACGGCGTGGTCCGCCTGATCGGCGAGGCCCAGATGATCGTCGGCACCGGCGTCAACCTGGACTACTTCGTCACCACCACCGCCAACTGGACCCAGGCCGCCGTCGGCTTCGAGCAGTGGATCGTCGAGCGCCTCGGCCTGCAGAACGAGATCGAGGGCGAGGACGGCGAGACCCCCGAGGACACCAACGAGGCGTGACCCTGCCCGCCCCGCGAGCGCACGGCCCGACCACTTGGCCCCAGGTGGTCGGGCCGTCCTTGTCCCCGGCCCCCGGCTGACCCAGGATGGGGCCGACGACGACGCGTGAGGAGCCACCGATGGGCAACAGGCCGCTGCTGAACCGCCGACTGGCCGGCATGGGGACGACCGTCTTCGCCGAGATGTCCGCCCTGGCCACGGCCACCGGCTCGATCAACCTCGGCCAGGGCTTCCCCGACACCGACGGCCCGGCCTCGGTGGCCCGGGCCGCTGCCGACGCCGTGCTGAACGGGCGCGGCAACCAGTACCCGCCCGGCCCCGGCATCCCCGAGCTGCGGCAGGCCATCGCCGAGCACCAGCAGCGCTTCCACGGCCTCGGCTACGACCCGGACACCGAGGTGCTGGTCACCGCCGGCGCCACCGAGGCCATCGCCGCCACCCTGCTCGCCCTGCTGGAGCCGGGTGACGAGGTGATCGCCCTCGAACCCTTCTACGACTCCTACGCCGCCTGCATCGCGATGGCCGGCGCCACCCGCCGCCCGCTCACCCTGCGCGCCCCGGACTTCCGCCCCGACCTGGACGAACTGCGCGCCCTGATCACCCCGCGCACCCGCCTGCTGCTGATCAACACCCCGCACAACCCGACCGGCACCGTGCTCACCGCCGACGAGCTGGCCGCCATCGCCGCCCTCGCCGTCGAGCACGACCTGCTGGTCGTCACCGACGAGGTCTACGAGCACCTCGTCTTCGGCGCCACCCACCACCCGATCGCCGCCCTGCCCGGCATGCGCGAGCGCACCGTCTCCATCTCCTCCGCCGGCAAGACCTTCTCCTTCACCGGCTGGAAGGTCGGCTGGGTCACCGCGAACCCGGCCCTGGTCACGGCCGTCCGCACGGCCAAGCAGTACCTCACCTACGTCAGCGCCGGCCCCTTCCAGTACGCCGTCGCGGAGGCGCTGCGGCTGCCCGACAGCTACTTCGACGGCTTCCGCGCCGACCTGCTCCGCAAGCGCGACCTGCTGGTCGACGGGCTCACCGCGGCCGGCTTCCGGGTGTTCACCCCCGAGGGCACGTACTTCATCACCACCGACATCACCCCGCTCGGCGAGAAGGACGGCATCGAGTTCTGCCGCGCCCTGCCGGAGCGCTGCGGCGTCGTCGCCATCCCGAACGCCGTCTTCTACGACAACACCGAGGCCGGCCGCAGCCTGGTCCGCTTCACCTTCTGCAAGCAGGACTCCGTGCTGGAGGAAGCGGTGTCACGGCTCCAGCGCCTCTGAGCCGTCGCCCGGCCGCCGCCCGAGGCCGGACAGGTGGGCGTTCAGGATCGCCCGGGCCTCGGGTGCGGTGAGGCGGCCGACGAGGACGTGCGTGGTGAGCCCGTCGGCAAGGGCCAGCAGCGTCTTCGCCTCCCGGGCGGCGTCCGGCCCGGCCGCCGGCGACGCCTCGGCGATCAGCCGGGCGAACAGGCCCTCCAGGGCCGCGTAGTCGGCGTTCAGCGGGCCCGCCAGCCGCTCGTCGACGGCGGCCTGCGCGACGAAGGCCAGCCAGACCCGCGCCTGGGAGCGCTGTCCGTCGCCGAGCAGCGCCGCCTCGGCGGCCGCGTGTGCCAGGAGGGCGGCGGGCGAGGGCGCCGGGTCGTCGGCGGGGTACGCCCGGACCCGGGCGGTGATCCGCTCACCGACGTAGCCGAGGGCGAACCGGAGCATCTCGTCCTTGGTGCGGAAGCAGCGCTGGACGGCGCCGGTCGACACCTGCGCGCGGTCGGCCACGTCGCGCAGGGTCACCCCTTCCAGGCCTCGTTCGTCGGCGAGCCGGCAGACGGCCTCGGCGATCCGTCGGCGCCGTCCGTCGTGGTCCACCTGTCTGGGCACGGGCTCCCCCTCCGGTTTATTCGATGCACTCGTATCGGTTCCCAGGCTACGGTACCGATACGAGCGCATCGGAACGAGGAGGGGAGTACGTCATGCAGGACGCCCTGTGGCGACTGACGGCCACCGCGCAGGCGGCGGCGGTACGCGGCAAAGAGGTCTCGGCCGTCGAACTGCTCGACAGCCACCTGGAGCGGATCAGCGCGGTGAACCCGCAGGTGAACGCCGTCACCCAGGTCCTGGCGGAGCGCGCCCGGGTGCAGGCCCGGGAACTCGACCGGCGCCTGGCCGCGGGCGAGGACCCCGGCCCGCTGGCGGGCGTGCCGTTCACCGTGAAGGAGACCACCGCCATCGAGGGCGTGGCCACCACCTTCGGGGTGCCGCGCTTCCGCGACCTGGTGGCGCGGGCCGACGCTCCCCCGGTCGCCCGGCTGCGCGCGGCCGGGGCCGTACCGATCGGGCACAGCAACATGCCCACCATGATCCTGGCCGGGATGCACACCCGCAGCGAGCTCTACGGCGACACCACCAACCCGTGGGACCGCAGCCGCACCCCGGGCGGGAGCAGCGGCGGCGACGGCGCGGCCGTCGCGACCGGACTGGCCGCGCTCGGGCTCGGCAACGACTCCGGCGCGTCCATCCGCGTCCCGGCCGCGTTCTGCGGGGTCGCCGGGCTGAACCCGTCCAACGGCCGGTTCCCCGCCGACCACCGCGCGTTCGGGCCGCAGGACCCGGGGCCGGCCTCCCAGTGGCTGGTCGCCGACGGCCCGCTCGCCCGGAGCGTCGCCGACCTCCGGCTGGCCTACGAGGTGCTGGCCGGCCCCGATCCGCGCGACCCGCGCGCCCTGCCCGTGCCGCGCTACGGCGAGCCGCTGCCCGGGCCGGTGAAGGTCGCGGTGGTGGCCGATCCGGGCGGCCACGGCGTCCACCCGACGGTCCGGGCCGCGGTCGAACGCGCGGCGGCGGCGCTGCGGGACGCCGGGTACGACGTGCGCGAGGTGGCGGACGTCCCGCGGCTCGACGAGGCCCTGGAGGTGTGCGACCGGATCACCATGACCGAGTTCGCACCCAAGTGGCCCGCCGTACGCCCCCTGCTCGGCCCGGGCGGCGACCGCTACATCGAGCTGACGATGGCCCGGACCCCGCCCGCGACCGCCGCCGAGCTCATGGAGCTGATGGGGAGCTGGCTGGGCATCCGCCGCTCCTGGGCCGAATTCCTGGACGAGTACCCGCTGCTGCTCGGACCGGTGTTCACCGAACCGCCGGTCGAACCGGGCATCGAGTCCCGGGACGCGGCCGGGTGGGAGCTGGTCCGCACGGCGATGCGGCTGTGCAAGGTGACCAGCTTCGCGGGGCTGCCCGCGGTGGCGGTGCCCACCGGCCTGGCCGACGGACTGCCGACCGGGGTGCAGCTCGTCGGGCGGGCGTTCCGGGAGGACCTCTGCCTGGAGGCGGCCCAGGCGGTCGAGGACCGGCTCGGGGTGCTCGCGCCGATCGACCCCCGGCCGTGAGGGGAGCAATGATGGCCCGGCGAGTGGGCCCAGTTCTTGTCAACTCGCCTGACAGTCATGGTTGGTTGACGCCTGGTTGACGATTGAATGATGTCTGTGAGGCAATTCCATCGGCCTCGACGGAACGCTCCGACCGCCCTGCCGCCCGGTGCGTGCAGGGCGGCGGCGCACGAGGCGTGCACCCGGCGCACTACCAGCGTGCACGGCGCACGACCCGGCCATAGGGGCGCGCGCTGTGCAGAGTCGCACACCGGGTCGATCAGAGCCGGGAAGCAGGTGTGCTCGAAACGGTGAATGCTTGACAAAGTTGGGTAAATCACCGGCGGACCCGGCGTATTCATGCTTCTCTGCTGCTGAATCTCCAGCCGGAATCCCTCCTTCCACGGTCGGCCGCGCCCAGGGCCGCACAGCCACGAACAGCCTCGCCATCGCCTAGGCCTACTCGGTGCTGCTCGGCGGGCGCGCACGGAGCTGAAACGCGGAGCCGAGCATGCTCACCACACTGCAGACCTCCTACACGGACACCCGCGCCGGTGACCTGGCCTGGTGCCTGGGCGGCGACCCGCTGCCCGCTCTCGCGGTCCGCGACCTGAGACTCGACGGAGGCGGCCACCCCGCCGCGTCCGGCGCCCTCCAGCTGCGGCTGCTCGGCGCTTCGCACCAGGTGGTGATCGCCGCCGGCCCCGGCGAGTGCCTGGAGACCGTCGCCTGCCTGCCCGGGCGCCGCACCCCGCTGCCGGCCCGGGTGGCCAAGCAGGTCGGCGGCTGGGAGTACGAGTTCGCGGCCCGGATCGAGGCGCTGCCCCCGCACGACTTCGCGGCCCGCGCGCAGGAACTGCTGGCCCTGGTCGAGGGCCACCCGCGCGGCCTGGCCGGGGTGTTCCCGGGCGACCCGAGCGCCTTCACCGCGCTGGTCACCCAGGGCGGCGCCGACCGGCTGCTCTGGCGGACATGGCACGCCTACCCGCAGGAGGGCCGGCTGGTCTGCACCCGCTCCTCGCTGGTGGTGTCCGGGGCATGACCGCCAGCCGTCCGAGTAGGGTCGCCGATCCCGCCATGGCCTATGAATCGTACGCAGGAACGATTCGTCAATCCGGCGTCCCACACTGTCCGTCGAATGGGCGCAGCTATCCGTCCCGAACGTCCCCTAGCGTTTGTTCGTGATCAACCATCCGGCCGGTCCACCCGCCCGCTCGCGAGTGGACCTCGACGACGGCGCCCCACCTCGGCCCGGGCGGAGCCTCGCCCCCCTGCCCGCCCGCCGTCGGTCCCGGCTGCGCTCCCACCCCCGGCTGGCCCGCCTCACCGTCCTGCTGGCCGCGTTCGTCTGCGCGGCCTGCGGACTCGTCTACGAACTCGAACTCGTGGCGCTCGGCGACTACCTGCTCGGGGACTCGGTCACCCAAACCTCCGTCGTGCTCTCCGTCATGGTGTTCGCGATGGGCCTCGGCTCGCTCCTCGCCAAACGCCTCACCCGGCAGCCCGCCACCGCCTTCGCCCTGGTCGAATGCGCCCTCGCGCTCACCGGCGGCCTCTCCGTCCTCGCGCTCTACTCCTGCTGGGCCTGGATCGGCCGCTACCAGGCCGCCATGGTCGGCCTCACCTGCCTCATCGGCATCCTCATCGGCGCCGAGATCCCGCTCCTGATGACCCTCATCCAGCGGATCCGGCGCGAGGACGCCGGCCGCGCCGCCGCCGACCTCTTCGCCGCCGACTACGTGGGCGCGCTGATCGGCGGCCTCGCCTTCCCCTTCCTCATCCTCCCCGGCCTCGGGCCCGGCGACGGCGCCCTCGTCACCGGCGCCGTCAACGCCGTCGCCGGAGCCGCCGTCGTGCTCTGGCTCTTCCGCGAGGAACCCGCCCCCCGGATACGGCTCCTGCTCTGGGGCGGCTGCGCGCTCGTCCTCGCCCTGCTCGCCGCGGCCGCCGCCGGCTCCGGTGCCATCGAACGCGCCGCCCGGCACGCCCTCTACGGTGCGCAGGTCCGCTTCGCCGCCCGCAGCCGCTCCCAGGAGATCGTGCTCACCGGCCCCACCGAAGGCCCGCTCCGGCTCTACCTGAACGGCCGCCTCACCGTCTGCGGACCGGACGAGTACCGCGGCAACGAGGCCCTGGTCCACCCGGCGATGGCCGCCGGCCCGGACGCCCGCGTCCTGCTCCTCGGCGGCGGCGACGGCCTCGCCCTGCGCGAGGTGCTCCGGCACCGCGGCGTCCGCTCCGTCCGGCTCGTCGACGCCGACCCCGCGCTCCCCCGGCTCGCCCGCACCGACCCCGGGCTCGCCGCCCTCACCGACCACTCCCTCGACGACCCCCGCGTCCACACCACCGCCGCCGACCCGATGGCCTGGCTGCGCGGCGCCGCCACGGCCGGCGGACCGTACGACGTGGTGCTCGCCGACCTGCCCGCGCCCGCCGACGGCGGACCGGTCACCTTCCACTCCCAGGAGTTCTACGGCCTCGCCACCCGGCTGCTCTCCCCCGGCGGCCGCGTCGCCGTCCGGGCCGGCGGCGACCCGGACGGCCTCTGGCCGATCGAGTCCGGCCTGCGGACGGCGGGACTGCAGACCGTCCCGTACTCCGTCCAGGGCAGCGCCACCGCGAGCTGCCGCCCCGACCCGCCGGGCGCCGCCCAGACCTTCCTCCTCGCGGCCGCCGCCCGGCCCCCGCTCACCCTCGCCCCCGACGCCCCACCGCCCCGTGCCCTCACCCCCGACGGCCTCCGCGGCTCCGCCACCCGCCTCGCCGCCCTCCGCCCCGCCCACCCCCCGGCCGCCCTCACCCTGCTCGGCCCCCGCTGAGCCGGGGGCGCGGGGCTGGACACCGGTGGTCCGGGGAAGTCGGGTGGCGGTGGGTGGGGACCGGGCGGGGTTGGGTCGGTAGGCTCCCTGACATGGAGCATGAGGTTGTCGTCCCGATGCCCGCCGAGTTGGTGCGGCAGGCCTTGCAGGATCCGGCTCTGCTGGCCCGTAGCGTGCCGGGGCTGAGCACCGAGCCGGCCGCGGTCGGCGGTGGGCCGGCGGAGGAGATCGGCGGCCGGCTGAAGCTGCGGATCGGCGGCTCCACCATCACGTACAGGGGCGTGCTGTCCCTGATCGAGGGGCGCGAGGGCGTGCTGACCGTGTTCGCCGAGGGCCAGGAGGCCCGTGGCAGCGGCGAGGCGACCGCCACCGTCCGGGTCAGCGTCGCGGACGGCGCCGAGGACGGTACCGCGGTGGTCCGCTTCACCGGCGACCTGAGCGCCACCGGCCGGCTCACCGAGTTCGACGAGGAGACCCTCGACGCCGCCGGCCGCCGGCTGCTGGACCGGTTCGCCACCGCGCTCGCCTCCCCGGACGCCGAGCCCGAGCCGGAGAGCGAGAGCGAGAGCGACGGCGACGGCGACGGCGACGGCGACGGCGAGAGCGACACGGAGACCGGTGGCGAGGCCGGGGCCGAGGGCGGGACCGGGACCGACGCCGGCGTGGTGTTCATCGAGGAGCACCAGGACCAGCCCGGCGACGACCTCGACGACGACCTGTCCGACCTGATCGCCTTCTCCGACGCCGACGCCGAGCGCTTCGGCCTGCCCACCGGCGGCGGCGACGGGGACGGGCCCGAGGAGGGCGTCGCCGAGGAGCTCCCCGCCGAGCCGCTCTTCGAGTACGAGGAGGAGCCGGCGGGCGGCGGCCCGGTGCGCCGCAGCATCGTCGGCCGGTCGGCCGAGGAGGTGGACCACGCGCCGCCGCGCGGGCGGTACGCCCCGGCGCTGCCGGCCCGTAGTGCCCGGGCCCGGGCGGCGTCCCGCTGGGGCGGCGAGGCCGGCGGGATCGTGGTGCCGGGTTCGGGCGGCCGCAGCGCGGTGCCGTGGGTGATCGGCGGCGGGGTCGCGCTGCTGGGTGGCGCCGTGGTGCTGGTCAGGGCCTTGCGCCGGCGCTGACCGGCGGGAGAGGGCCTAGACTGGACGCTCATGAGCAACGACCGCGACGCCCTGCTGGCACAGATCAAGGACAAGGCCGTCGTACACGGCAAGGTCACCCTTTCCTCCGGCAAGGAGGCCGACTACTACGTCGACCTGCGCCGGATCACGCTGGACGGCCAGGCCGCCCCGCTGGTCGGCCGGGTGATGCTGGACGCGACCTCGCACCTGGAGTACGACGCCGTCGGCGGTCTGACCCTGGGCGCCGACCCGGTGGCCGCCGCGATGCTGCACGCCGCCGCCGCGCGCGGGCGTGAGCTGGACGCCTTCGTGGTCCGCAAGGCGGGCAAGGCGCACGGCCTCCAGCGCCGGATCGAGGGCCCCGAGGTCAAGGGCCGCCGGGTGCTGGCGGTCGAGGACACCTCCACCACCGGTGGCTCGGTGCTGACCGCCGTCGAGGCGCTGCGCGAGGCGGGCGCCGAGGTGGTCGGCGTCGCGGTGATCGTGGAGCGCGGCGGCGCGGCCGCGGTCGAGGCGCAGGGCCTGCCGTACGTGACCGCCTACACCCTGGACGACCTGGGCCTCTGAGCCCGGCCGGACCTGACAGCACGAGGGGCCGGGTCCTGTTTCACGTGAAACGTGAGACGGGACCCGGCCCCTTCGCGTGTCGTGCGCGAAGCCCCGGTGCTCAGCCGCGCCGGTGGCGGCCGCCGCTCTGCACGGCGTCGGCCTCGGCGTTCTCCACGGCGCCGCCGGCCTTCCGCTTCTTGCGCTCGCGCAGGACCTCGATAAGGATCGGCGAGATCGAGAGCAGGACGATCAGCAGCACCGCCGGGATCAGGTACTTGTCGATCACCGGGGCGAGCGCGTCGCCGAAGAAGTAGCCGATCAGCAGCATGGACTCGGTCCAGAGCACGCCGCCGATGACGTTCCACAGGAAGAACGTCCGGGCGGGCATCTCCAGGGTGCCCGCGACCGGGTTGAGGAAGGTCCGGACGATCGGCATGAAGCGGGCCAGCACCACGGCCTTGCCGGGCCCGAACTTGTTGAAGTACTCCTCCGCCTTCATCACGTACTCGCGGCGGAAGATCTTCGACTCGGGCTTGTCGAACATCTTCGGCCCGACCTTGACCCCGATCAGGTGCCCGAGCTGGGCCCCCGCGACCGCAGCCACCGGGGCGCCGACGAGCAGGACGGCGATCGGCAGCTTGGCGCCGTCGCCGAGCACCGACGAGGCGGCGTTCGACGCCGCGACGCCGGCGATGATCAGCAGTGAGTCACCCGGGAAGAAGAAGCCGACCAGCAGGCCGGTCTCCGCGAAGATGATCGCGATCAGCCCGATGGCGCCGAGGGACGAGATCAGTGATTTGGCGTCGAGCAGGTTGACGGCCAGCTGGTTGTAGTCCACGGCCGCAGGATAGCGGGCCGTCCTGTACGGAGGCTTCGCCCGGCAGGTGTATCCGGTGTCCGCCGAACGTCGCAGGAGCGGGCCGTCCGCGTCGGCGGCGGCGACGGTCCGACTGGCGGGCTCCTGCTGACCTGCGGGCACGAGTCTGGGAGGATGGCACGGGCGTCCGGTCCGCAGCGGCACACCACCCTCATTGCCGTACCGCGGAGGTCGCTCGAACCTTGGTGCCGGAGAGCCACACCGCAGCGCCGCGCGTCGGCGGCCGGCACGGAGTCGTACCGAAGGCGTACACAGCGTCGGACAGCACCGTCCGTACGCCGCAACCCGACAGGAGCGGATCGCATGCCCATCGCAACTCCCGAGGTCTACAACGAGATGCTGGACCGGGCCAAGGCGGGCAAGTTCGCCTACCCGGCCATCAACGTCACCTCGTCGCAGACCCTGCACGCCGCACTGCGTGGTTTCGCCGAGGCCGAGAGCGACGGCATCATCCAGATCTCGACCGGTGGCGCGGAGTTCCTGGGCGGCCAGCACAACAAGGACATGGTGACCGGCGCCGTGGCGCTGGCCGAGTTCGCGCACATCGTCGCCGCCAAGTACGACATCACCGTCGCGCTGCACACCGACCACTGCCCGAAGGACAAGCTGGACGGCTACGTCCGCCCGCTGCTGGCGGTCTCCGCCGAGCGCGTGGCCAAGGGCCAGAACCCGCTGTTCCAGTCGCACATGTGGGACGGCTCGGCCGAGACCCTCGCCGACAACCTGGCGATCGCCCAGGAGCTGCTGGCCCAGGCCGCCGCCGCCAAGATCATCCTTGAGGTCGAGATCACCCCGACCGGCGGCGAGGAGGACGGCGTCACCCACGAGATCAACGACGAGCTGTACACCACCGTCAACGACGCCGTGCGCACCGCCGAGGCGCTGGGCCTGGGCGAGAAGGGCCGCTACCTGCTGGCCGCCTCGTTCGGCAACGTGCACGGCGTCTACAAGCCGGGCAACGTCGTGCTGAAGCCGGAGCTGCTGCGCGAGCTGCAGGACGCGATCGGCAAGCAGTACGGCAAGACCGACCCGTTCGACTTCGTCTTCCACGGCGGTTCCGGCTCGACCGCGGCGGAGATCGCCACCGCGCTGGAGAACGGCGTCGTGAAGATGAACCTGGACACCGACACCCAGTACGCCTTCACCCGCCCGGTCGTGGACCACATGTTCCGCAACTACGACGGTGTGCTGAAGGTCGACGGCGAGGTCGGCAAGAAGAACACCTACGACCCGCGCACCTGGGGCAAGCTCGCCGAGGCGGGCATGGCCGCCCGTGTGCTGGAGGCCGCGCAGCAGCTGCGCTCGGCCGGCAACCGCCTGAAGTGAGCCCGGCGGCCGGGCTGAGCCCGGCCACGGCGTGAACGCGGGTGCGCCCCCCGGTGGACTTCACCGGGGGGCGCACCCGTGTGTGGGTCTGCTGCCTCAGCAGCCGTGCGGGTCTACTGCTTCAGCTCCGCGTACGCCTCCGCGCTGCTGTCCTTCAGGAACTGCCAGCAGCGGGCCTCCTCCTCGGTCTCCTTGATCGCGCCGGCCGCCCGTGCGAGCCCGGCCAGGCAGCGCAGGAAGCCGCGGTTGCCGCGGTGCTCCCACGGCACGGGGCCGTGGCCCTTCCAGCCGTTGCGGCGCAGCGCGTCCAGGCCGCGGTGGTAGCCGGTGCGGGCGTAGGCGTAGGACTCGACGTAGCGGCCGGCCGCGTAGGCGTCGTCGGCGAGCATCGCCCAGGCGAGGCAGAAGGTCGGGAAGTCGGCGGCCACCTGGGTGGGTGAGGCCGATTCCTCCGCCAGCATGCGGTAGGGCTGCTCGTCCTCCGGGAGAAGGGTCGGATCGGGGCCGTCGAGAAGATTCCGGTGAATCGCCATGCAGGCAGTCTGCCATCCGGGACGCCAGGGTCAACCGCCGTCCCGGGATCGGCGGCGGCCGCCGGGCGCCTGCATACCCGGTATGTGGACATTCACCCGTTCGCCATGCCAGGGTGTCGATCATGCCCGCAGCCAGATCCGCCGCCAGGAGCGGCAGTGCCCGCGGCCGACGACGCCGACGGCCGCCGCGCCGGCTCGGGCCCGGCATGCTCGCGGCGCTGGTCACGGCGGTGGCGGTGCTGGGCGGTACGGCGGTCGTGCTGACCCGCTCCTCCGACGCGCCCGACGGCGGGCCGACCGCCCAGGCACGGATCGCCCCGCCGACCGATCAGGCTCCCTCCCCCGCCGGCCCGACGCCGACCCCGACGCCGACCGACACCCCGAGCGAGCCCCCCGTCCCGTCCTCGACACCCACCCCCGCCACGCCCACCACGCCCGACCCCGGCCCGGCCAAGGGCGCGGGCACCTTCAGCATCGCCGCCGCCACCGCCCAGCCGGTCGGACGCGGCACCGTGCGCCGCTACCGGGTGGAGGTCGAGGACGGCATAGGCATCGACGCCGGCGCCGCCGCCGCCCAGATCCACGGCTTCCTCGGCGACAGGCGCGGTTGGACCAACGACCGCAGGACCGGCTTCCAGCTGGTCGCCGGCGGCGGGTACGACTTCACCGTGAAGATCGCCTCGCCGGCCACCGTGGACCGGATCTGCGGCGCCTCCGGCCTGGACACCCACGGCGAGGTGAACTGCAACGTCGGCAACCAGGTGCTCGTCAACTCCAAGCGCTGGAACACCGGTTCACCGCAGTTCAGCGGCCCGCTCGACGAGTACCGGGCGCTGATCATCAACCACGAGGTCGGCCACCGGATAGGCCACGGGCACGAGACCTGCCCCGGCCCGGGCAAGCCGGCGCCCGCGATGATGCAGCAGATCTACGGGCTCAAGGGCTGCGAGCCCAACGCCTGGCCGTACTCGGAGAACGGCACCTACCTCAGCGGGCCGTCGGTGCCGTAGGACGCCCCCCGAAGCGCGGCTACCCGAGCACCGGCAGGTACTCCCGCAGGTCGCTGCGCTCGCCGGAGGCGGAGACCGCCGCCGCGTCCACCGCGGCGGCCCAGTCGGCCCGGCCGGTGGCCAGCCGGATCCAGGTCAGCGGGTCGGTCTCGACCACGTTCGGCGGGGTGCCCCGGGTGTGCCGGGGGCCCTCGACGGCCTGCACGACGGCGTACGGCGGGATCCGCAGCTCGACCGCGCCGCCCGGCGCGCGGTCGGCGAAGGCGTCGGCCAGCAGCCGGGTGACGGCGGCGACGGCCTGGCGGTCGTGCGGGAAGCCGTCGAGACCGAGCGCGGCGGCCAGGTCGTCGGCGTGCACGACGGTCTCCACCAGCCTGGTCACCAGCATGTCGGCGAGTGTCATCGAGCCCAGCCGGATCTCGAACCGCCGTACCGGGTCGGCGGCTTCGGGCCGGTCCAGCAGACCGGTCAGCGCGTCCGCCGCCCGGCTGAAGGCCTGCGCCACCGAGGCCGCGTCCCCGCCGAAGTCGCCCGCGGCCCTCGCCCGGGCCTGCTCGTCGAGCAGCGGCGCGACCGTGCCGACCGCGGCCACCCACCCCGGCAGGTCCAACGGCGCCCGCCCCTCCAGCGGATCGTCGAGGTGCTCGGGGACGAAGTCGAGCTGGACGGCGAGGTGCGCGATCAGCTCGCGGACGGTCCACTCCCCCAGCCTGGTCGGCCGGGCCAACCACTGCTCGGCGTCCGGGCGTTCACACAGCTGCCGGACGGCGTCGCGCAGCGCGCCGGTCTGCGCCGCGAGCGCGGTGCGCACCTTCTGCGGCTGGTAGGTACGGGGCTTGGGGGGCATGGCCCCCAACATACGCCGAGGGGCGGACGGCCCCGCACACGCCGAGGGGCGGACGGCCCCGTCGGACCGTCCGCCCCTCGAACCGCGCGGGTCAGGCGAGCAGAGCCTCGATGACGCCGGTGTGGGCGTCCTTCAGCTCGGCCAGCGAGACGGTGAACTGGCCCTGGACGTCCAGGGATTCGCCGTCCACGACACCGATGCGGGTGGCCGGCAGGCCGCGCGCGGTGCACATGTCGTTGAACCGGAGCTCCTCGCTGCGCGGCACCGCCACGACGGCGCGGCCGGCCGACTCGGAGAACAGGAACACGAACGGGTCCGCGCCCTCGGGCACGATGATCCGCGCGCCGTGGCCGCCCTTGAGGCAGCTCTCCACGAGCGCCTGGCCGAGGCCGCCGTCGGAGAGGTCGTGCGCGGCGTCGATCATGCCGTCGCGCGAGGCGGCGATCAGGATGTCGCCGAGCAGCCGCTCGCGCTCCAGGTCGACCTTGGGCGGCAGACCGCCGAGGTGGTCGTGGACCACCTGCGACCAGGCCGAGCCGCCGAGCTCGTCCGCGGTGTCGCCGAGCAGGTAGAGCAGCTGCCCCTCCTCGGCGAAGGCGACCGGGGTGCGCCGGGTGACATCGTCGATGACGCCGAGCACCGCGACCACCGGGGTCGGGTGGATGGCGACCTCGCCGGTCTGGTTGTACAGCGAGACGTTGCCGCCGGTGACCGGGGTGCCGAGCACCAGGCAGGCGTCCGCCAGGCCGCGGGTGGCCTCGGCGAACTGCCACATCACGTCCGGGTCCTCGGGGGAGCCGAAGTTGAGGCAGTCGGAGATCGCGAGCGGCTTGGCGCCGCCGGCCGCGACGTTGCGGTAGGCCTCGGCGAGGGCCAGCTGGGCGCCGGTGTACGGGTCCAGCTTGGTGTAGCGGCCGTTGCCGTCGGTGGCGACCGAGACGCCGAGGTTGGTCTCCTCGTCGATCCGGATCATGCCCGAGTCCTCGCCGACCGAGAGCACGGTGTTGCCGAGCACGTAGCGGTCGTACTGGTCGGTGATCCAGGACTTGGAGGCCTGGTTCGGGGAGCCGGCGACCTTCAGCAGGTCGGCCTTGAGGCCCTCGCCGGTGGTCGGGCGGGCCAGCCGCTCGCCGGTGGGGGCGTCGGCCTGCAGCGCGTCCTGCCAGCTCGGGCGGGCGTACGGGCGCTGGTAGGTCGGGCCCTCGTGGGCGACGGTGCGCGGCGGCACGTCGACGACGAGTTCGCCGTGCCAGAAGATCTCCAGGCGCTCGCCGTCGGTCACCTCACCGATGACGGTGGCGATGACGTCCCACTTCTCGCAGATCTCCAGGAAGCGGTCGACCTTGCCGGGCTCGACGATGGCGCACATGCGCTCCTGCGACTCGCTCATGAGGATCTCCTCGGGCGAGAGCGTGTTGTCGCGCAGCGGCACGGTGTCCAGCTCGACCCGCATGCCGCCGGAGCCGGCGCTCGCCAGCTCCGAGGTCGCGCAGGACAGGCCCGCGCCGCCCAGGTCCTGGATGCCCTTGACGAGCTTCTCCCGGAAGATCTCCAGGGTGCACTCGATCAGGAGCTTCTCCTGGAACGGGTCGCCGACCTGGACGGCCGGACGCTTGGTCGGCTTGGTGTCGTCGAAGGTCTCGGAGGCGAGCACGGAGACGCCGCCGATGCCGTCGCCGCCGGTGCGGGCTCCGTACAGGATGACCTTGTTGCCGGCGCCGGAGGCCTGCGCGAGGTGGATGTCCTCGTGCTTCATGACGCCCACGCACAGCGCGTTGACCAGCGGGTTGCCCTGGTAGCAGGAGTCGAAGACGACCTCGCCGCCGATGTTCGGCAGGCCCAGGCAGTTGCCGTAGCCGCCGATGCCCGCGACGATCCCGGGCAGCACGCGCCGGGTGTCCGGGTGGTCGGCCGCGCCGAACCGCAGCGGGTCCATCACGGCGACCGGGCGGGCGCCCATCGCCAGGATGTCGCGCACGATGCCGCCGATGCCGGTGGCCGCGCCCTGGTAGGGCTCGATGTACGACGGGTGGTTGTGCGACTCGACCTTGAAGGTCACGGCGTAGCCCTGGCCGACGTCGACCACACCGGCGTTCTCGCCGATGCCGACGAGCATCGCGTCCGAGTCGGGCTTCTTGTCGCCGAACTGCTTCAGGTGGACCTTGCTGCTCTTGTACGAACAGTGCTCCGACCACATGACCGAGTACATCGCGAGTTCGGCGCCGGTCGGGCGGCGGCCGAGAATCTCGCGGATGCGCGCGTACTCGTCCTCCTTGAGCCCGAGTTCGGCCCAGGGCTGGGCGACGTCCGGCGTCTGCTCGGCGTTCTTGACGGTGTCGAGGCTCATCAGGCGTTCACCAGCTGCTTCAGGACGGAAGTGAAGAAGCCCAGGCCCTCGACGGTCGGACCGGTGAGCGGCTCCACGGCGTGCTCCGGGTGCGGCATCAGGCCGACGACATTGCCGGCGGCGTTGGTGATGCCTGCGATGTCGCGGTACGAACCGTTCGGGTTACCGCATCCGTCGGCGGCATCGCCGCGGGCCACGTAACGGGCCACCACCCGGCCCTCCGCCTCCAGTTGGTCCAGGACGCGCTCCTCGGCGACGAACCGGCCCTCGCCGTTCTTCAGCGGAACGACGATTTCCTGGCCCGCCGAGTAATCCCGGGTCCAGGCGGTACCGGTGTTCTCGATGCGCAGCTTCTGGTCGCGGCAGACGAAGTGCAGCGAGTCGTTGCGGGTGAGCGCGCCGGGCAGCAGGTGCGATTCGCAGAGCACCTGGAAGCCGTTGCAGATACCGAGGACCGGCATTCCCAGCTTCGCCTGCTCGATGACGGTGTCCATCACGGGCGAGAAGCGGGAGATCGCGCCGCAGCGCAGATAGTCGCCGTAACTGAATCCGCCCGGCAGGACGACGGCGTCGACCTGGTGGAGATCCTTGTCACGGTGCCAGAGCGCGACCGGCTCGGCGCCGGCCAGGCGGACCGCGCGCTGGGCGTCACGGTCGTCGAGGGAGCCGGGGAAAGTGACGACGCCGACGCGGGTGGTCACTTCGCCGCCTCCTCGACGCGGACGGTGAAGTCCTCGATCACGGTGTTGGCGAGAAAGGTCTCGGCGGCTTCGCGGATACGGGCGAGCGCGGCGTCGTCGACCGGGCCCTCCACTTCCAGCTCGAAACGCTTGCCCTGGCGGACGTCGGCGATCCCGGTGAATCCGAGACGGGGCAGTGCACGCTGCACCGCCTGGCCCTGGGGGTCGAGGATCTCCGGCTTGAGCATGACGTCGACTACGACGCGTGCCACTGGCACTCCCGGTGGTGTCTTCGGTGAGGCGGGGGAACTCCAGACTACCGGGGGTTTCGGGCGGGATTGCTGGCCGGGGCAGGCGACGCGCGTAGACCCGAGACCCTTACGCGGCAAGGGATCCAAGCCCGTGAACCCCCGGCGGGGCCGCGCGGTTTCCACGGATTCGACCCCCGGAACGAGAACACCCGAAGAACACCCGAATACGGCACTCCGGGACAGATCGACCCGTCCCGCACTCCGGTATCCGGCACTCCGGCGAAGACACGTGAATATCCGGAAAAGAATGCCGGACTCTTCGATTTCGACCCCCTTCGGGTGCAGAATAGGGCCACCTGTCGCGGCAAGTGCTGCGTATCCGGCGGGCCACCAGGCCTGCCCGTATGCGCTTGCGCGAGTGGGTGCACATCAGGCCCCCGGACGCACCCCGCGGACCGGCGGCCGAATTGCCCGAGAGGATTGACACCCATGGCTCAGCGTGTAGTTGTCACGCTCTCCGACGACCTGGACGGCGGCGCCGCGGCGGAAACCGTCCACTTCGGCGTCGACGGGAAGTCGTACGAGATCGACCTGTCCGTGGACAACGCGGAAAAGCTGCGGGAGGCCCTCGCTCCGTTCGTCGCGGCCGGCCGCCGCCAGAGCCGCACCGGAAAGTCCTTCCGCCGCACCGCGCTCACCCCGGACCCGGCCGCGGTGCGCGCCTGGGCCCTGTCGCGCGGCATGGAGCTGCCGGCCCGCGGACGCATCCCCAAGCACGTGTACGAGCAGTTCGCCGAGGCGAACTGACCGCCCCGGGCACCCCGGTCGCCCCGCCCGCCTGGACCGAAAGGGTGGGGCGACCACCCCGAACGATGCTGTAGAGTAATCCTCGTCGCCGCAACGGAGAGATCCGGAGAGGCGGCGGGTGCCCCACCAGGCACCGTGCGGACGTGGCTCAGTTGGTAGAGCATCACCTTGCCAAGGTGAGGGTCGCGAGTTCGAATCTCGTCGTCCGCTCGCAGTGCGCGAGCACAGCACAACTCCATAGCTAGACCTGCGGACGTGGCTCAGTTGGTAGAGCATCACCTTGCCAAGGTGAGGGTCGCGAGTTCGAATCTCGTCGTCCGCTCCAGAACGAAAGGCCCCCTCATCGAGGGGGCCTTTCGGCATTCCCGCTCCACGCCGATCCCGGCCCATGACATTTGTCATCGCCGACCCGTGGATCTCCACCGCCGGCTCATGACGGCGCGCACTGCCCGCCCGGCCGGGGAGGCGGAAGGCTTGAGCCATGGAAACGAGCCAGCCCCTCCGCCCCGGCGACAGCGTGATCGAGGTCACCGACCTGCACCGCCACTACGGCACCGGCACCACCGGCTACCACGCCGTCCGCGGCGTCGACCTGACCGTCGGCCGCGGTGAGCTGTTCGCCCTGCTCGGCACCAACGGGGCGGGCAAGACCTCCGCCATGGAGCTCATCGAGGGCCTGGCCGCCCCCACCGGCGGCACCGTCCGGGTGCTCGGCCACGACCCCCACCGGGAGCGCGCCGCCGTCCGCCCGCGGATCGGCATCATGCTCCAGGAGGGCGGCTTCCCCGGCGACCTCACCATCGCCGAGACCGGCCGCAGCTGGGCCGGCATGACCAGCGGCGCCCGCCCGGTCGACGAGGCCCTGGAGCTGGTCGGCCTCGGCCACCGCCGCGACGTCCGGGTCAAGCAGCTGTCCGGCGGCGAGCGGCGCCGGCTCGACCTCGCGATGGCCCTGCTCGGCCGCCCCGAGGTGCTCTTCCTGGACGAGCCCAGCACCGGCCTCGACCCCGAGGCGCGCGCCGCCGTCTGGCGGCTGGTCCGCGAGCTTCGCGCCCAGGGCACCACCGTGCTGCTCACCACGCACTACCTGGAGGAGGCCGAGGAGCTCGCCGACCGGCTGGCCATCATGCACGGCGGCCGGGTCGTCACCACCGGAACCGTCGCCGAGGTGATCGCCGGCCGGCCCTCCCGGATCAGCTTCGAGCTCCCCGAGTTCACCGGGACGGCGCTGCCGGTCCTCGCCGGGGCCGAGATCACCGTCGACGGCCGCAAGGTCACCGTGCAGACCGGCGGCCTCCAGAGCACCCTCTTCGAACTGCTCGGCTGGGCCCAGCAGCACGGGATCGCGCTCGGCTCCCTGGACGCCCGCAGCGCCTCGCTGGAGGAGGCCTTCCTCGCCATCGCCTCCGAGGCCGCCCACCAGGCCCCGCCCCGGTCGCCCGCCGCCCCCACCGCCCGCACCGCCCGCCGCCGCCTGATCGGATCCGCCCGATGACCACCGCCACCGCCGCCAAGACCGCCGCCGGCCCGCAGAGCACCACCGCCCGCCGGCTGCTCTCCCTCGGCCGCGCCGAGGCCACCCTGCTGCTGCGCAACCGGGCCGCCCTGTTCACCGCACTGCTGCTGCCGCTGCTGCTGATCGCCGGCCGGCGCAACATGCTCAAGCAGCAGGCCGAGTCCCACCCCGGACTGGACGTCGACACGCTGCTGATCACCGGCACCATCGGCGGCGTCCTCGCCTTCGTCGTCTACTACAACCTGACCGCCGCGTACGTCGCCCGCCGCAACGAGCTGGTGCTCAAGCGGCTGCGCACCGGCGAGGCCCGGGACATCGAGATCCTGGCCGGCACGGCGGTGCCCTCGGTGAGCCTCGCCCTGATGATGTGCGCCGTGGTCGGCGTCGGCGCCGCCGCCCTCCTCAAGCTCAGCACGCCGGTGAACCCGCTGCTGCTGGCCGTCGGGCTGGTCCTGAGCATCGCCGTCTTCATCGCACTGGCCGCCGTCTCCAGCGCCTTCACCAAGACCGTCGAGACCGCCGGCATCACCACCCTCCCGGTGCTGCTGGTCTCCCAGTTCGGCTCCGGCCTGCTCATCCCGCTGGAGATCATGCCCCCCGGGCTGGCCGACTTCTGCCGCCTGCTGCCCACCACCCCGGCCTTCCAGCTGATCCGGATCGGCTGGACCGGCAGCGACGGCTCGGCCGCCGCCACCGGCTTCGCCGGCACCTGGTCCACCGCCGCCCCGCACCTGGTGACCGGCGCCGTCTGGCTCGGCCTGGCGGTCTGGGGCGCGGTGCGCTACTTCCGCTGGGAGTCGCGCCGCTGACGCCCCCGGCGGGCACCCTCTCCGGAAGTGCGAAGGTCAGACCCCCATTCCGCCTCTGATATGAAGGTAGCGACACGATCTTGATCGAAACGGGGAGCGATTCGATGGCCGTCCAGGGGCCGGTCCGCAGATGGAAGGGCTTCGGCAAGCCCCAACGCGCCGAGCTGTACTTCCGCTGGTCGCTCTACATGGTGGCCTGGTGCATCGTTCCGGTGAACCTGGTGCTCAGCGCCGCCTCCGTCACGAACATCGACCGGTCGATCGACGCCGTCCGGGTCACCGTGGTCGTCTCGCTCGCCTCCACCCTGCTCTGCCTCCGGGCGTTCCGCACCTCGCTCGACCACTACCTGCACCGCCCCACCGAGCACCTGCGCTGGCTGATCGTCAACAGCGCACTCTCGGTGGCCGGTTCCTGGGCCGTCCTGCTGCTGGGCCCGTCCTCCGCCGAACCCGGGCAGCCCGGAGGGACGCCGTTCACCGCGGCGATCGCCATCGCCATGCTGTGCGCCGCCATCGGCCCGATCAGCGTGGGCCTGCCCCTGCGCCAGGTCTTCGCCGCCGGACTCGGCCTGATCCTGCTGATCGCCCCGGCGATGCTGCTGGCCGGGATGAGCCCCGCCACCACGGCCGGACTGGCGGTCGGGGCGGCGATCAGCCTGACCTTCCTCGTCGGCACCTGCCGCAGCTTCGCCTGGGTGACCGCGATCATCTGGGAACTGGAGACCGCCCGCGAGGCCCAGTCCCGGCTGGCCGTCGCCGAGGAGCGGCTGCGGTTCTCCCGCGACCTGCACGACGTGATGGGCCGCAACCTCACCACCATCGCGCTCAAGAGCGAACTCGCCGTCCAGTTC
This sequence comes from Kitasatospora sp. NPDC087271, assembly GCF_044744605.1. Lineage (NCBI taxonomy): Bacteria > Bacillati > Actinomycetota > Actinomycetes > Kitasatosporales > Streptomycetaceae > Kitasatospora > Kitasatospora sp. NPDC087271. The sequence goes on from NZ_JBIUYQ010000002.1 coordinate 489,967, forward strand.
GCCCGCCGCGGGCGCCCGGAGGCCGCCGACCAGATGGCCGAGGTGCAGCGGATCGCCCAGGAGTCGCAACGCGAGGTCCGGGACGTCATCCGCGGCTACCGCACCGCCGACCTGCACGCCGAGGCGATCGGCGCCCGCGCGGTGCTGCGCAGCGCCGACGTCGCCTGCGAGATCGACCTCGGCGAGAACGCCGACCAACTGCCGCCGCCGATCCAGTCGGTGCTCGGCTGGGTGATCCGCGAGGCCACCACCAACGTGCTGCGGCACAGCGAGGCCGCCCACTGCCTGATCCGGCTGAACCTCCAGGACGGCCGCGCCGTCCTGGAGCTGGAGAATGACGGGGTGCCCGCCGTCCCGCTCCCCTCGCTGGGCGGCGGCACCGGACTGCGCGGCCTGCGCGAACGGCTGGCCGCCCACGACGGCGAGCTGACCATCCCCGAGGCCGCCCAGGGCACCTTCCGGATGCTCGCCGCCGTCCCGCTCTGACCCGCACCCACCGACGGAGGACCGCCCGATGACCGACCCCGCACCCGTGCGCGTCCTGCTCGCCGACGACGAGCACCTGATCCGGGGCGCGCTGGCCGCGCTGCTCTCCCTGGAGGAGGACATCACCGTGGTCGCCGAGGCCGGCTCCGGCCCGGAGGCGCTGGCGATGGCGCAGGCCCACCGCCCGGACGTCGCGGTGCTGGACCTCCAGATGCCCGGCAAGGACGGCATCGAGGTGGCCACCGAACTGCGCCGGCTGCTGCCGGACTGCCGCTGCATGATCGTCACCGGCCACGGCCGCCCCGGCTACCTCAAGCGGGCGCTGGAGGTCGGGGTGCGCGGCTTCCTGCCGAAGACCGTCTCGGCGGCCGACCTGGCCGGCATCATCCGGACCGTCCGGGCCGGCGGCCGGTACGTGGACCCGGAGCTGGCCGCGGACGCGATCAGCGCGGGCGAGACCCCGCTCACCCCGCGCGAGACGGACGTCCTGGAGCTGGCCGCCGACGGCACCTCGATCACCGAGATCGCCGAACGGGCGGCGCTGTCCCCCGGCACCGTCCGCAACTACCTGTCCTCGGCGGCCGGGAAGCTGGGCGCCGAGAACCGGCACGCGGCGGTGCGGATCGCCCGCGAGCACGGCTGGATCTAGGTCCCGAACACGGGCACGGCTCGCGGGCGGCCGGGCGTCAGGCCCAGGCGGTGCCGGTCAGCCGCTCGTACACCTCGATGTACTTGGCGCGGGTCTGCTCGACCAGCTCGGCCGGCAGCTCCGGCGGCGGCTGCTCGCTGTAGCGGTCCCAGCCGGAGGCCGGGGAGACCAGCCAGTCGCGGATCAGCTGCTTGTCGAAGGACGGCTGCGAGCGGCCGGGCCGCCACTCGTCGGCCGGCCAGTACCGGGAGGAGTCCGGGGTGAGCACCTCGTCGCCGATCAGCAGCTCGCCGTCCAGCAGGCCGAACTCGAACTTGGTGTCGGCCAGGATGATGCCGCGGTCGCGGGCGATGTCCCGGGCCCGGCCGTAGACGTCCAGGGTGGTGCGGCGCAGCTGGGCGGCCAGGTCGGCGCCGATCCGGCGGGCGGTCTCCTCGTAGGAGACGTTCTCGTCGTGCTCGCCGACCTCGGCCTTGAGCGCCGGGGTGTAGATCGGGGCGGGCAGCTCGGAGCTGTTCTCCAGGCCCTCCGGCAGGGCGATCCCGCAGACCGTGCGGTTCTCCTGGTACTCGGCCAGGCCGGAGCCGGCCAGGTAGCCGCGGGCGACCGCCTCGACCGGGACCATGTCCAGGCTGCGGCAGATCAGCGTGCGGCCCTTCCAGTCGGCGGGGGCGCCGGACGGGACCTCGGTGGAGATCACGTGGTTGGGGACGATGTCGGCGATCCGCTCGAACCACCACAGGGACAGCTGGGTGAGGACGCGACCCTTGTCGGGGATCTCGTTCGGCAGCACCCAGTCGTGGGCGGACATCCGGTCGCTGGCGACCATGACCAGCTCGCCCGACTCGGTCCGGTAGAGGTCGCGCACCTTGCCGGTGTGCAGGTGGACCAGGCCGGGCACCTGGACCGGCTCGGGCTTGGTGACAAATCCGCTCAAGGTGTCTCAGTCCTCAGGGGTCGTTCGCGGGCGTGGGGCGCGCGAAAGGGGAGGTCACTGCCCCCGCAGTCTTTCACGAACCCCCGAGGCCCCGTTTCTGGCCGAGGGCGGCCCCGTTCCGGGTGAGGGAGGCCCGGCCGAAGGAGGCCTCGTTCTTGCCGAGGCGGTCGAGCAGGTTGGCGGTGGCCCGCTGGATCCGCTCGTCGGTGAGGCCGGGGCGGCCCAGTGCGGGCGACCAGGCGAAGGTGCCGGCCGCGAACACGTACGCGCCGCTGGGCGCCCGGTACAGCGAGGTCTCCTGGTAGCGGGTGCGGCCGGCGAGGTCCTGGTACGGCGAGTGTGCGAGCAGCACCCGCTCGGTGTGCTCGGGCAGCGCCACCTTGGGGTAGTAGCGGTCGGCTTCGCCGGCGACCAGGCCGGGCAGTTCGTCGCCCTCCTGCAGGCCGGTGCCGTCCCAGAGCCAGTGCGCGGTGTGCCGGGCGATCAGCGGGACGGGCGCGGCGACCCGGCCCGAGTACTGCAGGCCGAGCACCTGCTGCTCGGGCTCGCCGGCGTCCCGCCACAGCGCGCTGGCCGAACCGGGCGCCCCGGCGGCCGGGCTGCCCGGCTGGACCTTCTGCCGCTTGCGGCAGTTGAGCAGCCGGTTGGGTTCGCCGGAGGCGGCGGCGGTCAGCTCGACCCGCCAGTACATGGTGTTGGCGGACAGGAACACCAGCGAGGTGCCGTCGTCCCTGGCCTGCTCGACGGCCCGGCGCATCGGCTCGGACCAGTACTCGTCGTGGCCCGGGAAGATCAGCGCCCGGTGCCGCCCCGGGTCGACCAGGCCCGCGTGCAGGTCGGTGGCGGTGGCGTAGGAGAGGTCGTAGCCGTAGCGCTCGGCCCAGCGGATGAAGTCGTACGCGTGGCCGACGTGCAGCGGCAGCCCGGCGGTGGCGTGCGGGCGGTCGAAGGAGACCGTGACGGCCGCCTCCGGCTCGCCGACCAGGCCGCCCCGGCCGTCCCAGGCGTGGTAGAGGCTGGCGCCGCTGCGGCCGTCCTCGGGGAACAGGTTGTAGGCCTGCCAGGTCACGTCCGGGACCACCAGGAGCAGTTCGGCGGCGTGCTCCCGGTCCTCGAAGTCCCGGACGGTGAACGGGATGTGGCTGCGGTGCAGCATGTCCGCGGTGGTCAGCACGGCGACGTACGCGCCGGGCTTCCAGTGCACCGGGATCTGCAACCGCCAGGAGTGCCACCAGTGGTGGCAGGAGACCGTCCGCTCGACCACCAGCGGGGCGGGCTGGGCCAGCCCGGCGATCAGCGGGCTGGACGTCATGTGGCGGGCGCCGTCGCCGCCGTAGTGGCCGATCCGCCAGACGTCCACGGTGAACTCGCGGGGCGGGTTGACGGTGACCCGGAAGTCCACCGAACCGCCGGGGCGGATCACCCCGGCCGAGGCGAAGCCCTTGATCTGCTGGTCCACGTCGTTGGCGCTCTGCGGGGTGCCGACCGGCGGCTTGGGCCGGGCGCCGGCCGCCAGCGGCCGCTGGCCGGGCGCGTCCACCGAGACGTACCAGGGGACGGCGCCCTCGGCGCCGGCCAGGTACTGGTCCGGGCTGCGCAGCCAGGGCAGTGGGCCCTGGCCGAAGGGGTCGGAGACGCTGTAAGCGTGCGTTCCGGACTCCCAGCGGCGGTTGAGTTCCGTGCCCACGCGCCCCTCCCAGGTGCACTTCCGCCCGGTTGGCACGTGCCCCCCGGATGTGCGTGCGGTCTAATACACCACAGAGTGCTGGCGCTCCGTCACCCTGCGGTCGCAATTGGTGCCGGGAATCTCACGCCCTCCCCCGGCCGGGCCTCCGGCCTGCGGAGACGGCCGCCCGCCGGTCGGTTTGGGGGCGCGCGCCGAAGCACCGAGCGCCGCCTGTCCGGCTCACAACCGGACGGGTTTCTCCAGACGCACGTCGGCGGCGTCCAGCCAGGACCGCAGCGGGCCGTCCTGGCCCTGTTCGACGGCCTGGGCGACCGGCCCGGCCAGGTCGGTGCGGCGGATCCCGCCCAGCAGCAGCACCGGACCGTCCAGCCAGTCCAGGCCGGGCGCGCCGCCCGCGGTGTCGACGGCGGCGCAGCAGACCATCGCGGTGACGTGGTCGACCAGCAGGTCACGGCCGCTGCGGGCGGTTTCGAGCAGCGGGGCCGGGGCGGTGGTGCGGGCCAGCTGGGCGGCCAGCGCGGCGGCCAACTGCTCCCCCTCGCCCTCGGCGAGCCGGACCAGCAGCCGGGTGAGCGTCGGGGAGCCGGGGCGGGCCTGGGGGGCGAGCCGGTCCAGGGCGGTCTGGAGGGCGGCGGCGCGGGCCCGCCAGCCGGCGTCCACCACGTCGGCCGGGTAGTCGGTCCACTCCAGCTCGTGCCAGCCTCCGGCGGCCGGGCTGCCGAAGAACAGCTCGGCGGCGAGCCGGGAGACCGCCCGGTCGACGGTGCCGGGCTCCTCCAGCAGGTCGCAGGCGGGGCGGTCGCCGAGCCGGGTGCCGTAGCCGTCGGCCAGGCGGTCGCGCCGGGACAGCTCGGTGAGGGCGGAGACGACGCCGGCGTTGAGGTGGGCGGGGTGGCGGCCGAGCCGCCAGGCGGGCAGCGCGACCCGGGTGAGCAGCCGGTCCCAGCCCGCGTAGGCCAGGCCGACCTGCTCCTGGGCGGCGATCCGCAGGCCGTAGTCGACCGTCCTGGCCTGCTCGGAGGCCCAGCTCGCCACGGAGCGCTCCAACTCGGCGGCGTGGCCTCGGCAGGCGCCGAGCAGTCGGCGGGTGATCCCGCGGGTGATCCGCTCGGCGAGCGCGGCCGGACCGCGGCGGGGCGGCCGGGGCGGGCCCGCCAGGGTGCCGCCGCCGAGGCCGGGGGCGGCACCCTCGCCGGAGTCCAGGCTGGCGTCCAGGCTGCGCAGGAAGCGGCGGGCGGCGGCGATCTCCGGGTCGGCGGAGGCGGCGGTGCCGGCCACCACGGGGGCGAGCAGGGCGCGCAGTTCGCCGGCCCGCATCCACCACAGGAACGGCGAGCCGATCACCAGGACCGGGCCCGGCGGCTCGGGGTGCGCCCGGAACGGGCGGGCCCGCCGCACCGGGGGCACGTCCTCCAGCCAGCTGTCGCAGTCCGGGGTGAGGGCCACGGTGGAGGGCGCGGGCACGTCCAGCCGGTCGGCGAGTTCGTCGATCAGCCGGTACAGCTCGGGTGCCTCGGCGCGTTCCAGCGGAACGGCCGGGGTCCGGGGCGGGACGGCCCGGTGGTAGGCGCGGGCGGTCAGCCCGGCCACCAGGAGCGTCAGCGCGGCCACCGCGCAGACCGCCCAGCGGGCGGCGTCCCACCCGGCGGCGTCGGAGGAGCCGGGTGCGCCGATCCGCCCGGTGAACCGGCCCGCGAGCAGGACCACCGCGACGGCGGCGGGCATGGCGGCGGCGGCCAGGGCGAGACCACGGACCCGCAGGACCGCCTGGGCGTGAGCGCGCGCGGTGTCGACTGCGGCCATACGGTGCGGCACCCCCTTCGGAGCCCTCGGGCGCCCGGCGACGGGCCCTGAGCCGACTCGAAACGATCAGTTCTGACCGGGAAGCGGAGGCGTCCGATCCCCGGTAGTGCATGCTGTGTGGCGCTTCTGCCATGTTCGACGCACCGGCCCGAGTGGGTGTTCCGGATCGCCCCGGTTTCCACTCGTCCCGGTGACACCGCCCGGATTCCGGACGGTCACGACCGGTCCGGTGCGAAGCACCCGGGCACCCGCCCGGCCGGACGCCGTCCAGCATCCCCCCGTGGGAACACCGCTACCCGGCGGCGACCCCGGCGCACGGCCACGTCGCACTGCGATCCAGCGCACCATAAGGCCGGGCGCCCGGCTACGTCAGCCGGATGCGGGTGCTGTCACCCGATGGGCTGGAATCCGGCCGCCGAACGGTGCGCCGGCCCCCGGAGTCACTCCCGCCCCGGAAACGCCGCAGGGCGCTGCGTCCATGGGGGGAAATCCCACGGTGCGCGGCGCCCTGCGGGCGGAGGCGGGGCAGGCCCTACTCGGTGGCTGCCTTCAGGGCGATGTCGGTGCGGTGCTGGCCGCCCTTGAGGGCGATCCGGTCCACGGCGGCGTACGCGCGGTCGCGCGCCTCCACCAGGTCGGCGCCGGTCGCGGTGACCGACAGGACGCGGCCGCCGGCGCTCAGCACCCGGCCGTCCTCGTCGGCCCTGGTACCGGCGTGCAGGACGAACGCGGTGCCGTCGGCCTCGGCCTCGGCCAGGCCCTCGATCGGGTCACCGGTGCGCGGCGCGGCCGGGTAGCCCTCGGAGGCGACGACCACGGTGACGGCCGCGCCCTCGTCCCAGCGCAGCGGCTCCAGCTGGTCCAGGGTGCCGGTGGCGGCGGCCAGCAGGACGGCGGCCAGCGGGGTGCGCAGCCGGGCCAGCACGACCTGGGTCTCCGGGTCGCCGAAGCGGGCGTTGAACTCGATCACCCGGGTACCGCGCGAGGTGAGCGCGAGGCCCGCGTACAGCAGGCCGGAGAACTCGGTGCCCCGGCGGCGCAGCTCGTCGACGGTCGGCTGCAGGACGCTCCGCTGGACCTCCTCGACCAGCCCGGCGGGCGCCCACGGCAGCGGCGAGTAGGCACCCATGCCACCGGTGTTGGGGCCCTCGTCGCCGTCCAGCGCGCGCTTGAAGTCCTGCGCGGGCTGGAGCGGGACGACGGTGGTGCCGTCGGTGATCGCGAACAGCGACACCTCGGGGCCGTCCAGGTACTCCTCGATGACCACGCGCTCGCAGGAGGCGGCGTGCGCCAGCGCGGCCGCGCGGTCGGAGGTGACCACCACGCCCTTGCCGGCGGCCAGGCCGTCGTCCTTGACCACGTACGGCGCGCCGAAGGCGTCCAGCGCCTCGGCGGCCTCGGCCGGGGTGGTGCAGACGTAGGAGCGGGCGGTGGGCACGCCGGCCCCGGCCATCACGTCCTTGGCGAAGGCCTTGGAGCCTTCCAGTCGGGCGGCTTCGGCGGACGGGCCGAACACCGGGATGCCGGCCGCGCGCACGGCGTCGGAGACGCCCGCGACCAGCGGGGCCTCCGGGCCGACGACGACCAGGGCGGCGCCGAGCCGCACGGCCAGGTCGGCGACCTGCGCGCCGTTCAGCTGGTCGACCGGGTGGACCGTCGCCACCTGTGCGATCCCGGCGTTGCCCGGGGCACAGTGCAGCTCGGAGACGGCGGGATCTTGGGACAGAGAGCGGCACAGGGCGTGTTCGCGGGCGCCGCCGCCGATGACGAGGACCTTCACGCTTGGCAAGGGTAGTCGGTGGCCAGTTCCGGCCGCTCTCCGGTCCCGTCCGATCCTCCAGTCGGGGCGGTCCGTACGCCGAGGATGTCGGAGAAACCTCCAACTCGGACCGGCTCGGTGCGCACCGGGTGCCCGAGTCAGGACGGCGGGTCACCGGACCCTCCCTCGGACGGGTGAAATCTCGCCGACCCCCGCATCCCTTCCACCCCGGGTTACGGTGGCCGAATCCGGTAACGATCACCGGGGAAGCGACCCCATGGTCAGCCATTTGGCGGTAAGAAGTGCTGTTGGACAACCAACGGCAGACGTCGCGTCAGCCGATGGACCGCCAGACCCAGCAGTCCGCCCGCCACAGGGAGCCCCACAGGTGAGCCAGCCGGAAATGCAGCCCGAGGAGAGTGCCTGGGGCAAGGAGATCGGCGAGGAGGACCCGCCCGCCGCGACCATCGCCCGCCAGGCGTCCACCCGCCGACGGACCGATCTGAGCACTCGACAGTTCCCGCTCGGGGACTGGGGCGAGCCGGCCGAGCGCCTGGAGGAGCTGTACCGCTGGTCCGAGGAGCGGGCGGTCGAGGCGATCGAGTGGTACCGCAAGGACCGGATCTGGAAGCGCCGCTGGGCGCGCCTGCTGCGGTTCGGCACGGCCGGCTTCGCGGTGGGCGGGGTGACCGCGCCGCTGGTCGACCTGACCGGCGCGGTCTCGCACGGCACCAGCTGGGGCTACGTCGGCCTGGCGCTCGCCGCCGCCTGCTACGGCACCGACCGGGTGTTCGGCCTCACCTCCGGCTGGATGCGCGACGTCAGCACCGCGCAGGCGCTGCAACGCCGGCTGGAGGCCTTCCAGTTCGACTGGGCGTCGGAGTGCGTGCGCGAGGTGCTCGGCCCGACCGAGGGCACCGCGGGCGAAGCCGCCGAGCGCTGCCTCGGCGTGCTGCGCCGGTTCTGCGAGGACGTCTCGGACATGGTCCGCACCGAGACCTCGGAGTGGATGCTGGAGTTCCGCGCGTCCATGACCCAGCTGCCCACCCAGGCCCCGGGCACCTGGGGCGGGCGCAGCGAGAGCGGGGTGGGCGCCCAGGTGCGGGTGCTGCCGCCGCCGGGCACCCGGCCCACCATGCCGCGCCAGCGGCCGCCGGAGGGGCCGCTACGGTAGCGGGCGGGAAGGCGGGCCGCCTGCCGTGGCGGGCGGGCCGGTGCGGCGGGAGCGTGCGGCGGCCGGGCAGACGCGGCGGGAGGGTACGGCAGCCGGGCAGACGCGGCGCCCGGGCGGATGCGGCGGGCGACGCCTCGGGCAAAAGGCTGCCGGGGCCTCAGGCGAAGACCACCATCGAGCCCTGGGCGAGGCTGCGGGTCGCCGCCGCGTACAGGCCCGCCCAGGCGTGCCGCTCGCGGGCGAAGGGGTGCAGGTCGTCCAGCGGCGGCCCGAACGGCTGCTCCAGGCCGGTCGGGCCGAGCGGCCGGGTCGGGTCCGGCGGGTTGAGCGGGTCGAGGCCCAGCGCCGGGGCGACGGCCTGCAGTTCGCGCAGCAGCCCGTGGCTGGAACCGAGCGGACCGCCGGAGGCGAGCAGCGCGTCGTCCACCAGCGGCGCCGGGAACTCTATCGGCACGTAGGCGCCCGCGTGGTCGAAGTGCCAGACCAGGTGCGACTGTTCGGCACTGCTCTCGAACATCTCCAGCAGCTGCTCGTAGTCGCCGCCGAGCGAGTCCACCGGCGTGATGTCCAGCCCGGTGAGGCCCAGCAGGTAGGCACGGCGCAGGAAGTGCAGCGAGTCGTAGTCGAAGGCGGCTATCGGCTCGACCGCCCCGCTCAGCCCCGGGACGTACTGGTAGACCGGCACCTCTGGCAGCCCGCGGGAGGCCAACACCGCGTTGTAGAGGGCGAGATCGTCCCTGAAGGGATTGTCGGGGCTGTGGCTCAGCACGTCCACGAGCGGGACGAGCCAGAGGTCGCAGGCCATGGCCGGCAGTTCCTCTCCGGGCGACGGGGTCGCCCGCAGGGCGGGACGACGACGGGGGCGGGGGCGGTACCCGGACGGCCGTTGTGCGGGACGCCCGGTTCGACGACCGCCCACCCTACCGGCCCGGGGCCGGGCGCGGGTCGGGCCGTCCCTGCGGTGCGTCCGGGGGCGGTTCGGGCAGCCGCCGGCCGAACCGGCCGTACGGCACCGAGCGCGGCTGCGGCACCAGGCCGAGGCCCAGCCCGAGTTCGCGGCCGAGCTCCTCGCCCGGCCGGCGCCGGCCCCTCCCGACCTGGTCGAACGCCTGGCCGGGGGCCGGTTCGGCCGCCACCGGCGGGGCTTCGGCGGACGGGGCCGGCGGCACGGGCCTGCCGTCCAGGAACCCGCCGCCACCGGGTCCGCCGCCACCGGGCTCGCCGTCCAGGGGTTCGCTATTCAGGGCATCGCTATTCAGAGGATCGCCGTCCAGGGGTTCGGTGAGCAGCCCCAGCACCGTCACCGACTCCAGCGGCCGCCCGGCCAGCCCGGCCAGCAGCCGGGCGGTGTACAGGTTGTACTCGCAGATGATCCGGTGCGCGCCGACCAGGTCCCGCGCGCCGATGGCGTCGACCAGGTCGAGGTGGCGGTCCCAGCAGACCTCGGCCAGAACGGGCAGCTCCCGCAGGTAGGGCGCGGCAAACATCCACGACTGCACCCGCAGCCAGTCCAGGTAGTCGCCGATCCGGCGGTTGCCGATCAGCGCGGCGACCTCCTGCCAGAACCGGCGGTCGCAGCCCACCATCACGTCCAGGTTCCCGGCCCGGGCGGCCCGGACCGCCGCGTCGGCCCGGCGGCGCAGCGAGGGCAGTCTGGCGAGGTCCGGCAGCGCCCTGCGTGCGGAGAACTGGCGGTAGTAGCTGTCGGTGACCAGCACCCGGGACTCGAAGATCTCCAGGAAGTCGTCCCAGCCCAGCTCGGGCACGGTGAACCCGCGGTGGTGCTCGGCCCGCAGCAGCCCCTGCGCACCGAGGTCGACCAGCGCCTCGCGGGCCGGGGTCGCCGAGACGCCGTACAGCTCGGCGATCTCCTTGACGGTGAAGTTGCGGCCGGCCGCCAACCGGCCGGCCATCATCTCCTCGCGCAGCGCACCGGCGATCTGCTCGCGCAGGCTGTTGCGCTGGATGACGGGACGGGTGTCGCCTGCGCCGTTGCCGGGCATGCGCGCAACCTCCTGGGGCGGGCCGATCAGGCCGCCCCTCGGCGGACCGGCCAACGAGCGGCGGGGAACACGACGAGTGCTCATCTTCTCAAACCCGCCCCGAGAAGGTACAAACCAACCCCCCGGAGGCCCCGGCGCCCCCGGACGCCCCCGCCCGGACCGGGCCGGGGCGGGCCAGGATCAGCGCTGGACCGGCGCGGGGATCCCCAGCAGGCGGTCCCGCAGCACCGGGAACTCCTCGCGGGCCTTGCCCACCTCGGCCGGATCGAACTCGACGGTCAGCACCTGCTCCTCCGTGCCGGCCTCGGCCAGCACCCGGCCCCACGGGTCCACCACGATGCTGTGCCCGGCCTGCTCGACCCCGGCGTGCGTCCCGGCCGTGTTGCAGGCCAGCACGAACGCCTGCTCCTCCACCGCGCGCGCCCGTGCCAGCAGCGTCCAGTGCTCGCGCCGCCGGGCCGGCCAGGCCGCCGGAACCACCAGCAGCTGCGCGCCGGCGTCCAGCAGCGCCCGGAACAGCTCCGGGAAGCGCAGGTCGTAGCAGGTGGCCAGGCCCAGGGTGGCGAAGTCGGTGGCCGCGGTGACGATCTCCTGCCCCGCGCCCATCACCACCGCCTCGCCGCTGTCGAAACCGAAGCGGTGGATCTTGCGGTAGGTGTGCATCAGCTCGCCGTCCGGGGCGAACAGCAGCGAGGTGTTGTAGATCGGCCCGTCCGGGTCGCGCTCGACGATCGAACCGGCGTGCAGCCAGACCCCGGCCGCCCGCGCGGCCGCCGCCATCGCGTCCGAAGTGGGACCGTCCAGCGTCTCGGCGCCGTCCGACCACAGGTCGTAGGCGAAGCCGCCGAGCGGCCACAGCTCCGGCAGGACCACCAGGTCCGCGCCCTGCTGCGCCCGGACCAGCGCGGCGGCCCGGGCCCGCCGTTCGGCGGGCGGCTCGGCGTCGGAGACCCCGAGTTGGATCAATGAAGCGCGCACAGTACCACCGTCCACGGCAAGAGACCTACGATCGTCACCCGAAAGCGCTGCCCAGCTGTCTCCCGGCAGCGTAACGTGCGGTTAGCGTGTGCGCCTGGAAGCCGGACCATCCCGGCCGACCGGGGAGGCCGGGCGCAGAGGGCAAGGAAGCTGACGGAGGGCCGGAGATTCCCGTGACGGACAACCAGACCGTGCAGGCTTACACGGAGGCGTGGGCCCAGAGCATCGAGTCCATATCGGAGCTGGTCGCCCCCCTCCCCGAGGGCTCCTGGAACCGGGCCACCGAATGCCCCGGCTGGTCGGTCCGGGACGTCGTCTCGCACATCATCGCGGTCGAGTCCGAACTCCTCGGCGACCCCCGCCCGATCCACTCCCTGCCGCGTGACCTTCGCCACGTCACCACCGACTTCGCCCGCTACATCGAACTGCCGGTCGACAAGCGCCGCTGCCACACCGCTCTGGAGATGACCAGCGAGCTGGAGTACACGATCATCCGCCGCTCCCGGGCACTGCGGAACGCCAAGCAGACACCCCTGGAGCCGGTGCGCTGGCCGGCCGGCCCGAACAGCCGCGACGTGCCGTACCACGAGCTGCTGCGCCTGCGGGCCTTCGACGTCTGGGTGCACGAGCAGGACCTGCGCCGGGCCCTGGACACCCCCGGCAACCTCGACTCCCCGGCCGCCCTGATCGCCCGGGACGTCCTGCTGGGGCTGCTGCCCAAGGCCGTCGCCCACCGGGCCGGCGCCCCGGCCGGAACGGCCATGGTCCTGGACGTCACCGGCCGCGTGGAGTTCCTGCGCACCGTCCGGGTCGACTCGACCGGCCGCGGCACCGTCGACGAGTCGATCAGCCTGGCCCCCGACGTCCAGCTCACCATGGACTGGGAGACCTACCTCCGGCTCGCCTGCGGCCGCGGCCGCCCCGGCCCGGTCACCATCGACGGCGACAAGGAACTCGCCGACCGCGTCCTGTCCGCCTTCGCGGTCACCATCTGACCCCGGCCACCCCGCAGCGCACGCCACCCGGCGTACACGCACGAGTGCGCGCCGGGTGCTGAGTCATGGGCCGGCGTAATCCGCCCGACGCCGTCAAGAGGTTGGAGACCCACCAGCACCGCACCGTCGACCTGTGGTCGGTAACCATCGCCAAAAGCGATGGTTACGACGTTTCCGCAGGTGGGAAACCATGCGCGCGTGGAAACCCACTGCTCGGGGTGATCAGCGAGGCGGGCTTGTATACCTTGATCATGAGGTCGAGCAAGCCCGACGCCCAGCCGTTCAGGGACTGGGTCACCCGAGACCTTCTCCCCTCCAGCCGCCGTGGGGACACCGACATCCCCACCCAACAGCGGCGGATGGCGGAGACCGTGGCCGAGGCGATCGGACAACAGGTACGGATCGTCGCCGAGATCGACCACGAGGACTGGCCCGGCTATGAAGTCCTGTACGCAGAAGTGAACGACGGTCATATCAACCGCATCTGCGGGACAGCGCCACAGCTTGCCGAACTGCTGCGCGAGTACCGGTGCTGATTCACCGACGCCCTATACCGGGGGCATGGCCTTCAAGACCCTCGCTGAAAGCCAGGGTTACGACGTTTCAGCAGGTCAGAAACCCTACGCCCCCGCCGCCTCAACCTTTCGGCACAGGTCCAGGAACTCGCCGACCGCGTCCTGTCCGCCTTCGCGGTCACCATCTGACCCCAGCCACCCCGCAGCGCACGCCACCCGGCGTACACGCACGAGTGCGCGCCGGGTCGGCACCACTCGTGCATCCATCCGTCAATCCAACACCAGAACCTCACCCGTTCGACCTCGTTGTTCCGGGCACTCCCGCCACCACCCGGAAGAAGGAGGGGCGTCCCCATGGACGACGAACAGCAGCAGATGACTCTGGTCCGGTCGAGCTTCCCGGTCACGGGGCAACCGATCAGAGTCGTGATGATCGACGGACAACCGTGGTTCGTCACGGCGGACGTGTGCCGAGTCCTGGGCCGAGGAAACCCGACAGATACCGTCAAGGTGCTGGAACACCATCAGCACCGTGTCGTCGACCTACGGTCGGTAACCCTTGTTCGGAACAAGGGTTACCGGATTCCTACAGGTCAGAAAGCCTATCGTCGAGGGAATCCACTACTCGGCGTGGTGAGCGAGGCAGGTCTATACGGCCTCCTCATGCGGTCGGACAAAGGCACGGCCCGACCGTTCCGAGAATGGGTTACCGACGAGCTGATCCCCTCCGTCCGCCGCGGGGACGCCGATATCCCCACCCAACAGCGGCGGATGGCGGAGACCCTGGCCGAGGCGATCGGACAACAGGTACGGATCGTCGCCGAGATCGACCACGAGGACTGGCCCGGCCTGACCGTCCACTCCGACGGAACGGTCCACTGCCAGCACGGCGAGATGGTCCTTCACCTGCCGAGCCGGGAGGAGGACAGCGGACCACCGTTCGGCGCGTACTTCGCCTGCCCGGGCGAAGAACGGGTCGGAATCCGGGCCAGCCGAATCGTCCCCGGCTGCCCCAAACTGAAGCTCGTGGACCTGATCCGCATGCGGCGCGAAGCCGCCGAGCAGCCGACCCGGCCGGGGGCGCATCCGGCTCGCACACCGATGATGCCGCCGGAGGGCACGGTGCTCTGTGTGATCGACCGGGTCCAGCTCTACGGACGGCCGCCAGAGATCACCGAGGTGCTCCGGGGCATCGGGCTGTAGCGGCGGGAAACCATCACCCAAAGCAATAGTTTCGACGTCCTTCGCAGGTCAGAGCCCCTTCTCCTCCGCCGCGACCTTGCGACGCAGGCGCAGGATCATCACGGTGCCGACCGCCAGCGGGACGTACTGCCAGCAGAACGCCCAGCGGAAGGCGTCGGCCGAGTAGGAGTCGGTGCCGGCCGGGGAGAGGCCGTCCAGGAGGACGCCGATGCCGAAGAGGGTGATCATCGTGCCGATGAAGCCGCCCATGTTGACGATCCCGGAGGCGGTGCCGAGGCGCTCCACCGGGTTGCGGGCGCGGGCGTAGTCGAGGCCGACCAGTGAGGCCGGGCCGTTGCTGCCCATCACCACGATGATGGCGGACAGCAGCCAGATCGGCGGGTGTCCGCCGGGCCAGGCCAGGACCAGCGCCCAGCCGAGGGCGGTGGCCGTGATGACGGTGAGGACGATCGGCATCCGGGCCCGCGCCGAGACGGAGAGCACCCGGCCGAACAGGAAGCCGAAGGCCATGTTGCTGAGCACCAGCAGGGTCAGCAGTCCGCCGGCCGCGGCCCGGGAGAGGCCCTGCGCCTCCACCAGGTAGGGCAGGCCCCAGAGCAGGCCGAAGGCGTTGCCGGGGAACTGGGTGGTGAAGTGCACCCAGAGCCCGAGCCGGGTGCCCGGTTCGCGCCAGCACGCGCGGACCTGCCGGCCGACGTTCGGCCGCGGCGCGGGCGGGTGTTCGACCGGCCGTACGGCCGCCGCCGGCGCTTCCTTGAGGAAGAGCGCGACCAGCGCGAAGACCGCGACGCCGAGCAGGGCGATCGCGGTGAAGGTGGGCGTCCAGCCCTCGCGGTGCAGGGCCTGTGCGAGCACCACGGTGGTGATCAGGTTGCCGCCCATTCCGGCGAGGCCGGTCAGCTGGGCCACGAACGGGTTCCGGGCGGCGGGGAACCACCGGGCGGCGAGCCGCAGCACGCTGATGAAGGTCATCGCGTCGCCGCAGCCGAGCACCGCCCGGGAGGCCAGTGCCGGGGCGAAGGAGGAGCTGAACGCGAAGGCCAGTTGGCCGAAGCTCAGCAGGACGACGCCGAGCAGCAGCACCCGGCGCGGCCCGATCCGGTCGACGAGCAGGCCGACCGGTATCTGCATGGCCGCGTAGACCAGCACCTGGAGGATCGAGAAGGTGGAGAGCGCGGAGGCGCCGATGCCGAAGCGGTCGGCGGCGTCCAGTCCGGCCACGCCGAGGCTGGTGCGGTGGATCACCGCGAGGATGTAGACGCTGACGCCGATGGACCAGGCCAGCCAGGCCGCGCGCCCGCCGGGCGGGGACGGTGCGGGGGCGGCGGACGGCGTCGGGGCGACCGGCGGCGTCGGGTCGGCGGTTCGGGGAGCGGGGACGGACAGGGGTGCGGCTGAGCGGGCGGGCTCCACGGTCATAGTGCGACCAGACTAGTCATCCCATGATGGGACGCCCAGTGCGGGGTGCGGTCGATCGTCCACGGACCACGGACTCCACGGGGCACGGATTCCACGGATTCCGCGGACCGGGCGTCAGCCGGTCAGCGTCCAGGACACCGACCGGGTCATGTAGCGGTCCCGGAAGGCCTCGTCCCGCACCCAGTCAGTGGTGTCCCGGACGGTCGCCGTGACGGTGGCCGTCCGGCCCGGGGCCAGGTTCAGCTGGTCGGTGTCCAGCCAGGAGCCGTCGGCGGCCTGCGGCGTCACCGCGACGCCGTCCACCTTCCACTCGACCTTCAGCTGTCGCGGGCCGGTCAGCGGCACCGGCCGGACGTTAAGCCGGGGCCGCCCGCTCACCTCGCCGGGCGGCGGCGACGGGGTGTCGGTGGGCCGGATCCTGCGGTACAGCTCCTCCATGATCGCCTCGCGCGACGGCAGGTTGTAGGCGCTGCCCAGGGTGCGCATCACCGAGTCGGGGGTGGGCCGGTAGAGGCCGTTGGCGCTGCGGTAGGCGCCGACCGTCCCGGCGCCGTCCGGGGACTCCGCGCCCAGCCAGCGCCACCACTTGGTCTGCTTCTTGCGCATGTCGTCGGCGTCGAGGGTGGCGAGGTTCGGGTACTCGGCGTCGTCCGGGGCGCTGTCGTACTCGTCGCCGAGGTCCCCCACGGTGTGGCCGATCTCGTGCTGGATGATCCGCCCGGCGTCCGGGCTGCCGCCGGCCAGGGTGGTCACCCCGGTGCCGCCGGCGCCGCCGTACTCGGTGGAGTTGGCCAGGGCTATCAGGTACTGCGGCCCGGAGCTGTCGCCCGCGTACCGGGCGGTGGCGGCCTCGTCGGCGCAGAGCAGCCGGGCGGTGCCCTCACACCAGAAGTGCATGCCGAGCGGGGTGGCGGGGTTGCGTCCGCGGCTCTCGGTCTCGGCTATCCCGGAGACCGGGGAGACCACTTCGACCCGCCGTATGTTGAAGAACCCCTGGTAGGTGCGGAACGGCTCGATGGCCATCAGCGCGTGCCAGGCCCGGTCGACCTGCTGTCGGAACAGGTCCTGTTCGGCGGCCGTGTAGCCGTCGCCGAGCAGGACCAGGGTGATCCGGTTGGCCGGGTCCCCGGTGCGGCGTATGTCGACGGTGGGGGCGGCCGTGACGGGCCGACGGTCGGCGCGCTGTGCGCTGTGCGGCGGGACCGCCCGGTCGGCGGGGGCCCCCGGTCCGATCACGCCGAACGGCGAGGGGCCGACCAGCTCCAGGGCGGCGGGGAGTACGGCGGTGGACACCAGCACGAGCGCGGCCAGACTCCGAACGAGACGGCCAGGGTTGCCAGGTGGCATGCGGGTGCGTCCTCGGGGTTCCGGTCACCCGGCGTAGCCCGGGTGGTGGAGCGAAGACGTACCCGGACGGGTGTGTCACCCCTACCGCGCGCCGAAAAAGTCACCGACCTGGCCGAATGACCCTCACCACACCAGTCATCCCAATGACTGGAATCTGACCGATGACAGGCCCCTCGTCAGCGCCTGCGGAGGTTCAGCACCAGGTGGGTGCCGAGGCCGAACAGCAGGCCCCAGAAGGCCGAGCCGATCCCGAACAGGCTCATCCCCGAGGCGCTGGCCAGGAAGGTCACCACCGCCGCGTCCCGCCCCCGCTCGTCCGCCACCGCCGCCGCCAGGCTGCCCTGCAGCGAGGCCAGCAGCGCGACCCCGGCGATCACCGCGATCAGCTCCTTCGGCAGGCCGGTGAACAGGCTCACCAGCACCCCGCCGAAGCTGCCCACCAGCACGTACAGCACGCCCGAGGACATCCCCGCGACGTAGCGGCGGCGCGGGTCGGGGTGGCTCTCCGGGCCGGAGCAGATCGCCGCCGTGATCGCCGCCAGGTTCACCCCCGGCGAGCCGAACGGCGCCAGCAGCAGCGACACCACACCGGTCGACCCGATCAGCAGCCGGTCGTCCGCCCGGTAGCCGAAGGCTCGCATCACCCCGAGGCCCGGTGCGTTCTGCGAGGCCAGCACCACGATCGTGAGCGGCAGCGCCAGCCCCACCGTGGCCGCCCAGGAGAACGCCGGCACGGTGAACACCGGCCGGGTCGGCCCGCCCGAGCCCAGGTGCAGCGGGAGTCCGACGGTCAACGCCGCCAGCACCCCGCCCACCAGCAGCGCCACCGGGACGGCGTACCGCGGGGCCAGCCGCTTGGCCAGCAGGAAGGCCGCGAGGCTGCCCACCACCAGCACCGGCGCGCCGTGCACGGCGCCGAAGATCCCGGCGCCGAAGGAGAACAGGATGCCCGCCAGCATCGCGTTGACGATCCCGGTCGGCACCGCCGCGATCAGCCGGCCGAACCAGCCGGTGACCCCGAAGAGCGTCACCACCGCCGCGCTCACCAGGAACGCCCCCACCGCCTCCCGGTACGGGTACGCGCCCAGGCTGGTCACCAGCAGCGCGGCGCCCGGGGTGGACCAGGCGGTGATCACCGGGGTCCTGGTCCACCAGCTCAGCGCGAAGCCGCTCAGCCCGCTGCCGATGGCCACCGCCCAGATCCAGGACGCCGTGTGCGCCGCGTCCAGCCGCCCGGCGGCCGCCGCCGCGAGCACCACCACCAGCGGACCCGAGAACGACACCGCGATGCAGACCAACCCCGCCAGCAGGGCCGGCCCCGACACGTCCCGCCGCAGCGACCGGCGCTCCCCGCCCCCGCCCGGCACCGTCTCCGGTCGGACCGTCAGCTCTTCAGTCATTCCGGAAGTATCCCGAACGCCGCGCCGGGGGCTCACGGAAAAGTCTTTGAAACCACCTGCAACCCCCGGCGAGGATGCACGTCTGTACGGATGAAGGCACGGAGAGCGCGACCGGCGGGGCCGGGGCGCTTCCGCCCCGCCCGGAGCGGGCCCGTCGCCCTCGCCCAGCCACGCCGTCAGACCCGTGACCCCGGGGAGTCACGTCATGCGCGCGTCCGTCATCGGCTGGTCCCGATCGCCGCCCGCCGGCCTCGCCCCCAGCGACGGCCGACGGGCGGGCAGAAGCGGAGGGGCCTTCCCCCACACGGCGGTGTGGGGGAAGGCCCCTCCGTGGCTTCCCGTTCGTGACGTCCCGGGCCGTCAGCCCCAGGTGATCAGGCGCTTCGGGCGCTCCAGCAGCGCGGCCACGTCGGCCAGCACCTTGGAGCCCAACTCCCCGTCCACCAGGCGGTGGTCGAAGGAGAGCGCCAGCGTGGTCACCTGACGCGGGACGACCTTGCCCTTGTGCACCCACGGCATGTCCCGGATCGCGCCGACGGCGAGGATCGCGGCCTCGCCGGGGTTGAGGATCGGGGTGCCGGTGTCGACGCCGAAGACGCCGACGTTGGTGATGGTGATGGTCCCGCCCTGCATGTCGCCCGGCGAGGTCTTGCCCTGGCGGGCGGTGTCGATCAGCTCGCCCAGCGAGACGGCGAGGCCCGTGAGGGTCTTGCCGCCGGCGTCCTTGATGTTGGGGACGATCAGGCCGCGCGGGGTGGCCGCGGCGATGCCGAGGTTGACCTGGCCCTTGATGACGATCTCCTGGGCCGCCTCGTCCCACTGCGCGTTGATCTCGGGGTGCCGCTTGACCGCGGTGAGCAGTGCCTTGGCGACCAGCAGCAGCGGGCTGATCCGGACGTCCCGGCCCAACTCGCCGCTCTCCTTGAGCCGGCGGACGAACTTCATCGTGCGGGTCACGTCGACCTGGACGAACTCGGTGACGTGCGGGGCGGTGAAGGCCGAGGCCACCATCGCCTGCGCGGTCGCCTTGCGGACGCCCTTGATCGGCACCCGGACGTCGCCCGCCACGGTGACCGGCGCCGGCACCGCCGCCGCGACCGGCCCGGCCTCGACCGGCGCCGCCGGGGCGGCCTGCGCGGTGGCCAGGGCGGACGCGTGGGCGTGCACGTCCTCGCGGGTGATCACGCCGTCCCGGCCGGTCGGGACGACCGCGCGCA
The DNA here is from genome assembly GCF_044744605.1 of Kitasatospora sp. NPDC087271. Classification (NCBI taxonomy): domain Bacteria; kingdom Bacillati; phylum Actinomycetota; class Actinomycetes; order Kitasatosporales; family Streptomycetaceae; genus Kitasatospora; species Kitasatospora sp. NPDC087271. Next base: position 509,539 of record NZ_JBIUYQ010000002.1, read on the forward strand.
GGTCGATGCCGAGGTCCTTGGCCAGTTTGCGCACCGGCGGCTTGGCCAACGGCCGCTCCCCGGCGGGCTGTTCGGCCAGGACGGACGAGGCGGGCGCGACCGGCGCGACCGGCGCCGGAGCAGCCGACACGACCGGCGCGGCCGGCACGACGGGCGCGGCCGGCACGACGGGCGCGGCCGGAGCCGGCGTCGCGGTGACGGTCGTCGTGGTCGTGCGCCGGGCCCGGCGCTGCGCGGTGCCGGTGCGCGGGCCGTAGCCGACCAGCACCTCGCGCCGCTCGGGCTCGGCCGGTTCGGCCGGCGCGGCGGCGGCGACGGGCGCAACAGCAGCGGCGGCGGCAGGAGCCGCGGCCCCGGCCTCCCCGGCGACCGCGACCGAGATGATCACGGTGCCGACGTCGACCGTCGCGCCCGCGGGGAAGAAGAGCTGATCGACGACCCCGTTGAACGGGATCGGCAGCTCCACCGCCGCCTTGGCGGTCTCCACCTCGCACACGACCTGCCCGTCGGTGACGGTGTCACCCGGCTTGACGTACCAGCTGAGGATTTCGGCCTCGGTCAGGCCCTCGCCCACATCGGGCATCTTGAACTCGCGGAGCGAGCGAACTTCGGTGGTCATCTTCGCTCCCCCGGATCAGTACGCGAGTGCGCGGTCGACGGCGTCGAGCACGCGGTCCAGGTCGGGGAGGAAGGCCTCCTCGACGCGGGACGGCGGATACGGCGCGTGGTAGCCGCCGACCCGCAGGACGGGCGCCTCCAGGTGGTAGAAGCACCGTTCGGTGAGCCGGGCGGCCAGTTCGGCACCCATGCCCAGGAAGACCGGCGCCTCGTGCACCACGACGGCCCGCCCGGTGCGCTTGACCGACTCCTCCAGGGTGGTGAAGTCCACCGGGGAGAGCGAGCGCAGGTCGACGACCTCCAGTCGGCGGCCGTCCTCCTCGGCGGCCGCGGCGGCCTCCAGGCAGACCTTGACCATCGGGCCGTAGGCGAGCAGCGTGGCATCGGTGCCGGAGCGCACGATCCGGGCGTCGTGCAGTCCGAGGTCGGCGGCGTCGCCGACCTCGCCCTTGTCCCAGTACCGGCGCTTGGGCTCCAGGAAGACCACCGGGTCGTCCGAGGCGATGGCCTGCCGCAGCATCCAGTGCGCGTCGTGCGCGTTGGACGGGCTGACCACGCGCAGGCCCGCGGTGTGCGCGAAGTACGCCTCGTGCGACTCGCTGTGGTGCTCGACCGCGCCGATGCCGCCCGCGAAGGGGATGCGGATGGTGACCGGGAGCTTGACGTTCCCGAGCGCGCGGGCGTGCATCTTGGCCAGCTGGGAGACGATCTGGTCGAAGGCCGGGTAGACGAAGCCGTCGAACTGGATCTCCACCACCGGGCGGTAGCCGCGCAGCGCCAGGCCGATCGCGGTGCCGACGATGCCGGACTCGGCGAGCGGGGTGTCGATCACCCGTCCCTCGCCGAAGTCCTTCTGCAGGCCGTCGGTGATCCGGAAGACGCCGCCGAGCTTGCCGATGTCCTCGCCCATCAGGACGGTCTTCGGGTCGCTCTCCAGCGACTTGCGCAGCGCGCCGTTGAGCGCCTTGGCAATGCTGAGCTGACCGGCCATCAGAGGTTCTCCCCCGCCTCGAAGGAGGCCGCGTACTGGACGTACTCGGCCCGTTCCTCATCGACCAGCGCGTGCGGCTCGCTGTACACGTGGTCGAAGATCAGGGTCGGGTCCGGGTCGGGCATGCCGCGCACGCCCTCGCGCACCCGCAGCCCCAGCCGCTCGCTCTCGGCCTCGATAGCGGTGAAGAACTCCTCGTCGGCCAGGCCCTCCTTCTCCAGGAGGGCGCGGAGCCGGGCGATCGGGTCCTTGGCCTTCCAGGCCTCGGTCTCCTCGGTGGGCCGGTAGCGGGTGGGGTCGTCGGAGGTGGTGTGCGCGCCCATCCGGTAGGTGAACGCCTCGATCAGCACCGGGCCGTTGCCGCTGCGGGCGTGGTCGAGCGCCCAGCGGGTGACGGCCAGGCAGGCCAGCACGTCGTTGCCGTCGACCCGGACGCCGGGGAAGCCGAAGCCGGAGGCGCGGCGGTACAGCGGGATCTTGGTCTGGGTGGTGGTGGGCTCGGAGATCGCCCACTGGTTGTTCTGGCAGAAGAACACCACGGGCGCGTTGTAGACCGAGGCGAAGGTGAAGGCCTCGTTGACGTCGCCCTGGCTGGAGGCGCCGTCGCCGAAGTAGGCGATGACCGCGTCGTCGGCGCCGTCCTTGCTGATGCCCATCGCGTAGCCGGTGGCGTGCAGGGCCTGCGCGCCGATCACGATGGTGTACAGGTGGAAGTTCTTCTCGTTCGGGTCCCAGCCGCCGTGGTTCACGCCCCGGAACATGCCGAGCAGGTTGAGCGGGTCGACGTCGCGGCACCAGGCGACACCGTGCTCGCGGTAGGTGGGGAAGGCGTAGTCGCCGGTGCGCATGGCACGGCCGGAGCCGACCTGGGCGGCCTCCTGGCCGAGCAGCGAGGCCCACAGGCCCAGCTCGCCCTGGCGCTGGAGTGCGGTGGCCTCGCCGTCGAACCGGCGGACCAGCACCAGGTCGCGGTAGAGGGCGCGCAGCTCCTCCGGGGTGGTGGTGAGCGGGTAGTCCGGGTGCTCGACCCGTTCGCCTTCCGGGGTGAGCAGCTGTACGAGCTCCGGCTGGGTGTCCTTCCCCGTGGCGCGGAGGGTGTCAGGGACGCCGGGGGCCGCCTTCTTGCGGGCCCTCGCCGTGCTTTTGACGGTCACGTTCACTCCTCGGTCTGTCCGGCCGCCCGGGGTCGCCGGTGACCGGTCCGGTCACCGCCTCGCGGGGCGCGCGTGGGTGTGCGCTCCTACTGCGGGGCAGGTGGTGATCCTGTTCCGACGGCGTCCCTCACGAGAACGTTACCCAGCGTCCGCCCTTGGCGCGCTTGCGCTAGGACGTCCTACTTGTTCAGGGCTTACAACCCCGAGGGTGCCGCGGGCAGCGCGCCGTCGGAAGGGTGGGGGTGACGGACCGCGTGACGCAGCTCTCAATTCGGGCGCCTTCAGGACACCAGCGCACGTTATCCGGGCGCGAGCCCGTACGTAAGGGGGTTCTCGGTATCGGTTTCGGACCGCCCCGGCCGGACCGCCTGACTGCGGCACCAGGGACGATAGGTCTTCCGTACGGTGATATGGGAGGCTTTGGACGTGACTGATAACGGACAAATCAGGGTTTTCCTGCTCGACGATCACGAGGTTGTCCGGCGGGGCGTGCACGACCTGCTCTCGGTCGAGGACGACATCGAGGTGGTCGGCGAGGCCGGCACCGCCGCCGAGGCGCTCACCCGGATCCCGGCGGTCCACCCCGACGTCGCGGTGCTCGACGTCCGGCTGCCGGACGGCAACGGGGTCGAGGTCTGCCGGGAGATCCGGTCCCGGCTGCCGGAGATCAAGTGCCTGATGCTGACCTCGTTCTCGGACGACGAGGCGCTGTTCGACTCGATCATGGCGGGCGCGTCCGGCTACGTCCTGAAGGCGATCCGCGGCACCGACCTGATCACCGCCGTCCGGGACGTCGCGGCCGGCAAGTCGCTGCTCGACCAGGTCGCCACCAGCCGGGTGCTGGCCCGGCTGCGCGACGGCGGCGAGAAGGAGGACGAGCGGCTGGCGCAACTCACCAAGCAGGAGCGCCGGATCCTCGATCTGATCGGCGAGGGGATGACCAACCGTCAGATCGGCAACGAGTTGCACCTGGCCGAGAAGACGGTGAAGAACTACGTCTCCAGTCTGCTCGCCAAGATGGGAATGGAGCGACGCACCCAGGCGGCGGCCTTCGTGGCACGGCACCAGGCGGACCAGCAGCACTGACCAGAACGGCGATCACAGAACTGACGACTTGTCAAGGGCCCCCGCACGGGGGCCCTAACCTCTGGCTGTGACTTTCAGCCAGACCCTCTCCTGCTCCCCGGCCCGCCCCGACCTCTCCGCGCCGCCGATAGGGACCCTCAGTCCGCCCGTCCCGCGCGCCGCACTCGCCGAGGTCCTGGGCCGCTACCGGGTGGGGGGACTGCTGACCGCCGAACCGGTCGCCGAAGGCCTGCTGAACCGCGGGTACCGGGTCACCACCGAGACCGGCGCGTACTTCCTGAAGTGCTACGTCGACGCCGCCACCGCCAGCCGCCCGAAGATCGTCGCCCACCACCGGGCGATGGCCGGGCTCCAGGCCCTCGGGCTGCCCGTCGCACCCCCGCTGACCTGCGCCGAACGAGCCGGCACGGTGGCCGGCTACGGCGGCCGGCTGTTCGCGCTGTTCCCCTGGGTGGATGGCCGACACCGGCACGGTACCGACCTCTCCCCGCCGCAGTGCGACGCGCTCGGCGCGCTGCTCGGCCGACTGCACGGCGCGCTCGACGACGTGTGCGCCCCCTTCGAACAACCCCCGGGCTACCGCACCGCCGACCCCCTCGACAGCGCCGACCTCGCCCGCGACCTGCGGCGCCACGCCCGCGCCCACCGCCCGTACGGCGACCTGGACGCGCTGGTCGAACGGAGGCTCACCGAAAGGCTGGAACTGCTCGCCGAACACGCCCACCGCCGCCCCGCCCCGCAGACCGCCCCGCCCACCGGCTGGACCCACGGCGACTTCCACGGACTCAACCTGCTGTACGGCGACGGCCCCGACGGCGGCCCGGTCGCGGCCGTCCTGGACTGGGACAAGCTCGGCCCGCAGCCGCGCGCCGAGGAGGCCGTCCGCGCCGCCACGCTGCTCTTCAACGACCGGACGTCCGGCACCCTCGACCTGGTGCGGGTCCGCCACTACTCGCAGTCCTACCGGGCCACCGGAGCCGCCACCGCCGAGCACCTGGCCGCCGCCGTCCACCGGGTCTGGTGGGAGCGGCTGAACGACTTCTGGATGCTCCAGTGGCGCTACCAGCGGGCCGACCACCGGGCCGACCCGCTCTACCCCGCCTCGGCCGGCCAGTTGACGTGGTGGTGCCAGGAGTACGAACAGGTCCTGGACGCCTTCGCCAACTGACCGGTGTCAGCCCGGCCCGATCAGGGCGTCGCCGGCGGCTGGGTCGCCGGCGGCTGGGTGGCCGGCGGGTTCGACTTGGTCGCCGGCGGCGGCGTGGCCGCCCCCGTGCTGCCGCCGCTTCCCGTGCTCGGGGTGGTCGGCGCCGTGCTGGGCGTGCCGGGCGCCGTGGTGGGCGGCTGCGTGTGGCTGGGGGTCTGGCTGGGCGACGCGGGCGTCGAGTGCTTGCCCGAACCCGGAGACGGCGACATGTTGTTGTTGCCGTTGTTGTTGCCGTTGTTGTTGCCGCCGCTGCCGCCGTTGTTGTAGCTGCCGCCGTTGCCGCCGTTCTCGGTCGGCTGCGTCGGGCGCCGGCTGCCGGTGTTGGACGCGGGCGGGCTCTGCGAGCCGCTCTGGGGCGGCGTGCTGGGCTCGGTCGTGCTGACCGCCGGGAGCGGTGTCGGCGGCACGGTGTGCGAGTTCGTGGGTTCGTTGCCGCTGAACGCGAACGCCATGCCGACCCCGGCCGCGAGCAGCACGGCCGCGGCGCCGGCCACCCAGGCCCACGGCCCGCGCCGGCGGCCGGAGCCGCCGTCGTCGTCGCCACCACCGCCGTAGGGGCCGCCGGCCCCCGGGTAGGGCGTCGACGGGGTGTGCGGGCCGCCCGGGCCCCCCATCCCCTGGTAGGGCAGCACCGAGGTCTGGTCGCCGGGGCCGATCGCGCCGAAGGCCGCGGTGGCCGCGGTCTGGTCGGGCCGGATCACCTGGGTGGCGTCGGTGTTCCCCTGCCCCGCGGCGGCCAGCCCGGCCGTGGTGCCGGCCCAGCCCGCGCCGCCCGCGCCGTGCATCTCGCGCAGCGCGTGCTGGACGTGCGCGCGGAACTCGTCGGCGTCCTGGAAGCGGTCGTCCGGGTTCTTGGCCAGCGAGCGCAGCACCAGCTGGTCCAGCCCGACCGGCACCCGGCCGTTGGCCTGCGAGGGCGGCACCGGCATGTCCTGGACGTGCTGGTAGACCACCGAGAGCGGGGTGTCGCCGGTGAACGGCGGGCGCAGCGCCAGCAGTTCGTACAGCATGCAGCCGGCCGCGTACAGGTCGGAGCGGTGGTCGACGGGCTTGCCGAGGGCCTGCTCGGGCGAGAGGTACTGCGGGGTGCCCATGACCATGCCGGTCTGGGTCATGGTGCTGGCCGTGCCGGTCAGCGCCCGGGCGATACCGAAGTCCATCACCTTGACGGCGCCCGCGGTCGTGATGATCACGTTGGCGGGCTTGATGTCCCGGTGGACGATGCCGTTGCGGTGGCTGTACGCCAGCGCCTCCAGCACCCCGGCGATGATGATCAGTGCCTGGTCGACCGGCGGCGCGTCCTCGTCCACCAGCAGCTCGCGGACGGTCCGGCCCTCGACCAGCTCCATCACGATGTACGGCGTGGACTCGTCCCCGGCGTACTCCTCGCCGGTGTCGTAGACCGCGACGATCGAGTGGTGGTTGAGCCCCGCGACGGCGTGTGCCTCGCGGGTGAACCGCAGCCGGGCGATGTCGTCCTGGGCCAGCTCGCCGCGGAGCAGCTTGACCGCGACCGTCCGTCCCAGCCGTACGTCCTCGGCCGCGAACACCTCGGCCATGCCGCCGCGGCCGAGCCGGTAGGTCAGCCGGTAGCGGCCGTCGCCGACCGTGCCCAGCGGCGCGGCCGTACCGCGGCCGGGGGTCTGCGGGCCGCCGGGCCCGACCGGGGGAAACGCGCTGGTCGCGGCGTCGCTGCCGGGTCCGGGCATCCTCGGCGTCCCGCCGGTCCGGCCGTCAGCTCCGGCACCCGTTCCGTCATCCGGCTGCTGCGTCTGTGCCATCGCTCCTCGCCCCGGGCGTTCGCTCGGATCGCGGTGCCCTGTCGCTTCGTATCCCCGAACGCTACCGCCTCCGGCGCGGGCCCGTGGCACGCCCGAACCGGCCGGAAAGCGTCAGAGCAGGCCATTCCGGTCGACCGGAAGGTCAACCACCAGCACCACTGCGGGCCGCTCACCGGTGGTGTGCCCGGTCTTGGTCTTCGACTTGTTGTCCTGCGCCTTGTTGACCACGATCGCGATGATGATGCCGGCCAGCACGAGCACGCCGACGATGATCACGATGACGACCGCGGCCGTCGAGCAGCCGCCGCCGCTGGGCGCCTTCGGCTGCTGGTACGGCGGCATCGGCTGCGGCGGCGGGGTGTGCGCCCGCTGCGGCGGGGCCTGCTGGAGGTACTGGGGGTGCGGCGTGTGCGGCCCCTGCGGACGCGGCGGCTGGAAGGCCGGCGGCGGGGTCCGGTACTGCGGCTGCTGCGGCGGCGGAGGCTGCTGGAGGTACTGGGGGTGCGGGGTCTGCGGGGTCTGCGGCGCCGCGTGCACCGAGCGCGGGCCCTCGTTGATCACCAGCGGCGTACTGGCCTGCAACGGGTGCCCGCTGCCGCCGCCCTTCGCGGCCGCGATCAGCCGCTCCGCCTCGTCCCGCATCGCCGCCGCGCTCTGGAACCGGTGCGCCGGGTCCTTGCGCAGCGCCTGGGCGACGAAGGCGTCCACCGCCGGGGTGACCGACCGGTTGAGGGTGGACGGCGCCGGCGGCTCCTCCTGGACGTGCTTGTAGGCGATCGAGAACGCCGAGTCGCCGTCGAAGACCAGCTGCCCGGTGAGCATCTCGAAGAGCATCACGCCGACCGAGTAGAGGTCGGAGCGGGCGTCCACCGGCTTGCCGAGCGCCTGCTCGGGCGACAGGTACTGCGGGGTGCCGACCACCATGCCGGTCTGCGTCATCGACGTGGCGCCCGGTTCCAGCGCCCGGGCGATGCCGAAGTCCATGACCTTGACGTTGCCCTTGCGATCGAACATGACGTTGCCGGGCTTGATGTCGCGGTGCACCAGGGACATGTCGTGCGAGGCCTCCAGCGCGTTCAGCACGCCGACGACGACCCGCAGGGCCTCCTCGGTCGGCATCGCGCCGTACTGGGCGACCGCCTCGTTGATCGCCTCGCGCAGGCCCTTGCCGTCGACCAGCTGCATGACGATGTACGGGGTGCTGGAGCCGTCCGGCGCGACGTCCTCGCCGCTGTCGTACACCGTGACGATGTTCGGGTGCTCCAGCCGGGCCACCGCCTGCGCCTCGCGGCGGAACCGCTCCTTGAACGAGGCGTCCCGGCCCAGCTCGTTGTGCATGCTCTTCAGCGCGACCTGCCGGTCCAGCACGCTGTCGTACGCGAGGTGCACCGAGGCCATGCCGCCCTCGCCCAGCAGCCGCTGCAGCACATAGCGGCCGTTGCCCAGGGAGGAGCCCCCGACCGCCGCGTTGCCGTGCTCGCTCATGGTCCTCTGCTCCCCCTCGGCGCGGCCGTGGCGCCGCGACCGTGACGTTCGGTCTCGTCCGTGCGTGGTGGGCCGGGCCCGCGGGCCTGGCGGACCCCTGCCGCGGCGGTGCGACCGGCCTGCGACAGGGGTCAGGGTATCGGCTGACGCCGACGGTGATCGGTCCAGGGCCGGTCCTGCCCCCGGACCGCCGGGCGCCCTCCGGCGGCGCCCCGGCCCGGGCGGACCGTCGTGGTACGTCCGGTGTCGGCGGCCCGTTACAGGTACGGGCCGGAGCGGATGCCGCGGCCCTGACCCGGCTCGTCCTCGTCCGGCTCGCCGCCGTGCAGACCGGGCGGCAGAGCCCGCCGCATCTGCTCCAGCTGGGCCCGCGCCGCCATCTGCTGGGCGAACAGCGCGGTCTGGATCCCGTGGAACAGGCCCTCCAGCCAGCCGACCAGCTGGGCCTGGGCGATCCGCAGCTCCGCCTCGGTCGGAATGCTGTCCTCGGTGAAGGGCAGCGACAGCCGTTCCAGCTCGGCGACCAGCTCGGGGGCCAGACCGAGCTCCAGCTCCTTGATCGAGCTGGCGTGGATGTCCTTCAGCCGGGCCCGGCTGGCCTCGTCGAGAGGCGCCGCCCGGACCTCCTCCAGCAGCTGCTTGATCATGCTGCCGATGCGCATGACCTTCGCGGGCTGCTCGACCATCTCGGTCACCGGGAGCTCACGCGGCAGGTCGCCCTCGTCCTCGTCCCCCGCCGAGCCGGCGAACCCCTGGCCCACGGGCAGCCCGTCCGGTCCGACGATCAGCACCTTCTGGCCGTCCTGCGACTGCCCGCCCGCGGCCTGGAATGGCTGCTGAAACGAGCGCTCGTTCATCGGATTCGTCATGAACAACATTCTCTCTCACTGGGGTTGGTCGGGCGGAAGCCCCCGTACAACCGCCGTCCTGAGCCACCGCTGACGACGGTACGCCCCCGGGCGCCGCCCCGGAATCCGTACGGATACTCAGCTCCCGGCCCGCCCCGGCCCCCCTGGGGCGTGCACACACCCCTCACGAAACCTACCCCGCCGCCCCCACCCCGCGACTCACCCCCGGCGCAGCCGCAGCCCGATCAACCCCAGGCCGCAGCCGATCAACCCCAGCCCCGCGCCCAGCGGGAACTGGACGGTCGAGGCGTCCCGCCAGCGGGCGGGCAGGACGGCGGGGACGGCGGCGGCGACGGCCTGGGCGGTCGCGGCGGCGGCCGCGGTGGCGGCGTCCGGTGCGGCGTCGGCGCCGGGAGCCGCCGCGTCCGGGGTGCCCTGGTCGGCCTCGGGCCGGTCCCCCGCACCGGCCTGCCCGGTGCTCCGGTCAGGAACCTGGTCGGGGTTCTGCTCGGGAGCCTGCTCGGGGTTCTGCTCGGGAGCCCGGTCCGGCGCCCGCTCCGGGGCGGTGTCGGCGCGCTCGGGCGCCCACACCACCCAGCGCCGGTAGACCCGGGCGTCGCCCCGGCCGGGGCGCGGGTGCCGCGGCGGCCCGACCGCCGGAACGGCCGCCGGCTCCGGCCTGCCCACGGCGGCGGGCTCAGCGGTGAACGGGGACGGCGACGCCGCCGCCGGCCCGACGGCGGCGGCGGCCGCCGATGCTGCGGCCAGCGGGAGCGTGAGCCCGAGCACGGCCGCCGCGATCAGTCGCTGGGCCCGGCCCGGGCCGGTACGGCGGGTACGACGGTGGTGCGGCGCGGCGGGCAGCGGCCCGAGGAGGTGCGTTGGTGCGGCCACGGTCGGAGGTCCTTCCGACGGCCGACCGCGCGCGGCGGGGTCGGCGGCGGGACAGCTCCGAACCAGCCTCACACAATCCGACGATCAGGGCATTTCGGACGTCCCGCCTCGGGCCGCAGGCCCTCGGACCAGGATCAGGTCCGCAGCACGACCTTGCCGACCTGCTCCCCCGCCTCCAGCACCCGGTGCCCGTCGCCGGCGTCGGTCAGCGGCAGCACCCGGTCGATCACCGGCTTCACCACCCCGGACTCCACCAGCGGCCACACGTGCTCGCGCACCGCCGCCACGATCGCCGCCTTCTCCGCCAACGGGCGCCCACGCAGATTGGTGGCGATCACCGCGGCGCGCTTGCGCAGCAGCGCGTTGAGGTCGAGCTCGCCCTTCACGCCGCCCTGCAGCCCGATGATCACCAGCCGCCCGTTGACGGCCAGCGCGTCCACGTTCCGCTGCAGGTACTTGGCGCCCATGATGTCCAGGATCACGTCCACCCCGGCCCCGCCGGTGGCCTCCTTGAGCACCTCGACGAAGTCCTGCTCGCGGTAGTCGATCGCGATGTCGGCACCGAGTTCGACGCACCGGGCCAGCTTCCCGGCGCTGCCCGCGGTCACCGCGACCCGCGCGCCCACCGCCTTGGCCAGCTGGATCGCCATGGTCCCGATGCCGCTCGCGCCGCCGTGCAGCAGCACCGTCTCGCCGGGCCGCAGGTGGGCGGTGAGGAACACGTTGGACCACACCGTGCAGGCGACCTCGGGCAGCGCGGCGGCCTCCTCGAAGCCCAGGCCCTTGGGCAGCGGCAGCAACTGCCCGGTCGGCACCGCGACGAGCTGCGCGTACCCGCCGCCGGACAGCAGCGCGCACACCTCGTCGCCGACCGCCCAGCCGGACACGCCCGGGCCGAGGGCGACGATCCGCCCGGCGCACTCCAGCCCGGGGTAGGGCGAGGCGCCGGGCGGCGGGTTGTAGTTGCCCTGCCGCTGGAGCAGGTCGGCGCGGTTGACGGCGGTGGCCGCCACCTCGACCAGGACCTCGCCCTCGCCGGGCACCGGGTCGGGCACCTCCGCCCACACGAGTGCCTCGGGACCACCGGGTACGGGAATCGTCATCGCATGCATGCCCCGAACCTACTGCGCGTCATGGCGAGGAGCGGGCAAGGCCCGCGTCAGCCGGTCGACTTGATCACGATCACCCGGTCGGTGAGCTGGAGCACGGCGGCCTCGGGCTCGGTGTAGTTGAGCACCCGCCGGCCGCGGACCACCGCGACCACCAGGTCCTCGCACGCGCGCGGGCTGTGCCCGGCCTCGGCCCGGGTGACGGGGCGCTCGACCACGTCCAGGCCGTTGCCGTAGGTGAGCAGGTCCTCCATGACCGCGCCGGCGTGCGGGCTGAGCATCGACAGGCCGAGCAGCCGCCCGGCCGAACTGGAGCTGGTGACGACGACGTCGGCGCCGCTCTGCCGCAGCAGCGGGGCGTTCTCGTCCTCCCGGACGGCCGCGACCACGGTGGCGCCCTTGTTCAGCTGGCGCGCCGTCAGCGTGACCAGGACGGCGGTGTCGTCCCGTTCCGGCGCGACCACGACCCGGGCGGCGGTGGGCACCTCGGCCCGCAGCAGCGTGTCGGTGCGGGTGGCGTCGCCGACCACGCCGACCAGCCCGTGCCGGGCGGCCTGGTCGATCACCTTGCGCTGCGGGTCGACGACGACGATCTCGTCCTTCTTCACGCCCTGCCCGAGCAGGGTGTCGACGGCGCTGCGGCCCTTGGTGCCGTACCCGATGACGACGGTGTGCTCGCGCACGGTGGACCTCCAGCGGTTCAACCGCCACTGCTGGCGGGTTCGTTCGGTGAGCACCTCCAGCGTGGTCCCGACCAGGATGATCAGGAACACCACGCGCAGCGGGGTGATCACGAAGATGTTGGTGAGCCGGGCGCCGTCGCTGTACGGGGTGATGTCGCCGTACCCGGTGGTGGACAGCGTCACGGTGGCGTAGTACGCCGCGTCCAGGAAGCTGACCCCGTCGCCCGCGTTGTCGTTGTAACCGTCCCGGTCGACGTAGACGATCAGCGTCGTGGCGACCAGGACGGCGAGCGCCAGCAGCAGCCGGGAGCCGACCTGCCGGAGGGCCGGCGCGCTCCGCCGGGCGGGCAGCACGATCCCGGCGTCCGACCACGGCTCGGTCCCCGGGGCGGGCGCACCCCGCAGCCTGCTCATGCGGTCACCTCCCCGCTGTCGTGGGGCGCGCACGCCCCGGTGGGCCCGTTCACGGCGCCTCCAGCAGTTCGACGGGTTCGCCGGCCGCCGCGCCGCCGGGCGGGACCACGGCCAGCGCCTCGGCCCGGGCGAGGCCGCGCAGCATCGCGGGCCCGTCGAAGGCGAGCGGGACGACGCCGTCGGCGGTGCGCCGGACGGGCAGCAGCCGGGTGTCCACCGGGTGCCCGGGCAGGCCGACGGCGGTGGGTGCGAGGGCCGGGGTGACGGCGGACCGCCCGCTGCGGGCGTGCAGCAGCGGCAGGGCGAGGGTGACCGTCCCGGCGACGGCGGCCAGCGGGTTGCCGGGCAGGCCCACCAGGTGCCGCCCGCCCGGAAGCCCACCCGGAAGCCCGGCTGGACCCCCGCCCGGAAGCCCGCTCCGGGCGGGGCCGGCCGACGGGCATGCGGCCGACGGGAGTTCGGCCAGCAGCATCGGGTGTCCGGGGCGGACGGCCACGCCGTCCACCAGCAGCCGGGCCCCGGCCTCGGCGAGGGCCCGGTGCAGGAAGTCGACCGGGCCGGCCGCCGTTCCGCCGGTGGTGACCACGATGTCGGCGGTGGAGTGCCGCAGCGCGTCCCGGAGCAGCCCGAAGTCGTCCCGGACGGACCGCACTTCGGCCACCTCGGCACCGGCCGCCCGCAGCCAGGGCGGCAGCAGCGGCCCGAGCGCGTCCCGGACCAGGCCCGGACCGGGGACGCCCGAGGCGAGCAACTCATCCCCGAGGACGAGCAGTTCGACCACCGGGCGACGGCGCACGGCGAGCCGGTCGTGACCGCAGGCGGCGGCCAGGCCGAGCACGGCCGGGCCGACCAGGGCGCCACCGGGCAGCAACGCCTCGCCGCGGCGGCACTCCTGGCCGCGCGGGCGGACGTCCTGACCGGTGGTCAGTGATTGGTGGCCGCAGTCGTGCAGCAGCGTGCCGTCCGTGCGGCCGTGCTCACGGCGCAGGACCGCGGTGGCGCCGGGCGGCAGTTGGGCGCCGGTGGCGATCTCGACGGCGGCGCCGTCGGCCAGCGGCGCGGACGCGGCCCGGCCGGCCAGCACCCGCCCGGCGACCCGCCAGGGGCCCGGCCCGGCGACCGCCCAGCCGTCCATCGCGGAGGTGTCGAAGGCCGGCAGGTCGGTCAGCGCGGTGAGCGGCTCGGCGAGGGTGCGGCCGAGCGCCTCGGCGAGCGGCAGCCCGACCGCCGGCAGCGGACGCAGCCCGGCCCGGCGGGCGGCCTCGCGGGCCTGCGCCCAGCTCAGCACGCCGGGGCCGGTCGACGGGGCGGCCACGGTGGTCTGGCCGACGGCGCTCACGGCTCGCCCGGCCCGGCGTCGGCGCTCCAGCGCTCGGCGAGCGCGGCGGTCCGCCGGGCGGCCTCGGCCACGGCCTCCGGCCCGCCGCCCTGCTGGGCGGCCGCGTAGCCGATCAGAAAGGCGGTCAGCGGCGCGGCCGGGCGGGCCACCCCGTGCGCGACCACCCGGGCGAGGTCGAGCAGTCCCCGGACGTCGACGTCCAGGTCGATGCCCAGGTCGGCCCTGACCTCGGCGATCCAGTCCTCCAGCGTGCGCTCCATGCGCCCATGCTGCCTGATCGGCGGTTTCCCCGGAGTGTTCGCCCCGTGTGCGGCGCGCGTCGTTTCCCGCACGGACACCCACGCGGGCCGTGAACACGGACCCGGAGGGCGCCCCTACGACCGGTCGCGCTCCCGGGCCTGTTCGAGGTCCTCCCAGGTGTCGCAGTCGTAGGCGACGTTGTCGGTGTCGGCCACCAACTGCCGGGCGAGACCGCCGGTGAGGCGGCGCAGCGGGAGGCCGGCCGGATCGCCGAGGGCGGCCAGCGCGGTGCGCAGCGGGGCGGTGCGGTAGGCGGCGGCGAGCGGCTGGTCGCGCCCGCCGGCGTCGACCAGGACGGCGGCGTCGACGGCCGGACCTGCCTCGGCGAGGGCGGTGACCAGCCGGTCGACGGTCCGCCGGTCCAGGAACGGCAGGTCGGCGGCGAGCAGCAGCACGGTCGGCGCGGTGACCAGGTCGAGTCCGGCGGCGACGGCGGCGACCGGCCCACCGCCCGGCGGCTGCTCCCTGGTCCAGCGGACGCCGGTGCGCGCGGTCGGCCGGCCGGGGCCGACCACGACGGTGGTGCGGGCGCCCGCGCAGGCGGCGAGCACCCGGTCGAGCAGGGTGGTCTCGCCCACGGTCAGCCCGGGTTTGTCGGCCCCGCCGAGGCGACGGGCGGCCCCGCCGGCCGGGACGATCACGTCGTAGGGCGTCATGCGGCCAGTATCCGCCCTACTCTGCTCCGCCCGTCCCGGGCTCCGGGGACTTCCCGGGCTCCTCGGGCTCCGTGGACTCCGTGGACTCCTCGGGCTCCTCGACGAGCTCGTCCTCGACGATCTCCGCCTCGATGATGTCGTCCTCGACGATCTCCGCCTCGACGATCTCGCCCCCTCGCGCCGCCCGGGCGGCGTTGGCGGCGGCGCCCAGTTCCAGGATGGCCGGCAGCGTCAGCTCCCCGTACCGCTCGTTCATCGCGGTGACCAGTGCCTCCGGGTCGTGCGGGTGCTCGGCCAGCAGCCGGTCGAAGTCCTGGAGGTACTCGCCGGTGAAGGCGAGCACCCGGGCGGCGTCGTCGCCCTGGTCGGGGGCGCGGTGGCCGGCGATGACCCGGTCCACGCCGAGGTCGGCGATCCGGCCGAGGTTGTGGCCCCAGGTGGTGCGCTGGGCCGGGGTGGTGTCGGCGGTCCAGACGTGGGTGCCGTTGTAGGCGAAGTCCCCGGCGATCACCGTCCGGATGCTCGGCACGTGGACGACCGTCGAGTCGCCGCAGTCGGCCTGGCCGAGCAGCAGCACGGGGATGACCTGGCGGTCGAGCATGAGCGGCTGCGGCAGCAGCGGGGCGGGGATCAGCGGGTGGTCCGGGATGTCGTCGCCGTAGACCGGCTTCCACTGGGCGACCTTGGCGGCGGCGGTGCGCCGGATGCCGTCGACCACGGCGGGCGCGGCCAGCAGCCGGGCGTCGGGGAAGAGCCTCAGCACCTCCTCGGCGCCGAAGTAGTGGTCGGGGTGGTGGTGGGTGACGACGATGGCGAGCAGTCGGCGGCCCTTGCCGGCGACCCATTCGGCGAGTTCGCGGCCGGCGCTGCGGGTGAGCTGGGCGTCGACCAGGATCGCGGTCCGCTCGCCGAGGATCAGGGTGGAGGTGGCGAAGAAGGCCGATTCGGGGCCGGTGAAGACGGCGACCTCCAGCGGGCGGGCGGGCCGCTCGGGGTCCGGGGCGGCGGCCTCGGCGGCCGTGCGCTCCGCGCCGGCGCCCTCCTCGGACGGGGACGACGTCACTGGCTGCTCCCTCTGGTCGGCGGTCGGACTTCCTGCGCCCTACAGCATGGGAGTACCGGTGTCGGATTGCGCGGAAGGCGCGCCCGGCGGGCCGCGCCTTCCGGCTCAGGTCACACCGCGGTTCAAACGGCCGGCGCTTCGGCGTTGTGGGCGGCCTGCCCCAGGGCACGTAACCGCCCGGGGCCCGTCCGTCGTGACGACGGACGGGCCCCGGGCGGTTACGTCGTGGAGGTCAGCGCTTGACCGCGCCGCGCAGGCGGGCCAGCCGGTCGGAGACGCCCCAGGCGGTCACCCGCCACAGCGCCTCGACCACGATGTTGCGGCTCATCTTGGACGCGCCCAGCTCGCGCTCGACGAAGGTGATCGGCACCTCGGCCACCTTGAACCCGGCCTTCACCGTGCGCCAGGCCAGGTCGACCTGGAAGCAGTACCCGGCCGAGGCCACCTCGTCCATGCCCAGGCCCAGCAGGGTCTCCTTGCGGAACGCCCGGTAGCCGCCGGTGACGTCCCGGATCGGCACGCCCAGCGCCAGCCGCGAGTAGGTCGAGCCGCCGCGGGAGAGCAGCAGGCGCGACTTCGGCCAGTTCACCACCCGGCCGCCCGGCACCCAGCGCGAGCCCAGCACCAGGTCGGCGCCGCGCAGCGCGCCCAGCAGCCGGTCCAGTTCCTCGGGCTGGTGCGAGCCGTCCGCGTCCATCTCGACCAGGACGTCGTAGCCGTGGTCGATGCCCCAGCGGAAGCCCGCGAGGTAGGCGGCGCCCAGGCCCTCCTTGCCCTTGCGGTGCATGACGTGCACGTTCGGGTCCTCGGCGGACAGCTTGTCGGCCAGTTCGCCGGTGCCGTCGGGGCTGTTGTCGTCGGCGACCAGCACGTGGGCCTCGGGGACCGCCGCCCGCACCCGGCCGACGATCCGCTCGACGTTCTCCGCCTCGTTGTAGGTCGGAATGATCACCAGGACCCTGCCGAGATCAGCAAAACTCTGCTGGTTCACGGTCACGTACAAACCTCTCGGCCGATGGCGGGGAGTGTCAGAACACCATCGCCCGCACTCTGGAACGCGGCTCCGCCGGCAGCCCGCCGACGGGGTGACCACGGTGGAAACTGCTGTGCAGGGCGGAGACTACTGCGTCCTGGCATCCTACTACCGCGCCCGGGAACCACCGGTCCGGCCAGGGCACTCCCCTCCGGTACCCGCCGTTTCCTCGCGGGCGACACCGGTCGGCTAGGGTCGATGACCTTGCCCGTGCCCGGCCCCCCGCACCGCCGGGCCCGTTGCCCCGACGATCCGGCACACCCGCCACCCAGCGAAGGAGTAGGACCGCGCGCATGGACAGGCTCATCAACACCGTCCGCCCGTACGCCTGGGGGTCGCTGACCGCCCTGCCCGAACTGCTCGGGCAGGAGCCGACCGGCGAACCGCAGGCCGAGCTGTGGATGGGCGCCCACCCCGGCGACCCGTCCCGGGCCGACCGGGGCGAGGGGCCCCGCCGGCTGGACGAGCTGATCGCGGCCGACCCCGAGGGCGAGCTCGGCGCCGCGACCGTCGCCAGGTTCGGTCCGACCCTGCCGTTCCTGTTCAAGATCCTGACCGCGGGCATCCCGCTGTCCATCCAGGCCCACCCCACGATCGCGCAGGCCCGCGCCGGGTTCGCCGCCGAGAACGCCCTCGGCGTCCCGCTGGACGCCCCCGAGCGGAGCTACCGCGACGCCAACCACAAGCCCGAGATGGTCTGCGCGCTGGGCGCCTTCGAGGGGCTCTGCGGCTTCCGGCGGCCCGCCGAGGCGGCCGGGCTGATGGCCGGGCTCGCGGTGCCCGGGCTCGCCCCGCTGATCGACCTGCTGGCCGTCGAGGACGAGGCCGAGGCGCTGCGCGGCACGCTGGCCGCCATCCTCACCATGGACGGGAAGGCCGCCGAGGAGACCGTCCGGGAGACGGCCGAGGCCCTGGCCCGCACCGACCCGGCCGGCGACTACGGGCCGTACGCCCGGATCGCCGAGGACTTCCCGGAGGACCGCGGCCTGATCGCCGCCCTGCTGCTCAACCACTTCCGGCTCCGGGCCGGCGAGGCGCTCTACCTGGACGCCGGCGTGCCGCACGCCTACCTGGCGGGTGCCTGCGTCGAACTCCAGGCCAACTCCGACAACGTGCTGCGGGCCGGCCTCACCCCCAAGCACGTCGACCTGCCCGAGCTGCTGAAGGTCCTGGTCTTCGAGGCCGGCGCCCCCGAGCTGCTGCACCCCCGCCCGGTCGACGGCACCGCCGGCGAGGAGCTCTACCCCGTCCCGATCGACGAGTTCCGGCTCTCCCGCTTCGTCCTGGACGGCCGGGACCGCGAGATCGACGGCCGCGCCCCGCAGATCCTGCTCTGCACCGAGGGCACCGCCCGGCTCACCGCCGCCGACGGCACCACCCTGGACCTCGCCCGCGGCCGGTCGGCCTTCCTCCCCGCCACCGGCGCCCCCACCCGGCTGTCCGGCACCGCCACGACCCTCTTCCGCGCCACCGTCACCGTCTGACCGCGCCCGGGGGCCACGCGCCGAGGGCTCGCCTCCCGGGTGGGAGGCGAGCCCTCGGTGTGTCCGTGCGGCGGTCAGCCGACCCGTTGCCCCGGGCCGCCGGCTCCGACCTCGACCGGCACCTGTTCCTGATCCTGGCCCCCGCCCTGGCCCTTCTCCCCGGACTGGGCCGGAACAGCCCCGGCGGCCTCGCCGGTCGCGGGCGCCCCGATCGACGCGGCGGCCGCCGGCTGCGGGGCACCGCCCGGCCAGCGGCGCTCGACCGCCTTGGCCACCTTGCGGCCCAGCTTCTGCACGGGCAGCTCCACCAGCCGGTACATCACCCAGCTCGCCAGCATGATCACGACGAGGTACTCGGCCGTCCAGATCAGCTTGCCGCCGGTCGTCGGCGGCACCTTGGGCACGTGCAGCAGCGGCTGGATGGTGTGCACCAGCGGGACGTGCAGCAGGTAGAGCGAGAAGCTGATCCCGCCGAGCCAGGTGAGCGGCTTCGGGAAGCGGCGCTTGCGCAGCGCCATGCCGATGCCGAACGTGATCCAGGCCCCGAGGTAGGAGCCGGCCCAGGCCATCCAGCCGGCCGTCCAGGTGTTCTGCTCCATGCCGTCACGGTTGTACATCCAGGCGACGGCCACCCCCGCGACGACCACGAAGCCGCAGCACAGGATCGCCTGGAGGCGGTCGATCTGGCGGTTCTCGGCCCGGTAGATCGCGGTGCCCGCGAACATCGTCGCGAAGATCATCAGGGTCTCGAACATCGGGGCCCGGCTGTTGTTGTACATCAGCACGAAGCCCAGCAGACCGAGCGTGATCGCCCCGACCCGGGTCAGGTTCGGTCGGCCGCTCAGCACGCAGGCGAAGCCGAACAGCACGATCAGGACGGAGCCCCAGACCAGGTTGCGGGTCGAGGTGATGTCGCTGGTCAGCGTGTGGGAGGCGATGGAGGTGCCGAAGAGCAGCGCCACGCCGGCGAAGCCGACCGCGATCGGGCCGCTGCGGCGGTGCTGGCCGACCGTGAAGAGCGCGGTGACCATGTAGTAGAAGACCATCTCGTAGCTGAGGGTCCACATGACGCCCAGGCCGTTCCAGACGCCCATGAAGTCCTGCAGCATGGTCGAGTTGGCGGCCACGTAGATCAGGTCGTGATCGGTGGCGAAGAGCGCGACCGAGCCGTCGCCCTTCGGGATGATGGCCAGCGCCACCGTGATACCGATGATCACCGGCGGCCAGAGCCGGAAGATCCGTCCGATCCAGAACGCCCGCACGTCCCCGCGGCGCTCCAGCGAGGCCGGGATGATGTAACCGCTGACCAGGAAGAACAGCATGACGCCGTAGAGGCCCAGGTCCGCGTGCCACCAGATGAAGGACGCCACCCCGTCCGGCAGCATCTTCAGGACGTCGAAGTGGTGGAGCGCCACCACCAGGGCGGCCACGCCGCGAAGCGCGTCGAGCCAGCCCAGCCGACTGGCCGATCCGCCCGCCCGAGCCTGCTTGCTTCCCCCGGCCCGGCGGGCGGACAGCTGTCGTATCGTTTTCACCGCACGGACAGTAGCTCATCACACTGATGCGTTCGCCTCGGTGACGGTCGGACGAGGCCCCCCGATGCCCCCGGCCGCTGCTAGTCCCGGGTCATGTCGACGAAGCGCGAGTAGTGGCCCTGGAAGGCCACCGTGATGGTGGCGGTGGGGCCGTTACGGTGCTTGGCGACGATCAGGTCGGCCTCACCGGCGCGCGGGGACTCCTTCTCGTAGGCGTCCTCACGGTGGAGCAGGATGACCATGTCGGCGTCCTGCTCGATCGAGCCGGACTCGCGCAGGTCGGAGACCATCGGCCGCTTGTCGGTGCGCTGCTCGGGGCCACGGTTCAGCTGGGAGAGCGCGATGACCGGGACTTCCAGCTCCTTGGCCAGCAGCTTCAGGTTTCGCGACATGTCGGAGACCTCCTGCTGGCGGTTCTCCGCCCGGCGGGAGCCGCCGGACTGCATCAGCTGGAGGTAGTCGATGACGACCAGCTTGATGTCGTTGCGCTGCTTGAGCCGGCGGCACTTGGCCCGGATCTCCATCATCGACAGGTTCGGGGAGTCGTCGATGAACAGCGGCGCCTCGCTGACGTCGGGCATCCGGCGGGCGACGCGGGTCCAGTCGTCGTCCGTCATGTTCCCGGAGCGCATGTGGTGCAGCGCGACCCGGGCCTCGGCGGACAGCAGGCGCATGGCGATCTCGTTGCGGCCCATTTCGAGCGAGAAGATCACGCTCGGCAGCTTGTTCTGGATCGAGCAGGCGCGGGCGAAGTCCAGCGCCAGGGTCGACTTGCCCATCGCGGGGCGGGCCGCGATCACGATCATCTGGCCGGGGTGGAGGCCGTTGGTGAGCGCGTCGAAGTCGGCGAAGCCGGTCGGGACGCCGGACATCTGGCCGTTGCGGGAGCCGATCGCCTCGATCTCGTCGAGGGCGCCCTCCATGATGTCGGCGAGCGGCGCGTAGTCCTCGTTGGTGCGCTGCTCGGTGACGGCGTAGATCTCCGCCTGGGCGGCGTTGACGATCTCGTCGACGTCGCCCTCGGCCGCGTAGCCCATGCCGGCGATCCGGGTGCCGGCCTCGACCAGACGGCGCAGGACGGCGCGCTCGTGGACGATCTGGGCGTAGTACTCGGCGTTGGCGGCGGTCGGGACGGAGTTGACCAGGGTGTGCAGGTAGGAGGCGCCGCCGACGCGCTGGAGCTCGCCGCGCTTGGTGAGCTCGCCGGCCACGGTGATCGGGTCGGCCGGCTCGCCGCGGGCGTACAGGTCGAGGATCGCACCGTGGACCATCTCGTGCGCGGGCCGGTAGTAGTCGGCCGGCTTGAGCACCTCGACCACGTCGGCGATGGCGTCCTTGGAGAGCAGCATGCCGCCGAGGACCGACTGCTCGGCCGCGAGGTCCTGCGGGGGGACGCGCTCGAAGCCGTCCACGCCGCCCTGGCCCTCGTCGTCGCGGCGCTGCCAGCCGCCGCCACCGCTCTGCGAACCGTCGCGCTGGGAGCCGCTCCGGCTTCCCTTGCCGCCCTTCTGGAAGCCGCCCTCGCGACCGCCGCCGTCCCGGTTGCCCTCCCGGCCGCCGCCCTGGCCGGTGCGGCTGCGGGAGACCGGGAGCCGGTCGCCGGGCCCGTCGGGGAAGGACGCGTCGTCGAAGGCGCCGGCCGGGAAGGGGTCCTCGGCGGGCTGCCAGTCCTCCTCCGGCGGCGGGGCGTCGTGGTCGTCGTACTGGGGGCCGGTCACGCGTGTTCCCCGATCAGCGAGTGGTGCGAGTTGGAGCGGGCCTTGCCGGTGGCTGGGTGGAGCGGATCCGCTCCTCTTTGTACGCCACGGCACCGACAAATCGGACGCCGGGGCGGGCGGGAGTGTCGGGCGGAGGGCCCACGCTAAGGCGCCGGGAGCCGTTCAGCCAAGGCGGTTATCCACAGGGGGTGTGGACGAGCGGCCCCGGGCTGTGGAGAAGTGCCGCAAAGCTGTGGACGCCCCTGTGGAAGGCTCTGTGGATAACCAGACCATCTGCCCACCGTCAACCTGTTGACCAGGCATTACCTCTTACCGGGCCTGTGCATGAGAAATTCTTCACACGCAGCCGGGCGCCCGCGGGCGCGAAGCGGACCGAGCGCCTCGCTCAAGAATTCGAGTAATGGCCAACTGCCACTAGCAGTCATTACCTGTGGATGAGTAGCCTGGAGCCCATGACCGCCCCTCCCGCAGCCCCGACCCCCTCCAGACGCCGGCACGACCGGGAGATCCTCGCGCTGGCCGTCCCGGCCTTCGGCGCGCTGGTCGCCGAACCGCTGTTCCTGATGGCCGACTCGGCGATCGTCGGCCACCTCGGCACCCCGCAGCTGGCCGGGGTCGGCGTCGCCGCCGCCGCACTGTCCACCGCGACCGGCGTGTTCGTCTTCCTCGCCTACGCCACCACCGCGGCGGTGGCCCGCCGGATCGGTGCCGGGGACCGCCGCGGCGCCGTCCAGCAGGGCGTCGACGGCATCTGGCTCGCCCTCGGCCTGGCCGTCCCGGTGGTGCTGCTCACCGTGCTGCTGGCACCCTGGGCGGCCGACGTCCTGGGGGCCTCGGAGACCGCCGCCCCCTACGCCGTGACGTACCTGCGGATCAGCGCCCTGGGCATCCCCGCGATGCTCATGGTGATGGCCGCCACCGGCGTGCTGCGCGGCCTCCAGGACACCCGCACGCCGCTGCTGGTGGCGATCGCGGGCTTCACCGCCAACATCGGCCTGAACGCCGGCCTGGTGTACGGCGCCGGGCTCGGGGTGGCCGGCTCGGCCTGGGGCACCGTGCTCGCGCAGACCGGGATGGCCGCCGTCTACCTGGTCGTGGTGGTGCGCGGGGCGCGGCGCGAGCACGCCTCGCTACGGCCGGACGCGGCCGGCATCCGGGCCAGCGCGAGGGCGGGCGGTCCGCTGCTGGTCCGGACGGTCAGCCTGCGCGCGGTGCTGATGATCGCCACCGCGGTGGCCGCCCGGCTGGGCGACGACCAGGTGGCCGCGCACCAGATCACCATGACGCTGTTCAGCTTCCTGGCCTTCGCCCTGGACGCCATCGCGATCGCCGGCCAGGCGATCATCGGCCGCTACCTGGGCGCCGAGGACGTCCCGGGCGCCAGGGCCGCCACCCGCCGGATGGTCGAGTGGGGCATCGGCTCGGGCGTGCTGCTGGGACTGCTGGTGGTGGCCGCCCGCCCGCTGTACGTCCCGCTGTTCACACCCGATCCGGCGGTGCAGGGGCAGTTGGACACCGCCCTGCTGCTGCTCGCGCTCAGCCAGCCGGTCGCCGGCCTGGTCTTCGTGCTGGACGGGGTGCTGATGGGCGCCGGGGACGGCCCCTACCTGGCCTGGGCGGCGATCGCGACCCTGGCGGTGTTCACCCCGGCGGCGATCGCGGTGCCGGCCACCGGCACCGGGCTGGCCGGACTGTGGTGGGCGATGAACCTGTTCATGCTGGTCCGCGCGGCCTTCCTGGTCGGGCGGGCGCGCGGCGGCCGCTGGCTGGTCACCGGGGCCGTCCGGGGCTGACGGCGCCGGGGCCGAGGCGCCGGCAGCGAACGCTCCAGCACCGAACGCGCCGGAACACGACCGAGGGCCGGACTCCCGGAGGAGTCCGGCCCTCAGGCCACTGCTACGGAACTCAGGCAGCGACGACGGCGACGTCGAGGTTGGCCTGGACGTCGGCGTGCAGCTTGACCGAGACCTTGTGGGTGCCCACGGTCTTGATCGGCGAGGCGATCGCGACGGCGCGCTTGTCCACGGCCGGGCCGCCGGCGGCCTTGATGGCCTCCACGACGTCGGCCTGGGTCACCGAACCGAACAGACGGCCGGCGTCGCCCGAGCGAACGGCCAGCTTGACCTGGACGCCCTCGAGCTTGCCCTTGACCTCGTTGGCGGCCTCAAGGGTCTGGATCTCGTGGATCTTGCGGGCGCGACGGATCGCGTCGACGTCCTTCTGGCCGCCCTTGGTCCAGCGGATGGCGTAGCCACGCGGAACCAGGTAGTTGCGGGCGTAGCCGTCCTTGACCTCGACGACCTCGCCGGCGGAGCCGAGACCCGGCACCTCGTGCGTGAGGATGATCTTCATTACTTGGTCACCCTCTCTTAGCGCGCGGTGCTGGTGTAGGGCAGCAGCGCCATCTCACGGCTGTTCTTCACGGCCGTGGCGACGTCACGCTGGTGCTGGGTGCAGTTGCCGGTGACCCGGCGGGCACGGATCTTGCCACGGTCGGAGATGAACTTCCGCAGCAGGTTCGTGTCCTTGTAGTCAACGTAGTTGACCTTGTCCTTGCAGAAGACGCAAACCTTCTTCTTCGGCTTGCGAGCAGGCGGCTTCGCCATTGTGTGCTCCATTTGGGGTTCACGGCCCGGCCTGCGTCCTCAGGACGCCGGCGGCCGGGCCGCACGAAATCTGTCAGCTCTTAGAACGGGGGCTCTTCCGAGAAGCCGCCACCGGACGGGGCGCCCCAGCTGCCGCCGCCCTGCTGGCCGCCGGACGGAGTGCTGGACGCCCACGGGTCGTCGGAGGGGCCGGACTGGCCGCCGCCGCCGGAGTTTCCACCCCAGCTGCCGCCGCCCTGCTGGCCGCCACCGCCGCCCCAGCCGCCCTGCTGGCCACCGCCGCCGCCCTGCTGGCCGCCGAAGCCGCCACCGGGGCCGCCGGGGCCACCGGACCGGTTGGCCCGGGTGACCTTCGCGGTCGCCGAGCGCAGGCTCGGGCCGACCTCGTCGACCTCGACCTCGAAGACCGTCCGCTTCTCGCCTTCCTTGGTCTCGTAAGACCGCTGGCGCAGTCGGCCCTGCACGATGACGCGCATGCCGCGCTGCAGCGACTCGGCCACGTTCTCCGCCGGCTGCCGCCAGACGTTGCACGTGAGGAAGAGGCTCTCGCCGTCCTTCCACTCGTTCGTCTGACGGTCGAAGGTGCGGGGGGTGGACGCGATACGGAACTTCGCGACCGCCGCACCCGACGGGGTGAAGCGCAGCTCGGGGTCGTCGACGAGATTGCCGACGAGGGTGATGACGGTCTCGCCTGCCATGGTGGTGATGACCTCTCGGGAAGATGTCCGTTCACCGCTGTTTCACGTGAAACAGCGGACGCGAGCTACCCGAGACCCGAAGGCCTCAGAGGTGGCTCAGTGGGTGTCCGGGCGCAGGACCTTGGTCCGCAGAACCGACTCGCTCAGGCCCATCTGGCGGTCGAGCTCCTTGACGACCTCAGGCGTGGCCTTCAGGTCGATGACCGAGTAGATGCCCTCGGACTGCTTGTTGATCTCGTAAGCCAGACGGCGACGACCCCAGGTGTCGACCTTCTCCACCTTGCCGCCGGCGTTCCGGACGACGGTGAGGAAGTTCTCGATCAGGGGGGAGACAGCGCGCTCCTCGACCGAGGGGTCGAGGATGACCATCACCTCGTAGTGACGCATGGGTAACCCACCTCCTTTGGACTCAACGGCCACGGTCTCTCCGTGGCAGGAGGGTTGTGCAGCGTCGGCACCGGAGCAGTGACGACACCGGCCACCGTAGCGGCCGGGTCCGACAATCGGGCCCCGCTCACCCGACGGGGTGGTCGCCCGGAAGAGGGCGCAAGGGGGCACAACTACACCAGTGCAGACGGCACAGCCTACCCGCACCCGGACGGCCGAACAAAACGCATAGGGGTTGTGAGACCGACCCAACCGCCGCAATCTGGACGGAACGGGATTCCTGCCCGTTCGTCTCCACGCCAGGAGGTGGGACACATGGCCCAGTCCGTCCACCGCATGCCCGCGCTCACACTGAACACCGACGGCCACCCGCACCCCCGCGAGAACGCCCTGGTGGGCCTCACCGCCGTGCTGGGCGTGATCGCCTTCACCACCTCGTTCTTCCACAACCTGCACCTGCTGACCTCGTGGACCGGCCTGTTCGGGATCATCACGGGGCTGCTCGGCATGTTCGTCTCGGTCACCACGGCCGAGCGCTTCGTGCTGATGATCACGCTCGGCGCCTCCGCCATCGGCTTCTACCTCGGCATCGCCCGGGGCGGCCTCTGGGGCTGAGCCGCCCCGGTCGCACCGTTCCGGAACCCTCGGCGCCCCCGTGGCGTATCTGCAAGGAGACAGGTACGCGACGGGGGCGCCGTCGCGCCCGCAGCGGCGGGCGCCCGGGCCCCGGACGATAGGGTCAGCCCGAGAACCTGGGCCCACCGCAGCCCGACCGACGAGGAGCACCGAGCAATGAGCCTGCGCCTGAGGACGATCACCCGCGAGGAGCACCTCGCCTTCATCAGGAGCCGCGCCTCGGCCAGCCACATGCAGGTGCCGTCGTGGGGCGACGTGAAGGCCGAGTGGCGCTCGGAGTCGATCGGCTGGTTCGACGAGGCCAACCAGCTCGTCGGCGCCGGCCTGGTGCTCTACCGGCAGCTGCCCAAGCTCAAGCGCTACCTCGCCTACCTGCCCGAGGGACCGGTCATCGACTGGTTCGACCGGGACCTCGACCGCTGGCTCTCCCCGATGCTCGCGCACCTCAAGTCGCAGGGCGCGTTCTCGGTCAAGATGGGCCCGCCGATCGTCATCCGCCGCTGGAACGCCCCCACCATCAAGGAGGCCATCGCCGGCAAGCAGGCCAAGCGCCTGCGCGACGTCGAGGCCGACTGGTACGAGGCGCGCGCCTTCGAGGTGGCCGACCGGCTGCGCAAGGCCGGCTGGCTGCAGGGCGAGGACGGCGGCGCCGGCTTCGGCGACGTCCAGCCGCGCTACGTCTTCCAGGTGCCGCTGGCCAACCGCTCGCTGGACGACATCCACAAGAACTTCAACCAGCTCTGGCGCCGCAACATCAAGAAGGCCGAGAAGAGCGGCGTCGAGGTGTACCAGGGCGGCTACGACGAGCTGCCGATCTTCCACCAGCTCTACCTGGTGACCGCCGAGCGCGACAAGTTCACCCCGCGCCCGCTGTCCTACTTCCAGCGGATGTGGAAGGCCCTCACCGCCGAGGACCAGAACCGGATGCGGCTCTACATCGCCTACCACGACGGCGAGCCGCTGGCCGCGACCACGATGCTGGTGGTCGGCGAGCACGTCTGGTACTCCTACGGCGCCTCGGCCAACCACAAGCGCGAGGTCAAGCCGTCCAACGCGATCCAGTGGCGGATGATGCGCGACTCCTACGCGCTCGGCGGCGGCGTCTACGACCTGCGCGGCATCAGCGACACCCTGGACGAGAACGACCACCTGTTCGGCCTGATCCAGTTCAAGGTCGGCACCGGCGGCCAGGCCGCCGAGTACCTCGGCGAGTGGGACTTCCCGCTCAACAAGCTGCTGCACAAGGCCCTCGACCTCTACATGTCCCGCCGCTGAGGAGGCTGACCCGATGACGCTGTCGCTCTACCTCGACACCGAACGCTGGCGCACCCACCAGCGCTCCGTCCTCGCCGAGTTCCCCGGCCTGGTGCCGGTCGCCAAGGGGAACGGCTACGGCCTGGGCAACCACCGGCTGGCCGAGGAGGCGACGCTGCTGGGCACCGGTGTGCTGGCCGTCGGCACCGCGTACGAGGCGGCCGACGCCGCCGAGTGGTACGGCGGCGAGCTGCTGGTGCTCACCCCGTACCGGGTCGGCGAGGAGGTCCTGCCGCTGCCGCACGCCCGGGTGATCCGGACGGTGGCGAACCTGGACGCGCTGCGGGCGCTGCGCGGCGCCCGGGTGGTGGTGGAGTGCATGACCTCCATGCGCCGCCACGGGGTGAGCGCCGCCGACCTCACGGCCGTCGCCGCCGAGCTGGACGGCGTCGCCTTCGAGGGCCTGGCGCTGCACCTGCCGATGGACCGGCCGGACGGCTCCAGCCCGACCGAGGAGGTCGTCCACTGGGTGGACACCGCCCGGGCGGCCGGGGTGCCGGTGCACACCGTGTACGTCAGCCACCTCGGCGCGGCCGGCATGGAGCAGCTGGCCCAGCGCTACCCGGACATCGTCTTCCGGGCCCGGATCGGCACCCGGCTCTGGCTGGGCGACCACGGCGCGCTGGAGGTCCGGGCCACGGTGCTGGACGTCACCCCGGTGAGGAAGGGCGACCGCTACGGCTACCGCCAGCACCCGGCGCCGGCCGACGGCCACATCGTGGTGGTGGCCGGCGGCACCGCGCACGGCATCGGCCTGGAGGCGCCCAAGTACGTGCAGACCATGGCCTCCCGGGCCAAGGGCATCGCCCGGGCCGGCCTGGCGACCGTCAACAAGACCAAGTCGCCGTTCCACTGGGCCGGCAAGCAGCTCTGGTTCGCCGAGCCGCCGCACATGCAGGTCTCGCTGCTGTTCCTGGACGGCGAGACCAAGCCCCCCGCGATCGGCGAGGAGCTCGGCCTCCAGGTCCGGCACACCACCACGCACTTCGACCGCGTGGTGGACCGCTAGGGCGACCGAAGCGCCCGTGAGCGCCTACGCCTTCTCGGCCGGTTCCGGCAGTCCTGGCTCGTCCAGCCACTGCTCGGAGCCGGCCGGCGCGTATCCGGCGTAGCTCTCCTCCTCGCGCAGCGTCCGGGCGGTGCCCAGCACGAACACGTCCGGGGCCCGGTCGAGCACCCCGCCCGACGGGTCGTCGCTGCCGTCCCAGCGCACCGGGTCGCGGTCCGGCTGCAGGGCGTCGCGGACCACCATGACCACCAGGTAGAGCGTGCCCAGCAGGTGCAGCACGACCGCGAAGTGGTACCAGGCCTCGCCGATCCCGTGCTGCTTGGGCCCGGTGACGAAGCCCAGGTGGGACCAGATGCCCAGGGTGTACAGCACCTCGCAGGCCTGCCAGATCAGGAAGTCCCGCCAGCGCGGCCGGGCCAGCACCGCGAGCGGCAGCAGCCAGAGCGCGTACTGCGGCGAGTACACCTTGTTGACCAGCACGAACAGGGCGACCACCAGGAAGGCCAGCTGCGCGAAGCGCGGGCGGCGGGGCGCCGAGAAGCCGAGCCACGCTATGGCCAGGCAGCCGAGGACCATCAGCACGCCGATGTAGAGGTCGAGGTCGGCCAGCCCCGTGCCCCGGCTCTGCATCAGGATCAGCCAGAACGAGCCGTAGTCCTCGGCGCGGTGCTTGCTGAACACGTAGAAGGTCGACCAGCCCTGCCAGTTGGCCGCCATGATCGGCAGGTTGACCAGCAGCCAGGAGCCGGCCGCGCCGGCCAGCATCACCCGGAACTCGCGCCACTTCCCGGCCCGCCAGCAGAGCACCAGCAGCGGGCCGATCAGCAGCACCGGGTAGAGCTTGGCCGCGGTGGCCAGGCCGATGAAGACACCCGCCCAGCCGGGCCGGGAGCCGGACCACCAGGCCATCGCCACGGCGGCCAGCGCGACCGCGAGGAGGTCCCAGTTGACCGTGCCGTTCAGCAGCAGGACGGGCGCGAGCGCGAACAGCAGGGCGTCCCAGGGGCGGCGGCGGTGGGTGCGCGAGAGCGCCACCACGGCGACCACCGCGCAGGCCATCAGCAGCCCCGCGTTGATCGCCCAGAACCACCGCTCCTGGTCCTGCGCGGTGCCGGCGCCGGGCGTCAGCCAGGCCGCGACCTGCATGAACAGGCCGGTCAGCACCGGGTATTCGAGGTACTGCAGATCCCCCGAGGTGCCCGGGATGCGGTCCACGTACGGATGCAGCCCGGCCGAGAAGCCGCGGCCGGAGAACAGGTGCGGGATGTCGCTGTAGCAGGCGTGGATGTACTGCGGCGAACCCGGCTGGAACCAGGCCTGGTTGTAGCAGGGCGCCTTCTGCA
Organism: Kitasatospora sp. NPDC087271; assembly: GCF_044744605.1. Lineage (NCBI taxonomy): Bacteria > Bacillati > Actinomycetota > Actinomycetes > Kitasatosporales > Streptomycetaceae > Kitasatospora > Kitasatospora sp. NPDC087271. The sequence continues at coordinate 538,930 of NZ_JBIUYQ010000002.1, forward strand.
CCATGCCGAGCACCGAGACCACGATCACCGCCAGCGCCAGGAAGCGCGCCGGGATCCACCACGAGACGCCCAGCAGCGCCCGACGGCCCGGCGGGCCGCCGATCACCTCGCTGCCGGCCGCCGCCACCGGGTCCTCGTCGGCCGGGACGACCACGGTGTTGACCGGCGGCGCGGCCGTGGCGACGGCCGGCCCGACCGGTCCTGCGGCGTCGCCGGGCCCGGCCGGCCCTGCGGATTCGTCACGATCGCTCGACGTCATGCCGGACATCCTGCCGCACCGGCCCCACCGGGACGAGGAGGACCCCGCAACGGGCCCGGCCTCCGTCGCCCGGTGGCACGGCGAATCATGACGAAACGGCGGTGGCGGCCCTCCGGAGAGGGCCGCCACCGCCGTTCGGTTCATCCGCTCAGCGGGTGGTGGTCAGGGCAACAGCCCGTTCTGTCCACCGCCCCCGCCGGTCGAGGACGGGGTCGACGGCCTGCCGCTCGGCTTGGTGGTCGTCGGCGGGGGGTCCGTCGGTGGCGCCGTGGGCGGGGGCGTGCTGCAGCCGAGGAGGCCGCAGCTGCTCGTCGGACCGGGGTTGGTCGTCTTGTGCGTCGACGTCTGGCTCGGCTGCGTGCCCGGGCAGTCCACGCCCGGGACACAGCCCGGGCCCTGGCTGGACACGGGCGGCTGCGGCTGGTTGTTGTTGGTCGGCGGCGGCTGGTTGTTGGCCGGCTGGGTCGCGGGCGGGGCCGACGGGGTGTCGCTCGTCGTCGGCGTGGGCGTCATGCTCGGCGAGACCGGGGCGCCGGAGGAGTCCACCTCGGTGCCGACCGGCTGCGGGGTCGGGAAGTCCATCTTCTTCTCGTTGGCCAGCGCGGCCTTCATGTACCGGGTGAAGACGTCGGTCGGGATGTCACCACCGTGGATGGACTCCTTGCCGCCGGTGCCGTTGAGCGACAGCCGCTCGTGCTTGCTCGGGTCCTCGCGCCACATCGCGACGCTGGTCACCAGTTGCGGGGTGTAGCCGACCCACCAGGCCGACTTGTTCTGGTCGGTGGTACCGGTCTTGCCGGCCACCGGGCGGCCCAGCTCCTTGGCCTTGAAACCGGTACCGTTCTTCACCACGTTCACCAGCACGTCGGTGACGTTGTCCGCGACGGCCGGCTCCAGGGCGACCTTGGCGTCCTTCTTGCCGAAGCCCGGGCGCTCGATGCCGTTCACCTCGACCTTGGTGACCGAGTAGGGCTCGGCCTCCTTGCCGCTGGCCGCCAGGGTGCCGTAGGCGGTGGCCATCCGGATCGGGCTGATGGTGGAGGTGCCGAGGGCGAAGGTCGGGGTCTTCGGGTCGGCGAAGCTCTCCTTCCTGACGCCCATCTGCTCGGCGATGTTGGCCACGTTCTGACCGCCGACGTCCTGGTTGAGCTGGACGAAGGGCACGTTGAACGAGTTCTGCATGGCCGCCCGCAGCGAGACGTAGCCGCGCTTGCCGGAGTCCTCGTTCTTCTGCCGGTAGGGCTTGCCGTCGTCGCCGATCACCAGCGAGCCGTCCGGCTTGCGGATCTCGGACATGTCGTCGGACAGGTAGCGGCTGTCGGCGTTGATCCGCTTCGGCTTGCCCTTGTCGTCGGTGGCCGTCTGGACGCCGATCTGCATGGCGGTCGCCAGCACGAAGGGCTTGAAGGTCGAGCCGACCTGGACGCCGATGGCGTCGGCGTTGTTGTCGAAGTGGCCGTTCTCCACGCCGTCGCCGCCGTAGAGGGCGACGATCGCGCCGTCGCCGGGGCGGATGCTGGCGGAGCCGAACTGGATGAAGGTGTCGTTGTTGGGGCGCTTCTGGGCGTTGAGGTTCTCGCCCTTGACGTCGTCGACGGCCTTCTTCAGGGCGTCGACCTTGTCCTTCTCGAAGGTGGTGTAGACCTTCAGACCGCCCTTGTCGATCATCTGCTGGGTGATCGTCTTGTCGGTGGCCATCAGGTACTTGTTGGCGGTGTCGACCAGGTAGCTGACCTCACCGTTCATGTTGGAGCTGGGCTTCTGCGGGATCGGGTCGGGGAAGGTGGTGCACTTCGCCCGCTCCTCCGGGGTGATGGCCTTGGTCTTCACCATGTTCTCGAGGATCCAGGCCCACCGCCCCTGGGCCCGCTCCTTGTTGGCCGGGTTGCTGGGGTCGTAGTACGACGCGCCCTTCAACAGGCCGGCCAGCATGGCGCTCTGGCAGAGGTCGAGGTCCTTGGCGTCGACCCCGTAGTAGGCCTGCGCCGCGGCCTGGGCGCCGTTCGAGCCTCGACCGAACCAGCTGGTGTTCAGGTACCCCTTGAGGATGTCCGGTTTCTGCATCTTCTGATTGATCTTCAGCGTGATGAAGAACTCCTTCAGCTTGCGGCTGAGGGTCTGCTCCTGGCTGAGGTACGCGTTCTTCACGTACTGCTGGGTGATCGTCGAGGCGCCCTGGGTCTCGCCGCCCTTGGCCATGTTGTAGACGGCGCGGAGCATGCCCTTGGGGTCGATGCCGCTGTCCTCGCGGAAGGTCTGGTTCTCCGCCGCGATCACGGCGTTCTGCAGGTTGGGGCTGATGTCGGAGAGCTCGACGATCTGACGGTTGGTCTCACCCTTGCGGGTCATCTCCGAGCCGTCGGCCCAGTAGTAGATCGTGTTCTGGTCCTTCATCAGATCCTTGAGCTTCGGGATCTCAGTGGTCTGGTAGAGGTAGAACACCCCGCCCACGCAGGTGGCGAAGACGATCAGGAAGCCGCTCAGCCACTGCCGCCAGGACGGCAGCCAGCGCCGGACGCCGGTCTTGCCGAAGCGCGGGTAGTCGATGAACCGCTTCTTGCCGGGGCCTGCGGCGGCGGCCGCGGACGCGGCGGCAGCACCGCGCCGGCCGCCCTTGCCGCCCTTCTGGGCGGCCTTGCGCATCTCGGCGCGGCCCATCCGGGGCTGCTGAGCGGTCTCCCGTTCGCCCGGGGGGCGCCGGCGGCCGATGCCGTCCGAGCTCACCTCGTCCCGGCCGGGTCCGCCCTGACGGCCACCACCACCCGGGGGCTGCTGCCCGTCACCGCCCGGGCTGGGCGTCCTTCGCCGTCGTTCACTCATGTTGCAGCCACTCCTCGCCAGGCGGTTCCAGCCTGAAGGCAGGGTTCACGTCCGATGCCCGCCAACCGCCCTAACCCCGGAGGTGGTCCTCGTGCACACGCGACAGCGTACGCAGCCGGGAATCCCAACTAATCGGGCATCAGTCCCCAATGACCGCAAAACGGCAGCAGATCATTACACGCCCGTTGCCAATCACTCCTGCGCGTCGGCTTGTGATCACCTTCACGCGTGCCCCCCTTGCCCGTTCCGAGGGCCCGGTTTACTGTTCTCGATATATCGAGCCGATACATCGACGCGGCATACCGCCCGATGCAGCGGCCGGACGACGGCCGAGAGGAAGGAGGACGACGGCAATGGGCAGGCGCTCAGGAGTGCTGGAGTTCGCCGTTCTCGGTCTGCTCCACGACGCCCCGATGCACGGCTACGAGCTGCGCAAGCGGCTCAACGTCCTGCTCGGAACGTTGCGGGCGTTCTCGTACGGAACGCTCTACCCGTGCCTGAAGAGCCTGGTCGCCCAGGGTTTCCTGGTCGAGGACAACCCGGACGTCGAGTACGTCCCGGCCACCGCGCTCAACGGCAAGCGGTCCAAGACCGTCTACCGACTCTCCCCCGAAGGCAAGCAGCGCTTCGAGGAGCTGCTCGCCGACTCCGGGCCCGACGCCTGGGAGGACGAGCACTTCGGCGTCCACTTCGCGTTCTTCGGCCAGACCGACCGGGCCGTGCGGATGCGCGTCCTGGAAGGGCGCCGCAGCCGGCTGGAGGAGCGACTGGAGAAGATGCGCAACTCGCTGGCCCGCGCCCGCGAGCGGTTCGACGACTACACCGTCGAGCTGCAGCGGCACGGACTGGAGTCGGTGGAGCGCGAGGTCCGGTGGCTCAACGAGCTGATCGAGACCGAGCGGGCCAACCGCACCGGCCGGACCGGGCCCGCCACCGGCGGCAACACCACCGCCGTACCCCACAAGACTTCGGACGGCCGTGGCCAGGAGGAAGGGTCCCAGGACCCGCCCGGGCCACCGTACGACCGCCCGGGGCGCTCCGCCCAGGAGCGCTGACACCGCGTCAGCCCTGTGCCGCGCGGCAGGAGTGGGCGCCTCGCGCCCGTACAAGCAGTCATCGAAGAAGCAGGACGAGTGCCGTCGACCCCGGCGGCCCTCATGAGATCACAGGGAGCAACCGGAATGGGTTCGGTTCGCGTAGCCATCGTGGGCGTGGGCAACTGCGCCGCGTCGCTGGTGCAGGGTGTCGAGTACTACAAGGACGCCGACCCGGCCGGCAAGGTCCCCGGGCTGATGCACGTCCAGTTCGGTGAGTACCACGTCCGCGACGTGGAGTTCGTCGCCGCGTTCGACGTCGACGCCAAGAAGGTCGGCTTCGACCTGGCCGACGCCATCGGCAGCAGCGAGAACAACACCATCAAGATCTGCGACGTGCCGCCGACCGGCGTCACCGTCCAGCGCGGCCACACCCTCGACGGCCTGGGCAAGTACTACCGGGAGACCATCGAGGAGTCCGACGAGACCCCGGTCGACGTCGTCCAGGTCCTCAAGGACCAGCAGGTCGACGTCCTGGTCTGCTACCTGCCCGTCGGTTCCGAGGCCGCCGCCAAGTTCTACGCCCAGTGCGCCATCGATGCCAAGGTCGCCTTCGTGAACGCCCTGCCGGTGTTCATCGCGGGCACCAAGGAGTGGGCGGACAAGTTCACCGAGGCCGGCGTGCCGATCGTCGGTGACGACATCAAGTCCCAGGTCGGCGCCACCATCACGCACCGCGTGATGGCCAAGCTGTTCGAGGACCGCGGTGTCATCCTCGAGCGCACCATGCAGCTGAACGTCGGCGGCAACATGGACTTCAAGAACATGCTCGAGCGCGAGCGCCTGGAGTCCAAGAAGATCTCCAAGACCCAGGCCGTCACCTCGCAGATCCGCGACCGCGAGCTGGGCGCCAACAACGTCCACATCGGCCCGTCGGACTACGTGGCCTGGCTGGACGACCGCAAGTGGGCGTACGTCCGCCTGGAGGGCCGCGCGTTCGGCAACGTCCCGCTGAACCTGGAGTACAAGCTCGAGGTCTGGGACTCCCCGAACTCCGCCGGTGTCATCATCGACGCCGTGCGCGCCGCGAAGATCGCCAAGGACCGCGGCATCGGCGGCCCGATCCTGTCGGCCTCCTCGTACTTCATGAAGTCCCCGCCGGTGCAGTACTTCGACGACGAGGCCAAGGAGAACGTCGAGAAGTTCATCCGCGGCGAGGTCGAGCGCTGAGGTCGAGCGCCGGAGCCGGCGGCGGGTGACCGCCGCCGGCCGCGCCGGAGGGCCCACGATCATCGGATCGTGGGCCCTTCACCGTTTCTCGGCGAATGTTTCACGTGAAACGGCGGCCGGTTCCATGGCACTCTGGGCGGGTGGCGATCACCGAGAACGGCAGCACCCACCAGTCCGCACACCGTGCCACGCTTCTCGGTCTGCTCCGCGGCCGGGACTTCCGGCGGCTGCTGACCGCCCGGGTGCTCTCCCAGCTCTCGGACGGCGTCTTCCAGGTCTCGCTCGCCGCCTACGTCGTGTTCTCCCCGGAGAAGCAGTCCTCCCCCGCCGACATCGCCTCGGTGCTGGCCGTGATGCTGCTGCCGTTCTCGGTGATCGGCCCGTTCGCCGGGGTGCTGCTGGACCGCTGGCGCCGCCGCCAGGTGCTCTACTACGGCAACCTGGCCCGCTTCGGGCTCGGCCTGGGCACCGGCGCCCTGCTCCTGGCGGAGGCGCCGACCTGGCTGTTCTTCGCCTCGGCGCTGCTGGTCACCGCGCTCAACCGGTTCATCCTGGCCGGCCTGTCCGCCGCCCTGCCCCGGGTGGTCGAGCAGGACCAGCTGGTCACCGCCAACGCGCTCTCCCCCACGCTGGGCACGGTCGCCGCCGCCTCCGGCGGAGGGGTCGGCTTCCTGCTGCACCAGGTGATGACCCCCGGGCCGAAGGCCGACGCCGCGCTGGTCACGGTGGCCGCGCTGCTCTACCTGTCGGCCGCACTGGCCGCCCGCCGGATGGACCGCGACCTGCTCGGCCCGGAGAAGCACGGCGACCGCCCGGCGCTCGGCCAGGCGCTGGTCCGGGCCGCCGTCGAACTCGGCGCCGCCGTGCGCCACTTGGTGCGGGACTGCCGGCCCGCCGTGCACGCGCTGGCCGCCGTCACCGCGGCCCGGTTCTGCTACGGCGTGCTGATCGTGGTCGTGGTGATGCTCGCCCGGTACACCTTCAACGACCCGGCCGACAGCGCGGCCGGACTGGTCACGCTCGGCCAGGCGGTCGGCCTGTCCGCCGCCGGGTTCTTCGTCGCCGCGGTGATCAGCCCCTGGTGCACCCGGCGGCTCGGCCTGGCCGGCTGGATGACGGTCTGCCTGGCGGCCCCGGTGGTCTTCGTCCCGGCGCTCGGCCTGAGCTTCACCCTGCTGCCCTGCCTGCTCGCGGCGCTGCTGCTCGGGGTGGTCACCCAGGGCACCAAGATCTGCGCCGACACCGTGGTCCAGGAGTCGGTCGAGGACGAGTACCGCGGCCGGGTCTTCGCGATCTACGACGTGCTGTTCAACGTCGCCTTCGTGACCGCCGCCCTGGTCACGGCGCTGGTGCTGCCGCTCTCCGGCCGCTCGGTCGTGGTGGTCGTCGGGGTCGCCGCGGTGTACGGGCTCTCGGCGCTCCTCTACCTGCGCTCCGCCCGGCGGTACGGGCCGCTCCCCGGCGACCAGGCCTCCTGAAGGCCCTCGGCCCCTCGGAACGGGGGCGTCCGACCGAGTCGCTAAGGTACGTCAGACCTGTCGGAGCGACAGCACTCGGCCTCGGGGGACGAACTGATGAGCACACCGCCCGGCCCGTACGGGCCACCTCCGCCGTACGGGCCGCCCCCGCAGCCGGCCCCGCCGTACGGGCAGGTGCCGTACATCCCGTCGCAGCCCCAACCCGCACCGCCCGGCTTCGGACCGCCGCAACCCGGACCGCCCCAGCCCGCACCGCCCGGCTTCGGACCGCCCCCGGCCTACGGCCAGCAGCCGCCCGGCTACGGCGCCCAACCGCCGTACGGCCAGCAGCCGCCCGCCGGCCCGTACGGCTACCCGCCGCCCGCCCCGGCCGACGAGGCGCCCGCCGCGAAGCGCGGCGTCAAGGCGAAGCTGCGGATCGTCGGCGTGGTCGGCGGCTGCCTCGCGCTGGCCGTCGGCTACTTCGTCAGCGGGCCGAGCGTCAGCAGCGCCAAACCCGGCGACTGCGTCCGGGTGAGCGGCACGCGCGATGTCGAGATCGTCAAGTGCACTGACACCAAAGCGAATTACCGGGTCCTTTCGACGTTCGGCGACACCACCGACGTGAACCGCTGCCGGCAGACACCGCAGACCACCAGTGCCGTCTCGGGCAAGAGCGGACGCCGCTGGAACAAGAAGCGGTACGTGCTCTGCCTCGGCCCGATGACCCCGGCCGGCGCCCCGCTGCCGGGGAAGGCCTGACCTCTCCACCACCACCGCATCCCCGGGGGATCTCTTGTCCGTTCCGCCGCCCCAGCTGCCGTACGGTGCCCCGTCGCCCGACGACGGCAACCCCTACGCCACCGGAAACCCCTACGGCCGGCCGACCCCGCCACCGCCGCCGGGCCCGCCGCCCGGCTACGGCTACCCGGCCGCCCCGCCACCGCCCGACCAGCCGTACGGCTACCCCCCGCCGCCCGCGCCCGGCTACGGGTACGGGTACGGATACCCGCCGCCGGCGCCGCAGGACGGTCCCGCCTGCCGCTTCTGCGGCGGCTTCCCGGCCGTGGACGCCACCGTCCGCGGCCACCAGGGCCTGGTCCTGGCCTACCGGATGCTGCGGATGCCGGGCCCGTTCTGCCGCACCTGCGGAACGGCGACGGTGCGCGACCTGTCCGCCCGCACCCTGGTCCAGGGCTGGTGGAGCCCGGCATCGGTGCTGCTGGCGCCGATCACCCTGCTGCTGAACCTCGCCGCCAACGGCAAGGTCAAGCGGCTGCCGCCGCCCGTCCCGGGCAGCCACGGCCCCCAGCTCGACCCCGGCGTCCCGCTGGGCCGGCGTCCGCACGCGCTGATGCTGCTGCTGCCGCTCTCGGTGGTCGTCACGCTCGTCCTGGCCGCCACCGGGGTGCTCGGCCCGAAGGACGACGGCCCGGCCGCGCCGATCGCGGTACCGACGGTGGCGGTGCCCCCGGTGACCACCTTCTCGGCGCCGCCGCTGCCGACCCACGCGCCGCGGCCGTTCCCCTCGCCGACGTTCAGCATGCCGCCGGTGCCCACCATCACGCTGCCGCCGCCGACCGCCCCCAGCACCGCGGCCGACAGCATCGACCGGGCCAACCCCGGCGACTGCCTGCGCAACGAGAACGGCACCGGCGCGACCCACGACGCCAACCCGAAGATCACCATGCTGCCCTGCGGCGACTCCCGCGCCCAGTACAAGGTGGTCTTCAAGTACCTGGCCACGTCCGACGAGAAGGTCTGCGAGAAGCAGCCGAAGTCGGACAGCACCTACACCCGCACCTACTCCAACCTGCCGGCCCTCAACTACGTGCTCTGCCTGCAGAGCCTCCACGGCTGACCCGGCACGCCCGAGGGGTGGTCCCGGCGTCGGCCGGGACCACCCCTCGCAGCGTCGCTCAGCCCTGCTGCTCGGCCCACCAGGCCCGCAGCGCGGCCACCGCCTCGTCGTGCTCCAGCGGGCCGTGCTCCAGCCGGAGTTCGAGCATGTGCTTGTACGCCTTGCCGACCTGCGGGCCGGGCTTGAGCCCGAGCAGCTCCATGATCTGGTTGCCGTCCAGCGCCGGGCGGACGGCGTCCAGCTCCTCCTGGGCCTTCAGCTCGGTGATCCGCTGCTCCAGGCCGTCGTAGGTGCGCGACAGCGCCGCCGCCTTCTTGCGGTTGCGGGTGGTGCAGTCGGAGCGGGTGAGCTTGTGCAGGCGCTCCAGCAGCGGTCCGGCGTCGGTGACGTAGCGGCGCACCGCGGAGTCCGTCCACTCGCCGCCGCCGTAGCCGTGGAAGCGCAGGTGCAGTTCGACCAGGTGCGAGACGTCCTCGGTGAGCTCCTTGGAGTACTTGAGCTCGCGCATCCGCTTGCGGGTCATCTTGGCGCCGACCACCTCGTGGTGGTGGAAGGAGACCCGGCCGTCCGACTCGAAGCGGCGGGTGCGCGGCTTGCCGATGTCGTGCAGCAGCGCGGCCAGCCGCAGGGTGAGGTCCGGGCCGTCCTGCTCCAGGTCGACGGCCTGTTCCAGGACGGTCAGCGAGTGCTCGTAGACGTCCTTGTGCCGGTGGTGCTCGTCCCGCTCCAGCCGCAGTGCGGGCAGCTCGGGCAGCACGTGGTCGGCCAGGCCGGTGTCGACCAGCAGCCGCAGGCCCTTCACCGGGTGCTTGGCCAGCAGCAGCTTGTTCAGCTCGGCCTGGACGCGCTCGGCGGACACGATGGTGATCCGCTCGGCCATCGCGGTCATCGCGGCGACGACCTCGGGGGCCGGCTCGAAGTCGAGCTGGGCGGCGAAGCGGGCGGCGCGCATCATCCGCAGCGGGTCGTCGGAGAAGGACTCCTCGGGGGTCGCGGGGGTGCGCAGCACCCGGGCCTCCAGGTCCTCCAGGCCGTGGTGCGGGTCGATGAAGCCGCGGCCGGGCAGGTCGACGGCCATCGCGTTGACGGTGAAGTCCCGGCGGACCAGGTCCTGCTCGATGGTGTCGCCGTAGGTGACCTCGGGCTTGCGGGAGGTCCGGTCGTACGCCTCGGAGCGGTAGGTGGTGATCTCGATCAGGAAGGAGCCCTCGGGGGTGTCCTTGCGGGCGCCGACCGTGCCGAACGCGATGCCGACGTCCCAGACCGCGTCCGCCCAGCCCTTGACCAGCCTGAGCACCTGCTGCGGGCGGGCGTCGGTGGTGAAGTCCAGGTCGTTGCCGAGCCTGCCGAGCAGGGCGTCCCGCACCGAGCCGCCGACCAGGGCCAGCCGGTGGCCGGCCGCCTCGAACCGACGGGCGATCTCGTCGGCCACCGGCGACACCCGCAGCAGCTCTTGCAGCCCCAGGGTCTGGGCCTCGCTCAGGCCTGGGACGGCCTGGACGGCGGTGCTGGAACGGTCGAGGTGCGCGGTGGACTCATTGGCAGTGGACACGGCTCACAAGAGTACGTGGCCCGGCAGGTCAACCGCCCGCGCGTTTTGGGCGTCTCACCCCAAGGCCCGCAACACTGCACCACGGGCTGCATCGTTACCATGCCGGTGGACGAGTCTCGGGCACCGGACAGGGGATGCGGTGTCGCGTGCCGCCGAGGACGGCGGAGCTCCCGCGGCACCAGCGCGGCGAACAGCGTCAAGCGAAGAACGTCAAGCGAACAGCATCAGCAGCGAGCGATCGAGAACGGCGAGGGCGGAACGAGTGAGTGAGCCGGCACGGCACTCGGGCCTGGGGGCGGACCGACGGCCCGGAAGGACCGAACGCCCCGTCGAAGGGCACGGTACGGGGCGGCGCGCGGGGCGGGCGGCCCGCCGCCTCGCCGCCGTCTGCGGGGCCGCCCTGGCCCTGTTCTCGGCGGTCGCCCCGGCCGCGGCGCTACCCGCCGGGGGCGGCATCCGGCCGACCGCCGACAACGGCGTCTCGGCCGAGTACCCGGTGGAGATGACCATCGAGACGGTGGCACCGCAGGTGGCCAGCCCGAACGGCATCGTGAAGATCACCGGGCACGTCACCAACACCGGCAAGGCGGCGGTCAAGAACGCCCACGCGGCCGTCCGCAAGCCGCTGTCCAGCAAACCGCTGCAGCGGCGCAGCGACCTCTCCCTGGTGACCACCCGCAGCGGCCCGAGCAACTCCGACGGCGTGGAGCTGGACAGCCCGCAGTACGCCCTGCCGGAGCTGGGCCCGGGCCAGAACCAGCCCTACACCCTGAGCGTCTCGGTGAGCGACCTCGGACTGTCCGACAGCGGCGTCTACGAGCTCGCGGTGGACGCCTGGGGCTCGACCGCCGACAACCAGCGCGACCGGCCGCTGGGCATCGCCCGGACCTTCCTGCCGTACAACCCGGGCGGCGCCGAGGCGCAGCCCAGCAAGGTCACCACGCTCTGGCCGCTGGTGCACGCGCCGGTGCTGGCCGCGCAGACCTACTCCGACAACGACCAGCCCGTCCCCGTCCTGCGCGACGACAGCCTGACCGCCGAGTTCTCCCCGGGCGGCCGGCTGTACGAGCTGGTGGACACCGGGGCCAAGATGACCGGGCTGACCTGGGTGGTCGACCCGGACCTGCTGGACACCGCGTTCGCGATGACCAAGCAGTACCGGGTGCAGAAGCCGGGCCAGGACGTCGTCGGCAAACCGGCCAAGGACGACAACACCGTCCCCGGCACCGGCCAGGCCGCCGCCGCGGCCTGGCTCGACAAGCTGCGGACCGCCGTCGCCAAGCCGGGCGGCCAGGTGGTGTCGCTGCCCTACGCCGACCCGGACCTCGCCTCGATCGCGCACAACGGCGCCGACCTGACCGGGATGGGCACCGCCATGGGCAAGGCGGCCACCGCCGGCCGGCTCACCGTCGAGGGCCGGCTGTCCGTCGACACCCGCTCGGACGTGGCCTGGCCGTACCAGGGCTACCTGGACCAGCAGATCGCCGGCGTCGCCCAGCAGGCCGGCAACGGCCTGGTCCTGGTCAACGGCGCGAGCATGCCGGAGCCGGACGCGATGAACTACACCCCGACCGCGGTGCGCCCGATCGGCAACGGGCAGAACGCGGTGGTCGCCGACGAGACCGTCTCCTCGCTGTTCCAGACCGACCTCGCCTCCCCGCAGGCGCAGACCAGGGCGAACCAGCGCTTCCTCGCCGAGACCTACACGATCACCCACGAGCAGCCGCAGAACCAGCGAGGCCTGCTGGTGATGCCGCCGCGCGACCTGACCGCGAGCACCGCCAAGGTGCTGGCGGACGCCCTGCAGACGGCCTCCGACAACAAGTGGCTCGCCCCGGTCAAGCTGGACGCCCTGGCCCAGGCTTCGCCCGACCCGAAGGCCAACACCACCGTCCCGGCGGCCGCCGACTACCCGGCCCAGGTCCGCGCCTCGGAGCTGTCCGCGGCCGAGCTGAGCAGCACCGACGAGATCCAGCAGAACCTGGACACGCTGATGCGGGTGCTCACCCTGCCCCAGCGGGTGCGCGGCCCGTTCAGCGCCGCGATGGTCCGCTCGCTGTCCACCGAGTGGCGCACCAACGCGGCGGCCGGCAGCACCTACCGCGCGGACGTCGCCAAGTACCTGGACGAACTGACCGGGGCCGTCCGGGTGCCGAAGAAGAACGTCGTCACCTTCGCCGGCAACACCGGTCTGCTCCAGGTCAGCGTCCGCAACGACCTCACCCAGACCGTCACCAACCTCAAGCTGGTGCTCACCTCGACCCAGCCGAACCGGCTGCGGGTGGGCAAGGAGGAGGAACTGGTCATCCCCGCCTCCCAGAGCGTCACCCTCCGGTTCAACGCCGAGGCGCACAACAACGGCCCGGTCAACATGACCGCCCAGCTCTGGACCACCGGCCCCAACCCGCAGAAGTACGGCGAACCGCAGCAGTTCAGGGTGGACGTCACCTCGGTGACCAACGGCGTGCTGTACGTCTTCGCGGCCGCCGCCGCCCTGCTGCTGCTGGCCGCGCTGCGCTTCGTGCGCCAGCGCAAGCGGCGGGCCGGGCAGCCGCACGCCGACGGCGACCAGCCGGTCGACGGCCCGGCGGCGGGCGGCGCACCGGCCCCGGCGGCGGACGGGGCCCGGGACGGGGCGCAGGACGCGGGCGGGGACGCGAGCGGGGAGAAGCCCGACGGCGAGGCCGGGGGCGGTGCCGGCGAACCCGCCGGGAACGGCCCCGGCGACGGCCCCGAAGACGGCTCCGACGGCGGATCCGCCGAGGCCGGCCCCGCGCAGACACCGCGCGGCAGCAACGCGGATGGCCGGGATCGGACCGCCAGTGATGAGAAGGTTGGTCCTTGATACCGCCGACCCCCCCGCAACGCCGGGCCGGCCTCCCCCACGACAGCGAAGAGGTGACATGACCGGGCGCAGCGAGGAGCGGCCGCCGGGCCGCGGTGAGAACCGGCCGGGCGCCGAGTCGCCGTCCGGCGACTGGTACGTGGCCGACACCTACGCCCAGGACCCGTACGCGGCCGACGCGTACGGGAACCCGCAGGCCGGCCAGGACCCGTACGGTCTGCGGGCCGACCGGCCCGCGGCGCCTCAGCCGCCGGCCACCGCGTACGACGTGCCGCCGCAGCTGCCGCCGCAGGGCGGCGGCTACCCGACGCCGGTGCCGCCGGCGCAGTACTCGGCGCCGACGCCGTTCGCGGCCCCGGTGCCGCCCGTGCAGCCCGGCTGGGACACCCCGGTGCAGGCCGCCTGGCAGGAGGCCCCGGCTCCGGCCGGCGGCGGCCAGTGGGGCGGCCCTGAGCAGCCCCGGCCGCAGTGGGAGCCGGGCCCGGCGCACTCGACCTGGGACAGCGAGACCACCGAGTACGTCGGGGTGGACGCGCTGTTCGGCGGCCACCAGGCGCAGGCCGCGGCCCAGCCGCCGGTGCCCCCGCCCGCCCCGGCGCACCCGACGGCACCGCCGGTCGCGCCCCCGCCCCCCGCCGCCGCCGTGCCGCCGGTCGCCCCCGCGCCGTACCCGCCGATGGGCGGCTACCAGGGGCAGCAGCAGTACGCCGGCCCGGACGGGCACCGCCCCTTCGTCCCCCCGATCGAGTTCGACCCGCCGCTCTCCGAGGACGAGGCCACCATGCAGGTGGCCGCCGTGGCGGTGCCGCCGGCGGTGGAGCCGCTGGCGGACCTCGTCGCCGAGGAGCGCGCCGCACAGCTGGCGCCCGCGGCCGAGCCCGCCCCGGCGGCCGGCGGCGGCAAGGTCGCGAGCCTGCTGAACTCCAGCGCGATCATGGCGGCGGGCACGCTGGTCTCCCGCGGCACCGGCTTCGTCCGGACCATGGTGATCACCGCGGCCATCGGCGTCGCCGTCATGGGCGACTCGTACAACGCCGCGTACACCCTGCCGACCCTGCTGTACATCCTGATCGGCGGCGGCGCGCTGAACGCCGTCTTCGTGCCGCAGCTGGTGCGCAGCATGAAGAACGACGAGGACGGCGGCACCGCGTACGCCAGCCGGCTGCTCACCCTGGTGATGGTCGGGCTCGGCGGCGTGGTGTTCCTCGCGGTGCTCGGGGCACCGCTGCTGGTGCAGCTGATCTCGCACCCGATGATGGAGAACGCGGAGCGCGCCGAGACCACGGTCGCGCTGGCCCGGTACTGCCTGCCGACCATCTTCTTCATGGGCGTCCACGTGGTGATGGGGCAGATCCTCAACGCCCGCGGCAGGTTCGGCGCGATGATGTGGACCCCGGTCCTCAACAACATCGTGGTGATCTTCACCTTCGGCGCCTACATCTGGGTGTACGGCGGCTACAGCGGCACGCACGTGACCCCCGAGGGCATCTCGCCCGAGGGCGTCCGGCTGCTCGGCCTCGGCACCCTGCTCGGCCTGGTCGTCCAGTCGCTGGCGATGATCCCGTACCTGCGGTCGGCCGGCTTCCGCTACCGGCCGCGCTTCGACTGGCGAGGCCACGGCCTGGGCAAGGCCGCCCGGCTGGCCAAGTGGACCTTCCTCTTCGTGCTCGCCAACCAGGCCGGCTTCCTGGTCATCACCCAGCTGGCCACCGCCGCCGGCAGCGCCGCCGAGAAGGGCGGCCACGAGGGCGTCGGCCTCGCGGCGTTCTCCAACGCCCTGCTGATCTGGCAGCTCCCGCAGGCCGTGATCACCGTCTCGATCATGAGCGCGGTGCTCCCCCGGCTCTCCCGGGCGGCGGCCGACGAGGACGCCGGAGCCGTCCGCGACGACCTGTCGTACGGGCTGCGCACCAGCGCGGTGGCGGTCGTCCCGGGCGCCTTCCTGTTCCTGTCGCTCGGCCCGGCGATCGCCCGCTCGATCTACGGGATCGGCGGCGGTGACCGGGCCCTGGACAACGCGACCAACGTCGGTCTGATGCTGTCGGCCTTCGCGCTCGGGCTGATCCCGTACTCGGCCCAGTACGTGATGCTGCGCGGCTTCTACGCCTACGAGGACACCCGGACGCCGTTCTCCAACACCGTCTGGGTCGCGGTCTGCCAGGCCGGGTTCTCGGTGCTCTGCTGGTTCACGCTGCCCGCCCAGTGGGCCGTGATCGGGATGTCCTTCGGCTATGGTCTGGCCTACGCCGTCGGGGTGGCGGTCGCACTGCCGAAGCTGAAGAAGAAGATCGGCGGGCTGGACAGCAAGCGGATCGGCAAGACCTACAGCCGGCTGGCCACCGCCGGCGTGCCGTCCGCGCTGGTCGGCCTCGGCGTCAGCCTGGCGGTCCAGCAGGTGCTCGACGGCTGGATGGGCAGCGTGCTGTCCCTCGTCGCGGGCGGCGGCCTCCAGCTGGCCGTGTTCGTGCTCATCGCGAAGCGCCTGCGGATCGAGGAGCTCAACGCCATGCTCGGCATGGTGCGCGGCCGGCTGGGCCGCTGATCCACCACACCGACCGACCGGACGAGCGGGCGCCCTGACCGGGTGTCAACGGGAGCCACCGGCTCCTCCGCCCGTCCGGCCGGGTGCCGGGCCGCCGCCCGCGCCCGGCTCCGCCCGGGCCGCGAGATGGCGGCCCGGTGTCGGATCTGCACCACATCTCTCCACCAGCACGCAACCGAGCGCGCCCCTCAGCGGTCGTACTCGGTGGAGAAGAGTGGGCACAATTGTCCTGGAGCACGTGGCCGCCAACCCGCGGGCTCCAGCGACTCTCTCAAGCCGGGGCGACACAAGGGGAGGCAGGACCACGGTGGCTGATGGCACCAAGGCGGTCGTCGACACGTCAGCAGCTGACGCGGCGGCGGACGAGGCCGCACTGGCCGCGGCGATCGACGAGCTCACGGCGGGGAAGGCCGCCCCGGCGGGCGCCGCCGACACCTCCTCCAAGGACCCGGCCGAGGACGCGCCCGAGGACCGGGGCGCCGCCCCGGACACCCCGGTGGCCGCCGACGCGGGCACCGACGCCTCCGACGCCGGCCAGGACACCCCCCTCGGCGAGGAGACCTCGGAGATCACCGCTCCGCTCTCGGCCCACGAGATCGCCGCCGAGCTGGCCGCGGGCACCGCCCGGCGCAAGCCCGCCGCCCCGGAGCCCGCGGCCGCCAAGCGCCGCCCCACCGACCCGCAGCCCACCGTCGACCCGCGCGACACCGCCACCCTGCCCCGCACCCTCCCCGCCCCGCTGCGGCACAGCGGCGACATGATCGGCCACCGGTACCGGCTGGAGGAGTGCATCTCCCAGACCGAGACCTTCAGCAGCTGGCGCGCGGTCGACGAGAAGCTGCGCCGGGCCGTCGGCGTCCACCTGATGGCCTCCGGCCACCAGCGCGCCCGCAAGGTGCTCGCCGCCGCGAAGTCCGCCGCCCTGCTCGGCGACCCGCGCTTCGTCCAGGTCCTGGACGCCGTCCAGGAGGGCGAGCTGGTCTACGTCGTGCGGGAGTGGCTGCCGCACGCCTCCGACCTCGCCAAGCTGCTCGCCGACGGCCCGATGGAGCCGCACGAGGCGTACCAGATGGTCCGCCAGGTGACCGACGCGGTCGCCGCCGCCCACCGGCGCGGCCAGGCCCACCTGCGGCTCACCCCGCGCTGCGTGCTGCGCACCGACAGCGGCCAGTACCGGATCAACGGCATCGCGGTGGACGCCGCCCTGCGCGGGCTGCCCGACGAGGACGGCACCGACGGCTCCGAGCGCACCGACACCCGCGCGATCGGCGCCCTGCTGTTCGCCGCGCTCACCCACCGCTGGCCCTACCCGGAGGACCGCTACGACCTCCAGGGCCTGCCCAAGGGCCTCCAGAACGCCGCGCCGGACCAGGTCCGCGCGGGCGTCCACAAGGGCCTGTCCGAGCTGGCCGCGCGGGCCCTGTTCGACCACCCGCCGCACCACGCCGAGCCGATCACCACCCCGGAGGAGCTGACCCGGGCGATCGCGCGGATGCCCCGGATCCGCCAGCCCGAACCGGAGCTGCCCGCCTTCCCTGCCCCGCCCCGGCACAACACCCACGCGCTGCCGACCGCGCCCAACCCGACCCGGGTGGCCGACCCGGCCGTCGCCCCGCTGCCCGCCTCGTCCCGGCCGACCTCGAACCGGCGCACCCGGCGGCGGCTGCGCCGAGTCGTCAAGGCGACGGCCTGGACGGTCGCTCTGGGCGCCATCGGCGTCGCCTCCTGGCAGTTCGTGGACAACCTGCGCAACACCGGACCGGGCACCCCCCCGCGGGCCTCGGCCACCAGCGACGCACCGACCCCGCAGGCCAGCACCCACAACCCGACGCCGATCGCGCCCAGGGCCGCCCTCTCGTACAACCCGAAGGGCGACTCGGCGGAATCCGCCTGGGCCCTCCCCAAGGCCATCGACGGCGACCCCAGCACGAGCTGGCCGACCTTCGGCTACGACGACCAGTTCGTCCCGGGCGGCTACAAGGAGGGCACCGGTCTGCTGATCGACCTCGGCTCGCCGCACGCCGTCAGCTCGGTGAACGTCCAGTTCGTCGGCACCACCACGGCCGAGCTGCGGATCCCGAACGGCCAGGCGGCGGACAACCCGCAGAAGGCGCCGCTGACCTCCTTCACGACCGTGGGGAAGAAGAGCGGCAGCAGCGTCGACTTCGCCCTCAACGCCCCGACGAACACCCGCTTCCTCTTGATCTGGCTGACCAGCCTGCCGAAGGATACGGATGGCAAGTTCCGCGGGCAGGTCGCCGAGGTCAAGGTCTCCGGCTGACCGGAGGTCCGGCCTGCGGAACGACGGCGAGGGGGGCGAGGGGTGACGGTGGCGGAGGACGACGCGGCGCTGCTCGCCCGGCACGTCGCCGGCGACCCGGACGCCTTCGGCCTCCTGGTGAACCGCCACCGCGACCGGCTCTGGGCGGTCGCCCTGCGCACCCTGGGCGACCGCGAGGAGGCCGCCGACGCCCTCCAGGACGCCCTGGTCTCCGCCTTCCGCGCCGCCCCCGGCTTCCAGGGCCGCTCGGCGGTCACCACCTGGCTGCACCGGATCGTGGTCAACGCCTGTCTGGACCGCGCCCGGCGCAGCGCCACCCGCCGCACCACCCCGCTCGACGAGGACCCGCGGCGCCTGGACACCCTGGTCGGCGCCGCGGAACCGGCCGACTCCCCGGTGGTCCGGGCCGAGGTGCAGCGCGAGCTGGCCGCCGCGCTCGCCGAGCTGCCCGCCGAGCAGCGGGCCGCGCTGGTCCTGGTCGACATGCAGGGCTACCCCGTCGCCGAGGCCGCCGAGCTGCTGGGCGTCCCGGTGGGCACGGTGAAGAGCCGCTGCGCCCGGGGCCGGGCCCGGCTGCTCCCGCTGGTCCGCCACCTGCGCGAGAGCGGCGGCGGAACGGATGTTTCACGTGAAACACCGAACGCCCCCGGCGCGGCCCCGCCACCTCGGCGGAACGCGCCGGGGAACCCGACGGGCACCGGCACCGTCACAGGGACAGGCCCGAACACCGGTCGGACGGTTCTGGAAGGAGACGCGAGCACGCGATGACGGCCCACCTCTCCTCCCCCGGCCCCGCCGGTCCCGCCGAGGACCACCCCTCCGTCGACGAGCTCGCCGACCTCGCCGAGGGGCTGGTCGAGTCCGCCGACGCCGCCCGGACGCTGCGTCGGCACCTGGACGGCTGCGCCGAGTGCCGCGAGAGCGCCGACGCGCTCGGCGAGGTCCAGGCACTGCTCGGCGCCGTCGAAGCCCCGCCGATGCCCGCCGACGTCGCCGCCCGGCTGGATGCCGCCCTCGCCGCGGCCGCCTCCTCCGCAGCGGCGGAGGAGGCCGAGAAGGCCCCCCTCGCAGCCTCCCGGGCCACCGCCCCTGCCCCGGCCGCCCGGGCCGCCGCGGCGCCCGCCGCACCCCCTTCCCGGCCCGCCGCTCCCACCGGCCCGGGCCGCCCCCGCCCCCGGCGGCGGCGCGCCGGCCTGCTGCTCGGCGCGACCGCCGCCCTGGCCGCGATCGCCCTCGGCGCAGCCCTGCTGCTGCACCCGGCCGGCCAGGACGACCAGCACCCGGCCCTGTCCGCCGGCGCCCCGGCCTCCGCCTCCCTCGGCACCGGCGCGAGCCCCGGCACGGCACAGAGCTCCCGCGCCGACCACGCCGCGGGAGCCGGCCCGACCTACCAGGACGATCAGCTCGCCACCCAGATCCAGCAGCTGCTGGCCCGGTCGGGCACCGCCCCCGGGCTGCGCCCGACCGGGCCCGCCAAGCCCTCCGCCGCGATGCCCGCCGACGGCCGCCAGGAGCTCACCGCCCAGGCCTCCCCGCCGTCGTCCCCGCCGTCCTGCCCGGCCCCCGCCGAGGGCGTGCCGCTGGCCACCGACCACGGCAGCTACGCGGGCGCCCCGGTCGAGGTCCTGGTCTACCCGGCGCCCGGCCGGCCCGGGTTCGCGGACGTCTACCTGCGCTCCCCCGGCTGCGGCCCGGTCGTGCTGCAACGCACCGTCCCCACCCGTTGACGTCCCGGGGATCGGAGGTCCCGGGGATCGGGGCTCCGTTCCCATGCGATCGACGAGCGGGGCGCCGCGCCGCTCCCACAGTGCGACTGCCTGGTACTGATCCGCCTGGGAATGCGAGACACTGGTCAGTCGTTGTCCCGGGCGGCGGAGCAGAACCGCCCTCCCCGCACCTAGCGCGGGTCGCGATGCGAACCAGGAGATGCAGTGAGCGACGTCCGTAACGTGATCATCATCGGTTCCGGCCCGGCCGGCTACACGGCCGCGCTCTACACGGCGCGGGCCTCCCTCAAGCCGCTGGTGTTCGAGGGGGCCGTCACCGCCGGCGGCGCCCTGATGAACACCACCGAGGTCGAGAACTTCCCGGGCTTCCGGGACGGCATCATGGGCCCCGAGCTGATGGACAACATGCGGGCGCAGGCCGAGCGCTTCGGTGCCGAGCTGATCCCGGACGACATCGTCTCGGTCGACCTCACCGGTGACATCAAGACCGTCACCGACTCCGAGGGCAACGTGCACCGGGCGCGCGCCGTGATCGTCACCACCGGCTCCCAGCACCGCAAGCTCGGCCTGCCGAACGAGGACAAGCTCTCCGGTCGCGGTGTCTCCTGGTGCGCCACCTGCGACGGCTTCTTCTTCCGCGACCAGGACATCGCGGTGGTCGGCGGCGGCGACACCGCCCTGGAGGAGGCGACCTTCCTCTCCCGCTTCGCCAAGAGCGTCACGATCATCCACCGCCGGGACAGCCTGCGCGCCTCCAAGGCGATGCAGGAGCGCGCCTTCGCCGACGAGAAGATCCGCTTCGAGTGGGACAGCGCGGTCGAGGCCATCCACGGCGACCCGAAGCTGAGCGGCGTCACCCTGCGCGACACCACCACCGGCGAGACCCGCGAGCTGGCCGTCACCGGCCTGTTCATCGCGATCGGCCACGACCCGCGCACCGACCTGTTCAAGGGCCAGCTGGACCTCGACGCGGAGGGCTACCTCAAGGTCGAGGCGCCCTCGACCCGGACCAACATCCCGGGCGTGTTCGGCGCCGGCGACGTCGTGGACCACACCTACCGCCAGGCCATCACGGCCTCCGGCACCGGCTGCTCCGCCGCGCTGGACGCCGAGCGCTACCTCGCCGCCCTGGACGACCTGGAGGCCAAGGCCACCGCCGCCGTGGCGGTCTGACCCCCTCGCCACCGACCGACCCCCGCGGGGGTGTGACACCCGTTTCACGTGAAACACCCCCGCCCCGGCCAGGGCGAAACAGAACGGGCCCGCCCGTTGTTCACCTGGCAGCAGCCCCCTCCGTCCGAACCCGAGGAGTTCCCGTGGCCGGCGCCACCACCACCGTCACCGACGCGACGTTCAAGGCCGACGTCCTGGACAGCGACAAGCCCGTGCTCGTCGACTTCTGGGCCACCTGGTGCGGCCCGTGCCGCCAGGTCGCCCCGATCCTGGACGAGATCGCGTCCGAGCACGGCGACAAGCTGACCATCGCCAAGCTGGACGTGGACGCCAACCAGGCGACCGCCGCCCAGTACGGCGTCATCTCGATCCCGACCCTGATCCTCTACAAGGGCGGCGAGCCGGTGAAGTCCATCACCGGTGCCCGTCCGAAGGCCGCGCTGCTGCGCGAGCTGGACGGCTTCATCTAGGTCGACCGGTCGTCGACCGTACGGCGGCGGGGGGGGGCCCCCCCCCCGGCGCCCCCCCCCCCGCGGGGGCCCCCCCCCCCCCCCCCCCCCCCCCCCCCCCCCCGGCGGCCCCCCCCCCCCCCCCCCCCCCCCCCCCCCCCCCCCCCCCCCCCCCGGACCCCCCCCCCCCCCCCCCCCCCCGGGGGGCGCCCCGCC